>DPDG01000103.1 GCA_003526375.1 Lentisphaeria bacterium
ACCATTTTTTCGCAGCTTAGCACAGTGCGCCCGGACGGTTTTTTCCGGAATATTTTGAATCAGGCTTTATTTCAGGAGGAGAAAAACGGATGGCGGAGGGCTCTGTACAGCATTGGTTTAATCACCTTTTTGCTTTTTTCATCAAGGGTGCCCGACGGCGGGGACTGCCGGAAAAAGAGCGGGATGAGCTTCTTTTCCCATCAATTCTGTTCCGTTTTCTCGGTATGGCGGTGTTCGGCGATCCCCGGAAGTTTTTTCTGGAACAGTCCGCTGAGTTGCAGGTGGAGCTTTGCCGCAGAGCCGGGCCGCTGGGATTGTCACCGTTGTTTTATTACATGCTGGCGGATACTCTGCCTGAAAGATGGTATGCTGCATTCAAACAGGATTTTTATGTGCAGTCGCAGTATGATTTCCGTTATTCCCGCGCGTTGAAGAAAGTTTACGGCGGATTTCAGGTCTGTGAGACACCTTTCATTCCTCTCAGGAGATGTTACTTTGCATATTGTGTCTATCCTCATCCGGCGATCTGTTTCCGTGAGGAACAGGATGTTTTATTTCATCGCCCGGACGTGGAAAAGGTGTTTCGGAAATTTCTGGGGCATGACTGGAAAACATCCGACAGCAGACACCATTTTTTTACGCGTCTCCGCCTGCCGGTTCTTATGAAACCCGGTTATCCTGCATTGGAGTTGCGCTGGCATGTTTTGAGAGATTCTTGCTCTTTCGATCCTGAAATACTCTGGCAGAATACCGTGCCGGCGCCGGAGATCCCCTTTTGCCGTTACCTGCGCCCCGAAGCGTATTATCTGCTGACTGTTTACAATATGTATTCCGACCGCTGGCTGTCCGGCTGCCGCTATCTTCTGGATCTTGCATTTCTCCAAAAGAAGTTCCATCTGGATACGGTGCTGATTGAAAGACTGAACCGGGAGTGGAATTTGAATCTTGATCTGGGGCTCTGCTACCGGCTGTTCCCGACGATGTTTCCCAAAAAACAGTGTCTTTTTCCATCGGATGCGGCAGTGCCGGATGAGGCGCGTTACGTCGTTTACCGGCTGGCGCTGGCAGAGTATCCGGATAGTGCGTTTCCTGCCCTGGACTGTGAGCCGCCTGTCCCGGAAGAATGCAGGGAGAACGGGATGTTTCACCGCTCCGGCAAGAAGAAGCGGGCGATACGGAAAATGCAGGAGAGACTGGAGCGTATGCTGCCTCAAATCACGAAATTGAAATGAGAGAGGTTCCGGGGGAGCCTTTCCTATCTTTCACGGGTAAGGCTGCGGTGTTCCGTCCGGAAAGTGCGGGGAGTGGTTGCGAAGGCTTCGCGGAACTTTTTGCAGAAGTAATTGCTGTCGTAGAAACCGCAGCGCGCGGCGATCTCGCTGATGGTGCTGTTGCTGTTGATCAGCAGGTCGGATGCGTGCTGAAGGCGGATTTGCATGAGGTAATCCACAGGACTGCATCCGACTGTTTCCCGGAAATGACGGTGGAAGCTGCGCTGTGACATATGGGCGATCCGCGCCAGTTCCTCGACCTGAACTGCATCCGCGAAACTGCGGTTCATGTAACTGACTGCGTCGCCGATCAGGAAATGAACCCGCTGCTCCGGAATTTTGTATCCGCTTATGCGGGATATCCGGACAAGAATTTCCATGAACAACGCAAGACTGTAAAACAGATTTCCCGGCCTGCAGTTTTTCAGTTCGTCTTCGAGCCTGCGGATCATACGGACCGTTTCCTGAAGATTCTGCCCTTCCAGATGTGCAACGGGTTTGGCTGAATTCTGCTGTTTGCCATGTCCGGGGAAAAAGATTCGGAATAACGGCATGGAATATCCGTCCAGTATCGGCAGGGAAATTTTCGTGCGGTCGTAAACCAGATTGATGATTTCCATATTTTCCGTATGGTCATAAGCATGGGAGGCACCGGGATGGATGACCAGCAGATCGCCTGCTTCGATCGGAATATTTTCAGATTCAAGAATATGGCGTGCACTGCCGCTGATGATGAGCGCGATTTCCGAATATTCATGATCATGGAAAAGGCGTGCGGGATGCAGTCCCGCCTCCCTGTGGACAACCCACAGCGGCAGTTTTCCTTCTGAAATATAACTTCTGATTGTGGAGTGATAATTCCGCAGCATGGCAAAATCTCCATTTTGGCGGTATTATACTATAAAATGGCTCAAAAATCAAGGTTTTTTCTGAAATTTAATTTATAATAACAGAGTAAAGAAAATATAATTTGCTGAAAGGAGCGGATCATGATTCAGAAAACACGGCGGCGGGGTATCACGGGACATGAGATGTATGCGATCAGGTTTCTGGAAACGGACAGTGTGGACAGCCAGTCCGTACCCTGTCTCACTTCTCACTTCTTCCTTCTTTATTCAAATGTTCAAATGTTCTTGCTTCGCAGGGAGAAAATAAAAATTTTTACTCTGATAGAGCTCCTGATATAGACAACTTGTCAAATATACTTATATGCAGTATATTAGCGATGACAAGAAGAAAAGCGGAAGGAGAATTGAGCAATGAAAGCGTTGATTTATGCACGGCAGAGTAGCGGGAAGGATGATTTTTCGGAGTCTGTGGAGGCGCAGATTGCCAACTGTAAGAAACTGGCGGCAAAAGAAAAACTTGAAGTGATTGGTATTTATAAAGATTTGAACAGCAGCGGTGAAACTTATCCGGTAGGGCGGAGGAAATTGCCAGGCTTGACAAAGCCTATATGAACTGGAGTCTTACACAAAGCAAAGCACGAAAAAGGATTTCCGCCTGGGGCTGAGTCAGGTATTGCTCAAACTTTCCGAGGTTGATTTTGTATTAGTTAACGAGCTGACTCGGTTGTATCGTCCGATCAACGGGAGCTTTCTGGAAGGACACATCAATCAGCTTCTCAAGGAAAACAATGTCAAAGTTCTACAGGTGCAGGGTGGAACAATTGATTTGAGCAAGTTCGATCAGCAGTTGATTACACTGATCAAAAATCAGATTTTGTATGAGGATTTGCACAAGAAACGGCAAAACAGCATTAACGCTTTTCGGATCAAGAAAGACAGCGGCAGACTTTGCAGCGATGCGAAAATGTATGGCATTCGCTACCTCGGCAACGGAAAAATCGAGGTGATTCCAGAATGGGTTGAAATCATCCGCTTCGTCTATGACAACATCTGCGCCTATCGTCCTTACCGTGCAATCATCCGGGATTGCAACGAACGCTGGGGGAAAGAGATCTTTTTCTATGAAAGTTCGATTTATGCCATTGCAAAACAGCCGATTTATTGCGGTTATCAGTATAACAGTCGCGGCGAATTGATCAAGAATGTCCAGATAAGTGGTCAGGAGTTTATTTCATTCGAGCAATGGCAGGAGGTTCAGAAAATCATTTCGCATAAGCGTGCGAAATATCATGTGAAAGCAAAGAAACACTGGCTTCCTTTATCCGGCAGACTTTACTGCGGAGAATGCGGAGGAAAATTGATCTGCCTGTTGGAACATGGAAAAATTTATTATACGTGCAATAAACAGACACTTGATCGGAATCATGCGGATTGCCGTAACAGCCGGATTCGTTTTGAATCCGGTTCCCGTGGAGAACCCGCATTGTATGATGCGATTTTTCCTTTGCTTTCCATTGCTTTGATCGAACGTTTTCGCAAGGCTTCGGAAGTGCTGAAAGAGAAAAAGAGACTGGCGGAATATGACGTGGAGTTGAAAAATCTGGCGACGAAGGAGGAACAGCTTCATGAAATGTTTCTGGATGGTCTTGCTGCAGCGGAACAGTTGCGAAGTCTGCTGGCACGCAACAGGGAACGGCGCAATTAGCTTTTGCAGAAGGTCATGGAGCTGAAGAACAGTTCCATGAGCGACAGAAACCTGAAAGAACTGCAAACGCATATCCTGGCAGTCCAATTCGATGCTCTTGCCGAAAGAAATCTGGATCATGGGGTGTATGAAAGTCTATTGAATGACGCTCAAATCACGGCGACCAGTTATGCAGACCGGGTGGAATTTCATACTCTCTACGGAGATGTGACGCTGCCACGGCTCCGTATCCGTAAACGCATTTGGATGCCGAAATGGGATATTTCTTTACAGAACAAGGGGAACAGCGAAAATTCCACAATCAGTGATGGTTCTCGGATTACGGTGACTTATCACACCGGGGAAGCCGGTATTCTTGCCGATTTCGGACAACTGAAAATTGTCGGCGATTGATCTTGTCAAACCTCGTGTTATATTAAACTTTGAAAACGGAGTCCTTGGAGGTGCATCATGTGTCAGCTTGATAATATCATGGCCAAACGTGACATCATACATAAATTGGCGAAGAGGCATAAAGTCGATCGGGTTTTCGTCTTCGGTTCTTGTGCCCGCAAAGAAGAAACCTCGGACAGTGATATTGATTTTTTGATGGACTTCGGTTTTGATTCTTCATGGATTGATCATTTGGCAATTCAGGCAGAGTTGGAAAAACTTTTTCAGCGTAAAATAGATGTAGTATCCAAATTTGGTCTGCATCCCTATATCAAAGATAGGATTCTCCGGGAGGCGATTGAAGTATGAAAAAAATCACCGCGTGGCAGAGAACTGTAAATTGTAAATTACTCCGATATGCCGGCTACTTCCGGTGTTCTGAGTTCAATTTTCACGCCATCGGCGGGAAATACCGCCCGGACACATTCAACTTGCAGATGGGATAGCAAACTCTGCAATGAATCCCGGGAGACAATGGAGAAAAGCAATCCGGAGACGGTGTGCAGTTCGACCATTTTGAGCGACAGGTCTGCCTTGATTAACGAGATCATGTGCCAGGGAATGAGAAAATGCTCCCCCTCATCGGTCCCGATTCTCAAACGGGGAACCGGAGTTTGAACGGCTTCCCACCCGACGTATTTCTGCTGTTCATTGTTCATTTTGCCGACCTCCATATTTGCTTGTTGATTATCGTTCCGGTCCCTTGCGAACGGAACGCGGTCTGTTCCGTTTCATCTCGTTTGCTGTCGCCGGACTTTCCTGTTCAACGACTCGATGTTCCTGCAACGTTGCCTGAGCTTCCGCCATTTTCCGTTCCTGCGCCTGTACGTTGATTTTCCGCAGTTGCCTCTGATATTCCTCCATGCGTGATGCGATATAATTTCTGCGGCATTTACCGGAGAGCTTGAAGCTGATAACGGACAAGACAGCCGCCGTTGCCTGTCGTCCGGCACGGCGCAACTTCGCCAATACTCTTTTGAGGTGCAGGAACGCATCAGACGATATGGATCAGGATCATACTGTTCCCGAATCCGCCTGAGATGCTCAAGATCCGGCTTTTCGATTTCACCGGATTTGACCAGATCGGCAACGGACAAACGCTCCGTCGGGATTCGCAACAGTCCCTCTTTGAAACACTCCCGGTCGGGCAGATGAAGTGCGAGCTTGAAACGTCCGAGGGAGCAACCGACGTAAAACGCCTGTTTCGACATCTTTTCCGCCGCAGCCACCACATGATCGGCGGTCATTCCCTGCGAAGCATGACTGGTCATCACCCAGCCATGCCGGATTCCGTGAAACGACTTCGGCAAACAGACCGTTCCCGTTATCCGCCGCTCCGCATCCAGCAGCCGGTATTCATTCGGAATTGCCGTGGCAATCGCCAGCGAACCGTTGCTGATTTTGAATTCCGGCGTTTTCAGATTCACCGTAAAGCGGACCAAATCGCCTTCGACAACCGGAAGTTCCGTTGATTTTCCGACATCGACCGCGCTACGGATTTTGCGCGGATTTACGGTCAAACCATTGGACAAAACGAGTTCTCCTGACGATGACTTGACCTGCTCTATCTCGACCACTTCGCCGGGCTTTCCCACTCCTTTCAGACGGGTCGTGAAAAAGAGTTTCATTCCCGGCTGGTAATTTGCAATATTGCCAAGTTGCGCTTTTGTCCAGCCGAAGGATTGAAATGTAACGATGTTTCGCTCCGTTTTCGCTTTGAGCCGTCCGGCAGCCTTGAGCTTTTCGCGCAAAATCGCAGTCAGCGCATCGCATTCACAATGCGTCGGGCTGATTGCAATACAGTTCAGCGGATTTTTCCCCTGATCCGTCAATTCCATAAAACTCTCTGCCGCGTCCTCCAGGTATCTGCCCTTTCCCTCCCGCACAAAACCGCCGTGATCCAATGTCTCGAAACCTTCCAGAGCCAGTCCGGTCGATGCCAGCTCAATCCCCTTGCGGTATTCTGCTGTTTGCTGACGGTGAATCTGTGTAAGCGTCGCTTTCGGAATCTGCGTATGTTCCTCCAGCAGCCGGAAAAAGTCGCCGCTCTCCACGGAGTTATGTTGTCTGGCGTTGCCGACGAACAACACCCGGTAGTCATTCTGCAACGCGAGCTTGATGATCCCGGCCCCCTGCGACAACGAGTTCAATCCGGACTCGTCGATAATCAGATACGATCCTTTCGGCGGCAATGCCTGCGGATTCTGCAAAAAACTCGCAACGGTCTGGGCGTTGGTAAATTTCTCCTTTTTCAGAACATCCACCGCCGAATTGGTCGGAGCGATTAGCTGAATGTTTTCCACGCCGCCGGATTTCAGACATCCGCAAAGCTCCTTCAAGGTTGAAGTCTTGCCCGCTCCGGCAACACCGCGAAGCAGGACAAATGGAGACTTTGAACCCAAAATCGTTTCGATCGCTTCACGCTGTGCAGTATGATCACCAAACAGGGACAGCAGCCCGGAGAACGGCTTTCGTTCACTCCTGATCTCCGGCAGAAGATCGCGGAACGCATTGACCGTTTCGATGACATAGTTCTCCTGCTTCAGATTCGTTTCCGTGGTGAAATACGGATTTCCGGACGGACGGGAAAGGTTCACCAGTCCCGGAACGCAATCAAGCGTTTTTCGCAGTTCATCAAGATTGCAGTTCCCGAGATTCTGATTCTGAATTTCCGCCAGCAATGCGTCTTCGCTCAGCACGGCGCTCCGTTCGAAAAGCTGCTCAGCGACTTTTTGAATCTGCTGTTCCGGGGTTTCCTGAATCGGACGCGACGGCAGAAGAAAACTCATCTGTTCCGCCTCATACGCCATATCCGCAAAGCGGCTCCGTTCCTCATCGGTCAGGAGCGACAACTTATGTTCACGAACCTGCTGTTCAGCCCGTTCCAGCATTTTCCAGGAACGGGTCTTCAAGGTGATCGCCTTGATCTCCTTCGCCGTCGGATACCGCTGATTCTTTTCGTAAAACTCGGCAATCCCTTTTTCGATCTGCTGACGGCGCTGAGAACAGCGTATCAGAACCTCTTCCGGAACTCCGGCAATTTCAAAACCAGTAATCTCACCTTTGCCATTCCGTTTCATTTCAAGCTCGTAACCGAGACGGCGGCACTCGCAGGCAAGCTCATTCTGATAGGATTTCCCCGCATAACGGATCGCCTTGAACATCTGCGATGGATCGAGTGCCTTGAACGACCCGTTCCCCTCCTGCGTCACATTCACGATCACGTTGTGCGTGTGAAGCTGCGGATCAAGCAGCCGGCTGTTGTCATGATGATACTGCGCATAGATGAACTTACCGGTGAACTCGAAATTCTTCGTTGCATACGATTCGCCCTTGCGGATACGGACGGCCGCAAACCGCTCCAGCTCCCGCATCCCGATCTCCACCGCTTTCCGGTGCGCTTCGACCAGAGGCGAATCGAACAATGACATCACCGAAACAGATTTCTGCGCCGAGCACTGGAAGTCATAGAAACGTATGGAACTGCAAAAAGTATTTCTTCAGCGCAACAGACAAAACAGCAGGCTGGAAATCGGCTCTTTCAAATCCTGAAAAACCCATCCGCGCAGGAACTCGGCAGAATGGC
>DPDG01000092.1 GCA_003526375.1 Lentisphaeria bacterium
TCTCCAAATCCTGAATCAGTCCCGCAGGAGAAAGCTTCAATAAGGCACACGCAAGGGACGGATCTGCCAGATGACGTTTTTCCGCCTGTTTTGTACGGATTGAAGAACGGGCACCTGGTGCGAAAGGAGGCTGATTATCTAAAAGAAAAAGACGACGGAAAACATCAAGATAAGTACTGATGGTGTCATCATCCACATCTTCCGCATCCACAGCCTTAATGTCATTTTTCAGGGTTTTATTCGTGGCAGTCGTACTCTCATTCCGTGCCAGGGATTTCAGCAACAAACGCATTTTATGCACATTCAGTTTTACACCGTCGAGACGATAAACGTCATTTTCCAAAATAGCGTTGATATATTCCGCAGCCATCAAGCCAGCTTGCTTTTCAGGCACGGTCAGATTGCCGGGCCAACCGCCGCGAACAATATATTGCGCCAGTTTGAGAAGTTCAACTTCCCCTGTTATTGTCGGAGAAAGTTCACCCCGGCACAAATCTTTCAAAGAAATGCTTCCGGAAGAAAAACCCGCCTCAAACAGGCTCATCGGACGCATCCGGAGCCGCCCGATACGACCGGCTCCACTATGCAGAATTCCTTTTCGATTCGGGGTAGCCGAACCGGTCAGGATAAATTGCCCTTTTGCATTACGGACATCAATTTCAGCACGCACAGCATCCCATAAGGGCGGGACTTCCTGCCATTCATCAAGTAAGCGTGGAGTACTTCCGGTCAAAACAGTACGAGGAGACATCTCGGCAAGATGCTTGTTCTGAAAATTACCATCAGGATCGCCTAGAAAAAACTCACTGTTGCAATGTTGGGCGGAAGTCCAAGTCTTTCCACACCATTTCGGACCTTCTATAACAACCGCACCGAATGCACTCAAGTAATCTGTCACGGTCGTGTCTATCAACCGCGGAAGGTAGTTTCTCTTTTGCATAAGTATACTCCTCAATCAGTCTGAATCCTTTGGGTTGAAATATATTATATTCGGTTATATTTTGCAAGTGGAATCGGTCATATTTTTAAATTTTGTTCGGTATTTTTTTAAGATAACCTCTATTATAGCACTTATTACCGACTGATTATGCGAAGGGAACCAAAATCTGCGAGTTCTGTTTTTGTCCCGGTAAAATAAGTCACCATGATTTGCGTATCTTTATCCATGACATTTTTCTCTTTGATTTTGGTATTGGCTAAGGATAATTCCCATTTCGGCATCCAGATACGTTTACGGATACGGAGCCGGGGCAGCGTCACATCACCGTAGAGAGTATGAAATTCCACCCGGTCTGCATAACTGGTCGCCGTGATTTGAGCGTCATTCAATAGACTTTCATACAGCCCATGATCCAGATTTCTTTCGGCAAGAGCATCAAATTGGGTTGTCAAAACGTGCGTTTGCAGTTCTTTCAGGTTTCTGTCGCTCATGGAACTGTTCTTCAGCTCCATGACCTTCTGCAAAAGCTGATTGCGTCGTTCCCTGTTGCGTGCCAGCAGACTTCGCAACTGTTCTGCTGTAGCAAGACCATCCAGAAACATTTCATGAAGCTGTTCCTCCTTCGTCGCCAGATTTTTCAACTCCACGTCATATTCCGCCAGTTTCTTTTTCTCCTTCAGCACTTCCGAAGCCTTGCGAAAGCGCTCAATCAACGCAATGGAAAGCAGCGGATAGATGGCATCATAAAGAGCAGGTTCTCCACGGGAACCGGATTCAAAACGAATCCGGCTGTTACGGCAATTTGCATGATTACGGTCAAGGGTCTGTTTATTGCACGTATAATAAATTTTTCCATGCTCCAGCAGGCAGATCAATTTTCCTCCGCATTCCCCGCAATAAAGTCTGCCGGATAATGGGAGCCAGTGTTTCTTTGCTTTCACATGATATTTCGCACGCTTCTGCGAAATGATTTTCTGAACCTCCTGCCACTGCTCGAATGAAATAAACTCCTGACCACTTATCTGGACATTCTTGATCAATTCGCCGCGACTGTTATACTGATAACCGCAATAAATTGGCTGTTTTGCAATGGCATAAATCGAACTTTCATAGAAAAAGATCTCTTTCCCCCAGCGTTCGTTGCAATCCCGGATGATTGCACGGTAAGGACGATAGGCGCAGATGTTGTCATAGACGAAGCGGATGATTTCAACCCATTCGGGAATCACTTCAATTTTTCCGTTGCCGAGGTAGCGAATGCCATACATTTTCGCATCGCTGCAAAGTCTGCCGCTGTCTTTCTTGATCCGAAAAGCGTTGATACTGTTCTGCCGCTTTTTCTGCAAATCCTCATATAAAATCTGATTTTTGATCAGTGTAATCAACTGCTGATCGAACTTGCTCAAATCAATCGTTCCACCCTGAACCTGCAGAACTTTGACATTATTCTCCTTGAGAAGCTGATTGATATGCCCCTCCAAAAAACTCCCGTTGATCGGACGATACAACCGAGTCAGCTCGTTAACTAATACAAAATCAACCTCGGAAAGTTTGAGCAATACCTGACTCAGCCCCAGACGGAAATCCTTTTTCGTACTTTGCGTGAGACTCCAGTTTATATAGGCTTTGTCAAGCCTGGCAATTTCCTCTGCACCTACCGGATAAGTCTCCCCGCTGGTATTCAGGTCCTTGTAAATGCCAATGACTTCAAGTTTTTCTTTTGCCGCCAGTTTCTTGCAGTTGGCAATCTGCGCCTCTACCGACTCTGAAAAATCATCCTTCCCGCTGCTCTGCCGTGCATAAATCAACGCTTTCATTGCTCAATTCTCCTTCCGCTTTTTTTCTTGTCATCGCTAATATACTGCATATAAGTATATTTGACAAGTTGTCTTTGTCGTAATCGCCATCATCGCCATTCTCGCCGCAATGCTTCTTCCCGCGATGAACAAGGCTCGGGAGGCAGCCAAAAGAACCCAGTGTACCAACAATCTCAAACATATCGGTTTAGCAATTTTTATGTATGCTGATGACAATAACGGCTGTATTCAAACAAGATATTATGAGTCAACTACCAACTATTTCCCGCAAGTACTGGGAGGTTCTGCGTGTGGAGGAACTGCGCCGTATGATAAAAGTGCTTATTTGACCAATTGGAAACTTTATTTTTGTACAAATAAAATGACCTATGAAAACAAAGGTGTTGATGCCGGAAATACCAAGTATCAATCGTATGCAATCATCCACCCGAGTAATCCGAATTGGGGCAATGTTTCTGTTTCTAAATTCCATGCTAACATTCAACCGGGGAAAGGCTGGACAGCCACAATGGTTATTCCTAATTTGCCGTCTCCTTCGGAATTTATTCTGATAGCCGATTCCGCTGTTGTTGGAAAAACTCATGGTTATTCGCATTTCCGTACAGATACATTGATGGAAAGTGATACCGGCGGCATTGGTATCAATCATGCTGATAAAGCCAATACACTCCATGGCGATGGGCATGTTTCTGCGCAAAGTGCGCGTGAAATGCGTAATGGTTTTATGGAAATTAAAGAATTCGTCGGCACTGATTTAACTCTTGTAAGTATGCCGTAAAATCAACCATCTGTTGAAATGAAATAACATAAGTGCATCTGACCTTTATTTTTAAATAACTACAAAAAAATAAAGGTAAGATCAGATGCGTAATAACCTACTATGGAAATGTCGATTTGTCAAGCGGAAAATGGATTTTCTTTGGACGAAATTTCTCCGCAAATCGCAAGAATAATATTAAAACGATTTACAAATGCCAAAGCGTGAGAGGACTATTGGCAAAACAAAATGAATTTTGTAGGCAATGTTGCCGTCAACATTGGCAATTATAAATGTTTTTCACAAAATTTAGGACAATAACAAAAAATGAATAAAATGAACAAAATCAAAACAGAAATTGCCGCCTATTATTTCCCCCAGTATCACGCCGATCCCCGGAATGATGTGATCCATTATCCCGGGTGGAGCGAATGGGAGTTGGTCAAAAATTCCAAACCCCGTTTCCCCGGTCACCAGCAGCCCAAAGTTCCGCTGTGGGGATATGAAGATGAAGCCGACCCCAAGGTGATGGCACGCAAAATCGATGCCGCCGCCGACCATGGACTTGCCGGGTTCCTTTTCGACTGGTACTGGTATGATGAACAACCGTTTCTGGAACGTGCATTGACCGAAGGGTTTCAGAAAGCTGAAAACTGCTCCCGCCTCAAATATGCCCTTATGTGGGCAAATCACGACTGGCACAACATCCACCCGATGAACCGGGAACACGAGTTTTCGCTTCTCTTCAAAGGTGCCGTTACCCCGGAGCAGTTCGACCGCATGACCGATTACATCATTGAAAAACACTTCAAACATCCCTCCTACTGGCTGATCGATAACTGCCCTTGGTTCCAAATCTACGAAATCGCCAATTTCGTGGAGTCAATAGGCGGTTGGGAAGTCGCGCAGCGGGCTCTTGGAAATTTCCGTACCAAAGTCAAAAAAGCGGGTTTTGACGATCTCCACCTCACGTTGATTTTGTGTGGCTGTAAAGTTCTGCCGGGAGAAAGAATTGCCTCTTGCCCGGAAGATGTTCTCCGTCTTGCCAATGCCCAGAGTGTCACCAGTTATGTCTGGACGCACCGTATCACGCTGCCGGATTTTCCCTTCACTGAATTTGAAGTGCCTTACAAGGTCAACGTGGACTATTGGCACGAAACTAAAGAAAAATTCGATGTGGAACATTTCCCCAATGTCACCATGGGCTGGGACTCCTCCCCCCGTACTTCACAGGATGAAGAGTACCTCAATCACGGCTATCCTTTCTGCCCGGTGATGAAAACCACCCCCAAGCAGTTTGAGGATGCTTTGCGCCACGCCGTGGAATTCGCCGCTGATTTGCCCGACGGCAAACGCATCATCACCATCAATGCGTGGAACGAATGGACCGAGGGAAGTTACCTCGAACCGGACGAACTCAACGGCTACGGCTATCTTGAAGCGATACGCAACGTTGTAAAATAAAAAATCCCGCCGAGAAAAATCTGCAGAGTTTGCATATTTTTCGATTGCGGTATACATTATGCCTTTGGCACAGGAGATACCAATGGATCGTCATTTTGATATTACCGTAATCGGCGGCGGAACCGCCGGGATCGTTGCCGCTATTCAGGCGGCACGGGCGGGCAATAAAACGTTGCTGGTCGAAAAAAACGGTCTCCCCGGCGGTACGATGACTGCGGGGGGGATCGCTTTCCCCGGTCTTTTCTTTGCGTGGAAAAAGCAAATCATTGCCGGTATCGGCTGGGAACTTGTTTCCGGAGCCGCCGCCGAAAGCGGTCTGCCTTTGCCGGAATTTGAGAAACAAAACGGCATGGAAAATCATCCGGCATATCAGGTTCGGCTCAATCCGCTGATCTACGCCGCTTACTGTGAAGAAAAAATGGTTTCAGCGGTCGTTCATCTGCTCTACCACACCATGCTGGCAGAAATCCAAACCGTCACGGACGGACTGGATGTGACCCTCTGCACCAAAGAAGGATTGCAGAAAATCCATACCCGGCGGCTGATCGACTGCACCGGAGATGCCTCCGCTGTTGCTTTAGCGGGTTGCGAAGTGATTCATCCCTTCCCCTGTCAACCGGCAACGTACAGTTGTACTCTATCCAATTACGATTGTGATACGCTGGACTGGGAAATGCTCCGTCAGGCGGCAGATAAAGCCGTTGCCGACGGCGAACTGCGTTACACGGACCTCGGTTGGAATATCCACGCTTTTTCCGGACAAATTCTCCGGGCGCACGGCAACAACGCCAACCATATTTTCCCGGAAACACCGCCGCATACCGCTCAAGAGCGCAGTGATCTGGAACTTGCGGGGCGCAGTTCGCTCCTGCGGGCGTGGCGTTTTCTACGCCGTCAGCCGGGTTTAGAACGCCTCGAAATCAGTCCTTCCGCCTTTGAGTGCGGCATAAGAGAAAGTTCTGTCATCAAAGGCGAATACACCATTACCGGAGAAGATTATGTTTCCGGCAAAAAGTTCCCCGATGCCCTCTGCAATGCCTTTTACCCCATCGACTTGCATGGAGAAGACGGCGTAACGCCCCTGCAACTGCACCCCGGCACAGTACCGCAAGTGCCCCTGCGGGCGTTGCTCCCGGCAGGCAGTGATTTCATTGCGGCGGCGGGCCGCTGTATTTCCAGTGACCGCAAAGCCAACAGTGCCTTGCGGGTACAAGCGACCTGTATGGCAACGGCCCAGGCGGCGGCAGCGGCAGCTTGTGTTTCCCTGCGGCACGCTATCCCCCTGAAACAAGTCCCCATTGCGGAGGTTCGGGAACTGCTGGAACAGCACGGAGCCATTCTGCCGCAATAAATTAAAATACGCTTACTCGAAGCGGATCAAAACCGTTTCGGTCGGGTGAAGTTGCTCTCCGCCGTAAGGTGCTGTAACGGACTTGAGTTTGTAAGGTGCGGCAAGTTTGATTTCGTCCAATCCAATCCTTTCCAGCGAGCAATTTTGCAAAGCGAGCTGATCGCCTTTTTGCAAAACATGCATAAATGGCGGAAAATCGTCGGAACAATAGAAAATATGACAATCGTCAGATGATGTCGTGACTTCTACATGTTCGGCGTCGGCGGTTCGGTAAGGGTCTATTACTGCCCGACTCCGGTGAATCTGCGAAAGTCGTTCGACGGGCTGGCCGGAGCCGTGGAGCAGCACATTCGTCAGGACCCGCAATCGGGGCACATGTTCGTGTTTTTCAGCCGGAACAAAAAGCTGGTAAAGATTTTACAGTGGCAATCGGGCGGCTTCACGATCTGGATGCAGCGGCTGGAAACCGGAGGCTTCCACCTGCCGCAATCGGCCGACGGCAGGATTGAACTGACCCATCGCGAACTCTCGGCGGTCCTCTCCGGCATCAAGCCGAAGCGGTACTACAAAAGATATGCGGAAAAATCATCTGAATCCACTTGAATTTGAGCGTAAATCCGGTATATTCCCATATGGTTTTACCGGCAGTTACAACACTCGACGAAGCAAAGAGCGTCATCTGGGATCTGGCTGAGGAGAATGAAAAACTCGGCAATGAACTCGCATGGTTTAAACGTCAGATTTTCGGGGCGAAATCGGAGCGTTTTCTGCCGGATTCAGATGAAACGCAACCGCTACCGGGCTTCGAACCTCCCCCCGCCGAAGAATCCGTTCCGGTGCCGCAAAAGGTGGCGGAGCATGAACGGAAGCCCCGTCAGGAAAATGCGTTGTCCGAAATTCCCGCCGGCCTGCCGCGCGAGGAGCGGATCATCGACGTGCCTGAAGCGGAACACGAGGGACTGACGCTGATCGGCTATGCGGAAAGCGAACGGATCGCCTACCGGACAGGCCTGTATGTGATTCATTTCAAACGGGCGAAATACGCCGATCCGGACCGTCCTGAAAACGGCGTGACCACAGCTCCGGCTCCGGGCGATTTTTTCGACACCGACAGCGGCCGGACCCGTTACGACGCCTCGTTCGTCGCCAAGGTGGTGGCGGACAAGATCGAGAACTCGATTCCGCTCGAACGGCAGGCGAAGATGTTTGCCAACGAGGGACTGCCGGTGGCTCCATCGACCCTCGAATACCTCTACCGAAACAGCGCCGCGTTGCTCGAACCGCTTTATCGCCGGATGATTGAGCTGATCATGGAGTGCGAAATCCTGCACGTCGACGCAACCTTCATCAAGCTGCTGGTCAAGGGTTCCGGCAAAAGCAAGCAGGCGTATCTGTGGTGCCGTGTGACCGGCTGCGGTCCGCCGCTGGCGGCATTCCATTTCGCGCCGTCGCGGTCGCGCGAGGTGGCGGAACTCCTGCTCGGAGATTATTCCGGCACCGTCATCCGCGACTCTTACACCGGATATGAAACGTTGGAAAACTGTGACGTGGCCTGTTGTTGGGCGCACGCGCGGCGCTATTTCGTGACCGCCTTCGACAACGGATTCGGCAAGGCGGAAGAGCCGTTGAAGCTGATTCGCGCGCTCTACCGGATCGAACGCGAAGCAAAGCGCAAAGCGGAAGCCAAAGGCACGGAGACGGCGCTGTTCCAATTCCGCAAGGAGGGACGCCGGGAATCGCGGAAGCTCGCCGGACAATTCTTCGCCTGCTGCCGGACGTTGAGTGGAGAAGAACGTCCGTCATCGCCGGTCGCCAGGGCGGTGAATTACGCACTCAACATTGAGGCGGAGCTGACAAGATTCCTGGACGATCCCAAGCTCAACATCGACAACAATCCGGCCGAACGGCTGAACCGCGGAATCGCACTGATTCGCAAGAACAGCCTGTTTGCCGGAAGCGAAAAAGGCGGCCGGAATCTGGCGATCCTGTATTCATTCGCGGCCTCCTGCAAAGCCAACGGCCTGGCCTTCGGAAACTGGCTGAAAGACGTCCTGCCGCGCCTGGCAAGCGCAACCCCGACCGAATTCGACAACCTCCTGCCCCATCGCTGGAAACCGACAGAATAATTCACCAAAATCACGCAACCATGCCGCCGTTCTCCGTCAGACATGTAGCTGGTTGGGCGCTTACCGCCGTAGAGAGCGATTACATAGATGAATAGCAAACAGGCAATGAGAAAACCAAGATTCGGAAGAAATCCTTTCGAGTTACAAAAACCTCTCCTCCTGCTCTTTCCAAAGTTCCGGGATGGGATTGCGGAGCGCGGTATCGGTCAGCTTGGCGGGGATGTCGCCGGAGAGGATGCGGTGGATGATTTTTGGCGAGAGACGGGTCATGCGGAGTCGCCGCGTGACCGCGCCGGGGTCGATTTTCAGCGCGGCGGCGATATCCTTGGCGCTGGCGAAATCACCATTCGCCAGCAATTTCTCCCAGCGGAAGGCACGGGCGAGACTCAAGGCCAGCGGCGATTTTTCCGGCTCAGAGTCATCGCCGACGGCGGCCACGGTTCGCCGCGCACCGCAGGATCGGAACGCGATGGGAATGTGAATATGCAGATTTCCGTTTTCAAGGTTGTCAATTCTGGGCATTTGCCGCCATCTCCTCTCTGAGCGTTTTCACGCCATCGGTTCTTATTTCAAGGTCGAGTCCGGTCTCGGTCACGACAGTCTGTTTGATCAGCAGACGCACCAGCCGGTTCTTTTCTTCGGGATACATTTCATTCCAGACCGTGCCGATGTCGCCAAGCATGTCCATGACCTCTTTGACATCCAGCTCCGCCGTGTCCGCAATGCGGCGGGCGAAGTCCGGGGTGCGGAGAAATTTTGCCAGCTGGTCGGAAACCAGTTTTTCGATGTCTCCGGCGGAAATCCTTTTGACCGGACAGCTGGATACGGCGCGTTTGAAATCCTTGGAGCAGATGTAATACGGATAAGTCTTGCCGTTGTGCCGTCCGTAAGTCGGTGTCATCGCGCCGCCGCAGTGACCGCATTTGAGGATGCCCTTCAGCATGGCGATGCTCGCAACGCGTTCACCTTTCTGTCTCCGTTCGGGAGTGTTGCTGTCAAGAATCACATGGACGCGATCCCAGACCGCGCGGTCGATGATGCCATGACGAAGATATACTTCCGGCTGGCGTCGATGCGGTGCCAGAAGCTGCCGAACCGCTCCTTCATTTCGGCGTTGTATATGCTCGTGTCATCACCCCAGGAGGCCTGTCCATACCGATAGACATTGATGTTGCTGTACTGTGGGCGCTTCATCGTCGGACAGAGCAACACATCGGTCGGCAGACCGCTCTGAACAGGATAGTCTGTGCGGATGGTATTGCTGCTGTTGTATCATTCCAGTTCTTCCCGGGATGCATCGTCATAGGCGTGAGCGTGCGGACAAGGGGACGGCATTTCGCCATTCTTATGCTTAAACTATGAGAGTAAATTCAGTTCCGCCTTTTCCCTGACAATCTGTTCAATCCGCTCTTTTGTCATTAATTTATCCAGTTCGTTTCCGCAGGCCTTGACAACCCAGGAATAGGTTCTCTCTGCTTTGTCAAAATCTCCCTGAAACAGGGAGGGCATGATACGAACACGATCAAATCCGGAAATGACCTGAGTGGCGATCTCGTCCAGATAGACGTTCAAACCATCCGGACCAGACACGCATTGATGATAGAGATTCATCGCCTGGATCCGCACTGTCAGTGAACGGGGATAATCCGAACACATCAAATTCCACGGATCGCTGGAGACCGTCTGATCCCCGGCATTTCGGAAATCCGTCCGCAGGAGGACACAGGGAATATCCAGCATCTTGGCGATCATGAACTCGACCACGGTTCCGGAGTCAAGATCCGTCCCGTCAAAATTGAAAAGAGCCAGATGACAGCTCATAACCAAGTCCAGATCCCCATTGCGGATACTTGTGTCGCGAAGTTTATTGCCCTCGGTGTTCTGAGGCAAAACCGTCCGGTAAAGTCCGTGAGAGTTTTTCCAGATGGCGTTGCTCAAAAGTAAATTGCCGGAGAGGTGCTTGAAATCGAAAAGGTCTCCTGCATGATAGATATTCATTGTCGCACTCATTCTTTAAAAACCTTTATTTCCGGCTATGCGTTGAAGTTGACAACGGATTTTCAACCGAATCATTTCATCTGCGGCGACTCCGCCATTTCGGAAAAGATTGCTCCGCTTATGTCGAGAATGTCGTCGAGCCGGATTGCCTGACCGCTGTTCAAAGTAATGATTCGTTCCGGAAGGGATATGGTCTTTATCATTCCGGTAACAGATTGATATTCCCCTCCGGACTTCCGTTCATCCGGAATGAAATATATTATATCCGCCTCCGGATTGCTTTTCAAGCTCTTTGCCAGAAAGTTAATCCGCCTGTTAAGCTCTGTCTGCTCAGTCTCGCTTAATTCACGACGTTCTTCGGTCAATCGTCCCGCTTCGACAATACTCTCTTCATATCCGGTCAAAGCGGAAAACGGAGCAAACTGCGCGGCACGGTCGTGCATGAACATCCGCTGACGAGTCGGAGAAACATGGTGTGGCAGATTTATAATGTCATCGTATCGGCTCATTTGTTTTTCCTTCTCCATACAAGCCCCTTCAGCAAACCAAAATAAAGGATGATTGCCAGAATTACTCCAATTCCGATACGGTATGGAGTTCTGTTATAAAATGGTATGAATGACAGTACCGTTCCGACTGTTACCATAATGAAAATAACAAGAAAAGGCAAAATTTTCTTGAGAATGTTCATGCCTTATGCCCTCCAACTTGCTGATTGCGGTCTTTGGCGGTCGCACCATCCTGCAAACTCATCGCTTTGAGGACAGCGTTCTTGCCAAACTGTTTTTTGATACTCAACAGAGCATCCTGCAATCGGCGTTCCTTGGCAAATTCGGCATCTTCGGCCGCCTTTTGTTTTGCCAACGCCTCGTGATCGGCAAAGAGATCCGGTTGTTCCAGGATATCTTCCGGAACATCGCTTTCATTCAGAATATGGTTCGCCCCAATGGTAATTTTGCGTACCAGCAGATTCGGATCGATGATCCGGTCAAAGAGCTGCATCATATGTTCAATGATGATTTTCGAAGAAGAGGTGTGCCGGGGCAGATTAATTGAACCGTGAGCATCCTTGGGAGCTTGCCTTCCATAAGAATCCGTTTTGATTGACCCGGTGTACTTCCGCCGCCGTTCCGGATCAGTCAGATTGAGAACATCGTAAGCAATATTTAAAGTCAGTTGGTCTGTCACGATCCGTTTCTCAACGAGGTCAAGAGCAAGAATATCCGTCATTTCCATAACGACCAGCCGAGCTTTGTCGTGTTCGTATGGATCTTGAAGAACCTGTCCGGAACTTACCGAACTGTTCTCCGGACGGTACGATTTGATGTCGGCAATGGTACAAGGCTCCCATCCCCAGGCGTGATCAATCAGGAGCTCCGCATTGATCCCGAACAGTTTGTAAAGCAAATCCTCGTTCCTTAGAGACATCCGTGCCACATCGCCCATAGTGAACATCCCGGCGGCCTCCAGCTTGCCGGCATAGCCTTTGCCAACTCTCCAAAAGTCTGTCAATGGCCGATGCGTCCAGAGCTTCTCCCGGTAGGACGGCTCATCGAGTTCGGCAAGCCGGACTCCGTTTTTGTCGGCGGGAATGTGTTTTGCCACAATGTCCATCGCGACCTTGGCCAGATACAGGTTCGTACCAATGCCCGCCGTGGCGGTGATCCCGGTTGCGGCGAGGACTTCCCGGATCAGCTTCACGGCAAAATCGCGGGCGGAGAGTTTGTAGAGTTTCAGGTAGGAAGTCGCATCGATGAACACCTCGTCGATGGAATAGACATGGATGTCGTCCGGAGAGACGTATTTCAGGTAGATGCCGTAAATCTGCGAGCTGACCTCGATGTAACGCGCCATGCGCGGCACGGCAACGATGCAATCCAGTTCCAAAGACGGATTCGCCGCCAGTTCCGGCGCGCTCGCAGATTTGCCGCTGAAACGGTGTCCCGGCGCGAGGCTCTGCCGCTGGGCGTTGACCTGCCGAACCTTCTGCATCACCTCGAACAGCCGGGGACGTCCGGGAATGCCGCAGACTTTCAGCGCCGGTGAAACTGCAAGGCAAATCGTTTTGTCCGTCCGGGACTGGTCGGCCACCACCAGATTGGTCGTCAACGGGTCGAGTTTCCGGTCGGCGCACTCCACCGAGGCATAAAAGGATTTCAGGTCAATCGCTATGTAAACGCGGTCATTCATTTGTTGCAGCAAACTTTCTCACGAAAAAGAGCGGCTATCTTTTCTATTTCATCCTCACTTGGTTCGGCCTTCCCATGCTCCCATGCGGAGACCTTCTTCACGGAAACGTTGAGCGCGGCGGCAAACTTAACCTGCGAGAGTCCCAATGCCTTGCGTTTGGCAAGAAGTTGTTCCGGTGTAAGAAGTCCGGATTCATCGGTAAAATCAGGAATGGACACAGCAGGGAATGTATCGCCGAGAACAACTTTCAGCTTTGCAACTCCGGCGGCATTGACAGCGGATACATTTGAAATGGAGGTCCGGAGCTCCGGGAATTTCTCGTATTTCTTGCGGACGAGGCCGTTGATTTCATCCCGGACAATCTTTTTGGACTCGGCATCCACTCTCATTTCGTCTACAGAGGAATCGTCGATCTCCTTACGGCCGGTGACGGCGATATTCCACGCGACCATGCCCAACCGCCAGATAATGTTCCGCCCGACAAGGTCTGGCCCCTTGGAATCGTCCACATACTCCGGCAGAACGTCAGCACACAGATCCATGAGCGCATCGGCGATGCGCCCACTCAGATGCAGACGATGCTGCTCGGCGTGGAATTTCCGTGCCTTCAGTTTCGCCTTGCGTTTGGCTGCCTTGTCCTGTTTTCGGCTCATTTATTCCATTTCCAGTCTCGCACTGTGATCGTGCTTTCAAGTTGTTCCTGCTTCGGCTGCGGAACGGTTGAGAAAAAGTTCAGCCCTGTCGCCGCTTCCACGGCATCAACGGTAACGGCAAAATCTTGCAATGGCCGGTTGCTGCCATCATTGGGGAGAATGAAGCCGATCATCTTCTCCGGCGGAGTTCGATCATACACGATCTTGTAATAGTGTGTCGGCACGGTCACTTTGTTTCCGCCGATGGTGACGGTCTTTGTCTTGGGCAGGATCGGTCCGGTGACGATGTAGACATCGTGTTCAGTGATGGCGAAGTATCGAACCTGCGCTTCTAGGTTCTTCCAGATGCCCCGATTGAATGCCGGTTTCTGTGGAGACATATTGCTCATGTAAAAGCTGTCGGACATCGTGCGAACGGAGAAAGCCATATCGGCAGCCGGCGCTAGATGCCCCCGGTCGTAGCCGGATCGGCGATAGTCTGCAAGCGTTGCGCTGCCGGTGGGGATTTCCGGGTCTTCACGGAAATCATCGCCGCGTTTCGCCGCCTTGGTCAGCGCCTGCTCTTTGGTGAGATGGTAGATTACCCATGCTGGCTGTTCATGATATTCGATGTAGCCGAGGGCGTAGCCTGGGCGGTCGATAATCTTGTCAGCTTTGCCGGGAACGCCAAGCTTAAGATGGTCATACTGCGTCTGAACGGTGATGACCGACTGTTGCTGAGCCGTGGTCGAGCCGGGAACGGTGACAATCGGTTCCGGCGGGATCATCGTTGACGGCGTAACGGAGGGGTCCGGCTGCGGTTCCCGAGGAGGATTTTGCCGGGCCGGTCTGACCTTCTCCACAATGACGGCAACCCACTGCCGAGCCGTGGTGGGGTATTTCCAAATACCGAACCCGACTCCCAGAATAAGGAGAATCAGGATGAATAGCAGTTTCGACCAGAAATGCGAACTGCCTTTTTTGCGAGATGTGCTTTTTTTACGATGCGCCATGATTCACCTGAACTTCGCCTCAATACGTTATCTGGATCAGCAGTTCCTCGGCAGGTTCGGGCTGGGCGATATCCTCAATATCCTCGGCGATGGCCTCCATCATCTTCAGATACGCAAGTTCACGCCGTCCCGTCCAGACAAAGTCCGGCTTCACGGGGAAGAGCTGTTCCTGCATCTTTTCCTTCCAGTTCTCCGAATCCAGGGCGGCGACGCAGTTCTCGTGCAGGAAAACGAGCGCAAGGTAATCCAGGGGGCGCTCATTGCAATCCAGTGTCCCGTTGTAGATTTTCTCCTTGAACCATTCAGCCAGCGGCCCGAATTTGTGCCAGTGAATGAGGCATTCCTTGCCGGATGCGGTCTTTCTGCTGATGTAGATATCGAGGCCCATTGCAATTTCCTATTTCATTAAATCCATTTTTGCTGAATCAACCACTTTTTTCATCTCCCGATATGAGCCACAGCTTCTCTCCAGAAAGACCAAATGCTTGCAGGACATTCTCATTCTGGAATACCGCCAAATATTTTTCCATATTGGGTGCCAAGTATCCGGAAAGCATCTCCGGAAGTGTCATCCAAGAAACAGTTCCCTCATTCGACGCCTTAAGCTTACCTGAGTAGGTACTCGTCTTGAATAGAAAGACAAAGTAATTGGAGTGCATCTGCGGATTATACCACTGAATGTACCCACAATTACGCAAATTGGAGACACAGAGACCGGTTTCTTCAAGCACTTCTCGTATCACGGACGCTACAATGGTTTCACCGGACTCGACATGCCCACCGGGAAAAGTTAGACCACTCCATTGGCTCGCAGGTTTAGGTTGGCGATTCAGCACTAGCACCTTCCCCATAGGATCGGTAATCATGCACATGTTGCAGAGTTCAGTTTCGATGTACATCATACCATCTCAAAACTGTAGGGATTTTTATTGAGTAATCGCGCATCATTTTTTCTTATTTGAATTCATTTTATGTTTAATGGCAGAGGTAATATACTCCCAACCCACTGCTTTTCAACCACCTTGTTTGATTTCTCCTATTTTGTGTGATATATTTTCCCATTTCTGTCTTCACAAACTAAATGCGGAGGTACAAATGCAAAATGCAATTCGTCATTTTGGTGCGGATACCGTTATGGAGCAAATAACACACTACGCAAATATTTTTCATGTTCCGGATTCATTGCACATAGAATATGTTGGAAAAGTTTGCTGTCAATACCCAGATCTTGCTCCGGATTTCAACGGCAGCAAGAAAAAGAATAAACTTGATCCGGAGCAATGTGTGGAACAGTGGGTAAAAAAATTTTTGCACGGATATTTGGAGAGAATATCATTGCGGAATTCAAAGATGCCTGGTACAATACCGGACAATGCAATTGTTGTAATTCTACAGTCCGCCCTTACTGGCATTTCTTTGGAGCAAGCAAAGAAAATAGTTTATGCGCACCGTTTGGGAATGTCAGCTGAAAATATCCTAGGACTGTTGCTTGAGGAATTTTTGTTTGAAATGCTATCTCCTGTCGGCTGGGCAATGGCTTGGGGTGAAACTATCAAGCATGTCGATTTTTGTAATGTGGAAGGATGTTTACTTCAAATTAAGAATCGAAGCAATAGTGAAAACAGTTCAAGCAGTAAAATCCGTGATGGAAAGCCGATAGACAAGTGGTTCCGAATTAACGCTACAACAGGGCGATGTGAATGGGAGGCACTGGAATCTATTGTCGGACATAGAATTGCTGGTTTGAACGAAGAGTCTTTCCAGTGTTTTATCAAAAAAACTCTTGCTAACAACCCATCCGCATTGGCAATAGAATCAAATAATCCATGGGGTAATCTTAAAAGTTAAATCCTAGTTGCAACGGTGTATCTATCCTTTTGGCAAGAGCCTTAAAATACTCATGGGTAGTATTTCTGTATCTAGAATATACAACATGCTGATCAATAATCTGCAAATGCTTTTTTTCGCTGGGGGATAGTGAATCAAACCAAAGCAAGTGCTTTGCTGCCGCATATCCTAATCCAGTCGGGACAGCATTGCCAATTTGTTTATAAATATCGGCTAATTTACCAGCAAAATGCCATCCATCCGGAAACATTTGGATTCTTGCGTATTCTTCAATTGAAAGTGGACGATCCTCTTCCGGATGTGCCAAGTCTGTTGCAGGCATTGTCGGACAAGTTACGAGTGTTGGCGATGGCAAATCCCATGCCAATCTTCTATAAAAACCGGTTTTCCCGCCTGCAAGTTCAAATGAATTCCCCATGGCTTCACGTTGGATATCTTCCGGTAGATCCTTCCAATATTGACCGGCTTTAAGCATCCGGAAATATTTTAATCTTTTTTCGGGTAGCTTTGCCGCATGACATTCTGTGATACCAGTAACCGCCTCTCTAAAAGTTACCCATGGCTTTAGGGGAGCACCATGTTCTGAATGAGTGGGCGGAATCAAAGGAATTTCAAGGCCATCTCTGCTTCCGAGTATAATGACACGTTCCCTCCGTTGCGGTACACCGTAGTTTGCTGCGTCATACAGTGTAAACGTGGCACTATACCCCAGGTCATGAATCTTTTGCAGAGCATACAATAGTGCCGTCCCCTTTTCTTCTTTTGGAGTGGCGGGAGGATATCCAAAAGACTTTTCTTCATCTGTCTGCGGCGCCCGGTATGATGCAGAGAGTAGCCCTCTAACATTTTCTATTAGAAAATATTTTGGTTTAACTTCGCCAATGAGTTCTATGTATTTGAGAAAGACGTTTCCTCGGGCGTCATCAAATCCTTTTCGTTTCCCCGCAGTACTGAACGCTTGACAAGGCGGGCCTCCGCACATGAGGAAAACCTCCTCTCGCGGGGATAAGCCGGCCTTTTTACGTAAATCTTTTCCAGAATAGTTTCTTATGTCATCTTCTATCAGGGGAAGGTTCGGACGATTCGCCCTAATAGTTTCCGCCATCGCATGCTCAAATTCAACGCAAAGTCGAATATTCAATCCCCCCCTTTCCAGACCATTGTCAAGCCCCATGGCTCCAGAAAAGGTCGATATCACATTATATTTCATTAAAGGCCTCATTCTCCGTAACATATCCTTATGTAATATAGTATCAGGATCTCATTTTTCAAGAAAGCTTGTTCTGAATACTCCAAATTGTGATGCGTTAAATCTCCTTTAAAGTTCATTCGGTTGCTTCCACCATTCTGTAGTCGCTAACTCGCTCAATGCATTGTAATCGCAGACGGAATCGAAGTAATTGGTTTTGACCTGAGTATCAGGATGGGGATGCATATCTCACTATTGCCCTCATAGTTCCAGAAGAAGCAGTCAAGCAGTGTTCGTTCATGATGATCATCCGTTCACCCACCATCGCCATACGCGGACGTAACAGAACGTGAGGAAGGCAATTCCTGCGATACAGAACATCATAATTCCGAGCGGGAGCCAGAGATACATCAGCCCCAGACCGGCACCAATGCTTCCGAATAATACCGTCAGCACAATCAGTTCGGCGAGTTTGATTTTCTTTGCGGTCTGTTCAATCAATACGGTCTTTTCCATGGTTTACCTCACTTTCCAGTCACCGGAGGGGATGACTTCTGCCTGCTCCGGCAGATGGTTCATGATATAGATCCATGCCTGAACAGTCGACCCGTCCGGCAGGCGGAAATCCGTCAGAAGACGATCGTAGAGCCGTGGATATCCTTCCAGCCGGTCGACATCCGCCCAGTCCCGGATCGGAATCTCAATCAGCTCGACCGTGACCGGGGTATCACCTTCCGGCACGAAAGCCGGGAACCCCCATCCCGTGTCATAGAGCGTTCCGGAAATCGTTGCACTTCTGCGGGAAACGGCATTCCGGCAGAATCGTTCATTCCGTTCGCCGGAGCGGAGTGTGCCGTATGCGGCGATCAGGACAGTTTCTTTTTTCATTTGCGCCTCCTCTTTCT
>DPDG01000001.1 GCA_003526375.1 Lentisphaeria bacterium
TTTCGTGCTATGCACGACCAGCTTATTCAGCTGGACCGAAGCAGATGCAGAGCACCTGCACCAGAAATATTAATATTACAATTTGCCGGACACCGGCAGAAAGAATCAGTCCTGTCTGAAACATCAATCTTCAACAGGATTCTCAGAAAAAAAACGCTTTTTTTTATGAAACAGGGGTTGACAATATGCATAGTATCGCATATAATTAAATAGTATCAGATAGAATCGGACAAAAAAATGATGGAACCTTATACATTAAAAAAAGACAATCTTTACCAGACGTTGCGTCAGGAGATTCTTTCCGGCAGATATGAGCCGGAGAGCAGACTGCCCAGAGAAATAGATTTCTGCCGGATGCTCGGCGTGGGCAAGGTGACTCTGCGTTCCGCTTTGGAAAAGTTGGAGACGGACGGTCTTGTAGTGCGTGTTCCGGGAAAAGGGACATTCATCAGCTCAGGGCGGCGTTCCAATCTGATACTGGTCGGAATCATCAAGAAAAGCGGGATGGAACTTCCGCAGAATTATATTCTGCCGGGGATCGAAGCCGCCGCCACGGAACAGGGATTCAGAACGGAGCTCTGTTTCATTGAATATTTGCGCAAACTCAAGCCGGAAAAGGCTTTGAAGCTCCTGAAGGAAAAGAACCTGTGCGGGGTTCTCCTGGTCACAAGCAGCGTCATGCCGGATGATCCGGAGGTGTCGCTTCTGAGACAGCTCGGACTGCCCGTGATTATTGTCCACGGCAGATATGAAGACCGTCTGACAGGATTCAGCCTGATGTATGTAAACATGCGCCAGGCGTGGAAAGATGGCCTGGAATATCTGGCGGGGAAAGGACACCGGGATATCAGAATTATCGGTATGCCGGGCAGTCATGACATCCGCGGATGGCGGAAAGAGGAACTCCCCGGACTGTTCCGGTCGCTCGGACTGAATTCCGAAGGATGCCTTGTCTATCCCGCGGTTCTGGAAACGGATTCCATCCGCCATGCCGTAAACAGGATACTGAATGAAGGCGGACAGCCCAGTGCGATTTTCTGTTTTTCAGATTTTTACGCGATGGAGGTCATGGCATGTCTTCAGGAGAAAGGGATACGGGTGCCCGAAGATATCGCCGTCATGGGCTACTGCGGCTATCCGGGAGCGACCTTGCTGGAACCGTCCCTTTCCACAATAGATCTCAATTACGCAGGAATCGGCAGGGCGTCTGTGGAACTGCTGGCATCCGCCGGATCATGGTTCCGCGTGGAGGATGCGGCGATCCCGGTCGTAACGATCCCCTACCGGATCGTGGAGCGCAATTCGACAAGAATCATAAGGAATGATCCGAATATATTTTCAAGATTCAATGATAACATATTGGAGGCAAAATGAAAGAAAAGAAGAAGAGGACTTTCACACTGATCGAACTTCTGGTCGTTATAGCAATTATAGCGATTCTGGCGGCAATGCTGCTGCCGGCTCTGAACAAAGCATTGGAAAAGGGGCGCAGTATTGCCTGTATGAATCAATTGAGCCAGCTGGGCAAGGCCGATGCATTTTACATCAGCGACTACCAGGACTGGCCGGCACCGTTTCGAAATCACCCTACAAGCAGCCCCCTTTCAAGCGCATCCATTTTTGAACCGGGAGCCAGAGGACTGCTGGCACCTTATCTACCGATAAAAAGCGGACCGTATAATTCCCACCACCTGGGCGCTTACAGAAAAACTGGGGGCAACGGAGCTTTGGTTTGTCCGTCAGAACCGCGTCCCGCAGCAGAGGAAGAATACAAGATGAGTGCGGACGGCGGAACTTATTACACTTATTCCTTGAACAGCAATTTTCAATTAATGTATGTTGGAGCAACAGAGAGACCATTCAACAAAATTACCAGAGCTCCGCGTCCGACAAGAAACGCAGTCTTCATGGATGGAAAAGGGGGGACAATGGTTTACTACTATCCTGATAAGGAAGATGCAAATTCTGCAATTGGAAAAGTTGCACGAAGACACAGCAACATGTGCAATGTCCTGTTTCTGGATTTTCATGTGGAAGCCATCGGGAAGCTGAAGTTGCCGGATCAAGCAAGAGGAGTAGGATGGAAGTCAACGTTCTGGGCTCCCTGGGATAAAGACAACCAGAAAGGACAGAATGACAGGTGGTAAGTGAAAACAGGACGGAACTGCAGCCGGATTTCCGACGTGTCCCCGCATTTTTCCTGCTCCTGTATATTTGAACCGAACAGCATGATAACAAGTAAATATTTTTAACAAAACAAGGATAAAAGGGAATGAAGAATATCTTTCTCGGATTACTGTCGGGCATTCTTCTGGCAGGGGCATTCTGCCATGCAGCGGATCTGACCATCGCGGAGAAGAACGTCGGGAGCAATTATCAGATCGCAGTTCCGGAGTCAACGGGAAACGCGGCGATGGACCGCTTTCTGCTGACGGCGGCGGAAGTATTGAGAAACAGCATCCGCCAGGCGACGGGGGTATCTCTGCCGGTGGTAAAGGAAAATGCGAGAACTCCGGCGAAACCGGCAATTTGCATCGGAGATACGCAGGCTCTGCGCAAGGCGGGCTTCACGACAGACGGACTCAAAAAGTGGGAACACCGGATCGACGTAAAAGGGAAAGACATCTTTCTTTACGGCAATGACGTGAAAAGCAATCCGAAAGGACGCTGGCCGAATGACAAATCCTCATTCATTCTCGGCTCCGTAAAAGCGGTCACGGTTTTCCTTGAAAAATTCGCAAATACCCGTTTTCTTGTTCCGGGCGCGGAGGGCATTGCGGTGCTTCCGCTGGAACGCATCACGGTTCCCGGCAACTGTTCTTATCGGAAAATTCCCCGAATTGAGTATTGTTCCGCCCGCACTTCGGACCTGATGTATGACATTGCGAACAATGCGTTCTATGCTCCGTGGTATGGCACCTATGGCGGACACTCTCACAATGTGGCGATTCCGCAGGGGAAATATTTCAAGACAAACCCGGAATATTTCGCACTGCTCAAGGGAAAGCGTGCCACGCATCCGACACGTCCGCAGTATTGTCTTTCCAATCCCAATGTGCAGGAACTCATCTATCAGGAGCTTCTGACCCATGCGGACAAAGGGTTCGACATGGTTCAGCTCGGTCAGAGCGACGGTTTCCGTCCCTGTGAATGTGAAGAATGCGCAAAGCTCTACGGAGTCAAGGATTTCGGCGAGAAGCTCTGGATCATGCACCGGAATATGGCGGAACGCTTTCAGAAGGACCGTCCCGGAAAGATGCTCTGCATCATGGCATACGGTCCGACGCTGGAGCCGCCGCGGACGTTCAGGAAGTTCCCGGACAACGTCATGATTGAACTCGCCCCGTTCACGGATGAAAATTTCGAAGCCTGGAAAGGACACAAAGTCAAAAACGGATTCACGGTCTATCTTTACAACTGGGGCTGGTACCAGACGGAAGGCTTTACTCCGAAACAGAATATGGAATTTCTGGCAAAGCAGGCCGCCGCGTTCAACCGCGACAATGTCCGCGGCATCTACCGCTGCGGTTTCGGCGAACTGTTCGGGCTGGAAGGCCCCGCCTATTATCAATGGAGCAGACGGTTGGACAATTCTGCGCTCGACAGCGGAAAACTGCTTTCCGACTACTGCCGCCATGCATTCGGCGGTGCCGCAGGAACGATGGAGCAGTTCTATCTGCTTCTCGACAGACGTCTGCAACTGAATCTGCCGCCTTCGTTTACCGGCGCCGAGCATGAAGGGAAACGGAAAGGGACCATCTGGAACGATCCGGCGCTTCTGGAGGGGAAATCTCCCGCCATGCTGGATAATATGAGACTGCTTGCATTGCGCTACCCGCCGGAAATCCTTGCGGAAATGGAAACGCTTCTTGTAAAAGCGGAAAAGGAAAATCCGCAGAACAGAACGGCAAAGTTCCTGCTGCCGGTGATCCGCATGGAGTTCGATTATCTGAAACTGACCGCGGGAGTCGTCACGGCATTCAACCGCTTCCGCGAGACAAAATCCGATGCGGATTTCAAAGCGCTTGCCGCCGCCGTGGATGCACGCAATCAACTGATTGCGAAAATTCCGCTTCAGCCGAATGCAAAGCCGCCGCGTCCGGCAATCAAAGGGAGCCTCCGCCTGTTCGGATATCCTCTGATCAGTGAAATTCAGGACGGAGGACGCCTGCGGGCTCCGCTGTTCGCGCCTTTCAACTGGGACGTGAAGTGGATGCAGGAAAAAGGCATCAAACCCGCCGGGCGCGTCATTCACACCGGCGGCGCGCCGCAGATGCTGGTCCAGAAAGATTACTACCGGCAGAAACCGGTCATCAAAGAGGAACCGACTTCAGTCGCAGTCCGGTGGGACGATCAGAATCTCTATGTGACGTTCCTTTTCGGAAACGCCACACAGGAAGCAGTTTACAACGACCAGATTCAAGTCATCCTCGGAAACGGCAAAAAGCGCATGTGGTTCACAGCCCGCGCCCGCAACGGAAGGACGGGCGTCTATGAACGCACCCTCGCCTCTCTCGACAACAAAGGAAACGGAGATCAGTACAAAGGCATATCCGGCAAAACAGGAACCATTACAGCTCCGGCTCCGGGAACGGAAGGTGCTTCCGCCATGATTACGATCCCGTGGAGCGTTTTTGGTGACACCCCCGTCAAAGGCGCGGAATGGGAGTTCAATGCCATCCGGGAAAATCCGAAAGGACAGTATATCTGGGAATACAATCTTTTCCAGAAGACATGGCGCAATCTGCGCGATGCGGCGGGACGAATCGTATTCAAAGAGTAATGAAAAATGAGAAAAGAGTCACGCATGAAGAAGATTTTTAGGGTCTTCACGGGAATT
>DPDG01000095.1 GCA_003526375.1 Lentisphaeria bacterium
CCACAAATTCTGGTGAAGAGGCAAGTATATTTCGGTTCTGTCGCTGTAACAAAACCTTCCGCGCCGTCCACTCTGCCGGGCAAACTCCAGAGGATTCTCAGAAAATGCAATCTCCCGAAACTGTGCTCCGGTGACTGGGTGCCCGTCAAAATGCACCTCGGAGGCGGACTCGGCTATTCGACCGTGCACCCGCTTCTGGTCCGGATGGTGACGGAAGCGGTCAGGGACGCCGGCGGAAAGCCGATTGTCGTTGACGGATATTTCGAAACGGTTGCCGAAGCGCATCTCCACGGCTACACGCAGGAGACGGTCGGCTGTCCGATCGTTGCTGCCGGCGGCGTGTTCAACTCCCATGTGGTCGAAAAGGATGCCGGGTACCTGACTTATGACAAAGCCGAAATTTTCGGGCTGATTGCCGAGGCGAAGTGTCTGATCAATCTTTCCCATGTGAAAGGGCATGGAGTCTGCGCCTACGGCGGAGCCTGTAAGAATATTGCCATGGGGTGCGTCAACGGACGGACCAGAAGCAAGATTCATGCGCTTCAGGGAGGGATCGACTGGAACGCGGACCGGTGTGTTTTCTGCGGGAAGTGTGCGGCGGCGTGCGACCGCCATGCAATCAGCATCGACCGGAAGAAGAAGGAGCTTCATATTGACTTCCACGCCTGCCGCTACTGCCGTCACTGTGCGCTGGCGTGCCCGGAACATGCATTGATCGTCAACGACGGCCGCGGGTTCCGGCATTTTCAGGAAGGCATGGCGATTACGACAAAGCTTGCCCTGGAGCATCTTGAGCCGGAGCGCCTGCTGCATATCAATCTGCTGACGAATATCACGATGTTCTGCGACTGCTGGGGCATTACGACGCCGAGCATGGTTCCCGATATCGGAGTTCTCGCCTCGCATGACATCGTCGCGGTCGAGCAGGCTTCGCTTGACATGATCAAAACCGAAAACTTCATCGAAGGCTCTCTGATCGGCGGTGCCGCGCTTGGGGAGGGAACGCATCTGCTGGAGAAAATCCACGGCAAGGACCCGTTTGTTCAGGTCGATGCCCTGGAGCGGCACGGGCTCGGCTCCCGCAAGTATGAACTGGAGGAAGTTTTCTGAACCTTTTCCGCCGGATGTTTGTCTATGGGAAAATGTCGTGCGGGTGTCATCAGGAACGCCGTTCCTGATTTTTAATGTTGCATAAAAACAGAAGGAGGATGTTCTGTTATGAGAAAATGGATCGCGATGCTGCTGATCTTGGGTGCCGTCCTGACCCTGACGGCGAAAGATTATGAGTTGAAACAGGCTGTCGATAAAAACGGCTACACCTACTCTTATGTAACGGAGGACCCTTACAACGCCCGTGAATACACGCTGAAAAACGGCTTGAAGGTCTACCTGTCCAGAATTCCCGTCAAACCCCGTGTTTCGTTCAAAGCCGCGGTTCGCGGGGGAATGGCGGATTCCCCTGCCGACGTGACCGGGCTGGCGCATTATTTTGAACACATGATGTTCAAGGGAACCGGAAAGATCGGCGCGCTGGACTATGCAAAGGAGAAACCCCTGCTGGACCGGATCGAGGCACTCTTCGAGGAGCGCCGCAAAACGGATGATCCGGAGAAGAAAGCGAAACTTTATGCTGAAATAGACAAGCTGTCCGCCGAGGCTTCGAAATATGCGTCCGCAGGCGAATACAGCAAACTGGTCTCCTCCATCGGCGGGATGGGGCTCAACGCATTTACCGCATCCGATATGACCGTTTACGTGGTGGACGTTCCGTCGCAGGAGCTTGAAAAACTGCTGAAGCTGGAATCCGAACGGTTCCGGGACCCTGTCATGCGGCTGTTCCATACGGAACTGGAGGCAGTTTACGAGGAGTTCAACAAAGGGCAGGACAACGAAGGCGGGCTCGTGTTCGAGGCGCTTTCCCGGAAACTTTTCCCGGCGCATCCTTACGGCTGGACTCCGTTCATCGGCAAGGCGGAACACCTGAAGAACCCGTCCATTGCGGAAATCAGGAAATTTTACCGGGATTACTATGTTCCGGGAAATATGGCGATCCTGTTGAGCGGCGATCTGGACTTCGATAAGACCATCCGTCTTGTCGATCAATATTTCGGCGGATGGAAAGGGAAGTCCGCGCCGGTCCGCGATCTGCCGAAGGAAAAGCCGATGACGGCGAATGTTTCCGAAAATGTGAAAGGTCCCGGACCCGAACAGATATTGATCGGTTTCCGTGTGGAGCCCGGACGCAGGAACGATCTCCTTGCGACGCTGACCGCATCCCTGCTCAGCAACGGGACCTCCGGACTGATCGACAGCGATCTGCTGCGCAGCCAGAAAGTCCTGAATGCCGGCGCCGGCTTCTATGACCGCCGCGATTATTCCATCTTCTACCTCTACGGGGTCCCGCGTGCAGGGCAGACTCTTGACCAGTTGTCCGGGCTGCTCATCGGGGAGCTGGACCGGATCAGGAAAGGCGAATTCGAGGAGTGGCTGCTGAAAGCCGTGATCGACAATTACCGCAAGAGCCTGGTTCAGTCCCGCGAGAACCCGGAAAACGCTTCGTGGACTTATCTGGACTCTTTCATCAAAGGCACACCGTATATCGACAGCCTGAAATATATTGAATCGCTTGCGGATATCAGTAAAAAGGACATCATGAAATTTGCCGGTTCGCTGAAATATTACGCACGGATCAATAAGCTTGCGGGAAAACCGGAAAACCGCGTCAAAGTGGAAAAACCGGCGATCACGCCGGTTGCGGTCAACGCGGATAAGATATCCGATTACGGGAAAAGGTTTGCCGCGCTGCCGCCGTCTCCGCTTCCGGAACTGGATACCGTTGATTTCAGGAAGGATTTCACGATCCGGAACGAAGGCTCCTGGAAGCTTTTTTACAGCAACAAGCCCTCTCCGGTGAACGATACGCTGTTTTCCATGAATATCATTGCGGAATACGGACGCGATCACAGTCTCCTGCTTCCACTGGCGGCAGGTTACATGGGATTTCTCGGGACGGATCAATACTCCGCTTCGGAGTTCCGGAACGAGTTTTACAAGCTGGCGCTGGATTTTTCCATTTCCGGCTCCGACGACAAGACGACGATTCATCTGAGCGGTTTTGCCGACAAAATGGAAGCGGGATTGAAACTGATCCGGCATTTTCTCAAAGACGTGAAACCGGATGAGAAAGCCTATCAGCTCTATGTCGCGCGCATCCTGAAATCGCGTGCCGACGCCAAAAAGAACCATCAGGCTCTTTTCCGCGCCGCCAATATGTATGCGGCATACGGTCCCGGCATGAACAATCCGCTTCTGTATGCGAACTCCATGACGGAAAAGCAGCTTCTGGAGATCAAGCCGGCGCAACTGGTCGATCTCATGAAATATTACTTCAATTTCAATACGACGCCCCATATCGTGACTTACGTGGGACCCGCATCGCAGAACCAGGTGGTCAAAGCATTTTCTGATGCTTTTGAATTGGAACGGAAGGCTTCCTTATCCGGAGCGCATCCTCGCAAACGCGAGTTCAGACAACTGCCCACGGAAAGACCGAAAGTTTATCTGATCCCGTATGATTCGACCCAGCTGCTGATCGGAATCCGGACGCGTGCCGCGGAATTCGACTTGGCGAAAGTCCCTGAAACCATGCTGTTCAACCAGTACTTCGGAGGTGGCGGGCTGGATGACGTTGTGTTTCAGGAGATCCGCGAGTCGCGCAGTCTGGCTTACAGCGCCTATGCCTACTACGGCAGCGCAATGGAGAAGGGAAAATACGATATTTTCATGGGATTCGTCGCAACCCAGCCGGACAAGTGTTTCACGGCGATTGACGAAATGCTGAAACTGTTCCGCGGAATGCCGCAGTATCAGGCGAAGTTCGACAATGCGAAAGCGAATGTCATCAAGTCCATGACCTCGGAACGGAATTTCGGCGATCTTTCCGGCATCTGGTTCCGCGCCCGGAAAATGGGAATTGACTATGATTGGCGCAAAAATGTATTCGATAAGCTCAAGACTCTGGAAATGAAAGATATTGCGGATTTTGCCGCCCGTGAAGTCGCGCCGCGCACATATGAGGTTTTCATCGCCGGAGACATCAAATCCTTAGACAGGGAAAAACTGAAACGTTACGGCGAAGTTGTGGAACTTGCGCCTGAACAGGTGTTCGGATACTGAGGCGGAGCGGACGCAGCCGTTTTCATCATGTCTGCATAAAAATGCCGGCGCCGGTCTGTTGAGAACCGGCGCCGGCATTTTCCGGGTTGATCGTGGAACAATGTTCAGCCGACGGGTACTACTTCGTCCGCCTGTAAGCCTTTGGCTCCATTCGTTACCACAAATTCGACCTCCTGACCTTCCTTTACCGTACGGTAACCGTCCATTTTGATCGAACTGTAGTGCAGGAAAATGTCATCTCCCTTTTCACGTTCAATGAATCCGTACCCCTTTGAGTTGTTGAACCACTTGACTTTTCCCTTTTCTTTCTCCGCCATCTCACACCACCATAGCTTTGTTACTTGATATTACTGTTTGAAGCGGCACCCATAACCGCTTTATAACTTACTATACATTATCCACGAAAAAACAGATTTGAAAAGGGGGGAAACTGAAAAAAATTAAAAAAAATTGATTTTTTGTAAATGTAAGGAGCTGATTCGTTCCATTTTTCCTGTTTTTCATAAAAAAATTTCTCTGCCGCCATGCTTTTATCTGTTTTGATGCAATCATTTATTGATTTTTCGGAATCTGCCGTTATTTTATATTGCTTTGGTTTTTACTGAATGTAATAAGTATCATTGAAATTATTTATGGAAAGAGGCTCGTATGGCATCGAAGAAAATCAAGATCGGCATTGCGGGGATCGGCCGCGCGGGATGGGGAATGCATTGCCCCGAACTGGATCATTATAAGGATCTGTATGAAATCGTCGCCGCCTGTGACATCGAGGCGGACAGGCTTGAGAAGATGGCGCGGCGCTACCCGAAATGCAGGACTTATCTGAAATTCGGAGACATGCTCAAGGATAAGAATGTGGAGCTGGTTACGGTCGCCGTGCGTTCCCCGGAGCATACCGAATTTGCATTGGAGGCTCTCAAGGCGGGAAAGTATGTGTTCCTTGAAAAGCCGATCGCCCTGAATTACATGGACGCCGAGCGTCTCGTCGCTGCATCGAAGAAGTATCCGGGGAAGCTTTACTGCCGCCACAACAGACGTTTTGAACAATCGTTCAAACATATCCGCGAGATCATGCAGTCCGGGATTCTGGGAGATGTGTATGAAATCCGCAATACGGTGAACAGTTACCAGCGGCGCGACGACTGGCAGGCGGTCATCGAATGCGGCGGCGGACAGCTCAACAACTGGGGACCGCACATCATCGACCACATGCTCCAGATGCTGGAGTCTCCCGTTGCGGAGGTGTGGAGCGACCTTAAAAAAGTAACGGCGGTCGGCGATGCCGAAGACCATGTCAGAATCATTTTGAAAGGCGAAAACAAGCGTCTTGCCGAGGTGGAGATCAGCGGCGGCGTCGCGATTCCCGGTCCTTCCTATGTCGTCCATGGAACGCGTGGGACTCTGATCTGCGAAGGCGATGATATCCGCCTGAAATATCTTGATCCGAACCAGAAGCTGGATAAGATTACCGCGAGCAAGGCGTCTCCGCCGATCGACGGTTCTTTCGGACGTAAGGATGCATTCAAATGGGTTCGCAAGACCATCATGGTGGAAGCCTCCAATCCCGATACCGAGTTCGATATCTACAAATACGTCTATAATGCGATCCGCAAAGGCGAGAAATTCCCGGTTACGATCGAACAGGCTGCGGAGGTCGTCCGCATCACTGAAATCGTCAAGAATAATTCAGAATTCAAAATGCAGGAAAAGAAAACTGCAAAAGCAACAACAGCAGCAAAGAAAGGTACTCGCAGGAAATGAGGCCCCTGACAATTTTTTCAGGACAGTGGACCGATATGCCTCTGGTGACATTTGCCAAAAAAGCGGCGTCATGGGGCTATGAAGGAATCGAAGTAGCGTGTGGAGCCCACCTTGACCCGGTGAAGGCGGCGAAAAGCAAGAAATACTGTAAAGAGTTTCTGGATACGCTTAAAGTCAACAATCTGAATCTTTATGCCATCAGCAATCATCTCGCCGGACAGCTTGTCTGCGACCCCGACGATGATTTCAGGACGGATGTTTTTGCACCGAAGAAATTTGCCGGCAAGATGAATGAAAAGCGCGCATGGGCAATCGAACAGATGAAATACACCGCGAAGGCGGCGGAAAATCTGGGGATCGAAATCGTGACCGGCTTTACCGGTTCTCCGATCTGGCACATGCTTTACAGCTTCCCGCCGGTGCCGAAGAAGACCATCGACGACGGATTCGATTTCCTTGCGGAGATGTGGCATCCGATCCTTGACGTCTTCGAGGACCACGGCGTGAAATTCGCTCTTGAGGTGCACCCCACGGAAATCGCTTTTGATATCGTGACCGCGAAGCGCACGCTTGAAACGCTGGATTACCGCGAGGAGTTCGGATTCAACTTCGATCCCAGCCATCTTTTCTGGCAGATGATGGACCCGGTGCGATTTATCAAGGAGTTTCCGGACCGTATTTTCCATGTGCATATCAAGGATGCCGCGCTGACTCTGGACGGCCGTTCCGGAATTCTATCTTCGCATCTTGACTTCGGACAGCCCGGACGCGGATGGGACTTCCGCAGTCCCGGACACGGACAGGTTAATTTCGAGGAGATCATCCGCGAGTTGAACCGCATTGAATATGACGGTCCGCTTTCCGTTGAGTGGGAGGATTCCGGCATGGATCGCGAATACGGCGCCGCCGATGCCGCGAAGTTTGTCAGAAAACTGGATTTTCCGTCTTCGACGATTAAATTTGATGCTCAGATGAAAAACAATCGCTGAACGGGTTCTGAATCCGGCTGAAAAAAGCAGTGAGAGTCACGGATGGCTTTCACTGCTTTTTATTTGTCATTTACCGAACACGCCTTGCCGGTACAGCCTGCCGGAAATTGCCTGTACGCCGGATTTCATATCCGCGCACTGTATTTTGCCGTTGTATTGTCCCCGGACGTTGAATCACCCTGTTGGAATTTTCATTTCTGTTTCCGGGTTGAACCTGAATTGACGGTTTCTCAGCAGTCGGTTTATTTGGCTTTTCCGGTCTGCCGGGTCTCGTGATGATATCCGGTTTGTCCGGTTTTCCCGGTT
>DPDG01000011.1 GCA_003526375.1 Lentisphaeria bacterium
AAGAATGAATTTCTGGATTTTTTACAAGGAAGGAGGGGGGCACTTCTTTTACAGGAGGCATGGGTAAAAAATTTTCCGAGCATTGCTGGAGATTCTTCTGGATATAACGGGAGCCGAATGTCGTAACAATGACTTCTTTTTAATTTTCGGGAGGAAGGGATGCCGGAGAACATCTCCGGGATATGGCACTGTCTATGCGGTAGCAGAAGACTACCTCAGCAGACTGTCCCAAAAGGATTCCTGCTCTTTTGTGACCGGTTTTTTCTTGAGGAAACGGACCGGAAACAGCATCATCTCTGTTTTATCACTGCTGATCAGTTTGAGTTTTGCTCCTGCCGCAAGCGGATTGGAAGCTGGAAGCAGGCGGTCGATTACTTCGGTTGCTTCGCGTGTGACGCGAACTGCCGGTCCGTCTGCCGGATTGACCGGAAGCTGGATCAGCGCCGAAAAGCGGAAGTCATAACCGGCGATTTTTTTTGACTGGATAAAGAAACGGAATGTAAAACATTCAAGTCCGCGGAACAGGTCTTTTCCCGTATAAGTGATTCGCCCTTTGATATCCGACGGCGGCAGTAAGATCCGGCGTTTGCGCAGAGTTTCACTGAAAGCAGTCAGGTCGGGACTCCAGCTTTCTCCGGGATGAGCCAGCACATGAGATTGACCCGTCAATTCGGTAAGACCGTGTGCGGATACCGGGCGAAATACCGATGCCAGCAGTATTTCCGTTTCTTTTGAAATGATTCCGTTCTCTGATTTGAATTCTGCCGGCGCTTTTGCCAGATTTCCTGTGAACGATTGGCCCGCGATGGTTTGCGTTTTCACCGCTCTGCCGTTTACCGCGCCCGTCAGCGAATGAACTTCAAACTCTATTTCCAGAGCTTTTCCTGCGGAGTTGACTTTCTTGACCGTCAATATGCCGGAAAGATTGACTTTGACTGTATTCAACCTCACAGCCGGTCTTTCGACACTTGGCATTTGCAGGGTATATTGCTGACTTTGCGAGGTATTCACCAGACACTCGAACCGATCTCCTGTTTTCAACGGACGCTCAAAGAAAACCGTTTCCGCGCCATTCAGGAGCAGAAACGGGAAAAATGCAAGAGCTATTGGAAACCCTTTCATTCGAATTCAAAATCATCCATGGAGTCAAGTTCCTCCTTAATGAAAGCTACGATTTTCTCCAATGCTTTTGCACGGTGACTGATCTTGTCTTTGATTTCAGGTCCAAGTTCACCGAACGTCTTGTCGTAACCGTCCGGAATGAATACCGGATCATAGCCGAAACCGTGGTTTCCGCGCGGTTCCTCTATGATGGTTCCGTTGACTTCCCCGCGGAAAGTCTTGACGCTGTTGCCGCGATATGCCAGTGCGATCACGCAGACAAACCGCGCCCGCCGGTTTGTTTTTCCTTTCATCTCTTCGAGCAGTTTTCTGATCCGTTCGGCATCACTTGCATGATCTCCCGCATAACGTGCGGAAAAGATTCCAGGTGCGCCGTTCAAAACCGCGACTTCCAGACCGGAGTCATCGGCAAAAGCGGGCATGTCGGCATAAGCGGACGCCTCGCGCGCCTTGATGTCGGCATTCTCCTCGAATGAAGTTCCGTTTTCCTCAATATCGGGATAACCGTGAATTTCATCGGCGGTCAGAATCGTCATTTTTGAAAGCAGCGGCGCGAAAGCTGCCTTGAATTCTTCAACTTTGTGTTTATTTGATGTCGCGGCAAGTATCTGAAGCATGGTTCCACTCCTTAATTTGATACTTTATAATGTAACGTTGTTTTCACGCTTTGACAAGACCTGAACCTTCCATTCCGGTGCAAATATTATGGAGATTTTTGCCGGATATGGAAGAAAAGAGTCACAGAAAGAGGAAAAATCATATTTCCACAAGTCCGAGGAATAATTTTTCTGGAAAGGTCCTTGCAATTTTCCGTGATGGTATTATATTTAATATAGCGCTAAATAAATTTTAATTTTTCCCGGAATTTTGATTTTTCAGTAATTATAAAATATATTTAATATAGCGCTAAATTAAAGGAGATATTTATGAAAGATATCCGGATGAACAGAGCAATGCGCCGGCATCTGATGATGGTTGGAGTGCTGCTGAGTCTGTTTTTCAGATTGTCGGGTGCTGATGCCAGGATTCAACTCGAGACGCCGTCTCTGCTGACGGTTCCACCGCATATCAGGACGGACTCCAAACGAAAATTTGAATTCGGTATAGATACTCCTGCCGGGGCGTTGCAGATTACCATCCGTCCGAAACACTTTTCGATCCGCAAAGGGAAAAATTACTGGATTGATTGTTCTGTTCAGAAACCTTATGTGGTTACTGCGGAACGGGATGATATGCTGAATCTGAGGCTTGAACATTTGCCTTACCAGTATGTCGTGGTCAGTGAGACCGGAGATAATCTCTTGTCCGGCGTTTCCTTTCGGGAATGGGATGTGGCAAAAGGGAAACAGGGAAACAGAGCAGACTCTCTGCCGGATGGAAGCCTCGTTGTAAAAAAGAATGTTTCCCGTTCCATGTTTCGCATGGAGTCTCCGGAGATGTCCCTGGAGGCCGGGAAAACCTATTATCTGACGATGGAGTGCCGGATGGAAAAATTTGATTACAACAGTTATTTTTTCCCGGGAGTTCAAATCTCATCGGGAGAGAAAAGCATGGTCCGGCGCGACGCTTCCTTTTATTTTCCCCATATACCGGGAAAGTGGGTGCTCAGCTACCTGCGATTCACGGTTCCTCCCGACTGGAAACATGTGAAAGCACGCGTGTTTCTCGCCAGTGACAGTACGCCGGTCAGTTTTGCCGTCCGGAACCCGGATCTTCGTCAGTGCCCTGAACTGGCAACCAATTGGCCGCGTCATATCGGGACAACTTCACAATACGGACCGGCCGTTTCAGAAAAGAATATTGTGCCGCGTCTGATGAATCATCCGGAATATACGGCAAGTGTCGTACGAACGGACAGCGGTCCGATGCTCAGCATCAACGGCAGGCTTGAGATTCCGACGGGATATTCCGGGGAGAACGGATCTGTTTTGAGAATGTTTTATGAAGCGGGGTATCGTCTGCATTGGGTTTCACTCGATATGTATGCCGGATATTATTATCGAAAATTCAGCAAACTGCCGATGTGGCTTGCCGATGGCAAGTTCGATTTCCGCCAGATCGACAGGGAGCTTTCCCGAAGACTCTGTTATGCTACGGACGCTTCAGAAGGACGGCAATATACTGGTGTTCACCTTTGCCACGGCGCTGAATGCCTCCGGCGGTTTTGAAAAAAATATCCGGCGGCTTACAGGAATGAATATCAGGAAAGACCTGAGGAGGAAAGTAAGGATGCAGTATGCAGAGAAACATTCGCAGGATCCGCTTGCCGCGGGGTTGGATACGATCAGGATTGAACAGGGGGAGATGATGCCGCTTTTTTATGTGGATGACCCGACTGCGGTTCCGCTGGCGTGGTATGATAAAAATCCTGATCTGACTGCCGCTGCGGTCAAACGTCACAAAAACTGGACTGCGGTTTATTCTGGACCCGGAACATTTTCTCCGGAATTCCCGCGTGCTCTGGCTGCGGAGGCGGGAATCAGGCCTGTCGGACCGCTGAATGACGTTACGGTGGCAGGAAACGGCATTGTCGCTGTTCATGCGGCTGTGCCGGGGAGCAAGACGATCAATCTTGCTGAAAAAGTCAACCTGATGGATCTTTCCACCGGGCAATGGGTGGCATTCGGAACAGACAGATATACATTTTTCATGAAATTCGGAGAAACAAAATGGTTCAAGATCGCAAAATAGCCAGGCGGGTCCGTCTTGCGGATGTTGCCGCGGAAGCCGGTGTGTCTTCCATGACGGTATCGGAAATTCTGCGTCCTCGCAACAGCCGTATCCAGGTTTCGGAAAAAACACGCCTGCGGGTTCTGGAAGCGGTAAAAAGGCTGAATTACCAGCCGAATCTTCAGGCACGTTCCCTTGCGGACGGGCGAAGCTCTCTCGTAGGTATTCTTTTCAGTTCCCTGCAAGACCCGTTTTTTGCGGAGCTCCTGAATCATCTGGAGCAGGAACTCCGCCGCCACAATCTGACCGGCATTTATGCCTTCTGGTCTGATTACGAACACTTCGAACAGGCTTTGAATACGGTAATCTGCAATAATGTGTGTGGTATCGTGACCAGCCATGATGAGCTCGGAGAACGGGTCCCTGATTCGATTCCGACGGTAGTTTACGGTTATCCGCATGAAAAATACGACAGTATTTACCCAGACTGGGAGGAGATCATGAAAATGATTTTCCGCCATCTCTATGAGCGTGGTTACCGGAAATTCGGTTATGCGGGGCACAGGGCGACCCGGAAAACGCGTCAGGATATCCTGAAAAAAATTCTTAAGGACGAAAATCTGCCGGTCAGAGCCGACTGGTTTTACAGCGATCGGAATGTTCAGGATGTCGGCATGGCTGCCGCGCGAAAGTTCCTGAAACAGAAAGAGCGGCCGGAGGTGATTATCGCACAGAATGATTTTACGGCAATGTCGCTGATGAGCAATCTTCAAATGGAAGGAGTCGGGATTCCCGAAGATGTCGCGGTTACGGGAATTGACAACCTGTTCATCAGGACTCGCCTTGCTCCGAACCTGACGACGGTTGATCTTGACATTCCCGCCATCGCAAAAAACCTTTCCGCCCTCCTGATAGAAAGACTGCGTGAACCGGCCGCACCGCATCGGGAGATCACGACGGAGTCACATCTTATAACAGGTAAATCATGCTGAAAGGAGACGAAACAGTGAAAATGAAGCAAAACAGACCCGGATGGAAGTGTGAGAACATGGAACAGAGAATAAGGAAAGAAGAAGTCGAAAAACGATGGAACATCGAAATAACCGGACATTTGAATGAAAAAACAGGCGGGGGAGTCAATATGAGGGAAAGTTGTAAAAGTGTTATTTCATTCCGGCGGCAAGGCAGGGCAGGACATTGCCAGTCCCCTGCTCCTGCTTCTTCTTTCTTCCTTCCATTGTTGAATTGTTCCAGTGTTCAATTGTTCAATTGTTTTTCTACTTCTTCCTTCCGTGTTTTCTGTTCGAGATTCTTACTTCGCAGGGTGAAAATAAGAATTTTTACCCTGATAGAGCTCCTCATAATAATTACTTGTTAAATATACAATATGGTGTATATTAAAACAAGTAGTATGAAGAGCAAAAACAATGAAAGCGTTGATTTATGCACGGCAAAGCAGCGGGAAGGATGATTTTTCTGAGTCGGTGGAGGCGCAGATCGCCAACTGTAAGAAACTGGCGGCAAAAGAAAAACTTGAAGTGATTGGCATTTATAAAGATTTGAACAGCAGCGGTGAAACTTATCCGGTTGGCACAGAAGATATTGCCCGGCTGGACAAGGCATACATGAAATGGGCTTTCAGTCAAAGTGCCAAAAAGGATTTCCGCTTGGGACTTTGCCAAGTTTTGCAAAAACTACCCGAAGTTGATTTTGTATTAGTGAATGAGCTGACGCGGCTGTATCGTCCGATCAACGGAAGCTTTCTGGAAAGTCATATCAACCAGCACCTCAAGGAAAACAATGTCAAAGTCTTGCAGGTTCAGGGCGGAACGATTGATTTGAGTGAATTCGATCAACAGTTGATTACACTGATCAAAAATCAGATTTTGTATGAAGATTTGCAGAAGAAACGGCAAAACAGCATCAATGCTTTCCGGATCAAGAAAGACAGCGGCAGACTTTGCAGCGATGCCAAGATGCACGGGATTCGCTATCTTGGCAACGGAAAAATCGAGGTGATTCCCGAATGGGTGGAAATCATCCGTTTCATCTATGACAATATCTGCGCCTATCGTTCTTACCGGGCAATCATCCGTGATTGCAATGAACGCTGGGGGAAAGAGGTCTTTTTCTATGAAAGTTCCATTTACGCCATAGCAAAACAGCCGATTTATTGTGGTTACCAGTATAACAGTCAGGGCGAATTGATTAAAAACGTGCAGATTACCGGTCAGGAGTTCATCTCTTTCGAGCAGTGGCAGGAAGTGCAGAAGATCATTTCGCACAAGCGGGCCGATTATCATGTAAGAGCCAAAAAGCACTGGCTTCCATTGTCCGGTAAACTCTACTGCGGAGAATGCGGCAGCAAATTGATATGTCTATTGGAACATGGGAAAATTTACTATACCTGCAATAAACGGACGCTTGACCGTAATCATGTCAACTGCCGTAACAGCCGAATCCGTTTTGAATCGGGATTGCGTGGAGAACCCGCTCTTTATGATGCTATCTATCCACTGCTGTCCATTGCCCTGATTGAGCGGCATAGAAAAGCTGTTGAACTCTTGAACGATAAAAATGAGTTGGCAAAGTATGACGTGGAACTGAAAAATCTGGCGACTAAAGAGGAGCAGCTTCATGAAATGTTCCTGGATGGTCTTGCCTCGGAGGAGCAGTTGCGCAATCTGCTGACCCGAAACAAAGCAAGGCGTTGCGAATTACTGAAAAAAGTAACTCTTTTGAAAAGCAGCAACCTGAATGACGAGACTCTGCAGGATTTGGAAAAGAATGTTCTTGCAGATCAGTTCAATGATCTTGCGAACAAGAATCTCCCGCAAGGCATCTATGAAAGGTTGTTGAATGACGCTCAAATTACCGCAACGAGTTATGCTGACCGGGTGGAGTTCAATACTCTCTACGGGAATGTGACTTTGCCGCGTATCCGTTCCACAAACCGCCTCTGGATGCCAAAATGGGAAATGTCTTTGCTCAATAAAGGAACGAAGAAGTGTGTCATAGATAAAAATACGCAGATTACTGTAACCTATTTTACTGGAACCCAAGCGGAGCTGGCGGACTTTGGCAACTTGCGTATCGTCAGCCAATAGAAGCCGGAAAAAACTTTCCCGGATCGACAGACCGGGAAAGTTTTAACCTAAATACCTGCCGTTAAGAGTTGTTTGAAACAGTAAAATTTGATTCAAAGGCAACCATCTTCCTGCAATTCAGGAATCCGGAAGATTCAATTTGACCTGAATGGAAATTTTCATGGTTGTTTTTTCCAACAGCCTTTTCAGTTCCAGCAGGTCATTTTCGTTTTCTCCATCAATTTGAACGCTGGTGAGATGCTCGCGGTCAATCATGACCAGATGCCATCCCATGATATTCAGGACACCGGCAACCGTTTGGCTGCCGACAACTCTGCCCGGAATCTCGATTTTTTTCTCGGTATTTTCCAGCGTGTCATCATCGCGGTACGTGATGCGTTCAATGATTTTTACCATAAACACCTCCTCAATCCGATATAATGCGAATGCAGTTCACGGGAATTTCATGCTGCAGAACAACAGCTTCACGGGGAATTTCATTCTCCATAACGGGGGCGATATTGAGATAGCCGGTCATATTTTTCCCGCTGGGATCACGGATCAGAGCAAGATCATATGCCTGATTGAGCATACGTTCGACAATGTCGCGGATCTCGCGGGCGCCGTTCTTGGTGGTATTGGTCTGCAAAAGAGCAAAATCCACGACTTCGGGAGAGTAGCCGAGGACATTCATGTTTTCCGGCAGAAAGAAGCCGGGACGATCCTGCTGTGTTTCCCGGAGCGTTCGGAAATATTGGAGCTTGTCGTCAATGAATTTGCGGGTGATCAGACGCAGATGTTCCGGTTTGAGACTGTTGAAGGCGAAAATCCCGTAACCGAATTTGCCGAATCGGGCAACAAATTCCGGTGAATTGAACATCATCACGAGCCGCTGACAGGCGGCTTCCGTTTTGCGCGCCATCGAAAGATGCGTGTTTCCTTGAAAGATTTCCGCTCCGACGTTCGAGGTGAAAAAGAGCAGGAAGCGGGAAATATCGTAGGTTCTGTTGTTCCAGAGCGTGACACGCCCGGCGTCGATCTGCTGGAGCATGTATTTCGCCATATCCTTGTGCGCTTTTTCAAATTCATCGTAGAGGATTGCCCCCTCCGTATTCTTTTCCAGAAAATCATACAGCCGCCCCGGCTCCTTTTCGGTATAACCGACCAGTTTTTTGCCGACATCGGCACCGGCAGTTTCGCCGAATTCGGACATATCCAGCCGCAGGAGCTTCTCCTCTTCATCGCCGTAGAGATAATGAATCGTCTCCCGGATGATTTCAGTTTTACCGGTTCCGGTCGGTCCGAGGAAGAAAAAGACCGTCGGCCTGTTCGGATTGCTGATTCCCAGATACCAGTAACGGAGTTTCTCCGAAATGGCGTCTATCACATGATCCTGCCCGATGATCCGTGATTTCAGATACGGCTTGAGACCGTCCAGAAACTGCATTGCTTCTTTTGTGGATTTGAACATATTTTACCTCACTATGGTTTGATTGGTTGTTTTCCGGAAGAGCGCAGGAAGCGGAAGAACATGCAGAATCCCGTCCACCATGCCAGCACGATTCCAAGCTGCTTGAAGTCGAAAAGATGATATTGAAACCAGAGCGTCATGCCGATGCAGATCGCGTAGTAGCCGAGAACCGCGTCCTGCCAGATGACGGCTTTCAGATACTTCTGCTCCCTGCGAGGTCTGCCGGAAAACAGAGCCTTGAGAATCGCCGGAGTCCGGCTCAGGCAGGCGCAGAAAATATCCAGAACCACGCTCCACATGTAAAAGCAGAGCGTGCTGACACAACAATAGAAAACGTCATTGAAATAGCCGATGAGAATATCCCGGTTCGTAAGTACGAGAAAAAATCCAGTCAGAGGAAACGCCAGCGACAGCAGAAACGTGATGAAGCAGAAATAATCATTCGGCAGCAGAATCCGGTATTCACCGATGTACTCGCCTTTGCCGATAGTCGGAACTTTCGGGCAATGCCGCACGAGCTTCGCTCCGCAGACGCGGCGACATTCCTGCTCGATGGTGGAACGGACAAATACATTGCCGTTGTTCAGAATCCGTCCCGACTGCCAGAAAATGAACCCGACTTTGCATTGACCGCGCGGCCCGCCGGTCTGGAGCGTGGAAAAATCGGCAGGATCGACACGGTAGTCCTTCTGTTCGTTATACCTTTCGGAATAGGACAGCGACTTGTTGTCGTCGCCTTTCATCGACGATGATTTGGAATCGCCATAGGTTTTGGACTGACGGATGATGATTTCCTGCCCGATGGACTTGGAAGCCCATTCGTTCGTCTCGAATTCGCCGTTCTGACAAAAGAATTTTGTGCCCAGATTGCCGAGAAGCGAGGAGGCTTTTTCCTTGCCGTAACCGTCATAAAGGTTGCCGAGATTCTGAGTTGCATACATGGTCAGCGTCCGGCTGGAACGGGCGGTCGTCTGAAACTTCTGGTCATATTCAAGACTGAAGAACTGGCATTCATCCGCCCATAAAAAAACGGGCGGGGCATTGTCGTCGGCAATGTCTTCCCGACGTTCGATCATGGACTCAAAGCAGTATTTGATGATGCCGGCGGCGTATTGCCCGATCCGGCCCCAGGATTTGACATCGTAATCGACAATCAGGATTCTCCCCTTGCGATAGAGGTCTTCCAGTTGAAGCGTCGATTGTTCGGCGGAAAAACAGCGTGCCAGTTCACCGCGCTGCATGGAGTCCGCGGCAACGGAAAAGGAGGAAATCGTGTTGGAACGGGTCCGTTCGTCAAGGTATGCGAACTCCTCAAAGAAAAAGGTGCGTGCGATTTCATATTCCGGCGTCTGTCGAAACTCCTCCGGGATATTCATATCCAGAAGATCAGCGCAATAGCCTTTTTCTTCCAGTGTCTCCGTCGAAGCCGAAGGTGCGGAAACAATAACCCGATGGATGTTGTCAATGTTGATCGGCTGTTGTGCCATTTGCAGAATCGTGATGGAGTTGCGCAACAACTGCTTGACGGCATTATTCCAATACTCCTCGTTGCCGCCGCCGGAATTGCGCTTGTCTTTGCCCATATTGACGATTTCCAAATAGAGATTGACGAGGTTTTCAACCTGTCCGCCGCCGCGTCCGGCACGTTTCGCTTCACTGTCGAGATAGTTGAAGGTCAGCTGACTCAAAAAGAGCAGATCCCCGGTCCGGCTCGGCTTGCGCGGATCATCGTCCAGATGGGCTTTCGCGGCATATTTCTTCCAGGTATCGGCTTCATCCGGTTTGGCGCAGAACACCACGCCGCCGTAACCGAGCGTCAGAAATTTATGTGCGATCTTGTAAAGCGGCCCGGAACTTTTACCGGAACCGGTCATGCCGAACACGATGCAGCCGGTACAGGCGTCGCGAACCGTCCACGGATTGCCTTCGATATTTAAGATGACTTCATCAAGAATGCTTTTTTTTATAGCCATGCCGAAGATCCTTTTCAGCGTTCAAGTTCAGGTTTCTTCGGAGAAAACGGAATGGATTTCGAGGCTGGAAGCCGCGATTCTCCTGCGGATGAGCTCCGTTGCGGCAAAACGGTATTCCTGAGAATGGCCGGAACTCCGCCGAAATTCCGCAACTGTTCCGCCGCCGTTTCCGAGGTCAACTGCGTCCAGGCATTGCGATCTGGAAGCCGCACCTGTCCGCTCGCGATTAAAAGACGCATCGCATACTTCTGCATCGGACTCATCTTCATGCCGTTTTCTCCAATTCACCGTTCCATTGAGGTTCTCTGGCGAGGCGAAACGTTCCGCTGCGGAGCATTTTGTCTTTCTATCGCCTGCTGTAAAAGCCGGGGCGGAACGGAGGAGATTCGCTTCGACGCCTGATCGACCGTCATATCCCGCCACTCCGGATACGGAATGTTTTTGATCAGCTTCTCTCTGACCAGCAGCGTTAAAAGACCTCTCTGCTTTGTGGTTGCCGGAGCCTCGGGATTGTGCGTATTCCGCGCGGGATTGTTGATGTTCTGCTTGATCCACTGGTCGGCAGTCCGGAAGCGCAACCTGGTCAGGTCGATTTTATGCAGGTCAATCTGACCGCGCTGTTCCATTTTCTGCAACAGAGCAATCTGTCCCTGCGTCGCCATCGGATGCCTGGAACGTTCGAGTTCCGCATTGGCGGCAATAATCTGCATTCCTTTGGATATGCTCATCTGCTGAAAATCCTCATCCGCAATCTGCCCGATTTTTGCATCGTCGATCAGGTCGTTGATCCGGGCGCGCAGATTCCTGCCGATTCTGGCGTCGCTGTATTTGGCGATCAGAGTGTCATCCTGTAACTCGGTGGTGAATTTGATTTTTGCCAGAGCATCGTTGGATTGGATGTATCCGCCTTCGATCAGATCTTTCAGCGCCGCTTTCTTGTCAAAATCCATTCCGCGATTCACCTGATAAAGCCGCTGCACATCGGCGATGGTTCTGACTTCTTTTGCATTGAAAATCTTCCCGCTTTCCATGTAGGCGCGACATTGATTCAGGAGACCGGTTCCCGCGGATTTGCCAAGATGCGGTTTGATCAACTCTTTCGCCTGCGCATCGGTTATGAATTCCAGCTTCTCCAGAAATTCTCCCGCGGTTTCAGGAGAAGCAATATGCCCCTCCGCCGCGAGATCGCGGAGAATGGAACGCTGCAGGTAATCGGCTTGAGGCTGGGAGAACAGATTGGATTTCTTGAACTGCGGAAACGCTTCATTCTTCGGAACCGCCCGTTTGGGATATACGGTCGGGGCAAATGTGTTTTCTGGATTTTTCTCATGCTCCCGGATGTATGTTTCCGCGTCTTTGCGCGTAAAGGCAAGATAATTCTCCCGGTCGATTTTCGGTCCTTTGCCGGACTCCTGCAATGCCTTGATCTGCGCCCGCAGTTCCGGTGTGACCTTATTCAACGTTCGTTCGTCCTGTTCCTTGCGGTATTGAGTGTAGATTTCAAGACGTTTCTGCGGACAGTCATCAAATGCCAGTTCCAAAGCGGAAAATTTCTTTTCATAGATCGCAGTTCCGGGGATCTGCGGCGTCCGGCAGACCAGTTTCTGCGCAAGCAGGATGTCCTGATTGCGGATCGTCCTGCCCGCAGCAAGATAGGTCAGCTCTTTTTCGGACAGCGGGACTAACGGGCGATGGAACTCTTTCTTATGCGTCTCCCGTTCCGGAACATGCCCGACAGAAATATCCGGACTGGAAAATTTGCCGCTTTCCGCAAATAATTCGAGCTCCTTCTGCAGTTCTTCCGGACTCATTCGCCGGAACACTGGAATCTCCTGCGCTTTGGAAAAGCCGAGCAGCTTCTGCCCGCGCAGTTTGTTCCAATCCGCAAACGTTCCGGCTTCCAACTGGTCCAGTTCCTCATCGGAAAGCTCCGTGACGAGCGGCTCAACGGATTTTTCCGCCTTCGGCTTGCCGCCTGAAGCATACCCGATTTCAATCCCGTCACGGAACTCGCCGTTCGCCTGAAAATATTCGATTTCCGTCTGCAATTCCTCCGGCGACAGAAGCGCATAATAGGGCTTGCGTTCCACATCCGACAAAGCGGTATCGACCTGCACCTGTCCGACCAGTTCTTCCACCGAGAGACTGCCGGCAAGCCGTTCCCATTCCTTGGCGGACGGAGCACTCAGGGGTGAAAGAAACGTATGGAACGTAGTGTCTTCCTCAAAGGTTCCGACATCGCCGGGAGCGAATCCGAATTGAATCCCTTCAGAAACGCTTTTGCCGCTGCGCAATTTCTGTAACTCCTGTTTGAGTTCTTCGGCATCCAGACGGGCATAAATCTCCTGCGCAGGAACCGGCGCCTTATGCCGGAGCACCTCCTGCTGATCCTTCGGAACCGGAATCCTGGGAACCGGGATTTCCCAGCGTTCAAAATGATCGTTCAAAGCCTTCAGATTGACGGACTTGAGCGGCTGGGAAAAATATTCCAGCCATGCTTCCCCCGCGCCGAACTGCGGATTCGGCTGCTGAAGCAAAGTCAGATTTTCTTTTTCCAGCCAATCCTTCATCTGCTCGCGGCAGTTGTTCTCGGAAACGCCGATAAAACGCTTTTCGATGAGTTCATGCTTTTCATTTTGCGCTGCCGCATTGATCCACTCCAGAGGCGGCAGATTCATGCGGAACAGATCGCGCGCCTCGTCCTCCTGAAGGGTCAGCGGATTGATGTTTTTGAATGCGGGAATTTCCGCCATCTGTAATTTGTGCAGGAGTTTCACCTGATCTTCGGTCATGATGGACATTCTTCAACTCCTTTCCTCATGAGGTTTTCCCTTCTGCCGATTCGCTCTGTTCCGGCGATTCCGGGACTGGTGCTTCTTCTGCTTCTTTCTTGTTCCATGCCGTGTCATCGGCAACGGGAGGCTGCTTCGGAACTGGAACTGAAGCCGGAACCGTGAGGTCGGGAAGTGGCGTATTCGGCGGAACCGGAGGCAGCGGGCCGTTCAGGAACGCCATGAGTTCCTCCGTTTTCTTCTGCTGCGTGAGGTTGCGATGCAGCCGTCCGGTCGCTTCATCCAATCGTTTCTCGCTGTTGCGCAGACCGCGAACGGTCAGAACAAGCCAGATGATTTGAAGCGCCGTCAGCCCCAGGAAAAAAATGAGAATCAGCAAAACAGCTCCCATGAATTCCGTTTCGGGAATCAGATCAAGTCGGTTCATACAAAAATTTCCTTTCTGTGCATATTGCAGTTTCGCATCCCAATAGCGGTTGATTTTCTGAATCTCACTGGAATGCGAAACAGCGGAATTCATGATTGTTTGAGTTGGAAGCTCCCGGAATGTCAGGCAAAAAACGCAGAAAACAGTCAATATCAACTGAACCGCCAGCAGAACCGCAATCACGATTTTCCAACAGGATTTCCGTTCCGGCGCAGCGACAGCGTGATCCATCGACGGAATCGTTTTCTGCGCTTTCACTTCTTCCGTCAAATCCTCCAGCCGGTCGGCGAGATTATCCTGAAAAAACAGAAGAAACAGCATGACGGGAAACATCGGATCGGCGGGATCGCTGAAATTGCAACGCCGGAGCATCAGCTCGTAATCGTGCCGTTTCGCGTCCGGCATATACTTCAGAAAATCCGTAAGGGTCAATTCAAAATTGAACGGTTCCGCCATCATGCAGTTCTCCTTTTCCCGTCTCACATATCCAAATCATTGCCGCGTGAACGGGGACGCGGCGCTCTGTTCCGGGGTGACTTCGTTTGCTTTTCCGGTTCTTTCCCCTGATCCTGCTGATCCCGTGCCGGAGCAAGCTCGCCGTTTTTCTCGCGCTGCTGCCCGATGTAAATGAGTTTGCCCATCTCTTTGGAGGAAATCGTCGCCCATTTGTCGCGGGAAATCGGATTCAGCCGCCCGTCTTTGACCAGCCGGACAAACTCGTTGAGCTGGTGACGGGTGCGCAATCCGTCTCCGGCAGGAGCTTCCGGAGCTTTCGCCGGAGCCGCCCGTTCCGGCGCCGGAGCGTTGCGGCGATTCGGCGGCTGATTGAAATCGACAGCTTTGGATTTCTCCCATGCTTTGATTTGTTTTGCAGCCTGTTCCGGCGTGATCGCGCAATACTTTTCATACGGAATCGAGTCGATCACTTTCTGCGCGACTGCCTGACGATAGGCGGTTTGCTGTTCCGGCGTCATTTGCGGTTTCATTCTTGCCATCTTCAGTTCCCTTTCGATTTTGTTGTTTCTTCTTTTTCGTGCTCATCGGGTTGTACTCCCGAACGGAGCGCAATCCGTTTTTGTACGGATGTCAGAATTTTCTGATGGGATTCATTCCGTTCATTTGCCTCCATCCTGGAAGCGAAAAACTCAATGAACTGATCGGTGATTGCGTAATAATGATTCCGCAGGCGCGATTTCTGCATGATGGTCGGCAGAAGTGTTTTCGGTCCTTTGCCGTGCAGATAATCCCGCAGAAGAATGTCATTGTTATTGAGCTTGCCGATGTATTCCTGCTCAATCGGCGATATGAAAAAGACGCTGTAATCCAATTCCATTTCCCGCATTCCCGGTTCCAGCAGGGAGTCGCAGACAAAAAAGTTGTCTCCGTCCTTCGCGTTTTTGATGAGCAGATAATGCACCGGAAAATCAATGTTATGGAAATATTCCAGCCACGGTCCGAACGTCCTGACGGAATCCGGATCGGAAGTCACACAGCCTGCCACGTAAACATCCACATCAATTTTCCGCAGGGCATCCCACGGAACCGACGAAAACCATTCCTGCGTCGAACGGCTGGTTCCGGCTTTCATGTCCACAATGGTGACGGTCACGGGCGATGATTCATAAAGGCTGTTGATGACCTCATCCAGAGGATAAGTTTCTTTCTGTTCATCCAGAAATCTGCAATGCTCTTTCATCAGCGTGACAAGCGTCCGGTTCTCATTGTCCGTATCATAAACGGTCAGAGAGAGCCCGAGATCCTCAGCCGCCCCCGCCAGCATCGCGGAGGCAAAGGATTTTCCCACGCCTCCTTTGGTTCCGGCAATAAAAATCAGCATCCGTCTCATGGCTGCGCCTCCTGAAGTTCGATTTCATCCGGGAGAGAATCAAGCAGTCTGGAAAGCTCCTGACTTTCCGCTTCGATTCTGCCATGTTTCATCGCGTCGAGTTCTTTTACCACGCTTTGCAGCACCTCCTGATAAATGACCATCAATGAAGTGCGTTTGAACTCGATTTCCGCCTGAATACGGAACGTGTCGGAAAATTCCTGAGACTTCCGGTATTCCCTGTAATGCAATGCTCCGCTTATGGCAAAGGCGATTATGATCAGGGCAAAAGCAATCCGCTGTTTCATTTCTGTCCTCCGAAGTTCATGGTATTGCGGTCGTTGAGACGCTGTTCCAGCAATTCGATGTATTTCTGCATTTTCTTGATTCCGTTCAGCAGACTGACCGTGTTTTCATTCTGTTTTTTGAGTTCCTTTTTCAGCAGCAGATTCTCCTCTGCCAATGCCTGATGCCTGCTGGTGATTTCCGACATGTTCCTCTGAACCGTATCAAGCCCATGTTTGACCTCCCGCGTTTCGGAAAGTGAACGGTTCATCTGACCAAGCATCGAATCCGCATACTGTTCCTGCAATTTCCGCCTGGCGAAACTCTCCGGATTGGCGTCATGCTGCGGAATCAGATTCCACTTCGGAGCAGTCTCAATCCGGTAGATCGTTCCGGCTTCGCGCATGGTGCCGGAACCGGGATCGACCAGGCGGCCGACCGAATACATTTTCACCGAGGCATTGGTCAGATACTTTTCCTGCGAATCTCCGGGAATTTCCTGCCCCGCCATATAGAGCGGCACGGAGGTGTATTCCTTCGGTTCGGGCGTTTCCGGTTTCGACTGGCAGCCGACCAGAGCGGCAGCGGAAAGTCCGGCGAGAAGTGCGATCATGTTCTGTTTCATTTCAACGTATCCCTTTCAATTCTTTTTGAAGTGATTTCGGAAAAACTCCGCCGAGCGCGTCGTGAAGCTGTGAAGCGCGTTCAACCGAAGCGTCGGCGGCGGAGCTGTTTTTCTGTTCCCGGGCGAGTTTGACCTGTTCGAGATTGTTCAACACTGTGTCCGCGATCGCGGCCTTTTCCACATCCGTCACCTGTTCAATGTAGAGGTAAAACTCCGTTCCGGCTGGCACGCGGATGTAATACGACTCTTTCGAGATTTTGTCCGTGATGTTTTCCAGCGCGACGTTGGAAAGAGTCTCGAACGCTTTGGCAAGCGCATTCTTCGTGGAGCCGTCGTTTTCGGTAACAATGGTTGAACCGTTGTCAAAGGTCTTGGTCGTTTCAAAACCTTCTGAAAGTCCGCGGGCGAACGCCATCGTGTATTGGAGCATCTCGTTCAGATTCGCGTTGCCCATCACGCGACCGGGAATCCCCGCCGCCATATCGGTAATGGTGGCTTTGCTCTTGTCGCCTGCCTGATTCGATTTTTCCAGCACCCGCCCCTGAAGCTGGAGTTCCATGCCGACCTGACCGGAGGTGATCTGCCAGACCAATATGAAATTGCCGTCGCTCATCATCCGGTTGCGGACGCATGAGCCCATCTTGCCGTGAACTTCCGTTCCGGCGGGAATGATCAGCTTGCGCTCTCCCTGCGCATTGGTCCACCAGAGATCCTTGATGACAATGGCGATCAGCGGAGTGCCATCGACGTTGGACTCCAGAGTATTCACGAGCTTGCAGTCCAGCAGCCGCCCGAATGGAGCATAGCGGGAAGAGAGGAACGTATCGTCTTTTGCCTCGGCGGTTCCCTGCGCGGCGCTGAGAACGAAAATCCGCGATTGAAAGCTGTTGCCGCGTGCATTTGCCTGCGAATCCTTTTTGATGCCGAGCATTGAGGCCAGATCCCGCTCACGCGGTATCCGTTCGCTGCGTTCCGCAAGTTTTTGACGGGCGCTTTCTCTTGCAGTGTTTCCGCCGCCTTTCGGCAAGGCAGGTTTGGAGGAACGGCTGTCGCCGATGACCGGAGGCGGCGTTTCAGCCGCAGCTCCGGAATCCGAATCCCGCTCCAGTTTGAAACGGGGAATATCACTGCCGATGTCCAGCGGTGCCTTTTCTTCCTGCCGGAGCTCCGTTTCCTGAACGATGGAATTCGGATCTTCGTTCCGGTTCAGCATCGGAACCAGAATCAGAGCGCCGGTTATCAGCAGTGTGCCGAACATCACGATTTTCGATGTCGGCGATTTGATGATGTTGACGAGTTCAGTGCCGGTCATGGTTATTTCCCTCCGTTGCCGTCAGACGGCTTCCATCTGCGGACAGTATCTTCCGTTCGCTGCTGAACTGTCCGGATGTTTTCCTGTGTCTGCTTCCGCATGGACTCAAGGGCAGAAACCGTGGCATCCTGCGCTTCCTGAACCGATTTTTCCTGTATTTCCCGTTCAAGACCGGCTTTCTGAGCTTTTCGCTTTTCGATCTCTTTGTCGAGTTCTTTACGAACCTGATCAGCGGCCTTGATCTCCGCTTTCAGACGCTGGTCGGCTGTCTCAAGCATCTGCTTTGCCTTTTCTCTGGCATCTTCTTCAAGCTGAACGGCATTCTGGAGTTTTTGTGTCGTCTCCTCCTTTTTCGCCTCCAGCTCTCGCTGAACTTCAGCAAAGGAGCGTTCCATTTCCGCTTTCAGGCGGGCGAACTCCTCCTGCTGCTGTTTCAGCTCCTTCATCAGCTGTTCCGCAGTCTGAATCTTTTTCTCGGCCTCTTCCGCCTTTTCTGCCTCAATACGTTCCTTTTCCTTGAGTTCATTTTTGACCGATTGAATATTTTCAAGGTGCATTTCCTGTGTGGTCAGGGCAATCAGCCAGTCGTTGTCGGCCTTGAGGTTGTTGCGGCCGCCGCGCGGAGTGGAGGTAATGCCGAACCAGGCATATGTTTCCGATTTCGGCGGTATAATCCCGGACGCATCGGAAGCGCTCATATAATAGACGCCGTCCCCCGCATGAGCGGAAAAGGAGTGCTTGTCATATTTGATCTCATTCTCCGTCAGATTGGCCAGACGCAACTTGAAAATGACCGTATCCTCTTCCTCGAACCGGACCGCCTCATCAAGATGAATGTCATATTTTCCGCAGCGGTAACGGTTTCTGAAAAGCACCCGCTCCACGCCTGCGAGTGAATCCGGATAAGTCTCTTTCAATACGTCATATTTTTTCGCCATGTCGATCAGGGAAACCAGCCTTGCGGGAGTCACTTTCGGCGTGCTGGAAACGACATTTTCCGTAAAATTCCGCCTGCCGGAACTTTTGCCGAACACCACCGAAGCATACGCTTCCTTGTCCGACTGGATCAGATAAAGAATGTAAAGCCGGCGGTTGTAAGTGACGGTCAGCGTCGTGGAAACGCCCGGTTTCAACGCGGAAACGTTGAAATAATAGGAACCGGGCTGCGCCGCGATCTGAAAATCGGTTCCCTTGCCGTCAACGCTGATATTCTTCCCGGCGATTTCCGAAATTCTGGACGGAAACTGAATTGTGGTCACGCCATCGTTCATCTTGACGCAGATACGATAAATTTCTCCCTGCATCAACCGGTATTCGATATATTGATTTTGCAGCCGGACTTCTTCCGGCGTCGGTTCATTCGCCATCACGGCAATGGCGGTAAAAAATGAGAGAGCGAGTGATGATAACAGTTTCATTTCTGAGGTTCCTTATTTTCCAGTTGTGAATATTTCATGTTGGTGATGATGAACGGATAGCGGCTGCCGTTGGCGGTATCGTAGTTGACCTGAAGTTCCAGATTCAGCTCAAACTCCAATGTAAAAGTCCGCTGCTCGTTGTGCGACGTGACATAGTAGCGGATCAACTGTCCGCTTACCCGCGCAAACGATCTGCGGCGGTCCGCCCGCAGAATCCGGATGTTCAGCACCTCCGGCTTCTGGTGCATTTTATATTGTTTGAACTGTGCCGCTTCCGCCGCGAACTGCTTCTGCGCTTCCTGTCCGGCTGTTCCGACGAACATCGCATCCAGCAGTTCCCGATTGTCGAAGCCGTTCGGATTGCGCATCAGAAAAGCGAAAACCGCCTGTTTGACCTGATACTCGTAGAGTTGACGGAGCTGCTGATCGGAGGTATACTCCGTGATGTGATAACTGTTCGCCCGATCCATCAGAATCAGACGGTTGTTGTCCCGCCACTGATACATCAGCAGCGGTGTCAGCAGCGAGAGCGGCACATAGATCACAAACGCTTTTTTCAAGATTTCATGGATGCCTTTGTAAGTCATTTCGCACCATCCTCTCCGGTTGTTTTATTGTCGAAAATGGATTTCTCCTCATAGGTCATGCGCAGAACCCGCAATGGAAACGCTTTCTCATCCGGCGAACGGACCAGCCGCAGTCCGAGCGTGAATTTCAACTTCTGCGAATACGGGATTTTCATGTAGACGCCCGTCCGGTGAAGCGTCCCGTAAACGAATGCGAGGCATTGTCCCGGCGCATCGCTCAACGGCAGCAGTTCCACTTTCCGGATTTCCGGAAGCTGCCGGATCTTCTGTTCCGTGAATTCGTCTTTGCTTTTCCGGATGATGTCACTTAACGACTTCTGCGCGGAACGTCCGAACAGGGCTTCGCAAAGCTGCCGGTGATCGTGTTCAAAACTCCGGTCGAGAAACGCAAACGCACAGCGCCGGGCGATATTCTCCGCCGTCTCTTTGCAGAGCACGTTTTCACTGCTTCCGCGATAGATGCTTCCCGCCTCATCCACCACGATGACGCGATCCGGCATCCGCATATATTCACGACCATAGTAAATGCCGACGATCAGGCAGACCGCCGTCGCGATATGCAGCAGACTCCAGCGAATCACGCTGCGCTGTTCCCGGAGGACCTGTTTGGCTGGAGAATCATGTTTCATACAAATTCACTCCTCCCACCCGCCGTATTGGAAGCCGTTGGCAGAGCGGGAGCTGACGGCTTTGCGCTCATCGGCAGGGATATGGGAAAGCATTTCTATCATCTGATCAACGGTCAACAAATTCAGTTTGGATGGTTTAAGCCCCGTAAAAAGGCCGCATCGGAAAAGATCGCAGAATTGAATTGTGATGAAATCCGCTATTTCGGGTTCCTGCCGCAATGATTCCGCAAGATCAGCCGGATCTGCCCCGGCTTTCAACAGCAGAGGCGCCAAAAGAATTTTTTCCGGGAAACTGCACCGGTCATCCATATGCAGGCAGGTATGACCATGTTCATCTCTGATCGTAGCATCCGCACCGAAATCCAGCAGAATCCTCCCCATGAAAGCCGAATGGGTATGAAACAAGGCCGTGGAACCGTCGGGGAGCCTGAAATTCAGATCGGCTCCATGTTGAACCAGCAGCTCAACCTGTCGTCTCGTGCCGGCGGCGAATAAAGGTGTAAAACCGTATTCATTGGGTGCATTAGGATCAGCGCCGGCCTCCAGAAATGTCTGGAAAATCTCATCACTGGTAACAAACATCGTGGCAAAGGGCGTCTCCTGCCTGTCATTTTTTGCGTGAATATCCGCTCCATGAATCGACAATGATTTGATTGCCCCAGGGGCTTGTGGTTCGTGCAGCGGCGTATTTCCCTCCCGGTCCCTGATTCGGGGATCTGCTCCATGCTGCAGCAAAAACTCGACAATCTGTTCCGTTCCCAAATGCAGCGGCGCCACTCCGCTATTGTCCTGCGCATTGGGATTCGCGCCATATTGGAGTAACAGCTCCGCAATTTTGACATTCTTCGTCATGAACAACGGAGTCCGGCCGAATCTGTCCGTCGCATTGACATTTGCTCCGGACAGCAGAAACAATTCCGCCATTTCCGGTTCTGTTACTGCAAAAAGAGGCGTGCATTCATTTTCATCCCGATTTTCAAGATTCGCCCCGGCTTTTATCAGACCGCGTGCGACTTCGGCATTTTGAATGTGGTAGAGCAAGTTTTGCCCGTATTCGTCCCGAATATTGGGATTGGCTCCTGCCATAATCAGTTGTCTGACAAGCATCCAATCATGATGCCGATACTTGACGCCTTCAAAAAGTTCTCTGTCAATTCTTCTCATTTCTTTCATTCTGTTTCGTCCTTTCCACTTAAAATCCCGGATGAAAAAGTTCTGGTTATTGGGGTGTGTATTGGGGAACCTTTCTGCCCGGAACCGTAGTTGGTTTGTGGTTGATTATTTTCTTGTTTTCGATGCAGCACTCCTTACTTTCCCGGCGATGCGTTGGCGGCATCGTCGATTTCCTGCGCGGCTTTGTTCAGCCCTTTGGCCGCATTGGCGCTTCCGCTCTGCGTTGCCTTTGCTGCGCTTTTGGCGGCATTGGCGGCTCCGGTGGCGGCAGAACTTCCTCCCGTTACAGCTCCGGCGGCAGGCGCGGCAGTCCCTGCCGTGGCAAGCATGCTTCCGCCGACAACAGCGGCATTGAATGCTTTTCCGATTGCCGCCGCCATCAGGCCGACCGGTGAACCGGGACTTCCGGTACGGAACAACTTCATGTAGAGAAACGGCAGAACCACATACACGACTCCGGCGATCAGCGCATAGGCGATGCCGAATCCGATGTAGCCGAGAACCGTACCGACCGGAGCGGACAACGCCTGACCGCTTCTGGCAAGCGTCCAAAACATGCCGTTGCTGCCGAGTCCAAGCACATTCCACATGTGTTCCGCCAACCAGATATTGCACAAATCGCCAAACAGGAAGCAGAGCGGCATCAGGGCGATACCGACCGTCGTCACAATGAAGTTGACGCCGATGTGTTTCGTTTCCGGGATCAGCATCGCCGCAAAGAATATCGGCGTCAGGCAGAGAGCCCCGTTATAAAGACACTTGAAGATGAAATACACGACGTCCCGGATGGTCTTGCCGAGAAAAATGCCGTTGACGTAGAAAATATTGCACATCGCCGCCTGAACCGCATGCAGCATGCTTTCCGGGAAATGGGCGATTTTCTGCGCCAGACTTTGTTTTTCGGATGGATCTTTGCCGGCATTCGGCTTCTGTTCCGTCAGCCAGCAGAACATATTTTCCATCGTCGTGGACGTTCCCTGCGAGTAGGAATACGTGGCATTCTGCACCGCGTCGCAAATCTTCGGAAAGGAAAAGATCATGACCAGCACCACCAGCAGCGAACCGATGAACCGGACTCCGATATGCTCCCCGAACTGCGTGTAATTCCGCACAATCGCCAGCAGGAAAATGCACAGCGATACGGTCAGCGCAAAGTAATGAATGCTCGACATCGCCGTTGCGATCAATTGCTGGACATTCGCGGACGAGGTCAGATTGACCGCCGTATTCCCGATCCGGATACTGGTATTGACTGTTGTTGCAAGTATCATCAGAACACCCGGCAGTTGTCGAAAACACTGTTGATACGGTCCCACGAATTTTTCTGATTCGTGTAACTGCTTCCGCGCTCAATCGCCTCTTTTTCCAGCAGATCGTATGCGGCGGCTTCCTGCGCCTGATTCATCTCATCCTGACCGTGGATTTCCAACTGCTTGGCAACGGTCCGGTTGATGGAGGAGATGTTCGTATTCATGCGCGCCAACTCCTCCGCGATGAATACGGACACCTGTTCATTCGCATGGGCGATCTGCATCAGGTCGGCAGTCCCGGAACTGACTTTGGATTCCAGCACCTGATCTTTCGTGCGAAGTTTCGTCAGCATGGTCTGCGAAATTTCGTCGCTTTTATCAGCAAGTTTTTCCGATGCCTGCGCATAGTTCTGCATCTCAATCCCCCGGTCGGCGGATTGTTTCAGGACATCATTGCCGATGATCCGTTCGGCCTGCTGAAGCAAAGTCGAATTGTAATTCCGGTTGGTCGAGGTCGCCGTCTGCCGCAGAATCGTATTCAGCAGCAGGAACATCTGCTGCAAATTTTTGACATCGGAAAAACCGCAGGAGAGAAACGTTTTCAGATTCCGGGCATTGCCGACATTCGTGTCGATCCAGTCATACATCCGGACCGCCTGCTTGTAGATTTTGACACACTCCTCATACTGCTTGACGCATTCCTCGTAAATTTTGACCTGTTCGGCAAAATCCTCTTTTCCCTGCTGAATCAGAGTGGACATATTCGCTTTCTGAACCGTCTGAAAGGCGCTGTCCATCGTCTTCTGCAGTGTCGCCAGCAGATTGTTTGTCGCGTCGAACACCGGATACGCGGCAAAACTGCTGAGCGGAAATGCCAATAACCCGATTAAAATGAATGTTGCTGTCTTTTTCATGAAATACCTCCGTCAATCGAATGCCCGATTTGTCTTGTGGCATCTTCAAGCCCGCGTCCTATTGCACGGGCGATGCCGTGTTCGGCCCTCCTGCGCTGCTCTTCATTCAGTTCCCGTTCGAGGATACCGAGCCGTTCCCGCGGGAGCGAGGCAAGAAGTTGATCCGCCTCACCGGCCGTAAGATTTTTCCACTTCGCATGATCGCAGGCAAAGGGATTCGGATGAAGCCATTCCCTCTGTACAGCAAGCCGGAGCAGTCCCCGCTGCCGGGTTGTCGCCGGCGCATTCGACGGGATTTGTATTTGGGCTTGAGTGTTTTCCTTTTCTTCTTTTTGCTCATGGGATTCCTGATTCCGTTTAGTTTGTTCCTGTTGCACTTGAGGTTGTTTTTTCCTGCTCATATTCACCTCCGATCCATAACGACCGGAAGCATGACGGAACCGGGCGTCCGGTTTGCTCCATCCACCGGATAGTCGGCAGGGATCTGATAGTAGATCACCTGCGAATCCGGCTGATTTTTCGCCTCATGCAGTCCCTGGATATTCCAGTAGAGCGATTTGGTCGCATTGGACTGCCCAAGCTCATAACCGGTGCGGAACTCGTCTTTCTTCTCCTGATCAACGCCCTTTGTGATGAAAAGCCCGGCCAGCCAGCCGATCAACCCGCCTCCGGCAGTCGCAGCAAGGCGCGTGCCGTCGGACTCGTCTTTTGCCGCGAACGCGCCGAGACTGGCTCCGCCGATGGCAAGCCCCGGCGCCACCAGTTCCGAGGTCGCCATATTGCCGACGGTGCTGCATCCGGTCGCTCCGACAACGATTCCCGCTGTCAGAACCGCAGAAAGGATTCTTCTGTGCTGTTTCATATAAAACCTCCTGATATTGAGTTAAAAGTCCAGAGCCGTGGTGTCGCTGGTGCGGAGATCACGGTCGTCTTTGATTTCATCCTTGTTCGTACCGGAATAGTTGTACTGATACCCGTTCCCGGTGGACGAGGAGTGATAACCGGAATAGGAACTGGTCGCCAGCGTAACGACATTGTCGCGCAGCGTTTCGACCTGGCTGAGGATATCGGCAATCTCCGCATTCAATTCGCCGACATTGCCGTCCACATACTCTTTGAGTTCGTCTTTCAGATTCGCAAGTTCATCGCGCAACGCCTTTTCCAGATTCACAACCGTCTCTTTGAGACCGTTGATCGCTTCCCCCTGCTGCGCGATGCTTTCGCCCTGTTTGGCAACGGTGTTCTGCAATGCCGCCACCAGTTCCTGCAGCTCCTTGATCCATTTGCGGTGCAGAGCCAGTTCTGAGGTGGAGCGCAGTTCCATCACATAACGGATGTTTTCAAGATCGTTCTGCGCCGCATAGTATTCGGAGGTCAGCGCGGAAAGCTGTTCCTCCAATGCGGAGGTGTCTTTACCCTCTTTCCTCGCCTGTTCAACGGCAAGCTGAACTCCGGCAATCTGATTGGCAAGCGAATTGACCGCGGCCTGTTTTTCCTCTTCCAGCTTCGCCAGTTCCTCATCCGTCATCATGGAGTAAGTCAGACGGTTCTCCAAAGTCTGCATCCGCTCCTGAAGCGCAGTCTGCAAAGCGGAAATCGTCTCCTCCAGAATCGCGATCCGATCGCCGAGCGCATCCTTCAAGGAGTCGCAATAAAGTTTCAGGACCACTTTGAGATTTTCGATCTCAGCAGTATTGGCGGCGTCTCCAGCCTGAATTTTTGCGATGATGTCGTCAATCGACAGTTCGCCGACCGCTTTCAGCGCCTCCAGCTGTTTTTCCAATTCCGCGAGTTTCGCCTCCAGTTCCGCATGGGCATCGTCGGCATTTTGCCGGTTTCCCGCATCCAATGCGGCGAGTTTGTCCGAATAATCGGAACTGTTGATCGCAGCCTCCACGATGTCGCGCTTGTTCTGCAGTTCCATCAGTTCCGCCAGAAGCTCGGTCGCGCTCTTGTCCGAAAGTTGGCGAAGCTGACGGTCGATTTCCAGTATCAATTTCTGATAGGAAAGATTCGTTTCGGAGATTTTGGAGGTCAGCTCCTTTTCCAATGCCGCAATTTGGGCATAATAGAGATCGGCATTTTCCGGATCGCCGGACAGCTTCTTCTGAAGCTCAGCGATTTTATCCGCATAACTCCTGTTGAGATTGGCAATCTCATTTCTGCATTCCTGTTCCAGCAACGCTTTCTGCGTGATCAGATCCGTTTTCGTATCGCTTTCCAGATCTTCAATCTGACCTTTAACCTTCTCAATCCGCTGCTCGTATTCCTGCAAAATCACTTCCAGCCGCTCATTGAATGCCCCGGAGAGATTATCCAGCTGCGCCTGAAGTTCGGCGCGCGTTTCCTCGTCTGCGACAGTCATCTGCTCGCGCAACGCCTCCACATACGCCTCCATAGCGGCTTTCAACTCCGCATCCGCATCATCGGATTTCTGCTCCAGGGCAGCAAGCCGGGCATCGTAATCGGCCTTCAACTCTGTAATCTGGCGGTCGTAATTTTCCGTCAGGGAGTCGATCTGCTTTTGCAGATCATCGGTTGTTTTCTGCGTCGTTTCCTTGAGATAGGCAATCTGCTGTTCCAGATTTTCCTTGAGGTAGGAGATTTCCGTCTGATAGGCATTGGAGAGATTCGCCATCTCGGTTCGCAGAGCCGCTGCTTCCGCAGTCAGCGTCTGATTCAGGGAATTGATCCGGTTCTCATAATCCTGCCGCTGCAGATCAAGCGCGTTGTTCATGGACATTTCCAACGCAGAAAGCTTGTTCAGCGTTTCCCGGTCCGCCGCATTCAGATTCGCCTGCATGGTCGCCATCTGCTCCTCCAATGACGACTTCGCATTGGCTAAAGCTGTATCATACTGCGTCTGAAGCGTGGACATCTCTTTGCGGATCGCGGATGCTTCCGTGGAGAGTTCCTTTTCCAATGCGGAGATTTTGTTTTCATAATCGGCGCGCAGAGCTTCGTCGGCATTGTTCATTTCCCGTTCCAGTGCGGAAATCTGACTCAGAGTCTGCTGATCCGCAGCCTCAAGGCGAGCCTGCATGGTCGCCATCTGTTCTTCCAATGACGATTTCGCATTCGCAAGCTCGGTCTCATACCTGATCTGAAGATTGTTCATCTCCGTCCGGATTGCAGACGCTTCCATGGAGAGTTCTTTTTCCAGTAAGGCGATCTTATTTTCATAGTCGGTGCGCAAGGCGTTGTCCGCACTGTTCATCTCCTGCTGCAAAGCGGTGATGCGGTCCAGCGTTTTCTGATCTTCCGCGCTCATTTCGTTACGCAGGGCGGCAAGCTGCTGCTCCAGATTCTCCCGCAGGGTCGCATCCGCATTCTGATAGGCATTCTGCAATGCCGCGATATTGTCGGCCAACGCGGAATCCGCCTGCTGAAGCAACGTCTGCAAGGAGGCGAGTTTCGAGGAATAGTCTGCGATCAATGCCGAGTCCGCCTCCTTGTAACCGCTGGTGACTTCGGCAATTTCCACCAGCAGATCGGCTTTCAGAGTCGAGTTTGCCGCAACCAGAGCTTCATACTTTTCCGCCAGCTCTTTGGACAATGCCGCGATATTGCCGGAATTCTGCGCAATCGCCGTCTGCAGTTCTCCCTTCAACGTCTGGAACTCGGAAAGCAGATTGGATTGCTGCGTTTGCAGAGAACTCATCTGATTCCGCAATGCGGCAATCTGATTTTCCAGCGAAGTCCGCAGATCCGAAACACTGGTTGACATTGCCGCCTGCAGCGCATTGATCTGATTCTGAATCGTTGTCGCCAGCTGGGCATCCGCCGCCTGATATGCCGTCTGGAGTTCGGTGATGTAAGACGCGAGCTCACTGCGGATCGCATCGTCGGAAGCCGAAAGAATCGACTGCATCTCCGAAATGTAGGAAAAGAGCGAGTTGATCAGGGTATAAACGCCGTCATCTGTTCCGGTTGTAATGTTGATGTCGATGTTGCTTCCGCCGGAAGAATCGCCGCCGGTCACGGGAGGCGTAACCTCTCCGCCGGAACCACCGTCATCGACTCCGTAAACGACAATATAAGCGGAGGCGATCGTCACGCCTGTTGTCGTCGTTGTTGAATTATTACTTCCCCCATCATAAGTAGGTGCGCGCATGATCCCGGAAGATGCCGGTAACGTACCGTTCTGTGCATAGTATTTCAGATCGGAAAAAGTCTGGGCTTCCGTGTCAGCCCAGTTACTTCGGTACAATGCGTAGGTGACGCTGTGCACGGTCACATCCTGCGATACACTTACGTACGGTATAGCTTCCCCTTTCCAGAGAACTCAATGACTTGTTTCCCCCGACGTAGGATGTTCCGGAGGGAGTTCCGAGCGTAAAATTGAATGCTCCATAGCTTCGCCAGCTTTTCTTCACATACGCATAATCCTGATTGATATAAGGCTCTTCAATCGTCACCGGACTGGAATTGCTTGAAGTCGCCGTCGCTACAAACTGTCCCTCTTTCCCTGCATACTCTTCCGGAATAACGATGTAGGTAGGATTGGTTCCCGCCGTACCGGAAACCGTGACGCTTCCGGCGAATGCCAGCCCGCCGGCGGAGAGAAGGAATCCTGCCAGAAATCCTTTCAATGTGAATTTCATGTTGTGTCGTTTCATGTGTTTTGCTCCTTGTTTGAGTTAAAGGTTTCAAGTTCCTGTTGGGTTCGTTTGGGAATTTCCGGTGGACGGAATCCCGCATTTTGCAGACTCAGCCGGATCAGTTCTTCATGTAAAACATCCAGACGGGAGAAATCCCTGCTGTTCAGCATCTCCCGCAATAACTTCAAGGCTGGATTGCTGATTCTCTGCCGGTTCTCATATTCAATGAGAAGCTGTCCCTCATCCAGTTCCGGATAAAGAATCCGCAGCCGCCGCAGTTCCTCTTCCCGTTTGGAAAATGCCTCTCCGCTGGTCGAGGCAACTGCAATCGTCAGTGGAGAAGCGTAATGCCGGACCACCCCCACCAACGGATATTCCCCGTTGTCGATGTAGTAGAGGTACGAAGAATATTTTCGACCGGGAATATGCTCCGGCGCGGGAAAATTCATCACGGCATTGGCCGCATCGTCGGACAGCGCGATAAAGCGCCGGAAAAACTCCATATTCCCCTTGTCCTTGTTCTTCAGAAGATAATACTGCTTGCTCTGTCCCATGATGATGGTCGCCAGATCGGAGCCTTCCTTGTCCTGCACCATGAGCTGACCGGCTTCCTGTGTGATCGTCCAGCTCCGGCAGTTGCTCTTGCGCAGCTGGGCGTAGGAACGTTTCACAAAGCCGCTCGCTCCTGGAACAGAGGCGATGATTCGCGGCATCTCCTCATACAGAAAGAGTTTCAGCAGCTTGCGCGGCATATTGATGATCTGCTGCTGTGCAAGGTTGCTGATCACCATGCCGACCATCGCCCGGATGTTCTGCGACACGTTTGCCATCTTGCCGATTTCAAAATGCAGCAGCCGCGCTCCGAGATTGATGTTGGTCACGCCGTCGAAAAGAGCGCCACGTCCGGACTCCACCGCATACTGCGCCAGCCGTGTGGCGATCCGGTTGGTATCCTCCCGGCGATGCGTCGGATCGGGCGTCGATCGGATCATCTCCACCAGCTGAGAGTGATACGGCATATCCTCCGGTTTCATATAGGCGTAGGAAATGTCCCGGAGCAGAGAACCATTCTCCACGATACATTCCGTGATCTTGCCACTCGGAATATCATGATAATAGTTCAGAATCTGCTGTTCGGGCACAGTGAGACTCTCCGGTGATTTGGCAAGCGCTTCCTTCAACGCCGCATAACAGTCGAACTGCGTATTGCTTCCCGCAGGCTGCTGCGGAAGCATCCACTCCATCGTCAGGGCAATCCGGGCGATTTCGCTCCGCAGTTCCGTATGGTGGTTCCACCACTCCTGCCACGAGGCATCATAAAGACGGATCACATAATGCGACAAGATCGCCGCCCGGTCCTGAATGATTTCGTCGTCCTGCGACTGGCCGCACATCACCGTTGCGAAATTCGTTGCAAAATCCGTCTGATTGGCGGTGAGCGGAGAACCGCAGGTGTCGAAATAATTCAGCGTCAGATTGCTGTTGAGGTCGATTTCGATATACTCTCCGCCGACGATCCGGGTGAACATCAGGTAGGATGCCCCTTCCTCAATAATCACAACCTTGCTGTAAAACGGATATGTTTGCAGCAGTTCACCGAGCGTGTTGACCGATTTCCCGGAACCTGTCTGTCCGAACGTGGCGGCATGCTGCGGAGAGCCGCCGTAAAATCCGTTGACACAAACAAGATTATGGTGATCGCCCTGAAAAATCGCCTGAAAATCGTCCTCGCAGCCGACGAACGTCGAATTAAACGGAATCATCGCCGCAAAGGACCGGTGCAGTGTAAACAGCGGGTCCCATTTTCTGTAGTAGAGATTGCCGGGAAGCGTTTTCAGAAACTGCGCTTCCACTTGAACCGTCAGATCGTGCATCATCATGCCGCATTGCAGATTGGTCGCCACCAGCCGGAGTTGCTCCGTCTCCTGCTGAAGTTCCTCCAGATTCCGGTTCCAGACATGGATCAGATATTCCGCCTCAAACGGCACATCTTCTCCCGCTCCCATCCGGTAAATCATTTTTCCGAACGCATCGACTTCGGAACGGTAGGCAATCGCCGAGGGATCGGCTTCCAGATCACGCTGCGCCGAAGCCTGGCGTGATTCCAGCTTCTCGATGGTCTTGGACTTGTTCAGCGGACGCAGATTCACCGTGACCGAAAAATTCGTCACGTTTGTTTCCAGCAGGACATTGCCGTAAAACGGCGTCAGGTCGAAGCCCGGAAGCTGCCGCATGACCAGAATGTTGTGATACATTCCGTCTCCGTACATCCCGTAATGTCGTTCGGAAGCGGTCTCCTGTTCCCGGTCCTGTTCCGCATGATCCTGACCGCTGAACTCATTCCGGTAAATATCGCTGAAATTCGGACTGAAAATCTTCCCGTAATCAATCTCTTCCGCCGCAAGCGACTTGTTCACCGCCCCGAAAAACTCGGCGAACAGTTCAACTGCCGTGAGTTTGTGGATCGGAAAGCTGAATGCGCTTTTCAAAAGCAGATATTCCGACTCGAAACAGGCGGAAACCCGTTCCTTGAACAGTTGCATCGCCTTTTCCGACTCCACGTTCAGAGCTCCGGATATGAAATCCTTTGCCGGACGCGAAATGTAAACGGTCAGATGCTCCCGCCAGAGTTCATGAGCATCCATCTGACGCCGAAGCTCGGCGGCGGTCTGCTTTCTGAACTCACGACAGAACGGCACACTCGCCAAACGTTCCGTATCGGATTCGTATTTTTCCAGAATCTTCCGGTAATTCGAGTCCTTGGTGTAGCGGAACTGAAGCCGTTTTGAAGCGTCGAACCGCGACAGATACGATTGCAGGTGCGTATACAGCTCGTTCTTCTGCGGCCAGCCGGCGTTGGAGAGATTCGGTACATCCAGCCGGAAGCCTTTGGCGATATATCCGGCTGCGTTCAGTTCGCCGTAGACGAAGAACGCATTTTCCGGCGGATCGGTTTCAATGATATAGCCATTCGGATAACGGATCATTTTACCCTCGCTTTCAGGCGGATTGTCTTTCGGGTGTCAAGCTGCAGAGCCGTTCCGAACAGGCTGTTGAGCCAGTAGTCGAAATAGTAGCGCGGCTTCTCCCTGACGAACCGGAAATAGAACCAGACGGACGCCGCCAGCGGAATCCATGATACGGCGACGGCCAGTATTGCCGAGGCATCCATCAGTGCGAAAAAAAGGAAAACCGCTCCGATGATGCCGCCGAAAATGATGTAGATCGCATCGCCGCGCACTTTCAGGTTCCGCGACAGACGGAACTGCGATGCCGGTATCTGCGCCGGATTCCGGGGAATGGCAAGAGGTGCTTCTTCCGTCATATCAGCCTCACAGTCCGCTGGAAGCATTCAGCGAAATGCCGAGCGTTTTGTTGAAAATGTACAGCACAATCGCGAACAGCACCGGAATCAGGATCGTCCCGATCAGTTGTGCTTTCGCGTTTGCCGCATCGTTTTTGAATGCGAATCCGGTCGAAATCCCCATGATCAGCGTAAAGATCAGACCGATGGCCATGATGATCCACTGCACATAGCCGAGTCCCGAAGAAGCGTCAATGCCGGTGTTGACCGCCCATGCCCGGCACATGGTAGCATAGGTCGCCAGAAAACCGGCCAGCTTTTTGGATTTCAACAACGGGTACAGCGGTTCAAAACCGTCCTGAATAAACGGCATTTGCAGCAGGTTCACAAGTCCGCAGAGTTTGTTGGCAAGGATTGCCTGCATTCTGAAAAATTGCATTTTCATGATAATGGCCTTTCTGATTTTGAATTGTTCTGCGACCATCGCAGACATTATCTAAAATACGCCGAAAAATAAGCTCTTTCAATAATAGTTTCTACATTGCAAGTTATTAACTATAAAGATATTGCATCGTAAATATACAACAAAAAGCATGCACGAGGTGTTGCAGGATATGTGGCTTGTTCAATCAAAAATCAGACCGTAAAAAGCATGGCTCATTGAGGTTATCCAGATATTTCGGAACAATACGGAACTGTGGTCTCTTGAGTAAAAAATCCAGACTGAAATTTTTGTATGTGAAAATAGAGAGATACGGCACTACAAAAAAATTCGATTTTTTTGTTTTTGTCTGGATTTGAAGCTTTCCCGGACAATACAGAAATCAAACAATTGAAAAATTTTTCCTATAGAATAAAGTGTTCAATAAAAAGGATAATCACTTATGAAAAGAGGTTGAAGATACTATTAAATATTTGACTATTCTTGTTGTTGAAACCTGTCATGCAAGCGGTTCGTGGGACTTTGAGCCTCGGCATGATGGCTCTGAAAGGAGTTTTATCATGCAGGATATAGCAATCGCTATCGGTGAGAAGATACACGAGCTGATTATTCTCGAAATCCGGAGAATACATAGGGAGGTGATGTCGCAACAGGAAGAAATCAAACATCGACTGGAGGCTTTGGAAAAATCTCCTCCATGTCGGGAAGGCTCTTCTACCATTTGCTGTCAATCTCGTCAAATCAGAATGAAAGGAGCCAATATTATAGCCATCCGTAAGCGGCTGCGGCTGTCACAAGCCGCTTTTGCCCGATTGCTGAACGTTGACAGAGCGAGTCTTTACAAATGGGAACATGGTAAAGTGGCTCCTTCCCCTGCAACGGCGGCACGAATCGTGGAATATCGCGGCATGGGCAGGAAAGTTTTGCGGAAAAAACTTCAGGAACTTGAAGAAAAAATGTGGAACAGCTGAATTTGCAATAACCAGTCATTTTTAACTGGAGCTGTCATGTCGGGGCGCCATGAAAATCAGTTGTTCCTGTTTTTTGCAGCCTGTTCGTAAATAAAAGAATGAAATAGGCAATCAATGAAATACTGTGAAGAAGATTGCTATCTTTTCTTTTGTGGCTGTGAAATACGTTGCTTGAGATCGGCAATCAGCTCTTCCAAAGAAAAACAACTTGGATTTTCTGCCCGAAAAAGTTCTAATGCTACATTGAGCTGAGGTGGATTGGATTTTTTCCTCAGCGATGACAAATAATCAATAGCAAGGATATAGCCGGAATGATCTTTTGCTCTGCATAACGCACAAAGCAATGTAGGATAAATCATACTTTGCTTTAAATATTCTGTTCGGGCATGATTTTGAAGAAAGATATGGATGGATTTGGCATAAGGAAGGGGATTTGTTTTGTTGACCCAGAAAGCAACGCGGTGGAAAAGTTCGAAATGAGTCGGATCTTTATCAGTTTCCAATATCTGTCGGATAACAGGAGAACCTTCTTGAAAGTCTTCAATACAAAGGACGGGAATAAAATACTTTAAATCTTCATTAAATGGATTTTTCTTATCAAATCGTCCATATAGTTGAGACATACAATCTCTATTATGATATAAAAGTTCCGATTGACGAAGAGCTGTTTTCCATTGCAAGTTGTTTGAAAGATATTTCAACATTAAAGTTTCAAAGCCGATCTTGTCTTTTTCAAAGAACAAACGACCGGCAAGACTACAGAGACGGATATCCTGAAGTGCGCGTTCAAAGATCATTTCAGTACCTAGTGTAGCGTCTCTTAAATA
>DPDG01000082.1 GCA_003526375.1 Lentisphaeria bacterium
GCCAATCGTTTTGAAATTGGCTCATATAAACATAAGGGTAAAAAGGTTTTTTATGTTTTGGCTGGACTGGATTTTAGTGTTCATTCCGTTGCTGGTCGTTATGGTAATCGGATTGAAATCTCAGAAATATGTAAAGAGCGTCGCCGACTTTCTGGCGGCGGGTCGTGTTGCCGGGCGTTATGTGATCTGTGTCGCCAGCGGTGAAGCGGGAATGGGGCTGATTTCCGCTGTCGCAATGTGGGAAATGTATTATACCTGCGGATTCGCAGTCAGTTTCTGGAGCGCGATTGCGGCTCCTCTGGGACTGATCTTCGGTCTGACTGGTTATTGCACTTATCGTTTCCGTGAGACAAAAGCAATGACGATGGGACAGTTCTTCGAAATCCGTTACAACAGGGCATTCCGTATTTTTGCGGCAATTCTCCAATCCATCTCCGGCGTAATCAACTATGCGATTTTTCCTGCGGTTTCTGCCCGCTGCATCATGTATTTCCTTGGGTTGCCGGCTTATTTCTATATCGGAGACTGGAAATTTTCCACATTCGGGCTTCTGATGCTGTTTTTACTCGGAATTGCCGTTTGGATTGTGACCATGGGCGGGCAGATCACCATTATGGTAACAGACTGCGTCCAAGGGCTTGTCTCCTATCCGCTGTATGCCGTCATCGTCGCTTATATTTTCTACCGCTTTTCATGGAACGGCGAAATGGTGCCGGCGCTGATGAATCGTGCTCCCGGGGAAAGTATGTTGAATCCTTATGATATTGAAAATCTGCGTACATTCAATCTGTTCTATGTGTTTGTCGGTATTTTCAGTACCGTCTTCAATCGTATGGCATGGAGCGGTACGCAGGGATACAATGCCGCCGCCGCCAATGCGCATGAGCAGAAAATGGGCGGTCTCCTGGGAACATGGCGCGCCGGTTTTTCTACCATGATGATTGTCTTGATCGCTGTCGCCGCCTTTACTTATATGACGCATATCGACTTCAAGAAAGACGCCGATGTTGTTCACAAACAGCTTACTGCGATGACTATGGCGGAAATTGCAAGTGAACAGCCTTTTGCCGGAATCCGCGATGATGTCGAAACACTGACAACAACGGGCACCGTGACTCCCACCTTGAAGGAGATTCTGGCGAAAGACAAAAAATTTGATCTCAGCAAACCGTTGGAGCCTTCTCAGTACAGAGAGGCAGCCCAGGCGGCTGTTGCCACTGTCGACAAGGGGAAAGCGCAGACGATTGGAACGATTTACCATCAGATGCTGGTGCCTGTTGCCATGCGTGAAATGCTTCCGATGGGAATTACCGGTTGTCTGTGTGCGTTAATGCTTTTCCTTTGTTTGTCTACCGATACAACCTACATGCATTCCTGGGGCAGTATCATTGCACAGGATATTATTCTGCCTCTGCGTAAAAAACCGTTTACGCCGAAACAGCAGTTGAATCTTTTGCGTTGCATCATTATTGGTGTGGCAATCTTTGCATTTCTGTTTTCGTTCTTCTTTGCCCAGATGGACTACATTCTGATGTTCTTTGCGATCACCGGCGCGATCTGGCTGGGCGGCGCGGGACCTGTCATTGTGTTCGGTCTTTACTGGAAGCGCGGAACGACCGCCGGTGCTTTTGCGGCTCTTGCTTCCGGTTCTATTCTTGCCGTCGGAGGTATCGTTTGCCAGCAGACATGGGCAAAATATATTTACCCGTTCCTGGAGGATATGGGCTGGGTGGAATCCGTCACGTGGTTCTTCCATACGGTTTCCAAACCGTTCAATCCCTATATCGTCTGGAACGTTACGCCGGACAAGTTCCCCGTGAACTCGCAGGAGATTTATTTCATCGCGATGATTGTTGCGATTATTCTTTATGTTGGACTTTCTCTTCTGACCTGCCGCAAGCCGTTCAATCTGGAGCGTATGCTGCATCGTGGAGCTTATGCCGAGGGCAAAGCGTTGGAAAAGATTCCGTGGAATCGTCATACTATCATTTCAAAGTTGCTCGGCATTGACGCAAATTACACCCGCGGCGACAAGATTCTCGCATGGAGCGTATTCCTCTGGTCCTTCGGATGGAGCTTCATGATCTGTTTCGTCGGTATCGTGATCTGGAACATCTTCTATCCGTGGCCCGACTCATGGTGGGCGATCAAATTCCATATCACCATGTTGCTCGTTCCCGGTATTGTAGCTGTGGTTTCCACGGTCTGGTTCTCAATCGGCGGTTCGATTGACCTTTACAGGCTCTTCCAGAGACTGAAGGATAAAGAGGAAAATGATCTTGACGACGGACGGGTAGTCGGGCATGTTTCAGCCGCTGACCTCGCTTTGGTCGAAAAGGTTGAAGATTCCGAACAGTCCGCCGATAAGAAATAAGCGGTATTTCAGCCCCGCGTCATGCGGGGCGATAAAAAAGACAGGAGACCGGCAGATGCCTTCTCCTGTCTTTTTTTTATATCCGGATGCAAGAAAACGCGTGAGTTTGTCTTACTGCCTGAATCAGTTCTTTTTCAACATTTTGCGGCTCTTGCGGTAGAGGAAGAATTTGCCGAACCGTTCAAACGCTGCTTTTTCCAGTTCTTCCCGGTGGTCCGGATGCGCAATCTCTATCAGAAGAGCGGCGCGCTCCTGAAGCGATTTGCCGTAAAGGTCCACGATGCCGTATTCCGTGATGACATAATGCACCAGATGGCGCGGCGTCGTGATCCCGGCTCCCGGAGTCAGGGTCGGGACGATTTTGCTCTTGCCTTTGTTGGTCTGGGAGGAAATTGCGATGATGCCTTTGCCGTTTCTGGAGCGGTTTGCCCCGTAAACGAAGTCCAGCTGCCCGCCGATGCCGGAATACATCGAGGTGCCGATGGAGTCGGCGGCAATCTGCCCCGTCAGATCGATCTCAAGGGCGGAGTTGATTGCCACGACATTATCGTTCTGCGAAATGATGAACGGATCGTTCGTGTAGCCGATATCTTTCATCAGCACCAGCGGATTGTCATTGATGAAATCATAGAATTTGCGTGACCCCATCATGAAACTGGTAACCAGTTTACCGGTGTCGATCTGCTTGCGTTCGCCGTTGATGATTCCGTTTTCCACGAGCGGCATGACGTTGTCGGAAAACATTTCCGTGTGAATGCCGAGGTCCTTGTGCCCGCTGAGCTGTGAAAGAATCGCGTTCGGAATGGAACCGATGCCCATCTGGAGACAGGCACCGTCGTCGATCAGTTCCGCGCAGTTGCGCCCGATCGTGATGTCGAGCGGTCCCGACGGCGGATAAAGGACTTCGGGCAGGGGCTGTGTCGCAATGACGGCATAGTCAATCTTGCTGTAAGGAATCAGCGCGTCGCCAAGTGTGCGTGGGGACGAACTGTCTATGATCGCTATGACTTTTTTGGCGGTCATGACCGCCGAGAGCGTAATGTCGACGGAGACGCCCAGCGAGACATACCCGTGGCGGTCCGGCGGCGTGACCTTGATCATGGCGACATCGCATTTGAGCCGTCCCGAACGGAACAGATTCTGTGTATCGCTCAATCCTACCGGCAGGTAGTCCGCGAATCCGGCATGAACCGCCCTGCGGTTGTTTTCACCGACGAAAAACAGGTCATTGACGAAGATCCCCGCGTATTTTTCCTCCATATAAGGCGCGGGACCGAATGTCATGAGCTGGAGAATGCGGACATTTTCAAACTCATGACAGTCGGCGCGGCGGCAGAGGGCGTTCAGGAGAGTTTCCGGCGTATTGGCGAATCCGCTCAAATAGATCAGATCACCTGATTTCACCACACTTACAGCCTCATCTGCGGTTACTGTCTTCGGAATTTTCCTCATAAAATCACCCTCATGCATCCATTAAATCATTTTGAAAAAAGAGATATCGTTCAGTTCGTTCGGGCGGAATCCGCGGAACTTCATGCCGAAGCGGAACGGCTCTGCCGGGATCTGGTATTTTTCCGGCAGATACGGACCGCAGGAGGATGAACCGATTCCCTGCTGTTTCCAGTCGAGATTCAGGCAGATGTTTTCGCCTTCTTCAATCTCGTGCGGGTGTTTCGCCGCCTCAATTGCTTCGGGGGTGAAACGGTGCGCACTGAAGTTGAAGAGCATTCCGTCCAAGCCCGTCACGGCGAAGCCCGCCATGTGGAGATCGTAGAATGCGGCGCGCCGGACCTCGCTGCGGTTGCCGTTTTCCTGCGGATAAGTGTATTCCGTGGAAAGAGAGTCCACGCCCGCTTTGTAGAGACCGACTCTCTGCGCCTCTCTGGTATCGACGTAGGACTCGCCCGGCCCGAGACCGAACCACTGGACATTGTCCATCGCTTCCGGCAATGCGAGCTGGAAACCGAGACGTGGGAAGGGCGGCATGCCTTCTCCGACCGGTTTGCCGGAGAGCTCAAGCGTATAGGAACCGTCCGGCAGAAAACGGTAGACATATTCACATTCGATTCCCCACTGGAGAACCGGAGGCGCAACACGTGTTATGACCCTGACCGTTGCTGTTGCAGGATCGAATGCAACGTCTCTGACGCTGTGCGTCAATTGATGGTAATATGCGGCTTTCCATTTCGCCGCCATGCCTGCGCCGCTGCGGTCATTGTCCGTGGTTGCGCGGAAGATGTTGAGTTTCGGTCCGGCTTCGAGAAGCGGAAGCCCGTCAATCATCCAGTTGGCGATGGTGCCGGAATGCCTGTCAAACTCGAAGAATGTCTCATCCGCCGCAATATAGAGGAAATTTTCGTCCTCATCCATCTCGACGACCGCCCGGCTCCTGCTGACGGAGGGCTTTTTCGCCGCCGCCTTGACCGGAAGCGCAAGCTGTCCCCATGCGATTTCATGCCCGCAGCGTGCCCAGAGGGTATCCATGCCGAGCAGGAAGCTGATGTTCAGGAAATATTCCGCGCCGGGTTTCGGATTTTCCGGCATGACGAACGGAATCACGACATCTTCATTGGAACGCGCCTTGATCTTGAGCGGGGCGATGGTGCCGGACTGAATCACGGTTCCGTTCTCGCTGACGCTCCACACCACATTCAGGTGTTCAAGCGTGATGAAATCATAATGATTCGCGACGTTGACAATGCCCTTTTTCAGATTTTTCGCAGTGACGCGAACCGGAGCAATGACTTTTTTGAGCTCGACCAGACCCGGCGACGCGCTTTTGTCCGGGAACACCAAACCGTCTGCGATGAAATTGCCGTCATTGGGCGTGTCGCCGAAATCGCCGCCGTATGCGAAGTATTCACATCCGTCTTCGTCCTGCGTGCGGATTCCGTGATCGCACCACTCCCATACAAAACCGCCCTGGATTTCCTTGTGTGCGTAAAATGTCTGCCAGTAGTCCTCCAGCCCGCCGGGACCGTTACCCATTGCATGAGCGTATTCACAGAGAAGATAAGGCTTTTTCGAAGGCTTGCAGCGTTCGGGGATGATGGTATCGACGATGAATTCCGGCGCGGAATACATCGTGCTGACGACGTCCGCCGTTTCCGCCATCTGGTCACGCTCATAATGGACAAGACGCGTATTGTCGCGTTTCTTTGTCCATGCATACATTTTCTTATGGTTGATGCCGTAGCCGGCTTCGTTTCCGAGCGACCAGAAAATGATCGACGCATGATTCTTGAACGCTTCCACCATTCTCTGCATACGGTCGACACACGCCCGTTCCCATTCCGGCCACATGGACGGGTTCTTTCCCTCTTCGTAGCCGAATCCGTGGGATTCCAGATCGGCTTCGCACATCACGTAAAGCCCGTAGCGGTCGCAGATTTCATAGAACATCTCGCTGTCCGGATAGTGGCAGGTGCGGATGGCGTTGATGTTGTGGCGCTTCATCTGAAGAATGTCTTCCATGATCGAATCATACGTTACGGCACGTCCGAGATCGGTCTGGAACTCGTGGCGGTTGACGCCGCGGAGCATGACCGGGACGCCGTTGACAAGGAAGTTGCCGTTTTTGAGTTCCATCGTGCGGAACCCGATCCTGAGACTCTTGTATTCAATCACTCCATAGCTGTTTTTCAGAGTCAGGAGCAGAGTATAGAGGTCGGGCGTTTCCGCGCTCCATTTCATGACATCCCTGACTTCCGCTTCGAGACGCACCTTTGCGCTTTTCGCCTCTTTGACGCTCGTTTTCGCAGAAAGAGGTTTCTTGAAAACGGAACGTCCGCACTTGTCGAACAGCTCGGCTTCCACAACGAGGTCCCGGACATCTTTCTCCATCCAGTTTCTTACTTCGATTTCGAGTTCAAGGATTCCGTTTTTGTATTTTTTGTCCAGAAGCGGTTTCGCGAAAATATCGAACAGGTCCACTTCAGGGAGCGCCATGACGGATACGTCACGGAAGATACCGCTCAGCCACCACATGTCCTGATCCTCCAGATAGGTTCCGTCGGACCACTGGAGCACCTGAACCGTGATGCGGTTCAAGCCGACCTGCGCGATATCGGTGATGTCGAATTCCGCGGGATTGCGGCTGCCTTTGCTCATGCCGGCAAGCTGCCCGTTGATCCAGACATACATGAAAGAATCGACGCCGTCGAATTTGAGCATGATACGGCGGTCCTGCCATGATTCATCAATCTCGAACTCGCGGATATAGCATCCGGTCGGATTTTCGGAGGGTACAAACGGCGGGTTCACCGGAATCGGATAATTGATATTCGTGTAATGAGGATTGCCGTAGCCTTTCATCTGCCAGTTGCTCGGGACAACGATATCGTCCCATTCGGAACAGTCGAAATCCTCCTCGAAGAAATCTTCCGGCAGAGTGTCCGGCCCGGTGAAATATTCGAATTTCCATGCTCCGTTAAGCAGTTTGAAATAAGGAGAAGCGGAACGTTCGCCGGTTATGGCATCATCTTTGTCGTCAAACGGCGGATAAACCGTATGTCCGTCCATTTTATTGATTCCGACGAGCTTCTGATTTTCCCAATCGTTCATATTCATTTACCCTTTTATTTTCTTGTTTGCAGGACAGTTCCGGTAAAGATATTCCCGCACAGGGCAAATTACAAATGAATTCAACTTTATTTTGAATAAAAAGCGCAGATATCGGCAACATGCCCGTCAGGATTTCCGGAACCGGGACTAGATTGCGGCGGAATAGACAACATCTCATAAGCAGCGAAACCGTTGGCAGGAAGACACTGATTCCAGAAAACAGTGTTTCAGAACTATAAAACGGTTTTTCCCATATCGGGAAAAGCTCTTCTGTTGCGCAGAGTGCCCGGAGATATGCCGGTTTCCCGCCGGAATGCCGCATGCATAATTCGGCATCAGGCTACGTTTCAATAACCCACCCGATGCAGAACATGCGGGAGTGCGAAAACGCATAAAGCGTGAAGCAAGCATAAAAGAGCACGAAATTAGATTTCATTCACCACCCTATTTTGAAATATTAAAAATATAGGGGGCATAATAATTTTCTCTCCAATTTCTATTATCTATTTCTTGAAATCATTGTTACGCAGATTTAGTATTAAAACTAGAAAATCACCTAAGGGTGTAGAGGAGAATGGACATGGCAAATAAAGCGGAATGCATCGCGCGTGAACTGCACAAAAGAATGGCAGGAATGAATTGTGGCGAAAAACTGCCATCGGAATCTCAGCTTGTCCGGGAGTTCGGTATTGCCAAAATGACTGCTGCACATGTTTTGAATCTGCTGGTTCAGCAACATCTGGCGGAGAGAATTCCCGGACGCGGGACTTTTGTTGCGAAGCAACGGCACCAGACGATAAGCGTCATTGGCGGCTGCGCCTCATTTTTTGATGTGCTGAACAGTCTTGTCATGAAAAGGTTCCCGGATGTGTCGCTGCAACGCTCTGCCGATCCCAATGCAGAGCTGATTCGAGCCGTAACGAATATGCCATTTGCATATGAAACCATGTTTGCGCCATTACCGGATGAAATGATATTCCGGCTCAAATCCGAAGGGCGCTTTTTTCCTTTTGCCTTTGACATTCATGCACAGGACGGCTTGATTTACGGTATCCCCGCCTTTTTCTCACCGGTCGTTGTCGCGTGGAACAGAAATCTCATGCGCAGAATTGAGCCGCATTTTGAACCTCGGATGCTGACACAGGAATCTTTCCCTGTCCTCTGCCGCAAAGCCAGAGAACAAGGATGGAATGGATTCGGTGATATTTATTCACGGCTTTTGATTACGACCGCAATTCTAGCTGCCGCCATGTTGCGTAATGATGACACAGTCGTCAACAGGGCATTGGAACTTGTGCTTCCCTGGTTTCAGTACAGAGTTCCACATGAAAACTTCACTTCCGGTCAAACCCTCTTCGAATTTTTGCCACGGAACCGTCTACAGTACTATATGGGGCAGGGAATAGATTTTGAACTGGCTCCGTTTCCCTCTTTTTTCAATCAAAAGGTCTTGCCTTTTATCTCGGAATCCCTCTGTGTCGGCAGGCAGGCGCAGAACAAGGAAAAATTTTTCAAAATCTGCGAATATACTCTTTCGCCGGAGTTTCAGCAGGCAATGTGCAATATTTACCAGGGGCTTTCCGTAGACAGGACAATTACGGTATCTCTGATGGAGATCCGTTCTTACCGGGATGATTTTTATTTTACAGGTCTCAACCAGATCAGGCTGATGAATTATTTTTTCCCTGCCGCATTCAACCGGGAGCTGCATCTGCTGTATGATTCCTTCCAGCAGAATTCAATTTCCGGTGAGGATTTCCGGCGAGAACTGGAACAGCGGTATAAGGAGATCATGCGCAAGGAGGAAAATACCCAGCAACTATGGGCCAATATGCACAATCTTCTTCAGGAATGACAATGAAATTCCAATCAGGAAATGATACAACAAAAACACATTACTTAAAAAAAGGAGTAAAAGCAAATGAAAAAACAGATTCTTGTTCTGTCGGCACTCGTCACTCTCTCTGCATTGGCGGAACCGATTAATCTGCAAATGCCATTCAAAGCAGGACGTAAAACCACTGTCGCATGGTGGGAAAGCAAAAACTGTGAACTTGTTACGGAAAAAGACGGAACGGCGGTCAAAATGCCGAATGGGCAGGGTATCCGGTTCAAAGATGCAATTCCCGGAAAAGCTGGAGACAGACTGGCTTATGAAATAACCTTGAAAAAGAAAGCAGGCAACCTTTCGGTTCGTCTGGCGCTGTGGAGCAAGGAAGGTCATATCGGAGAGGTTGTCGGTTTTCCGTGCGGAATCTGGAATCCTGAAAGATCGAAAGCCACATCCGAATATACCACGTTCAAAGGCGAGATTATGCTCAAGGATGCGGACAAGCCGGACAAGAAAGGAATCATGCGTAAAGTCAACCGTTTCTATCTTACCATTTACGCTCATACCGATTCCAGAGATGTTGTCGTCAAAGATATAAAAATCAACCTCATCCCGAAACAATGATCGTTCTTTCATTTCTGCCACAGAAAATCGGTTTTCCGAATATAGAAAGAGATGCGCCATGAAGGAAAAATTTACTATGATAGAATTGCTTATAATAATTGCAATCATCGCGATATTGGTCGGAATGCTTCTGCCAGTTTTGCAGAAAGCGAAGGAACAGGCATATAAAATCAAATGTATTTCGAATCTTTCGCAGATCGGGAAAGCCTGCAGTTTCTATACCGATGATAATAAGGATTATCCCGTATTGCTCATGAACGGGGACAAACCATCCAACTCCACACAGCGCTGGTACAGTGCAAGTGAAAACGACGGCATGCTTGCTCCGTATCTTCGCTTGTATTCATCAGCCCCTCTGGGCGGATTTTACAAGTCGGCAACCGTAACCCGCTATTCCCATTTTGCCTGCCCGTCGCGGAATTTTTCCGGGCAGAACGGATATGTTCATGCCATGGGACTCCAGGGCCAGCTGTCTGTGATAACCATGCAAAGCGGTGAAGCCGGAAAAGTCGGAGATATCTTCCGTCCATCCCGCAGCTGTTATATTGCAGAATCTCCCTTCGGGAATTCCATCATTTCCTACACGAAAGCGGACTGGCCTGCTTTTCCACACAACAATCCGGCCTGCGGAACCGGCGATGGAGCAGGAACCGATACTCCGCTGCTGAATGGTCCCGGCAGTTGCAATGTCCTGTTTTTTGATCTGCATGTCGAATCTATTGCACGTAATCGGATGCCGAATTATCAGCGGAATACCAGCGATTACAAAACAACCTTCTGGCGACCATGGTACCGCAATGCGAGCGACAACTGGTAAAAAGAAAGGATCAGAAGCATGAGATACAATTATGGCAATGATATCCGGAAGAATACCGATGGTTTGGAGCTTCATACCGATGCATTTGTTGCGGAATCCTACGTTTTTTTGCCTGTGCACATGTTCGGATTGATCTCTATGACCTGTGGATTAATCAGGAAACGGTATAGACCGACTGCCCGTTTTTTACCATTGGCATGGTGCAGCGCGGATTTTCCGACGGGGATATCCGGCAAATCCCGGGCGAAAACTATCTGAGGGTATTGAAGGCAACACAACCTGACAAGTCAACTTTAATCAATCATCATTAATTTCATAATCAACTGGAGAATGATATTATGCGACAGTTCCTGTTAAAATCCTGTTTCTGTTTTCTGACGGCGGCTCTACTGCATGGTGCAGAATATTATGTCGGAGAAAATGCGCAGTTCAAAACAATCGGTGAAGGAGTCCGGGCTATGAAGCCTGGCGATACGCTGACGATTCTGCCCGGTGTTTATTTCGAGTCCATTGAACATGCCGGACTCGGGAATGCGGAAAAGAAAACCGTGATTCGTGCGCAGCATGCCGGAACTGTCCTGCTGCGTGGCGACAAGGAAGCACCGGTTTTTCATCCGGTCTCAGGAACCAGGTTTACCTTTGTCTGCGACTGGAAAGAAAATGCCCTTGCCGTTAATGAACGCGATTCCCTGAAGATTTTGCTGCCGTCTGCGACGCTTCGCGATCTGGAATTTGAGCGCGGACGATTCTTTCATGACCGTAAGAACGGCAAACTCTATATTTCCACGACTGACGGCGGGCTTCCGTCCCGACATTATTATACAATATCCGTGATCTGCGGCAATGGTATCTATCTGAAAAATCCGGTCAATGTTACCATTGACGGCATTTATGTCACGGGTTTTTATTCTCATGAACGGGTGGAAAACCGCATGAGCTCCGCACTTTACGGGATTCGCATCAATTATGGAATCAATTGTATCATCCGCAACTGCATTGCTTTCTTCAATGCCAATGGTATCCACAGCGGACACGGAGACGGCAATGTACTGGAACATTGTACCGTTTATGCAAATGGTTCCCACAATCCGTCCTCCGGCGGACAGCTGGTGATCTGGGGGCCGGTCAAAAATAGTGTGATTCGCAATTGCGTCTCCTTTTTCAGCGCGAAAATGGACGGAGCCGTCGGCATCCGCATTTATGGCGGTCGGGGGGAAAACTGCCGCATCGAAAACTGTATCTCATTCGGAGAACAGGCTACGGCAATCAAATTGAATGAGAATATCAACAGCTGGTGCGTAGGCAATTACAGTGAAAGCGGCATTGCGGCCCTGTATGCCCGCAACAATACCGCCGGCGGAGTCAATGAATATAATACAAATGATCCTGAACTGCTGAGAATTGACCGTATCCGCCGCGATCAATGGGATACGCTGTTTGCCGATCCGGCTCGCCATGATTTCCGTCCGCAGGAAGAAGCGCCGGACATTTCCCGGGGATTGCCGGACCGGAAAAACGTTTTTTTTGTATCGCCTTTCGGCAACGACTCCGCATCTGGACGTTCTCTTAAAAATGCGTGGAAAACGCTGAAAAATCTGAAACCTGACTCCACGGTTTACTTTTTGCCCGGAGTTTATGGAGCACAAAACATCACGGTTTCCCGGGTACTGCTCTCCTCGCGAGGCACCGGAGCAAAAGCAATCTTCAAGGGAAGTTTTTCTGTTGCCGCTTCCGATGTGCATCTGCGCGATCTGAATTTCATCCAAGGCAAGGTTTCCGTATCTGGAGCGAATGCCGAAATCAAAGGATGCGGTTTTTCTGTGCCTGTGAAAATTACCGGAAGAAATGCACGGATTTTTCACAACGCCTTTATCATGGTTCCGGAATGGAATGCTACGGCCTCGGCTCACAGCAATCTGTTGCCGGACACCATACCTACCCCGCTCTATTCCGATGCTGCGGCAGGTGATTTTACGTTGAAAAACGCGGAGAAGTTCGCGGGACGCGGGTTCGATGCGCTTCCGATTGGCCCATACCGGCTGCTGCGCGAAGCGAAGCCTGCCAAAATTACCGGTCCCTTTGTCCGCTCGGTGACGGCGACCACCGCCAACATCGAATGGTGGACCGACCGCAGTGACGTCAGCTCCGAGCTTTACTGGGGAGCGGATCCCTCCTGCGGGAAAAAAGTCGGGAAAGGATATGCGGGCGGAAGTTATCATTCTGCCACGATCTCCGGTTTGGAACCTGGAAAGAAATATTATTTTTACATTGCCTCCCGTTCGCCGCTGCGTGAACATCACTCCAACACGGAGCTTGCAATCGCGGACAAATTCAAGGCGCGCGAACTTGTCAAATCGGAAGTTGCGGAGTTTACGACGGCTACCCGGGAAGCTCCACGCAGGGAATATTTTGTCGCTTTCGCTGGAAATGATGAAAATCCAGGGACAAAAGATGCTCCCCTGGGATCAATTTCCAGGGCCATGGAACTTGCTCTCGCCGGAGATACCGTTACAGTGGAGCCCGGCGTTTATAGCGAACATGTCATGTTCCGGTCTGGAGGGGATAACGGACGTGAAATTCTGTTGCGCTCCGCGGTTCCGGGCGGTGCAGTTATTGACGGACGCCGCAAGATACCTGTCGTTATGACACTGAATAACAAGTCACATATCACAGTGGATGGATTTACCTTCCGTAATGTGGGGGGAACACGGGGGGCCTGTCTGCGCATCAACAACGGCAGGAAGATTGTGCTCCGGCGTTGTTTTTCAGACGGACGCTCCAGCAGCTACACACCGGGGCTGGTGAGGGCAGAATTTGTGGAGAATCTTCTGCTTGACAATTGCGTGATCATCAGCAGTTTTTTTGGCGGCATGTTCATGCGCTGTCCTGATCTGGTTGTCAGAAACTGCGTTTGGTATCTGAATGCCCGCCATCTTTATGTTCACAATCAGCCGGATGAACCTGTATTGTTTAAAAATTGTCTTATGGCGGAAAATCTTGCAACAAAACATGTTCTGGAATTCTTCCGGGTATGGCATCTGGAGGCTCTGAAGGTCAGAAACTGCGCCTTCTATCTGCGGATGCCGAAGGAGCATCGCACAATGGTTGCTTTCGTCCGCAAAAATGGTGATCGGGTTGATCGCCAGCTAAAATGGTCGGAATTAAAGGCGGCCGGCGTGGATATGACAGGTACGATTTTCGGCAATCCTGATTGGAGTATTCTTCCGAAAGGACTCATGATGTTTTCCACGCCGCCGGAACTGGATGGGAATCCGGATGCTCTGGTCAAGCATTATTACAAGGAGTCCGCGCGTTTCAGTTCCACATATCGCGAAATGGAATTAGGACAGAACCAGACTGCTTATGATTATAAAATATGGAAGATTGAGGATTTCATTCCGCGCAATCCGGAATTTCTGAAAAAGGAAATCGGTTTGTTGCCGGAAATGTTCCGTTGAAAAGACCTCGGGAACGGGATCATCGACAGTCTATTTGGTTTGCATCGAATCCGGAATGTATCAAACGAAACATCGGTTTGAATCCCGCTCTTTTCACAAATGGGACGGCAAACGAAAAAAAAATTAGAATTTCTCGTGAAAAGAAAGAAGAAACGTATGGAAAGTTATTATACACAATCTGTCAATGAATGGTATGTGAGTCTTCTGCGAGCAAATTTTCAGAAACATTCTGCCGGACTTGCCGCACTGAAGACACGGGAGGATGCCGTCAAATACCAGCAGAATGTCCGTGAGAAAATCAGAAGACATTTTGCCTTGCCTTCTGCCTTGCCGGTTCCAACCGGTTTATCCTGCGGTGCTATCCGGCACAAGGGATATCAGGTGGAAAAGATGATTTATGAGATTCGTCCCGGTGATTTTGTCACTGCAAATATTTTCCGTCCGGACAATCCCGTGATTCCCGCTCCTGCGGTGCTTTTTCTCTGCGGGCATTCCCAGAACGGGAAAGCCGACTCGACATATCAGACCTGTTGTGCGGCATTGGCTTTGAACGGCTGTATTGTGCTGACATTCGATCCTTCCGGGCAGGGGGAGCGCCAGTTATACACGAAGGGAGCCGGCGCGGATATGAAAAACAGGCCTGTCTGGCAGCATAATATGATTGCCCGGCAGATGGATCTTGTCGGCTGGTCTTATTCCTCCTGGTGTCTGTATGACACGGTTCGCATGCTGGATGTTCTCTGCGCGATGCCGGGAGTCGATCCCCGGCGGATCGGAGTCACCGGGAATTCCGGAGGAGGAAATATGTCTGCCTATCTGACTGCGGTGGATGACCGTCCTGCCGCCGTTGCTCCCAGTTGCTATCTGACAACCTGGCTTCACAATATCGAAAATGAACTGCCCGCATGTGCCGAACAGATTCCGCCGGGACTGGTCGGCGCCGGTTGCGAGATGTCGGATCTGATAATCGCTGCGGCACCCCGCCCGCATTTAATCCTGGGGCAAAGGAATGATTTCTTTGATCCTCGCGGGACTTTGGAGACGTATGAGAAGGTCCTTCGCTTTTATGAGCTGCTGGGGGAAAAGGATAAGTTAGAGTATTTTATCGGTCCTTACAGCCATGGTTACTATGACAGCAATCGTGCGGCAATGTATCGTTTCTTTTCCAAACATCTTGGATTTGAGTGGAGAGTTCCTGAACCGGATGAGTCCACAGCCGATGCGGAGGAGAAACTTCTGTGCACCGTCACGGGAAATGTACTGGATTTTCCCAACGCAAAGCATCCGCGGGATTTTGTCGCGGAGGAGGCCCGTCGACTGGCAGAAGTCCGGAAAGCGACTCCATGGCTCCAGCGCAAAGACACATTGGGAAGAATTCTGGAAGTGGAACGTGTGAAAATTCCGTATTTCAGGGTCTTGCGGGTTCATTCCCTTTATCCGACGGAAGAGCTCTATTACGGACGTTTCGGGCTGGAAACGGAAGACGGGCGTCTTATGGCGATTCTATACCGTCCTTATCACATCCGCACCTGTTTCCATCCGGGAAGCAATGCCGATTCCATTACCTTGTATATTCCGCACCGGGATGCGGTGGATGAACTGCATGAAATGGGGAAAACCGCTTCTGATTGGTATGCTTTGGACATGCGGGGAGTCGGTGCACTTACTCCCGGAAGCTGCGATACTTACACCGGGGGGACAGGAAAACCGGAATATCATGAAACGCAGCCGGAATTCTTGAATTTGCAGGATCAACACGGCAGGAATGCGTTTGGTTATTACGGTTATGACTATCATTACTGGTCTTGCGGCATTATGCTCGGACGTCCGTATTTGGGTGGAAGGGTCCGGGATATTCTGGCGGCTATGAAACTTCTGGCCGCCAATGGAGTAAAAGAGATTCGTCTGGTCGGGAGTGGGCAGGGTGTTCTGCCTGCTGCATTGGCCGCTCTTTATTTCAAAGACTGTAAGCTAAAAACGGAATGGTTAAATGCTCCGGAATCTTTTGACGCCATGATGGCACTGGATGTTGTTCCCTGGCCGCATTCCGGTTTAGTCACAGGACTTTTGAAATATTTGGATCTTCCCGAACTTTATCTGATGACAAAGCAGCAGAAATAAGAAGAAGTGGAAATATCTGAACCCACACTCTCGAAACAGCTGCTAAAGGATGAGTTGATATACAATACATGAAAAAATGATAAGGAGAGCCTGCGAATGAAACCTGAGAAACCGGTGCATTTTGTCGAATGGAAAAAGATCAGCGATGCCGATTTCATTTCCACGGTGCGGAAACTTGCGGAATGGGGAGTGCGCAATATCGTGGCGCATCCGCAGTGGGGAATGCGGGACATGGAGGAACCCGGTTATCTGCATTCCGTCATGGAGGAACTCAAACGGGCGGGACTCGCTGCTCCTGCCTGTCACGCTTACTGGGGCGCGTCGCATGATATCTGCCACTGCACGGCGGCGGACATCACAGAAAGAATCGTGGAGGAACATGCCGTTTTTCTGAAAAAACTTTCGGAGATGGAGGTCAGAACCTATGCCATGCACATCGGCATGGAGGATCACGGCAAGACGCCATGGGATTGCATCCGGCGGGCTGTCGACCGTCTGCTTCCGGTCGCAGAGGAGTGCCGCATCGCTCTTGCGCTGGAGAACGGTCATGAAAATCTGGAAACGCAGCGGGAGCTGGCGGATTTTGCCGCCTCTTACCGCCATCCATTCCTTGGGATCTGCTTCGATACGGGGCACGCGCACTGTTACGGGGACCGGGACTGGAAAAAGTCTCTGGAAATTCTTGGCGAAAATACCGTAACATGTCACATGCACGATAATTATGGAACTTTCGATGACCACAACCCGCCGGGAGCGGGAACCCTGAACTGGCAGGAACTCTGCGACAACCTGAAGCGTCTGCCGCATCTGCTTCACGCCGAAACGGAATCGGGCGACTGGGGCGAGGAGTCCTGGAAACAATTCTGCAAAGTCTGGAACGGTTGACTCTTGCACAACCAAACGGAAATCTGATGCAAAATGCCTGAAAAGAAATATGATTTCAGAAAAGATCTTGATACGGTTCACCGGAATGCGCTCCGAAACATGAGCCTGTCCCCTTTGCCGCATGAAAGTGTGATCGATGAGAACTGGAGCATCCGAATCGCGGAGGACGCTTCCGGTTTCATTGTAAATGCCGCCCGCGATCTCGCGGATTATCTGTTCGTCAGCATGAATCTGTCTGTCGGGATCAGAAAAGGCGGATTTGATGAAAAGAATTCAATTATCCTGAAAGTTGCGGAACGGGGAAAATTGAAGGTCAGGCGCTCTTTCCTGTTCCGCTGCGATTCCGGTTCCATTGTCATCGAGGGGGCTGATGAACGCGGAACGGCAATGGGCGGTTATTACCTTGAAGACCTTATGAACTTGCGGGAAGCACCGTTCATCGAACACACGCAGCATCTGCTGAAAGAGCCGCTTTTTTCTCCTCGCATGGTTCATTCCGCCTATGGAATGGATGTTTTCACCGAAAAATATCTATCCGGAGTTGCACATCTGGGGTATGATTCGATTCTGGTTTATGTCGACGGCAAAGAACAGGGCAAACAGGGGCCCGTCGATTTCAATTCCGTCATTGACATGGCGGAGTCTGCCGGACTGGATGTCTACTTTTACAGCGCTTTTCAGAATCTCCATCATCCGGAGGACAAGGGAGCGAAAGAGTTTTACGATACTGTCTACGGGGGACTGTTCCGCCGGTATCCCAAAGCGAAAGGACTGATCCTGGTGGGTGAGTCCTGCCAGTTTCCAAGCCATGATCCTCATACGACAATGACCATTCACCGTTCCGGGGAATGCTGCTACCGCTCCGGGAAACCTATGCCCGGATGGTGGCCCTGTGAAGATTTTCCGCTGTTTGTGGAGACGGTGCGCGATGCCGTCCGGAAAGTCTCTCCGGAAGCCGACATCGTCCTGTGGACTTACAACTGGGCAGCAGCCCCGAAGGAGCTGCGCACGAAACTCATTGATCGTCTGCCGAAGGATATAACGGTGGAACTGAACTTCGAGCTGCATGACAATGTAAAAATATGGGACACTCAGGAGCGGGCGCTCGATTATACGATTTCCCTGCCGGGCCCGAGCCGGCTTTTCCACGACGAGGGAACCGCCGCCAGGCGCAATGGACTGCGCCTTTATGCCATGAGCAACACGGGCGGCAGAACATGGGACTTCGGCGCCGTTCCCTACATCCCTGTTCCGATGCAGTGGGGCAGGCGAATGGAGAACCTGCTTGAAGCCCGGAAAAACTACGGGCTTTCCGGATTGATGGAGTCCCACCATTTCGGGATGTATCCCTCCATCATCGCCGAACTGGGAAAATGGCTCTTCTGGAGTAACGGTCCGAAATCGAAAGAGGAGATCCTGCGGAAAATGGCCGCACGCTGTTTTTCGGAAAACACTGCGGATGCAGTCATGGAAATCTGGAAAGAGTGGAGCGATGCCGCCGGAGAATTCATTACTCCGATTGACGATCAATACGGTCCCTGCCGGGTGGGACCCTCCTATCCGTTTCTGTTCGGCGCCTGTTCTCTCCGGCAGACCTGGGGCATGACGATGAAATTTCCCTGGACAAAATTCAATAAATATGAGATTGCCATGCCGGTTTATTCCGTTGTCAACGATCCCGACGGTCTGGATATCGGCCCGCGGCGCATTAAAGCGGAAATCCGGCATCTCCCGGAATTGATAAAGCGCTGGAACTCCGGCGCGGACCGGATGGAATCGCTGCTGGTTCAGATCGAAACAAGGAAACATCCCGCGGCACGGAAAATGATTGCGCTGGCACGTTATATCGCAAATACCCTGGCTACGGTTCTTCACATCAAACAGTGGTGGCTGGAGAACCAGCGTCTTCTCGCGGAAGACGATCCGGAGCGTTCGGAGGCAATCCTCGGCAGGATTATCCTGATCGCGCAGGAGGAGCTGGAGAATGCCCGCGCAACCATTCCGCTTGTCGAACATGATTCTTCACTCGGGTATGAGCCTTCCATGGATTATGTCACCGACCGTTCCCATCTTGAGTGGAAAATCCGCCAACTGACTTCGGTTCTGGAACGGGACATTCCGCAATACCGCAAAAGCATTGCCATCGCCCGTTCATTGGAAGCACAGTAAGAATTATCCCCCGGCATTACGGCATCCTGATGATATCCGGCAAACGCTTCATGGTGTTTTCGATACATTGCTCCGGCGTGATTTCCCCGCAGAGACAAAGGCGCAATTCATCTCCGAAAACAGACAGAGCCGCACGGATGTTCTTGAAATCAAACTGGGGACGGGCGTTCCGTATGGTATGAAGCATCGTGTTTTTATGAAAATCCGGCAGCTCCGCCAGCCGGGAACCGGCATCCAGCCTCGCGGGAGAATCGAAGTCCAGAGACAGCGGATACTGCGCACGCTTCTGGAACAGAAACTTCAACCAGCGCCATGCCGCGTGCAGTTCCTCCTCATTCCGGACACCGCCTTTGAAAATGCCGACGGAAAAATTTCCCAGCAGAGAAACACTCTGTTTTCTTCCGTAAGAAACAGGAATGGAATAATAGCGGAAAGGAGAGCTCCGGTGCGGCATGCCGTTGACATGCCACGGGTGCCTTGTCGATGACAGGACAAGACCGATTTTGCCGAAGAGAAACATGTCGTCATCTTCCGGCGGCGCCGGCCGGCTGCATTGATGCCAGCGTGCAAGGGCATGCAGTCCTTCCAGACATGATTTCCCATTCAAGACCTCCACAAAACTGCGGGCGGAAGAGTCCACGCCTGCTGCATCTCCCCAGAGATAAGGAAAATACCCGATCACATTGTGCCACCCGAACGGGAGCGGCATGGATGTGCCATAAGTTCCCGGATGCTTTTCCGCATATCTTCCCAGACGTGCGCACCATTCATCAATATGTTCGAAAGTCAGGGCTTCCGGCAGGTTGCAGATTCCTGCCTGTTTCAGAAAATCGACATTCACAATACAGTGCCGCGCATTGGTTTTCAGGGCGACAGCATGAACATGCGGCTCGTTGGACATATCCAGAGTCGGGAATGCCGCACCGGGTACCAGCCGTGCGGTCAACTCGTTGAATCCCGGCAGATTTTCCAGTGGATACAGGGCGTTGATGGCGGAATAATCCGAATGGAAAAAGAATTCTCCGGTTGCCGGGGGCTTTCCCGCGCCGATGAGCCCGAGATAAGGGTCTTCGCTTCCCACATATCCTTCCGGATTCAGCATGACGACCTCTACCTTGATATCAGGATTCTCCATGCGGAACAGCGCGGCAAGTGTCTTGACGATGAAAAAGGTCTGCGGCGAACAGATCAGAATGCCGTGCCTGACCGTGATGCGCGCCGACCCGAAGAAAGAGCCGAACATTTCTCCCGGCTCCTCATAATCCACCGATGAACAATTGATGTAAGAGCCGCTGCCGCGGACCTTGCGTATAATGCCTTGCTCCTCCAGACCGTGGAGCGCTCCGACAACGGTAATGCGGGAAACTCCGAAAGCATCGGCAATATCCCTCTCCGAAGGAAGGCGCTGGTCTTTCTTCAGTTCGCCGTTATTGATCCGGTTGATGATATCATTTCTGATCCGCATATACTGCGGTGTATAAGTCCTGCCCATAAAAAACCTTGTCTTTTTTTTAATATAATCCTCGTGACGGGGAATTTTCAAGGTGAAAACGGGAAAAAACGTGTTTTTTATATCAAGTCAGTCCAATAAAAATTAAAAATATCATATTTCCTATATTGACAATATCAGAAATTTCATTATAATTTATAATACAAATTGGATTTATTAATATATCAACATTGGAGAAAAAATGTATTCCTGCTGCAATATCGGCTGCAACATCGTGGCGCCCGAAGTGGATGACATTCCCGGTTATACCAGAGATATTTACCTGAAACGGGTCGCAGACTACCGGCTCTATGGTTTCAGCCATCTGGAGTTCTCGCATTTACTTTCTCTTGACCTGAAAGACGCCTCATGCATCCGGGAAGCCTGCCGCAGCGCCGGCATTGTTCCGTGGTCGGTTCATTCGGAACACCTGAATGAGGGGGGAAGTCAGGAGGAATACTTCCGGACCCAGGAGCACTGTGCAAAAATCGCGGAAGCTCTGGATGCGCGGGTCATGGTATGCCATCTGCCGAATCTGACTCCCCGCTTCGATTTTGCACGCGCCCTGGAAATCCTGTCGCAACTGGCAGACATCACCGCCCGGCGCCATGTCCGTCTGGCGATAGAGAACTGCGGGTTCAAGGGAGATATTGATTTCATCATCCGGATCATAGACTCCATGAACCGCCCGGATACAGGGTTCAATCTTGATACCGGACACGCCTTTTACGGTGAAAACTGCGATGTCGCAGGCATGGTCAGGAAAATAGGAAAACGTCTTACCACCACGCATCTGCATGACAACTTCGGAGAAAATGACGATCATCAGCCTCCGGGACTCGGCAGGATTGACTGGCATGCCGTCCTGAAAGCATTCCGTGATGTAGCCTACAATGGTCCGCTCATGATGGAGATGACCGGAAACGGGGTCAAGAAGCGGAGGAGCGTCGGAGAACTCCGTGATTTCGACCTGGAAAAAGAACTGATCTCCGGCGCCGCTTATCTGCATTTCCAGTGGAACCGGGTAAACAGAGAGGCAATGGAGGAATCAAGATGAACCGGCGGATCGTTGATGTCCACGTCCACTATGACATTGAAGATGGGACGGCGCTGAAACAGTTTGCCGAAAGCTCCGGTGGAAACGGCATTGTATCATGCCTGAGCGGGGGAGAACGGATCGGCGCTCATGACTACGTTCCGAATGAAAGGATACTGCAGGTCTGTAAAGAATTTCCGGATATTTTCATTCCCTTTGCAAAGGTGGATCTCTGGGATACGGAACCGGATCCGGGGAAAATCCATGAATTCGCAGAAAAAGGCTTCCGCGGCTTGAAGTTCATTTATCCTTACTATGAATATGATCATGATCTTTATATGCCTGTCTACGAGGCGGCGGAAGAATGCGGGCTGCCCTTGCTTTTCCATACAGGAGATTTCCGTCCGGGCAATGCCGATCCGGTTTACAGACGTCCCGTTCTGAAGAATATGAATCCCCTGAATCTGGATCGCATCGCACGTTCTTTCCCTCGTCTTCATCTCATAATGGCGCATCTGGGAACCACTTTCTGGCGTCAGGAAGGCGCGGAGCTGTTGAAAAGCCATCCGAACCTCTATGCCGATCTTGCCGGAAGCGGTGCATGGAAAGCGCTTTCCGCGGGAGAGCTCAAAACGCTCATGCAGCCCCGTCTTCCTGCCGCTGCGCCGGAAGCGGACAATCCGTATTATGCAAAACTTGTTTTCGGCAGTGACGCTTATATCAGGAATCCGGAGATTCAGACTGAAGCGAGGAAACATTACGAGGCTTTGCTGGATGGGTGTGAACAGACAAAAGATACGGCGGCTCGTATCATGGGAGATACAGTCGCCCGATGGTTAAAACTTAACTGAGGAGAGCAAAAGTGAAAAAAGCATCGGAAGGCCCGGAACAAAAGAAAAGGCAGTTGCAGGAGAGAAGATTCTCTTTGATAGAACTGTTAGTTGTCATTGCGATCATCGCCATTCTTGCAGGTATGCTGCTGCCTGCATTGAACAGAGCAAAGATGACGGCGCAAAAGATTTCCTGTACGGGAAATCAGAAACAGATCGGCCTGATGCTTTCAATGTACACAAACGATTACGGCGGGCTTTCCGTTTTGTGCAAATATTACGGAGATTACACATTTGGCGCGGGAGATGCAAACAAGAATCCCGCATGGACTCAGCCATTGGCAACTCTGGGGTATACGGGATATAAGCTGAAAGAGAACTCCTACTGTCTGAATGCCATCGGAAAGCAGATGCGATGTCCTGTTCTTCCCAGCAATCAGCCTTCACAGGACTCCTACGGAATGTTTGCCGCAGGAATTTCTTACGCTAAATGGAAGCCGTTTTCCTATACCTTCGGCGACCAATTGTATCTTGGTTATAATATGAAAGGCATCAGGCAACCGTCACAGTTCGGCTGGATCGGATGTTCCTGGAACGGAAAGAACAAGAAACAATCTTCAATTATCCAGAACAATGGTTCCTGGACTCCTAACTCCGGTGAAGGTGTCGGCGCAACCGGAGAATTCGCACTGATTCATCTCAGGACAGGAAACATGTGCATGCTTGACGGTTCCGTCAAAAACTGGACCCTGAATGAATTCGTCAACGCCATGACCGGGGGAATCGGAGACGGCAAGGCGTTCAGCATGGTGGATTATACCAGCGTTTTCTCATTCTGAAATACCCCGGAAGATACAGGAACAGAATATGAATCTGCAAAAGGAAATAACACTTCTGCCTCAGCCTCATACGATCCGGCTTGAGCGGTGGCGCGGCACTTCAAGCCGCCCGGTCAAAAAGACAGGTAAAGATCCGGGCGGACGGCCGGATGAATATCGCATTGAATTGAATGAAAAGGAAATTCTGCTGTATGCTTCCTCCGGGCGCGGGTTCCAATATGCGGAACAGACCCTGCATTCACTGGAAAAGAAATATGGACTTGCCTTCATCGGAATGATTGAGGACTACGCAGATATCGCGAACCGCATCGCCATGCTGGACCTGAAGCGGGTTGTCTGGAAAAAAGAAGCCCTGCTGCGTCATCTGCATGAGCTGGCGGAGTGGAAAATCAATTGCTGTCTGATTGAATATGAAGACAAGTTTCCTTACGAATCTCTGCCGGAAATCCGTCATCCCCGCGCATTTGCAAGGGAAGATATCCTTGAAATTGCAGGATATGCGAGGGATCTGGGAATCGAACTGATCCCGCTGGTTCAGTGTTTCAGTCACTGGGAATACATTCTGCGGCACAGTTCTTACTGTTCCCTGCGTGAAAAAACAGGTTCGATGCAGCAGGGATGTCCCCTGAACCCTGCTGTATTCCAACTGTTTTGCAGTATGGCGGAGGAAGTCATTGCGCTGCATCAAGGAATTCACTCTTTCCATATCGGCGCCGATGAGGCACGTCTTCTGGGGCATTGCCCCGCATGTGCGGAGAAAATGCGCAGGGAAGGGAAGACCGCGCTTTACGGCGATTACCTTGCCGATGCGATCCGTTTTATCAACGGCAAAGGGCTTCATGCTTTCTTCTGGGGGGACTTTTACCGGCACCATGATCATCTTCCGCAACTGCGAGGGCTGCAATGCACCGCGGTTGACTGGGCTTATTCTGAAAAGTCAGCAAGAGTGAAACAGGTCTGTTTTCCCCGGATACAAGGGAACTGTGCTGTTTTCGGAACTCCCGAAACCGCAGTATATTCCAGGTTCCTGCTGCCTGATCCGGAAACACAGACGCTCTTTGCCTTTCCTCACAGAAAAATCGTGGAAGCGGACCAGATTCCGGTCATCGGCGCCGGCAATATCACAACGCCGGAAAACATTCTTGCCCACGTGACAGCCGCCGTTGAATGCGGTTCACCGGGAGTGATCGGCACTTACTGGGCTTCCAGCAATTCCCTTTCCATGCCTTATTCCGTTTATGAACTGCGGAAATCCGGCACGGCTCTTCTGGGAGCCGCAGCCTGGAACTGCGCATTTGAACAACAAGAAAAAAATACTTTTTTTGAACGTTTCCTTCAACATGCCGAAACAAAACTGCAAACCCCGGAAGAACTGAAATTCCTGCATTCTCTGGAACATCATTTCGCCTCTCAGCCAGGCATCCCGGAAAAGATTCCGGGAGACAATCCGGTTTCAATGAAACTGAAAATGGAACAGTCTCTGGCAAAATTTCAGCATGCACGTTTCTTTGACAGGCAGTCCTATGATTTCTGCGATCTTTCTCATCTGTTCAACAGTACGCTGGAATTCAATACCGGAAACCATAAGTGTGATTTTACGGATGAAACGCTCTCCTTTCTTCCTCCGGGAGAACATGCCTGCTGCGGCATAGCTTTTCTGCTGAAACACCGGATTCTTCTTTATGGGCGGCAATGCAAAGCAACTCCGCACAGGGAGAATATCCGGTGCAATCTCCGGAAATGCAAGGCTGTTTCCCTGATTCAATCGGCTGTCGGAGGAAGCGCCGATGAAAACGGCAAATGGGGAGAGTTCCGCATCCGTTATGCAGATGGCAACTGTTATTGCGAGCCCCTGATTCAATATGACAATCTGAACGCCTGGTACCAGCCGCTGCCGGGACGCAGAGTCAGGATCGCGGTCATGGAATCGCCCAGACCTTCCCTCCGTCTGGGGCTGCATCAGTTCACTCTGCTGAATCCGTTTCCGGAGAAAGAACTGGAGGAGATCGAACTGGAAAGCACTTCCGACGGAGTCATTGCTCTTGCCGCAGTCACCATGATTTCCCCGCATGAGCTCAATCCGGAATTGCCGGATGCCGTCAATACTGTTGACAAAATCAGACGGGACATGCAGAAGTGCGGAAGCTCCATGGAGCGTCTGCTGTTTTCCGAAGTCGGCGACGCATCGGCAAAGGAACTGACCGGAATTGCGCTGGACAGCATGAAATGTCAGATTGATGAAATGGAACAGCTTCTTGCATTCTGCGGTAAAAACAGGGGAGGGAGATAATAGTGAAACTTTCAGGAAACCAGCTTCCACTTCCGGCGACTCTGGAAGAACACAGGGAATATCTGCACAAGATCGTAAGGCTGAAGCTTTTTTTCCTGCATCACTGGCTTTCGGAACATCCCGATGAAGATTTCCGCCATGCAATCCGCTGCAGAGTGGACATTTACCGGAAAACGGATGCCAATCCTCTGAACTGGAATCCTCCTGATTTGTTCTGGAACTCAGAGAAATGGCTTTGCATGGAAGAACGCGCTTACGGCATTTACACGGCAAACAAAAACAACAGGGATAATTTTGAGGCGGAAGCATTTGAAGTCTTCCGTTCCTCTATTGATGCAAGGTGCCGTCGCGATTACGAAGACAGCAGCAGACTGGACGGCTTTCAATGCGGTTCTCTGCGTCATGGCATCGGAGTTGGAAAAAACGGAGAAAACAGTTTTCACATCGCCAACGCCGTTGCCCCTCATTCCATTTTTGACGATCCCGCCTATCTGCCGCGCTGTTTCAGGGAACTTATGGATTTTGTGGAAAAGGAATATGGAGCGACCCGTATTTTTGTACATCCGACATGGCTGAACTCCTGTTCCCGCTGGCTTGCCATATTCCCTGAAGAATGGCTGGAACATCTGACTCCTGAGCTTGAAGATGTTGCCTGGCATTATGGCTTCTGGGGACAGTTCATCACCGGGCGCGGCACATTCAACGAAAAACACGCGGCATATCTGAGGCGGACATGCCGTTTTCCATTCTATCCACGCGGTTCATGGTGTACCATTGCGGCAATGCGGCGAAGCATTGCAAGGTGGCTGTAACAGCAGGATGAACCGTTAAAAAATTATTTAAAAACAAGGATTTTTCAAAATGTCGGAACCTGTCAGACTGATTATCCTGGGTTGCGGAGGACGCGGCACCGGGTATGCGAACTGGGTGCGGAACCATCCTGACCGCGCAAAAATCGTGGCAATCGCCGAACCCCGGGATTTTTACCGCAACCGAATCGGAGACCAGCACAACATTCCGGAGGAGATGCGTTTCCGGTCCTGGGAGGAAGTTGCCGCAAAACCGAAATTTGCGGATGCTGTGCTTATCTGCATGATGGATGACCTGCATGAAATTCCCTCGGTGGCATTTGCCGGAATGGGATACCATATCATGCTGGAAAAACCGATGGCGCCCACGGAAGTAGCCTGCCGCAGAATCGCGGATGCCGTCAGGCGCAGCAAGATCATGTTTGCCGTATGCCATGTCCTGCGCTATACATATTATACGCGGCACGTGAAAAAGCTGATCGCCGACGGCAGTATCGGGCAGATCGTTTCCATTCAGCATCTTGAACCGGTAGGACATTGGCATCAATGCCACTCTTTCGTCCGGGGCAACTGGCGGAATGAAAAAGAGACCTGTTTCATGCTTCTGGCAAAATGCTGCCATGATATCGACTGGATCCGGTACATCATGGACCGCCCGTGTACAAAGATTCAATCTTTCGGCTCGCTTTTTGAATTCCGGCAGGAAAGACGGCCGGAAGGAGCCGCTTCCCGTTGTGCAGTGTGTCCGCCGGAGGTGGAATCGCTCTGCCCGGCGTCTGCTCTCAAAATCTATATGCGCGACCGCATGATTCGCGGACTCGGACACCAGTGGCCGACCGACGTATTGACTCCTGATATCACTCCGCGGGGGGTCATGCTGGCACTGCGTGAAGGCCCCTATGGGCGGTGCGCATATCAATGTGACAATGATGTCGTAGACAACCAGGTGGTCAACATGAGTTTCAAGGACGGCGCCACGGCACAGATGCTCATGACGGCGTTCTGCAATGAACGAGGCAGGCAGACAAGAATTTTCGGGACGCGCGGCGCGATCCGGACAGACAGCAACATCATTCATCTGACCGATTTCCTGACCAACGAAACAAAAGAGATTGATACAAATATTGTCGATGACGGCAGTATTCTGTCCGGTCACGGCGGAGGTGACGGCGGACTCATGGATTCCTTTGTCTCTGCGCTGGAAACCGGAGATCCGTCAACGATCCGTTCCGGTGTCGATGATACTCTGGAATCGCATCTGATGTGCTTCAAAGCCGAAGAATCACGCAAGACCGGAACCGTTTGCAGCATTGAATAAAGAACATTTTCCAACTTAACCAAAACAAAAGGAAGTCGTATGAAAACAACAATTTTTTCCGGTATCGCCCTGATCTGCCTCGCTCTCACTGTCCCTGTCTGCGGGGAGGAACCCAATCTCCCGTGCCGAAATGTAAAGAAGGATATGATGGATGTCGTTCTCTGGGATAAATATTCAAAACAGTCAGGGCTGCTCAGAATTTCTTATGCTGGAAAGCCGGTCATAAAGGGGGATAATAATTACCTGGCGCTGAAAAACAGTGATGGAAAACGCAGTTCCCTTCAGACCCGGTTTGACTCTGCCGCAGGATATACCACCGAAACAACTGCTTCCGGGGACGTGATTTACAAGTCTTCCAAAAAATTCATGGAAAAGGCGGGAGCCACCCCTATGGCAACTATGGATACAGTGATGACCATTACCGGTTCAAGCGTCAAAGTTCAGTGCAGGGCAACCGCTCTTCAGGATTTGACCTTTGACGGATACGAAGCGAATCCGGTGAAAATGGGATTCGGAATGATTGCGGAGAATATGAAAGGCTGGACCGTAGAGGCTAAGCAGGGGGATGAACTGATAATGGCTCCGATAGAAATTCCGTTTGTCAAAGAACATTTCAAACTGAATAAGCTGTACGACTCCGCCGTATTTACCGGAGACGGAATGTCAATCTCAATTACAGGGGAAAACTGCAGGATACGCTTTGCACGTTACAGCGACAAAAGCTGTGAGATCTATCTCGGTTACAAGAAACAGACCAACGGTGCTCCTTATACCCTGAAAAAGGGAGAATCCTATGAATTTACATTTACCGTCACGTTTGCAAAACAACAGTAAAAAGAGGTGAATATGCATTTGCTGCAAAAATTGTTTGTCTGTTTTCCGCTTCTGGTTTCCGCCAGCCTCTTATATGGAACCGGCAATCTCTCTGATGAAGCCTACTGGACGCCTCAACTCTCTTATGCTCCGGCAAAAATGATGTGGGGACCATGGAACGGGCGCGATTTCATCACCGTGAAGAACCGGACCCTGCATGTCAAGGCTGGTCCCAAAGGTGAAATCAAGAGCGCTCAGATGGGGTATCCCGGCGGCGTCTACCGCACTTACAAAGCATTTGAACTTTCTTTTGATTACAGAACCAATGGAACTGCAAGCGTCAGCTCCAACGGTATGAATAAAGAAAAAGAAATTCCTGCTTACAGCGGGAAAAACCTGAAACCGTCACCCGGATTCCGGCAGTTTTCAGTGCTCTTTGACGTACATCCTGAAGCGCTTGACGGCGTTCTGGCGTTCGGAGTAAAAGGAAAAGATGCGTTTCTTGAAGTCAGGAACCTGAAGATTCGAGGAATCGAGGCTGAAAAAGGAGACGGCAGGAAATTACTCCTGAACGGCAGGGAATGCGAAGCCATCTACTATCTGGATGACCCGGATGATCCCGTAACGTCCAGACTGGATCGTGATGCTGCGCAAATGCTGCGCTATGCATTTGCCAAAACAGGGGGAAATCTTTATCCGGTAAAAGCGCTTCCGGCTTCTCTGCCGTCTGATCGCTGTGCCGTTTTCGTCGGGAAAGCCGGTCTGAAATCCGGTCTTCTGGATGAAAAAGAACTGAAAAATATCCGTGACGGAGGATTTGCAATGCGCCTGAAAGAAAACCGGGCGGCGATTGCCGGCGCCCGTCCGTCGGGAGTGCATTTCGGAGTATTCCGCTTTCTGGGAAAAGCCGGTGTTGTGCTGCTGAGCCAGAACCGCTTCAAAAAAGCGGAAGGCGATGCGGCTTTGAAAGATTTCTTCATGGCACAGAATCCGGCGGTTCCGAACCGGGAGCTGATGTATCGGGTGGAACAGCCGGAATTGTGGGGGTATACTTCCCATCAGGACTGGGTCACGATGCAGATGTTGGGCAGTCACTGCACAAACTGCCATGCTGCAATTACCTACATTCCCTTGAAAGAATTTCAGGACTCGCATCCGGAATATTTCGCATTGAACGCATCCGGGAAGCGCGTGCATTCCTCTATGGGAAAGAATGTGCAGACCCATTACTGCATGAGCAACCAGGAGCTGATCCGGCTTGCTGCGTCCCGGCTTGCCGAAATGATGAAAGCCGACCCGGAAGCAAAATATTTTTATTTCTTTCCCGGCGATGGAGGAGATTATTACTGCAAGTGTGCCGAGTGCAGGAAACTGGGGTCCACAACAGACCGTCTCCTGTATTGGATCGATTCCATCGCAAAGATTACCGGAAAACAGTATCCGGACAGAATCCTGGTCACACTCGCTTACACGGATTCTCAGACTCCTCCGGAAAAAATCAGGAATCTTTCCCCGAATGTCATTGTGCTTTATGCACCTTATGGACACAGTTGGGGCAGTCATCTGGTCTATGGGCATGAGAGCAACCGGGTCGGGCATGAGCGGATGAGGAAATGGGAGGAGATGTTTCCGGACCAGCTTGGAGCCTTCGTCTATCCGAACTCCTGCCGGGAGCATTACAATGTGTGGCCGGCATTCCGCATGAACTATAAACTTTACAGGCATCTTGCCGAGAAAAAGTATAAGATCGTGGCGCATTGCGGTTTTACTCCGGCATATGCCGCGGGAGCCATCAGTGAAAACGGCAGTTTCCAGGCATTGCAGATGAAAGTACTCAATGAGGTGCTCTGTGACCCCGGCGTAAATGTCGAAAAGCTGGTTGACGATTATCTGAACGATGCATTCGGCGCTGCCGCCGCTCCCATGCGGAAGTACTTCGATCTGATTCAGGCGGAACCGGAAAAAAGGAACTGGGGACAGAATACGGAACAGATCAAACGAGGTCTGGTGACCTCTGAACTTGCGGAAAAAGCCTTGCCGCTGCTGGATGAAGCATTGTCTCTTGTCAAAACGGATTCCGAAGAATGGAAGGCAGTTCAGCGGGAAATATTTCCTTTCCTCTGGAGTTACCTGACGGACAACTGCCGGGGAAATGGGAAAATCACGAAAGCGCAGATGCCCTTTTATGCAAAATGTCTGGTCCGGTATGTCGATGTCTGCCGCATCTTGAAAATCCGTTACGAGGGACATCCCATTTCCGCAGACTGGTTCTGGGAGACCGCCATGCTGAAAATAGAAAAAACTCGTCCGTGGTATGATGCCCCCGCATTAAAACGGCTTGCTGAAAATCCGCTGAAGGTTCTGGGGGAATCCACTCCTGTCGTGCAGGAGAAGACAGAGTATGGTTTTCTGATTGCCAACAAGGGAATTATCGGAGGACAAAAATGCAGGGCATGGATGAGAAGCGACAATAATATCTGTAAGGTTTTGCGCCGCCCAAGCTCCACTTTCGGAAATGCATCCGCCGTTCTGCAGTTGAATCATTTACCGGAATCCGATCTGAAACTGAAGGTGTTCGGCATTGACAACGAAAAGCAAGCGCCTTCATTGATGGAGGTCAAAGTCAACGGCATCAGTATCTTCCGTGGCGTTTCCCCTTTCTCCAAGACAAAGTGGGAAGAAGCGGAATTTACAATTCCCTGCAATAATCTTGTCGCCGGTGACAATGACATTCTCTTTCTGAATATCACGCCCGACAAGGAGATCGACGGCGAAGGCGGAGTCCAGTTCATGGCGAAAAGGGACTATACCTGGGGCTGGTTTATGATTGATTATATCAAAGTCCTGCTTCCGAAACAATAACCTTTTCCTGTGCCAGACTTGTTTTCCGCCGGAGATGGATGCCATTCCGGCGGAAAATCACTTTTAAGAAAAGAAAAATGACATCCGTTTGTTGTCTGCCTTTTCTTCAGGGGATTTGCATAATAGGAATATGTCGAGCGGAAATCCGCTGTCCCAAAGTTTTCATTAATGGTGGAGCCGAGGGGAGTTGAACCCCTGTCCTGTGACGTCATTATGACGATATCTACATGTTTATTCTGTCTTTATTGTTTCTCGTCCTCCGGCTTTGCCGACAGGCAGGCGGCTTTCAGACTGGCTCATCTGAAATCTCGCACGCGGACCGATGAGTGAAGTCTTTGTGCCAGGACACTGCTGTCGCCCCCTCTCTTAGTGTCCGTCAGAGAGAGGACGTCGCCGTCAAGCGGCGAGTGCGTACTCTTCGTTCGCAGTTATTTTGTTTGACCGGTGATTTACGAGGCAAACGATCATCCTCGACATGCAATCGGCACTTTGCTCGCCCAGTCGAATCCGGAACGGCCCCTTGCCAAAAGTCCTGTAATATATCACTGCGCAAATGATTTACAAGTGTTCTTATCTGACACCGGCAAAATATCTTTTGTTTCATCACATGCCGGGTAATGTTGACATAAATCTCTCAAAAAAAGGACAGGATGGATGAAAAGACCATTCTTCCTGTCCTGGATAAGTCCAGTCAAGCCTTATTCCGGCGTCCCGGCTGTGGGCAGAACCGGGCAGGAAATCCGGTATTGTCGGACAGCAGCGGACAACTGCCGGGGAGGGCAGGGACGCATCGCTGCATCCCACGGGGCGATCAGCCGGATATTCTTAGACTGAAGGTCGCGGTAAACATCCGGCAGATCAATCTTGCGCAGAATACCGGGAGGCATGACGGAAAACGGCCACCGAACCACCCGGCTGTTGACCATCTGCCGCCAGCTTAACGGCGCGTGATACAGCGTAACCTGTTTGACATCCGGCGAAAATACAGCCGCCAGAGCCGCCGCAATGGAGCCTTGACCGTTGCCGATCAGATGAATCTCCTCCGCCCCCTGTTTTTTCAGGAGTCTGACCGCCGCCAGAATATCGTAAACTTTGCGTCCCAGATAGGGGCGATCAAGCAGATGCGCGCAGGATGCATACAGAAAATCAGACCCGTAGGAACAGAAAAAATCGTTCTCTCCGATATTACATTCCGCCGGACGGCTTTCGCCGATGCCACGGACTTCCAGGCAAAAGAAGTCGGTTTTGCCGTCCGGCTGGAATCCCAGCTCCTTCAATTCCGGCGAAGTGCTCAAATGCGGGATGAACAGAATCGCTCGCGGTTTGGAACGGAGCTGGAAGCGTTGGGACGGCGTGAGCTGTTTCAGAGGAACCACGATACCGGGTTCCGTTTCAATTCCGAAACGGTTCAGGCAGAGCAGAGGTTCAACCCTTTGAACCTGTGTCCGCCAGACACGGTAATCGGGAAGCGGAACCTCGCCGATTTGCAGTATCTGCCGGAGAATTGCTGCTGAGTCTCCGGCTTTTTCCGGACGGCGGGAAGCCTCAAGCTCCTGCATGATGGCATGGATATCCCGTCCGCCGACCTGACCGTTCGGCGTGCAGTTGACTTCTTCCACTTTGAATCTCTGAATATCGGGAGATTCCGCCCAGTTGGAGGAGAGTCCGCTGTACCGGTTGAAGAATTTACCCGCCGCCTCTCTGTGTGCCGCGGAATATCCGTGGTCGCCTTTTCCGGTAAAGAGCTGAATCTGTTCCGGTTTTCCCAGCAGCGTATAGATTTTCCGTGCGTCCTCCAATGCCTGTTGCGTGCCGCGCGGATCAAAAAAATCATTGTCCTGAGCCAATATCAGGGCAGGGCGCGGGGCGGCGGCAATCAGAAAATCCGCCATGTCGCACCCCAATGCGGCGAGCCGCGGAGGATTCTGTTCCGCATCGGCAGGAAGTTCATTTTCCAGATTGCGCAGTTGGGTGGTGATATAACAACTGGGAGCCGCCATCGTCAGGCGTGAATCAAATGCGTTCAGATAAGTTGAGAGCGTTCCGCCGCCGGAAGTTCCGGTAACGCCAAGACGCCCGGCATCAATTTCCGGGCGGGTCAGAAGATAGTCCAGTCCGCGGATTGCATCCCACAGCCGCCAGGTGCAGAGAGCTTCCCCGATGAGCGCCAGTTGTTTTCCCCGCATGTTGTGGTCGAAGACGCCGGGGCGGACTCCTTCGGCATCCGTAAATTGACGGCGTTCTCCCTGTCCTATCGGATCGATCATCAGCACGCCGTAACCGCGCAGGGCGAGCGACTGTGCCACATCCTGATACCACGGAGCATTTTTCCCGGAGGATGAATGTCCGCACAGCGCCAGAATGCCGGGGATCTTTCCGGAGATCTGTTTCGGGCGATAGAACAGGCCCGTCACCTGAAAACCGGGACGGCTTTCAAAAATTACTTTGTCGATCAGCAGCTTTTCCGTGGAGAGCTGTCCCGTGATCCGCGGGTTCAGCGGAGTTTTTTCCGGAAACGGACCGAAACTTTCCGCCAGCCGCTTCCTGACATCCTGCCGGTAGGCTTCGGCATCGGCTTTGGTCCTGACATTGTCCAGACGTGCTCTGCGTTCCGCAGCCTTCAAACGGAATTGTGTCAAATAGTAATCCTGAATCATATTGCTTCGACGACCGACCGTGTCAACCATATCATTCGCTTTTCCGGCGAATGTCAGACACGCAGCCAGCATGAAAGCAAATCTACGTAATGTCATTATTTTTCTCCTCTCTTTGCCGAGTTGACAATGCGATTACTATACCACATTGCCATTTGAAATACAAATGTCTTCTGCCGGTTACTCGAAGACTGCCTCCCCGAAGGAATCGCGGTCATGGAAGCTCATTGTTTCGAGATTCGGAGACCACGAGGAGAGTTCCGGCTGGCGGGTGCGGAACGATTCTCTGCCGATGTTGAGTGTCCAGTGCGTTCCCGACGCCGGAGTTTTTACGCCCAGCGAGGCAAAGGGGATTCTTACCAGTGCGGACCAGCGGCCGCCGGAACGTTGAGTGAAATATTCCCATCGCCCGTTCCAGCCCGTATCCGGCTTGTCATAGGCAGGATGCAGCACGTCCGTGATGAACCCGGCGGCGGCGTCATAGCGGGACCCCGGAACAGGATTGAAAATGAAATGATAATATTTTTCCCTTGATCCGAATGGATCAAGAATCAGTTCCAGGCAATCCTGTCCCCAGCAGGGGCCGTCCTGTCCGCATGGCGTGAATCTGATGTTTTCCGGCAGTTCGGTTTCGATGCCGAAGTAAACCGCCTCCGCGTCATAGAGCGCCTTGAAACGGCTTTTTTCCTGAATTGCGCCGAGCTGGATGCCGTTGAGTTCATGCCACTTTGCCCGTTTCCAGACGCCGGAGTTGAAATCAAAATTCTGTGATACCGGAGCCGTTGCCTTTCCGATCTCCATCTTTTTGCGTTCCCTGCCGGGAAGAACGCCTTTTTCGCGCAGCAGGGCAATGTTCCATGTCAGCGGAGCCCCCATCGGAGCCGTCAACCGCCCGTTTTCCGCAAGCATTGCTTTTTCGATCCGCCCCATGAACTGAATCTCCTGCCAGCCGGGAACAGGCTTCATCTGCCCCGCGTCATCGTAAAAAGAGCGGATCATGGCGTTGCGTTCGTCAATTTTCTCCGCCAACTGGTCGAAGTTGGAGCGGGTGGGATTCAGGCGATAGGCATTGTAATAATGAATGATTGTGCCGAGATTCTTCACGTAATCAAATTCCCTGCGCACGAGTTCCAGACGTTTCTTCACTTTCGGAGAAACCGCGAGTTTTTCCGCGCGCGCCAGATTCCGTTCCATGGTTTCCAGTACATCCGGCGAATAGACGTATGCCAGATAGATGCGGGGATTTTTCGGCAGGAGTCTGACATTCTCAATACTCTGATCCTGATTGCTGTAAAGCGCCAGCCGGGAATGCAGTGCATGGAAGAACGTCCGCATCGGCGCGGCGGCTTCCCCGAACGCGGCGCAGCAGTAATCGTCCGTCAGCTTGATTGCGGACTGCTGCGGATTGTCCAGCAGTTTCCCGAAAGCATAGTAGACGGGTCCCTCCAGTCCCATCAGTTCCCCGAAACCGCAGCGGTAGATGCCGCGGACGCCGTTGGCGGCAAACCGGCGCACCTGGTTTTCCACGAACTCCGGCGTATGTTTCGGGGTGATGCCCGGCAGAGAGTAAAAACCCCAGTTATAGATATAGACCGTAAATCCCTGCGGGACCTTGATTTTGCTCCACTCCTGAAAAACTTTTTCGGAATAGTGGCAGAGTTCAATCATCACGTTGTCCGGGAATTCACGGAAACTCTCCGGCGGCTCCGCGTTCGGCGGGTAGCAGATGATCAGCACCTTCTTTCCCGGACGTTCTTTGAGCAGGCGCTCCGCCAGAGCACGGTGCAGAATCCAGATTTTCTCACCGGGACTGTCCGTATTGCCATAGGCTTTGCAGCGTTCACACTCGCAGGGTTTGTAGCCGTCGGTCTGGGCTAGTTCCACGGTCTCTGCTCCGGCGTCCAGCTTCTTCAGCATTTCCGCATAGATCAATTCCTGGACTTCGGGATTGGAGATGCACAGATGATTTCCCTTCGAGACCCGTTTTCCGCCCAGGAGCGCGAAATATTCCGGATGGCTTTTGCCGTATTTCTCCGCCGGAACCGCCGTGTAGTAGGAATGCCCGCCGTAAACAGCATAACTGCCGCGCCCATAGTTGTTGTTGGAATAGTCATACATGAGAGACTGTCCGCGGCCGGCGGCAAAATTCAGGAGCGGATTCCCGTGGCGTTCCAGATTGGAAGGCAGTTCCAGCGTCTTCCGTTCCGGCGTGGAAATACCTGTGTCTCCGGGCATTACGAAGCGCGTATGGAGATAGTCCTCCATGAACACTGTGATTGCTTTTACGGAACCGAGGATATAGCCGGAGTATCCCTCCCTCTTTTTGCTCCCGGTTCTGTGGCGGTCATTGCCCGCAAGGAAGATGTTGCCGTTTTTCGCGGCGATGACATAGGAAAAATCCCGGAACGACGCAGGTTCGAACCCCGCTTTCCGTGTCATGCCGGTATTGCCGATGAAGATCGAGGGACGGTTCGGTTCCATGGAAGACTCTTTCCTGATCGGGAGAAGAACACCGGATGCCGCCTGAAATTCCTTCTGAAGACACTTCGCGGCAGTCAGCAGATGCGTCTCTGTTCCGGCGTTGTCATATTGATCCGGCAGGACAATCTGGAAAGACGATTTGCCGTCTTTCAGCACTGTCACCGGCGGTTCCGTAATCTGTTGCGATCTGCATCCCGCCACGATCATCAGAACCATGCAAAACCAAATAAAAATCGCCTCTTCACCAGAATTTGTGG
>DPDG01000047.1 GCA_003526375.1 Lentisphaeria bacterium
TTCCAATGGACATACTCACTGCCAGATAATTTCCTGAGATTGCGCACCTTTGAAAACAAGTCCGCTTGAAATACGGACTGTTTTTTGGTTATATCGCCTCAGCTATACCTTTTACAATGTAAGCGCCCAGCCAACCCCATGGTCGAGTATATATGCATGATGAAAATCTTGAGGGGGAAATAACAAAAGGATGCCGCCTGGCGCTGATGACCGGCAGACAGCATTCTCCTCTTCATAATAATGAGCGTGAGCTCATTGGCTACTTTGCTTCTCCCCTGGGAAGCAGAGAACCAATCTGTCCGGTCAGAGTTGTCGTGAGGCGCAGAAGAATATCTTCGAGCCATTTCCTGAACCAGATGCCGTTCGCTTTGCATGTTGCGGCGAATGAATACAGGATAGCAAGACGCTGTCCGCCAGCCTCACTTCCGGCAAAGAGGCAGTTCTTTCGGATGATCGCAATTCCTCGCTTGAGGCGTTCTGCAGGGGTGTTGTCGATGTCCAGCCTGGAATCCTTCAGGAATTTTTTGAGCTCTTCTTCAATGTTCAGAGCATAGGAGACTGCTTGCGTGACTGGGGAGGACGGGACGTACCGAGTTCTTGAGAACTCGGCATTGGTAAAAAAATTTTAACCAGCTTCTGTGACTGCCGACGTGCATTTTTCCACTCTTGAAAGAGTGCGGTTTCTGTGCCCTTCTTTTCCACCCTCTCTTTTGCAGTATGCTCACTCAGAAAGGTTCAATAGAGGCTCAGCTTTCGTATATCCGTTTTCAGCGGCTTGTAGCAAGCGTTTGCGGACATGTGCCCAGTAACAAGCGACCTCGCAGTCCAGTTTTTCATAGGTCGCGTAAGAGTCTCTGATGATTGTTCTGGAGTAATCTCCGAGCAAACTTTCTGCAACATCCCGGGATTGGGACAGCGAAAAGTGAAAAGCGATCATCGGCGGTCCTATTCCTGTCAATCGGCACCACAGGTAGGCTTGCTTACACTTTTTTGTACCCTTGACCATCAATGTGATGAATATCTCATCCACATGGAGGATGTTACACTGCATAATCCGCTCAATCATCCGGTCAAGGCGCCGCTGCTCTTTTATCGGCTCATTCAAATAGACAGGAATTCAGGATTGCAGAGGCAAAAAATCAGAAAAATCTGAGAATATTTTACAACAACCATCTTGACAAAATCATTTTTCAGCATATAATTAATGACTAGTTAAGCGTTTCACTATCATAATGTCAGGGAGTATGATTGAAATGAGTGCAATCTTGAAAGATGTAGCGGAAAAAGCCGGAGTGGCGGTCAGCACGGTTTCCTATGTCATCAATAAAACCGGACTGCACAAGGTCAGCCAGGAAACCCAGGAGAGAATCCGCCGGGCGGCGCGGGAACTGGGATATACTCCCAATATGGCGGGACGCATATTGAACGGGGGGCGCTCTGGAATGATCGGCGTCATCATGCCGATGCAGATGCCGCTGATTTACAGCGAAGTTCCGGCGGACATCTGTGCCATGCTGCGCTCAAAGGGTTATCAGGCCACGGTCGGAGTCGCAACCACCTCAACGGAACGCCGGGAGGTAATCAATGACATGATTTCCCGAAAGGTGGAAGGCATGATCTTTTTCAACTGCGAAAAGGAAATCGACGATTATTACGGAGAATATCAGATTCCGATTCTGCATTTCGACGGCATGGACGGAGAAATCCGCATGGCGCTTGAGGAGGGGCAGAATCTGGCGATGCGCCATCTGATAGAGTGTCATGGACATCGCAGAATCGGCTGTTTTTCTTCCCTGCGCCGTTTCAATCAGTCAAAAATCGCCGGCTATCGGAAGGCGTTCAGAGAAGCCGGCCTGAAACATTCCGAAGCATGGGAAATCGATGCATTTGACAATCCATGCTGGATCAGCGAAACCCTGGAAAAAATCAGAAAACACCGTCTGACGGCAATGATCTGCAACAATGACAATTATGCAACGAGTTTGATCGGCATGCTGATGCAGAACGGCATCAGGGTGCCGGACGACTGCGCGGTAATCGGCTATGACGGTGACTGTTACGGGCCTTATCTGGCGGTTCCTCTCACCACTGTAGTCCAACCGGTCTCTCTGCTTGTGGAACGGATGACGCAGCTGATGCTCAGAAAAATCAGAGAGCATATCCTTGCAAAACTGGAACCGGAAGAACTCCGGCCGTATCTTCATATAGAACGTTCCTGCGGCTGCAGGAACAGCACGGAGCCTCAGCTGCAGACCTTCTGCGGCTATTCCATTGACACAAGAGAACAGAAAGGATGTGTCTTATGATGACAGAAGAAGCAATATCCGCCGGAAAAGGCAGGCCGCCCGTTTGTAAAATCACTGCCGAACGCCGTATTGTCCCGATCGAAGAAGACACGCATCCGTTTTCACACAAAGGAAGAGTGTATTTCACACTGATAGAACTTCTGATCGTCATTTCCATCATCGCCATCCTGGCCTCCCTGCTGCTGCCGGGGCTGAACAAGGCAAAAGAAACCGTGAAACGGACAGCCTGCGCTTCGAATATACGGAGTCTCCTTCTTTCCTCCAACTTATATGCGGACGATTATCATGATTGTTTTCCCTCTTACAAAAAGGATGCCGCGGGAAGCGATTCTCTGCAGAACGGCTGGATGTGCGGCGTAGCGGAGTATCTTCAAATACGGAATCTCAATCAGCTGCAGAAAACCGCGTTTGCATGTCCCTCCAGGAAAACAACGCCGTCCGGATACTGGCGTCTTCATTTCATGATTAATCCGACGGCGGCACCGTCAAAAAATGAAATTTACGCCGCGTTCGCGCCAAACTGGACGAGCTTTTCCCCGGTCTATCGCAGGCACATCAAAAAACCTTCCAGAACCTTTTTATACACGGAAAACAAAGCCGGTTACGGAGATACGGACGCAGCGAATCCATTTGTCGGCGGCTGGCACGACATTACGCAAGGAACGACGGGAATGATCCACTTGAACCGGGGAAACTGGGGGTTGGCGGACGGGCACTCCGAGCCGCTGAATCTTGCAGAAGCCGTCCGGACTCTTGCCCGGTCACCTGCCAACAGCCAGCAGATGTGGGAATAGCATTTCAACATAAAACTCAGAAGCATCTCAAAATAAATCAAACAGAAAGGGTCTCAAAATGCAGGCAAAAAAACTGATGATGGGGGCGGCATTCTGCTGCGCCGCCATTCTGGGCACGGCACAGGAATTCAAAAATGACGGGCTGCAGGGCAATTCCCTCAACGCCTATTTCAAACCAGTGGAGAATGTCACTCTGGAAAAAGGAGTGCTGACTCTCCCCGCAGGAGCCCTGCACCAGGTTACGACGCTTCCCTTTCCGGCGAAAGGCCTTGAACGCGTCCTTCTTTCTTTCCGCGCCCGGATCAAAGGCCCTCATGTCATAGAGGAAAATCCGCAGTACGACAGACTGTTCTTCCTGTCGGAATGGCACAGAAGGAATCAGGGGCAGCCGCTTGCGTGCTGGTCCGTCATTTTCCGGAACAGAGAAGGGAAAATCGTAAAGCCGGCGGCCAACTTCAGCCAGTTCTTCACTGCCGTCATGAGCAGTGAGATGAAGACCTACCGCGAAGAATTCCATACGCCGCCGGAAACCGCAACCGTGGAAGTCGTATTCAAAAACGCCAACAAGGAAGATGCGCTTCTCATAGAAGACCTCAAGTTTACGAAGGTGGATGCAGCGCCGACGCTCAACGTCAATCCGGAGTTCGCATTCGGAAGAGACAATTACTCCGGCTGGAACGTCGGAAACAATTACCGGATCACGGACAATCCCGAGTTCCCCGGCAAATTTCGCCTGCAGGCAGGAACTGCAAATGCAGATGGCTATGCAAGAGGCGACGGGATTCCTGTGACTCCCGGAGAAAACATCAGGCTTGAATATAAAATGAAAAAAACGGACGGGATCGAAAAAAATGCCAGACTCGTAATTTTCACGTATAAAGACAATCTGCTCCGGGATGACTGCCAGACGGGACAGCTGTCCCGCGTTTTCGGCGTCGGCAGCAAAACCACGGAAGGGAAATACTCTTTTGTCGTGCCCGATGGAATTACGCTGCTGAGACCCTATCTGCAAAACGCGACGGCCGACTATTTGCGGTTCATAAGAGAAACTCCCCCGGCAAAATAAACAAATCCGGCACGGAACAACAATAAGGAACGTGAAAGCGAGATGAAAAAAACAATATTCAGCCTGTCTCTGTTTCTGGCGGCAGCCGGAATTTCCGCCGCGCCGCCGGAAGAGGAACAATATGGCGCAAGAATCTATTTTTCCGCAGACAATTTTGAGCGGGGAAATTATCGCGATTATTTTCAGACGGCATTTTTCGGCTCTCTGATCCGCAACTGCGAAGGAAAAACCGGAACCTTCGCCAAAGTCACCTATGGCGAGTCGCGCCCTTTCAAAATCATTCCGGGGAAAAGGTATCGCCTGAGTTTCGATGCGTTCAATCTCGGGGCAAAGGATTTGAGCCGTTACAATCCTTCCGGAGCAAAAACCCCTTTCCCCCAGCGCTTTGCCTTCCTTGACGATTCCTGGAAAACAGTGGGGGAAATCAAAGGAAAGGACATCCCCGGTTCGGAAACACAATCTCCGCCCCCTGCCAAGTGGACCGCATATTCATTTGAATTTGAATGCCCGCGGAAGGCGGAAATGTTCACATTCAGCATCTCCAGCGCATGGAAGAATAACTGGGGGCCCTATCTGCTTTCCAACGTCAGATTGTCTGAAATCAAGGAGGAGAAATAACATGCGTTTTCCGCTTCTTCTGCTGCTGTTTGTATTTTGCACGTTTTCACTCGCTGCCCAGATGACTGTCACCAGAAACGGCATCCCCGAGGCGGTGATCGTTCTGCCGGAAAAGGCGACGCTGACGGAGCTCTTTGCCGCGGAGCAACTGTCCTACTGGGTGAAAGAAATCACCGGATGCGCTCTCGATATTGCCCATACTCCGTCGAGAACAAAAAACAATATCCATATCGGGCGTTCTTTCGCAGAAAGCAAATACCCGGATGATCTCCATTTCCTGAAAGATTCGGAAGGCTTCGCCGTCCGCATGGATAATGACGGGCTGTATCTGTTCGGAGCTCGCCCCGCAGGATGCGTATTCGCGGTTTACGACCTTCTGGAAAAAAACACTGATATCATCTGGCCCACCCTTGCTGCCGGAATGGACCGCATTTTCACTCCCGTGCGGGATCTCACAATCCGACGGGCAAACTATGCAGAAAAGCCGGTGATACAGGAGCGGGCATGGGGAATCAACAACGGCTATTACTACAATGACCCGCGCACGGAATACTTCTGCCTGCGCCTGAAAACCAATGCCGCCAATGCAAAAGAGGCTCCGAGGAAACGCTTCGGCTTCACAGACGATGATTACGAATGTCACAATCTGCACCGTTACCTGCCATGGGAAAAATACGGCTCGGAACATCCGGAATACTATTGCCTGATCGACGGCAAACGGGCAAAACCCGGTTATCATGCCAATCTCTGCTTCACCGCTCCCGGCAGTGCGGAGGAATTCGCAGGGAATTTCATCCGGGAGCGCCTGGAATCCGGTCTGGAGTGCGGAATTGCAGGAATCGGAGTGGAGGACAGCAACGGCACATGCAGCTGCAAGGAATGCCTTGCCCCTATCCGGCTTCCCGGCGGGCGGATTCTCACAAAAGAGGAGAATGAAGCGGAATTCCGTTCCGCGCAGTATTACATGTGGCTGAACCGCGCGGCACGGGAAATCAAGAAAAAACATCCCCGCGTCCGGATAGCCACAATCGCCTATATGTTCGCAACGACTCCGCCGCCGGTGCCGCTGGAGGACAACATCATTGTCGTATATTGTCCGATCAACAAGAATCTGAAACAGGATTTTCACGGCTCCACCAATAAGATACCGCTGGAAACCCTGAAAGCGTGGAATCGCCTCTGCTCCTCTTTTGCCGTTTACGAATATTACGGCTGTGCCGCAGATTACCCGCGCCCTGTAAGCTACATCATACAGAAAGACCTGCAGCTCATGCGCACAATGAAAATCTACCGCATTTATTCGGAATGGATCCTGAAAAACAATGCGGAATACATTTCCGCCATGGAATTCTGGATCGTCTGCAGACTGCTTTGGAATCCTGATCAGGATATTGAAGCGTTGCGGGAAGAGTATCTTCGGAAAACCTTCCGCGCTGCAGCAGATGAAATGAAAAAATTCTATGACATTGTCCGGGACACCTGGTATGCGGACGGCGCGTCGAGCTATTATTACGACAACGCCGTGAAATCCACCGGGTATTATCTTCTGAAAGATCCCGAAACGGAAAAAGCATGCAGAAACGCCTTGAATGCCGCCGTTGCAAAAGCCGATCACCCCATCTCGAAACGTCTGGCATCAAAAATCCTTTCCATTTTTGAATCTTATGTGGAAAAAGCGAAGAAAAGCATGATAAAAACGGCAAAGGTAACAATTCCGCTGATCGCGGATTTATCCATCGCATCAGTGGAGGGTGGCGCATGGGCGAACGCCGTGGAAATCACGGATTTCTACAATCTGGCGGTGCCCTCGAAAAAAACAGGAGTCCCCGTATCCGTGAGAGTTGCGCATGACGGGGAAAACATCTGGTTCAAATTCCACGCGGAAGGCGTCAGGTTTCCCGTGGAGAAATCCTCCGGCATGTTTTCACGCGAACATTGGGAAATCTTTCTCCAGACGGACAGGGCAAACGCTTCCATTCCCTATTACCATCTGGCATTTGATTCGGACGGAGAAAAGTACAATGCGATCGCATTCGGGATCAAATGGACACATCCCTGGAAAGTAGCCGTCAGGAAAAATGCAGACTCCTGGGATGCTGTCGCAATGGTACCCATGAAGGGGCTGAACATCCGCGGCAATTCTGCAAAGCTGCATTTCCTGCATCACTCAAAGCAGAACAAAACCAATGAAGTCTGGAAAGGCAACCAGGTGCATGAACCAGGCGCCATGACCGACATTTTCTTTGCAAAGGAAAAGGAGTGATTTCAAATGAACATCAAACCGGATATCGAAGGATTTCAGCATGACCGGTTCGGGCTTTTCCTGCACTGGGGATGTTACTCTCAGCTGGGAAAAGGAGAGTGGAACATGTTCTACGAACGGACTCCTGTTGAAGAATATTCCAGGCTGGCCGCGACTTTCAATCCGGAATCCTTCGATCCCCGGCAATGGGCGCGCATCGCAAAAGAAGCGGGAATGCGCTATATGATTCTGACAGCCAGGCATCATGACGGATTCTGTCTTTTCGACAGCAGAGTTTCGGATTTCACTTCGGTGAAATGCTCTCCAGAACACCGCGACTATGTCGCGGAATATCTGGACGCATGCCGGGAAGCAGGCCTGAAAGCGGGACTCTACTACTCCGAAATGGACTGGCGTTTTCCCGGATATTTCCACTATAAAACGGATTATGCAAGCGCTGAAGCCATGCGGCGGCAATGTCACGAACAGGTGCTGGAACTGATGAGTTCCTATGGAAAAATCGACATTCTGTGGTATGACGGGCTCTGGCTGGGGCATGATCCGAAAACCGATTCCGCAGAATCCCCGGCATTCTGGCGTGGAAAGGAGTTGAACGATAAAGTCCGCCGTCTTCAGCCTCATATCGTAATCAACAACCGTCTGGGCGATCCTGCCGATTTTGACACGCCCGAAGGAACCATCCGCCCGTCGGAAGACCGGAACCGTTCCTGGGAATGCTGCAAGACAATGACACACGGATGGGGATACTATGGAGGAACACCGGATGTCTTCACCAGATCGGCGGCGGGAGTAATCAAAGATCTGATCGACTGCGTTTCGGAAAATGGAAATTTTCTGCTGAATGTCGGGGTGACTCCCGACGGCAGGCTTCCCGACAAGGCGGTTCGCAACCTTCATGAAGTGGGAGAATGGCTGAAAGTCAACGGTGAATCCATCTACGGAGCCGGAAATATAGATTTTCAGAAAGATCACTACGCATGGACAAAAAGAGGAAATTTCTATTATTACCACATGTTCTCTTTCCCGCTGGATGGGCGGAAGGTATTCCCGCTGATGAAGGCAAGGATAAAGAATATTTCCATTCTGGGCTCGGACAGAAAACCGGGGGTGGAATACGCTTCAAACGGACGCATCATCGTCACAGGACTACCGTCCGCTCCGCCGGTGTCTCCGTTTCTAACCCTGAAAATCGAATTTGAATCCCCGCCCGTGAAAATTCAGGAAAAAGACCAGGCGGCATGGCTTACAGGCAACGCATGTCCCTGATGATACCGTTCCTCCGGGAAACCGCGGCAGAGAAATGCCGCGGCTTCCCATATGAAATTCACGATAAATCGCCTTTCCTGCAGCTTAACATGGTTCATTACCTCGCTATGCCTGTGGTTCCGTTCCGGTCTGCTGGCTAACCTTTACCCATACCGGATTGTCCAGCTTACAGATGCCAGTTTTTGCTTGGCGCATTCATACAGCCTCCTCATATTTTTATAGAAGACAGTATAACATCTTGTTATTCATTTATAAAAACTTAAGCATCTGGTATCTGTAAAGAAACACATTCAGAACCGGATGCAGCATTGAAAAACCGGGTGAAATCATTCCTGAAGAAGCATTTCAGGAAAAGAAGCGGGATTATGAGGAAGAGCACCTGTATAGGAACTTTCTTCGCCGGATTCCGCATTGCCGCGATAACGGGCAGGCAAAATCTTCAGTTTATGATTCACCGTAATCCTGATCCCGAGCGCTTCCAGCGGAATCCGCATGATACATTCCCAGCTGCCGCTGCCACGACACACCACACTCTCCCACGGGGCGTTCCAGCGGAAATCATATCCCGCCGCCTCATATTTCACCCCGGGGGGCGTCACGGCAAAATGGTAATACTGTCTGCCGTCCGGCGGCATGAGGAACAACTCCGCGCGATCCCCGGAGGGAAAACGCCCGGAATGAGGCGTCTTCTGCCGTTCCAGCCGTTTCATATCCGGTTCGACACACTGGAACCTCACATAGAGGTTCCGGTGGTCGTGAAGCAGAAGCACTTTCGTTTCGGCGGATGCATCCCTGGAACGGAGTCCGGCGATTTTCAATCCGTCAATCTTCGAAGCCTGTTTCCATCGGGAGGATTCGAAATCCATCAGGGCTTTTGCATCGCCGCCGCTGAAGGGAATGCCGAAAATGTCCGGATTGCTCAAGGCGGCAGTCCGCGCGAGATATTCGAAACGCCTGCGCTGATCTCTCACCAGTTGTTTTACGGCAGGCGAATCCGCCTTCTTATCCGCGGATTCCAGCTTGGAGCGCAGTTCCTTTTCCAATCCTGCACGGCGGATATAAAGCTCCATAGACTGCACGGCGTTGTCGTTATACATGGAGATCCGCCCACTGGCGTGCCATGCCTTGCGGATCGCCGCATAGTATTCCTTCATCGGAACCGCCGCAGGACCGTAAACACGTTTCAGATATTCGTCCCGCAACGTCTGCGGACTCTGCGTGGAATCCAGCATCAGGCGACTCAGGACCCAGTATTCCATTGCGGAAACATCCCATGCGCCGGCGAGCTTGTCATCCTTTTCGCCGCCGCGCCGCACATCGGGATAAGTCTCCGTGGAAAGAAAATGATGAATCCCGATGGAGTTCCAGAAATGCAGATTTTCAGCAGCTGCGTCTGCAACCGGACGAGGGAAATCGCTTGCATCGCCCCAGTATTCATAGATGCCGACACGGGCGCCGCACTTTGCCCACTCCCGGCTTCTCGCACCCCATTTCTCATTCCCTTTCGCGTTGACGGAAACCTTGTCATTTTTCGGGTATGGGCAATAAATCACAGTCAGTTTCGGATGGGGTTTCACTTTCGGCGGAACCGCGGCATACAGATACCCGAGCGTTTCCGCTTCCAGATGCGGATATCTCTCCAGCATCGCCTCCACAATCGCATTCAGATAGAGGAAATACTGCGTGGAGCGGAATGCGTCGTCATCCGAAGCCAGCACGGTTCCATCCTCAAGAGGGATCGGTTTCCGGCATCCGGGACAATTGCAGAGACTCCAGGTATCCCCGAAGCCGAAATGCACCTTGCGAATCCGCGGCGTCATATCCTGTTCCAGCCGTGCCAGCAGCTCCCTGACCAACGCCTCGCGCCCGGCAGGATTCGTATAGCAGAGCTGCGGGCCGTAATGCTCGTATTTTTTGCGCTTTCCCTCCTGCCATGCGTAATATTCCGGATGCGCCTCAAAATACTTTTCATTCGGCAGAAAACGCCCGAATTCATACGACAGAACTCCTGCAAAAAAGAGATCCTGATAGGCCAGAATATGATACTTATTGTAAAACATGCCGCTGGAATTGGAATAGTTGCGCCGCCCCCAGAGGCTCGTCTGCGGGTCATAATGAACGTTGACCAACCCGAACTGGCGATAGTTCCATGACGGCCGCCCCCGGAAATTCGTCTTCCTGAATGCGAGATCGGCATCCGGAGTGAAAAGCGCTTCCCCGTCCAGCACCGGACGGGGAAAAATGAGATCCGTATTCAGGTCAAACAACCGGAATACGCCGTTGATGACGCCCCCGTCCTCCGGTCCCGAAATAAACAGCTTTTTCCCCTGTTGCTTCACGACCCAGCCGTCGGAATTCCCGATAAAGCGGAAATCCTCCGCCGGAGCATAAAACTCTTTCCCGAGGAATATCTTATGATTGTCTAAGGCGGTCGGGGCATGATAAATACCGGGTTCTGCACCGGAAATACGGGCAATCCACTTCTGCAGTTCCTGCGCAGCAAAGCGAATCTCCGCGGAAGGCGCCTCGGGTACAACAATCTCCGAAACTGTCCTGCCGCCGGACGCAACGGGAAATGCGGCATACGCGGCAAAAGCACCGAAAGCAAGAAAAATGACGGTCAACTTCTTCATCGGGGACATCTTTCTATTTATCTTCCGTTATGTAAAATGCTGCGACTTTTCCATCTATGATCTGACATTCCATGAATGCGGCATCCGGGGGAGCGGTAAATGGTTTGGAGCCGGGAAAATCACTCTTCCAGTTTCCGTAGAAGGTAAAATTGCGCTTCCAGAAATCACGCTGGTTTTCCAAAACACGCCCCTCTTTATCCAGAAAACGGATGTAGACGCCAATGTTTTTCTTCGGATTGCCCGCCCCTTCCCTGCGCAGAGATACACGATAGGTCTTTCCAGCCGCCACCGGAACAGGATCGGTCAGGGTCATTCCGTAGCGGGAATCGGAAACTTCCAGATAATTTCCCTTTCCGCCCTGCCGTATCTGCGATTGCGTTGTCCGTGCATAGCCGGAATAGTTGTCCTTTCCCAATTTGAATTCCGGATTGAGGTTCAGGTATTTTGCCGACGACACCGGCTCGAAACGAACGTTTTTCACCTTCTGCTTCAAGCGGAGAGTCGCCTTTTTTGCAAAGTATGGCGTATAAAACTCCTGTACAAACGTATTATTTTTGATTCCCCGGTATCTCTTACCCTCCGAAACAAGGATTCCGCCAAGCGGGATGTTCCCGTCCGCATCCGTGAAGCGAAGCTGCCAGGACGGTGTTTCCGCCGAAGAGAATGTTACGCGGTAAATGGTATTCGGCTGAACCTCAGTGCTGAAATCCGCGGCACTCAGACACATTCCCAACAGTAAACCTGCCAAATAAAGCATTCTTTTCATAGATTTCCTTCCAATCTTTTCATTTTCTTATTGCATTTCCAGATACAGATTCTGGAATCCGCTCATCTGGTGAACCTGTCCGCCGTTCCAGCTTCCGAACGGACCGCAGAACATGCCGCTGATCCGGTTACCGATATTCAGATTGATTCCGAGATCGTTCAGCGGAACTTTGAACACTGCTTCAAACGCATCGGAAGTCTTTCGGACTTTTGCAGTAAAACCGCAGTCGAATTTCGCATTATAGCCTTCCGCATCATACAGTGCTCCATGGTTGTTACAGGCGAGCTGGAAATATCTGCTGCGGTCAGGCGGCGCCAGGAAGAATTCAAGAGTCATACGGGTATTCGCCCCATTCTTCCAGATCTGATCGCGCGGATACTTCCTGCCCGGTTCACATGCCAGTTCAGGCAACTGCAGCATTCCCTGTTCCGCCGACATCGGCAATCTCTGCGACCATTTGACATAAAGATTCAGCCGGTCATGCAACAGGACAATTTTCGCATCTTTGTTTCCCGGCAGCTTCTCCATTGCTTTTCCGTAAGGACGCAGGCCGTCGATCACGCCCCCCTTGTCCCAGAACGGAGAATCGAAATCCTCGTATGCCTTTGATGCATCCGCAGAGCAAGGCACGTTCAAGGTCAGCGTATCGGGAATGTTTCCGGCGACTTTCACCAGATGCTCAAAGCGGTTCCGCAGATTCTTCACCAGTTTTGCACTCACCGGATGAACCACTGTCCTTTCCGCGATGCAAAGGGCGTCGCGCATCGCTTTCTCATTGCCCTTCTTCAGGATGTAATAAGAGGCGGAGTTGTAGGAAATGTCATTCCAGTAAGAAGGGAACGCATCGCTGTACCAGGCCTTGCGGAGAATCGCATAAAAGCCCTCCACCGCAGGCGCGGCTTCGCGGTAAGCGCGGCGGAAGTATTCCTTGCGGAGTTTTTCCGCATCCTGCGACGAGTCCCACATCAGGCGTCCGATGCACCAGTATTCCACTGCGGAAACATCCCATGCACCGGCAAGTTTGTCATCCTCCGGTTTCCGCCGGCGCACGTCCGGATAGGTTTCAAGAGAGAGGAATGTGTCGATTCCGAGAGAGTTCCAGAACCGCATATCCTTCATGGCCGTATCCGCAATCGGGCGCGGAAAATCGCTGGAATCCCCATAGTATTCATAGATGCCGATATTCTTCCCCGCATCCGCCCACTCGCGGCTGCGTTTCTCCCAGACTTTGTTGACCGGCTCCGTAACCGGAACCTTATCATTTTTCACGTAGGGACAGAAAATCACGGTCAAATTCGGGTGCAGTTTCACCTTCGGCGGAACAGCGGCATAGAGATACGCCAGCGTCGATATCTTCAGCCCCGGACGGGCTTTCGCAACCGCGTCCGCAATCCGGTTCAGATAACAGTAATACTGCATGGAGCGGAATGCGTCGTCACCTGGCTTCAGCAGAGTTCCGTCCTCACAGCGGATCGGCTTCAGGCATTCGGGGCAGAGACAAAGGTCCCAGGTGTCCCCGAATCCGAAATGAACTTCCGTTATCTCCGGCGTCATGTCACGCTTCAGAGCGGCAAGCGTCTCCTTGACGACGGCTTCGGTTCCTTCCCTGTTCGTATAGCAGATCTGGGTTCCATAATGTTTGTAGGGATGGCGCCTGCCCTCTTTCCAGCCGTAAAATTCCGGATGCCGTCCGAAATATTTTCCGTTTGCCAGCAGGGTGCCGTATTCGTATGTGACGGAGGAGGAAAAAAAGCTGGACAAAGAAGACAGGATATGATACTTATTGAAGAACATTCCACGGTAATTCGCAAAATTGCGCATGCTCCATTCATGAGTCCACGGATCGAAATGCACATTCACAAGGGAGAAACTGCGTTCCTTCCAGCTGGGAACAACCCGGAAGTCCGTCTCTCCGAAGCTCAGATCCGGCATACGGGAATAGACAGCCGCAGAGTCCTCATCCGGGCGCGCAAAGATCAAGTCCGTATTGCGGTGCAGCAACTCATACACACCATTCAGGACTCCGCGGTCCAAAGCACCGAAAATATACAGATTCCTGCCTGCCGCCCGGACAGCAACACCGTCAGTCCCTTTTGTTGCCGCAATATCCACGGCATACCCCTCGGCAAACTCTTTGCCGAGATATATTTTCGTATTCTTCGCGGTAGTCGGGGCATGATAGATGCCGAGCTCCGCGCCGCTGATCGCCTTCACCCACTTCTGAAGCTCCCGCGCTGCTGTCAGAACAGGTGCGGAAGGTGTTTCGGGAACAATGATCTCGGCGGCGGGAATTCCGCCTTTTGCAATCGGCAAAGAGGAATGCGCGGGAGATTCCGTCTCCGTAACACATCCGGCACAGAGCAGGAACAGCAGCGGCAGTAAAATTTTCCGGCAGTTTCGCATGAATCCGTTTCCCCTGTGTTACTTATCCATTTTCATGTCTTCCTGAACAACTCTGATATGCTCAAACGCAACATCCTTTCCGCCGTAAACCAGCATCCGCAGGTAAGCCGCATTGTCAGGCGCGATGAAATTCGCCTTTCCGGAACCTTCCGCCTTTTTGACCAGCAGAGTGCCGCCTCCGTTTTTGATCTGTTTCATGTCCCGGTCAAAAAAGATGACTTGTATCCGCGCCCCCTGAAGTGGATTCGGAGCAAGTTTCGCATCAATGACGTAATTCTTTCCCGCTTCGACCGGAACCGGATCACTGCTTGCCCAGCTTGCGACATTCAGATAAAAACCGTTTTTGTCTGGTCGCTCCACCATACGGATATTGATTCCGTATCCAGCCTGTCCGAAACCGGAATGATCGTATTTGCCCAGTTTGAAATCGGGATTGATGTTGAGCCCGTCTTCCGTGAAAGGTTCCAGCTTCACATCATCAACATACAGCCTGTTATCCTGCGACGGATTCTCGAAACGCACTTTCACCTGTGTGGCGCCGGGAGCAGGATAGAAGACATCGGTATATGTTCTGAATTGATTGGACAGCACCGCCTTATGATAGGAAAACAAGATGTGCGGATTGCAGTATTTTTTCGTCTCCGATGAAAAAGCCAGTCCCCAGCCGGGCAGTTTCATTCCCTTGTTTCCCCGGTTGACATCGTAAAAAGCACTGTTCAACTGAGGATTCTCCTCCATGCAGTCCGGTCCGACAGAACGGGCGCGGAACGTCAGAATGTATTTTGTCTTCGGATCCAGCTTCACCGCTTTGAAAATCGCCGTGGATTTCGGACTGAGTTCCAAAATGCGTCCGCTTTCCCCCTCCGGTGCGTTCACCAGAGCGGCACCGCGCGAGATGCCCTCCAGCGAAGGAGACAGCTTTTCCGTTCCGTTGAAATTCTCGCTGAGCAGTGGTTCCGCGCAAAGGATTGCGGCTGTTGCGGCAAGGAGACTCAAAGTCATTTCTGTTTTCATCATCTTTCCCTTCTGTTTATGTTATGTTTCATGTTGTGTTCTCATTTCATACCGTGTCTGTCCGTCAGCAAGTCATTTCCATCCGGGCATCACCGCCGTCCTTACTCCGGAACTGTCGAAAGGCTTCGTATTGCTGATGTGGGCATGATACCAGATCAGGCTTCCGCGAATCTGTTCCGCATGACCGTCCGCCATCAGGTGTCCACCGCTCCCGTTATGCCAGTTCGCTGCATAGTCGATGCTCCAGTATTTTGTATAGGGCCCGGCGGCAGGTTTCGTCTTGATGTCCATCGCACTGTCTCCGAAGAGCATCTGCATGACCGGCAACTTGATCCGGGAATAAAGCTGCGCGGATGTTCCGTTGACAGAGTAAACATGAAACCAGTAATTAGCGCCATATATATTGTCATTGTCAGGTTTTCCCTTCTTCCGCAAAATTCCGGTGGGGCAATACCACGCTTTTCCATAATCCGGGCGGGAGGAATACGGATTGTAATCGGAAGCCTGTCTGCCTCCGGCATATTCCACAATCAGACGGTTGGTATTGTCATTTTTCCCGGACATGTAGGGAATGAAATCCTTGTTGTCGTGCACATAGCCGACATAACCGACTCCGATTTGTTTCAGGTTACTCAGGCAGAGCGCACTTCTGCCGGCTTCCCGGGCCTTGCTCAACGCCGGCAGAAGTAATGCCCCCAGAATTGCAATTATCGCAATTACAATGAGTAATTCTATCATGGTAAATTCACTGACGACCATTCGGAGCTTTCTGCGGAGCGCAAATGTTTTCCGAGCGGCAACTTTTTTCATATCATACCCCTTTGACTTATTTTCAAATTCGAAATCTCTTTTGCTACATCGTAGTAGCAATCTTCTCTTTAATTATAAACAAAATTCTGAAAAAAGCAATACCGGAAAATATTTTTTTCAATGATTTTTCTGATTTTTTTTCGGAGGTGCAGTCGATTCCCTTACAATCAGCCGCCGTTTCACGCGATAAATCATACGGGGAGCATCCGGATTCGCCATGCGGTGCAGAAGACATGCGACAAGACAGTCCGACAGAGAATCGTCCGCACGCTCTCCGAATGAGGTAAGGGTTGGAGTAACGACCTCGGTAAAAGGGATATTGTCGCATCCGGTCACACTCAAATCCTCGGGCAAATGATAACCGCGGCGCGTCATTTCCCGCATGAAATAAATCGCCAGCATATCGGTGGGCAGGACTATTGCCGTTGGACGTTCCTTCATCGCTTCATACCAGTCCGCCACCAGATTTGCAAGATTCGGAAGATTCGGGGGAGCCATGACGGAAAGAGAATCCAAGGTTCCCATCCATTGAGTGGAAAGCCCGCGCGCTTTCAGCTCTTCGGCAAAATGCGCCGTCAATTTTCCGTAGCGAACCGGCAGTTGCACGGAATACGGATACGCAATCTTCCTGTGTCCAAGCTGGTACAGATGCTCAATCACCTGGGTGAAAATATCTTCCCCGTCAAAGTCAACCACATCAAACCGGGCGTCATCCGTAATCAGAGATACAACAGGAATCTTTATATCGTGTGGCATATGCTGTGGCTCGACGGTAATGATCCCCGATGGACAGCGGCACAAAATACTTTCTGTCGCCCTGATCTGCCCTTTGAAATCTTCCCAGAAAGCGAAAGTGGAGAGATACCCGTGTGCCTCCAGCAAAGGGGCAAGCGCTCCGGTCAAATAGCTGTAAATATTATTGACGGGAGCCGGCAGGAGAATGCCGACGGCAGAACTTTTACCTCTGCGCAGCTCCTGTGCAGCAAGATTTCTGCGATAACCGAGACGCCTCGCCGTGTCGATGATTTTCCGCGAAGTCTCCTCGCTGATCCGCCGTTGCCTACCCTGCCCGGAAAGCACCGCTGAAACTGCTGTCTGGCTGACGCCCGCAAGTGCCGCAATATCTTTTGTCGTAATCATCAGGAAACCCCGGGGATGGTGACACACTCATAAATCAACTTCCTACCGGACAAAAACTCATCACAAGACAAATGCCGCAATCTCATCCGGAACAACCGCCCCCCGCTTCCGATGCATGGGGACTTTTATATTAAGAAATAAACCATTGTTCCGGCTTTGTCAAGGGCAAAAAATATTTTTTTGATTTTTTATCCGTGAAAAAAGAAAAAACGCCCCCTGGAACTTCCCGGTCTGTTTTATCTTCAAACAAGAATCTTTTCCGAACCGACGATCACCTCATCCGCAATTGTCACCAATTCAGCAAGCGTTCCCGGCAGCGCGGCAATACAATGCTCCCGATCCGGTGCAAGATCGGCAAGAGGAGTATTATAGAACCGGTCTCCGATCCGCTTCTTCTCACTGCTGAAAAGAGCTTCCGGATAACGCCACGGGGACCGGTCGCCGGAAGTGATTCTGGATGTCAACCATCTGCAATAACATTCGAACTCGGGGATATAACAACCATCGAACAGTTCATAGATGAAACTGCGGCAGTAACTGTTTTCCGCATTGCCTTTCAAAGTCGACTCAAAACCGGGATTGGTCCGGTAACTCTCCTGCATTCGAAGCAGGCTTGCATAAAGCGAAAAGTCCTCATGTGCGCCAAGAAGCATCTTTTCATTTCCGAGCAGTCTGCCGATCAGTTCCGCATATTTCAAAACCGAAGCGCCGTCCTCCTCTCCGTTCCGCCATGCCTCCATGCGCAAGGCAAGAACCCCGCACGCGAAATTAGACAGCCGGGAAACGGCACAGCGCGCAAGATCCATCCAGTCCCGTTTCGCATGGCGGTTCAGACCGGCATAATCCAGACAGCCAAGCATCCGGAAACACATCGGTGCAATCCGAATCGTTCCATTCAGTTCTTTTGTGATTGCTTCATGATTTTCCAACAGCAGTACATTCAGGTCAGTCATCGCGTATTCCAGAATCCGGAAAGAATAATCCACGTAAAGACAGCCTCTCACCGGCATCTGCTGGTTCTGCCGCCAGTAATTACTCCGGATCAACGGCAGCATGGTGCGCCATACTGGGGTCATCCGGGCGTATTCCCCCGCATTCCGATAGCGTTTCCGGCAGAAAACCTCCAGGAAATCCGAAATGCGGAAGTTCTCCGGATTCCAACTGTTCGCCGCAAAATATTCCAGCATAAGGGTATCAGTATGGGAACTCTCCGGCCAGTAAACCATCCCCCTGCACATCGGGTCTTTCGCCGCAGCCGGAAGACGCCGTTCAATCACATTGTAATTGCCGCGCATTTCCGTATTCGCCTCGAATGCATGAAAAATGCCGAACGTCCACGGGAAATTGCCGACCAGATTCCAGTTCTGAAAATTATTCAGTTCATCGCAACTGTCGGAAGTATAATCAAGAATCATAGTGTTCCGCGGATTCAATTCACGGATAAGGCTGCGCACCTCCTCCGGCGTCCAGTAACATATGAAGTCCCATGTCGCAAGCATCAGAGGCGCGGAGGAATATCTGGAACGCAATTTCCCGATGATCCGGCGGTAAGTGTAGAGCTTCATCAGATGATTCCGCGCATGATCCCGGTAGCAGAGGCGTTCCGCAAGGCCGATGGTATGAAACAATTCCGGCGAACCGTAATGTTCGATATGCGCTTCCGTCAGCTTGAAATAATCGTCGAGATGTTTTTGCTGACGGATATCCCAGACCAGCCCGGAAGGCTCTCCATACTGCGTTATGTTCGCCTGCGGCATGAATTCCGGTTTGACCGAGTCCAGAAACTCCTGCGGCGTCCGGCTGTACCAGTGGCTCATGGTTCCGGTATCCTCGGGGTGCATGAGATCCCGCTCACGGGCATACTGCAACAGCGCGGCGCGCAGTTTTCCCCGTTCTTCCAAAGACCAGAACTGCGTGCGGTCGTTGAAGGAGCGGGGGATGTCGGTGGGTGTGCTCCGGTCCGGATCGGGATAAGGCACTGTTTCCGGAAATGCCTTCTGGAAAATGTCGTCCATGCCGATGCGGAGCATGAAGAAATTCAAACGCTTTTTCACGATCCAATCAATTTCGCGTTTCCAGTCCTCCAGATTCCAGTGTTCCGCCTGGAAACGATGGAGGCTGCGGTGCGCGAAATAACGTAGTCCCCGATATTCAAAACGAGGACTTTCCTTCACGGAAAAACCTGTCAGCGGCAGCTCATCCAGCTCCGGCACAAAATCCTCATCCCAGAACCAGGAACAGCCGCATCGTTCCAGATAATCGTAAACGCCGTAAAGCAGGGAACGCCCCCTGCCTCCCGCGATCAATAGAAGATTCCGGTTATTTTCATGAAGGCTCGTCAGCGAATAGTCATCGCTGTCATAACGAATACCGAGCGAATCCACCTTCCCCGCCAGAAGAAGCTCCAGCACGAATGGATGTTCCGCATCATTGCCCAATACGATAAGGTCGCTTGTCTCATCGTCCACCGTAATGATCTCCGGTGTCCGCCCTGTGATTTTCCGTGAGTAACCGGCGAAAATTTCCGCCGCTGTCTGGTAAATTCCCATCGCTTCGGGAATCAGGATTTTGAACATGTTCAGTCGCCTCGCTTTTTGTTTCCAGTTGATTTGCAGACGTTCCTCTTACTCTGCATTTAATATTTCCGGTCTTTCGCCAAAAGCAATTCAGGAAGAAGATTTTCCCTTATTATGGGAAATTAAGTTCTTGAAAAACAGCGTTCAGGGAATATTGTAGACCAAAAAACAACAGGGAGAGATTATGCGGAAAAAAGATGAAGTGCCGGTTAAAGCCGTAAAAAAAGCCTTGGATCTGCTGTCCGTTCTCCTGTTTGACAGCCCGCAGGGAGCACGTCTGAAGACGCTTGCGCAGAAACAGGGACTCTCCGTCAAAACGGCTCATAATCTGCTGAAGACAATGGTATATTGCGGTTATGCGGAAAAAGACGGTTTCGGTCATTATACCGGCGGCTATCTATGCAGAAAAATCGCCTACAGCAATCAGACGGCAACCTGCCGTTTTCAATCGTATGTAACCGATATTCTGCTGAAACATGTGAAAAAAATCAGGGAGGGTATGACCTACATTATTCTGGAAAACAATGTCTGGACCACTTTTGTGAACGTCGGCCCCGGGGGTGATATTTACCGTGTCGGCACAGATCCGGTCCGCAGATTTTATCTTTATGAAACAGCTACGGGACGAGTCATTTTTTCTTTTTCTCCGCCGGAACGACAACAGCTCCTCATGGAAGAAAACGGAATTCCGGAATTTTACTGGGAGGATTATGAAAATGATGTGAAACGAATCCGTAGACAGGGGTATTGCATTACGTTGCGCAAACGTTACCGGACTTACAGCTACAGTGTTCCGGTCTTTGTCCCCGGCAGAGAAATCGCCGGTGCGCTGGGAGTCTACACACTTCCCGAACATGCAAATGAAAAACAAGACCGGTTCATTCTCGCCCATTTGAAAAAAGCATCGGAAAGCATCACACAATATCTTATGGAGAATTGACTGTGAATAAATTCACTTCATATTCTGCAGGATACGCCGGAAATGAATCGGAATCATATCGTGGTGCAGACGAAAAAAGACGCGTAAAATCATTCATGGTATATGTATTTTTTTCGAAACGTCTTGAGCACGGTCAGCTCCAACTCCCGGTATCGGCAGAAGGGAAGATTGAATTGGAGTCTCGGTGACTTTATGTGTATGTCCCCGGTTCACCTCCATGGTAGAAACCGGCAATACAAAATCTTTAGCAATGATTTTTTGTATGAGAATACGCCAACACGGATTTTAAGTTTCCACTGGACAGCCTGTCAATCATACTTGTATTTTGAAACTGCAAACTGCATGATATATAGAGATTGACACTGCCAAAACAATGAAACACTGAAGAAATTACTTCTTTTTGACGTTTGAGACTTGACAAATCCATCGTGGGAGAGAATTTTTAAAGCAAAGAAAACTCATTCGGAGATTTTGAAACCATTAATAACCGGGCAGTCTCTTAAAAATGGATTGATGGAGGTTCCCTGAATATTAACTGCAAGCATTACAGAAATAGTTTTTTGTCTTTTGAGGACAGAAATTGAATTTGACCCCAAAAAATACAGAAAGGGTGTAAAAAAAAGGGTTCGGCCCTTGATTTTTACATAACAGAAAAAATGTCATGTACTGCAAAAAGTGCACCGGATTTCCTGAAGAAATCAGTCATATACCAGATATTCCTGCGTCCATTCACACCGGGAGGAACACTGCAAAGCGCCTTCCGGATGTTGCCTTACCTGTCGGAACTGGGAGCGGATATCCTTTATCTTTGCCCTCCGATGGTCGCAGATGACGATGTACGGCTGGAGTTCTGGAGCGACCGTCAGAAAAAATGTGCATTGAACAACCCCATGAATCCTTACCGTTTGAAAGACTATTATAATGTAGATCCCGAATACGGCACCAATGAAGATCTGAAAAAATTCGTAGCCGGTGCCCATGAACTCGGCATGAGGGTGATTCTGGATCTGGTCTATTACCATTGCGGCCCGACGCCAGTATTTCTGAAGGAACATCCGGACTTCGTGGTCCGCGATGCCGAAGGCAGGGTAAAAAATGGTAGATGGCATTTTCCCGAACTGAATTTCGAATCTTCTGCTCTGCGCGAATATCTTTGGCAGAACATGGAAATGTTTATCCGAAACTATGATTTCGATGGATTCCGTTGCGATGTGGCCGATGCGGTTCCACTTGATTTCTGGGAGGAAGGACGCCGTCGGATTGAGGCAATCAAACCGGATGTCATCATGCTGGCGGAAAGCGGTCAGAAGAATGAACAGAACACCGCTTTCGATCTGAATTATTTCTTTGCATGGGGGGGTCTTTCCGATGTTTTCCGCGGTGATGAGCCCGCCTCTAAGATCGTGGAGATCTGGCAGGAATACATGAATACCCTCCTGCCTGGAGCACGGGTGATCCATGCCACCGAAAATCATGATATTGTCAATGAATCAGGAGAAAACCGGATTGAGAAAATCATAGGGCGCAAAGGTCATGACGCTATGCTTTTTCTGGATTTCAGCCTCGACGGCGTACCGTTTCTCTACAACGGTCAGGAAATTGCAGACTCCAGCATGCATTCCATATGGGGAAACCGCTTCCACGGTAGAAACTTGACTATCGATTGGTCCAATGCCCTGACAACTGATGGACAGGCGCGTTTTGATCTCGTCCGGAAACTGATTTCCATGCGGAAAACCGAGGAAGCTTTGTATGAAGGCAGTGTGAATTGGCTCGAACACGATCATAAGGATAGCGTCCTTGCTCTAACTCGGAATAGTGAAAATCAGAATCTTCTGATCGCGGTCAACTGCCGTAATCAGCCCGTTCACGTGACTCTGAACTGCCGCATAGCCCGTGTTGTGGAAACGCCTGTGTTCATGAACCGCGGAGCAGATTTCCGAATCGGGGACGACATGGTTCAAGTCGATCTATTGCCTTACGGTTTTCTGATGATGGAATACTAATTTTCAGTCGGAAAATGAATATATTTCAGTCGTTTTTCTGTTATTAAGCTTCGACAGGACTTTTTTCATGACTCCTTGACATTTTCAGTTCCGGCTTTACTTAAGTCTTTATCTATCCTTATTTCTTTTACCTGCTGTTCCTCTTTTTCGATGGAAAAAAAGAGAAGAATAGTAGGGATTTATCAGTTCCTGTCTGGCATAGGAATGCAAATTGATAGATATTCCTAATGGATATCTCCGGTTATGGAAAAGCAGATTTCGACAATCTGTAAAAATTCTATGAATCAAAAAGACTTTGGTTATGAATAATGCGAAAATGCAGCCCTCGCTTTTTTTATGACTGACCTCTAGTTACAGGGCTTTTGAGTTTATTGCCTGATAACAGATGGGCTATGACAAGAATAAGAGGTGGTGGAGAATTTGACTTTAGAGGAGCCTGAAAAGCAAAAGCCGAATTTTTTGCGTGTATTTCCTTCCAAAAATCCTCTCTGGATCAAAAGCCCCGACTTTTACTTTTCCGGGAAATTTGCTGGAAGGAAAAGACTGAGTGGTAAAGAATTTCAAAATGGGTCTTCACGGGAATTTG
>DPDG01000111.1 GCA_003526375.1 Lentisphaeria bacterium
GAACCAGTTTCAGGAAAACTTTAGGTATATTGAAAGAACAGAAGGAAATTTCTACTATGAAACGTATGTATGCTTTGGCATGTGTCGGGGCGCTTGTGCTGGGTGCCGTTTCGCTGGATGCGGAGGATATTTCCGCAATCGACAAAAACTTCCGCGTGGCTACGGTCGGCAAGCTTCAGGTGAATTATTTTGATGCGCTGAAGAAGCCGTTTGAATTAACCGGATTCGCGTGGCGCAGGGAAGGGGAGCCGCTCTACCGCATTCCGAAGAATTTCACGGAAAAAGAGATCAACAGAGGTGTGCTGTCGCTTGCAAGACACACTTCCGGCGGAACGGTCCGTTTCAAGACGGACTCCCCGTATCTGACGATCCGCGCCGACTACAACTCTTTCGGCGATATGAGCCACATGCCGCGTTCTGGCAGTGCCGGATTCGATCTCTATACCGTCGGCGATGACGGCAGGGAACTTTACCTGACCACGATTCAGCCGAGACCGGAGAACCGGAGCAAGACTCTGGAACAGCGGTTTAACAATGTCCCCGGCGGGAAAATGCGCAGTTATACGGTTTATCTTCCGCTTTACAGCGGAGTAAAGAATCTGGAGATCGGCGTAAAACCCGGCAGCAAGGTCTTGCCGCCTGACCCGCAGAAGATCGGAAAACCGATTGTCTTTTACGGCTCGTCCATTACACAGGGCGGATGCGCATCGCGTCCCGCCAACAATTACACCACGATGCTCTGCCGCGCCGTGGATGCGCCGCAGATCAATCTGGGATTCTCCGGCAGCGCCAAGGGTGAAATCGCTCTCGCGGAAGCGATCGGCAAGCTGGATATGGCGGTATTTGTGCTGGATTATGATTACAATGCGCCGAGTGCCGAGCATCTGGCAAAAACGCATGAGCCATTCTTCAAAGCGGTCCGCAAGGCGAATCCCGATGTTCCGGTCATTATGCTGTCGAAATGTTCGTGGATCTCTCCGGCGCGCAGGGACATCATCAAAAAGACCTACGACAATGCCGTCAGGGGAGGCGATAAGAACGTCTGGTTCATCGACGGGCAGGAACTGTTCGGAGAACCCGGACAGAATATGTGCACCGTCGATCACTGCCACCCGAACGATCTCGGGTTCTACATGATGTACCGACGTGTCCTTCCGGTTCTGCTTGAGGCGCTTAAATCACAGAAATAAGATTTCTGATGACGGCGGGAAAACTCTTTGCGGGAGTCCCGCCGCAATCACTTTTTCAATTCCTTATGGACTTCCGCGGGAAGATAGAGCCAGTTCTTCGCATCGGCTTTGCCGGCGGCGCCGTGGAAGTTGTCGTAATCGCCCATGACGGGCATGAAGAAATTCTGGACTTTCAAAGTCTTTTCATCCATTTGCAGCCCGTTTGCGAGAGTGTTCCAGTCGTAACTGCCGTTTTCCCGCGTCTCCCCGAGCGGATCGGACGGACAGAAGAATATCTTCCGGTTGTTGGAAAGATGGGGGCTCAGGACTTCCATGACCGGAGGTCCTGCGGCGGGGTCCTGTGAACCGGCGCAGGTCGGCAGACGGTAGGAGGATGCCGCTCCGTACAGTTCCAGTCCAGTGCCGATCTGTTTGAGGTTGTTCATGCATGAAGTACGTCTTGCCGAGGCGCGGACTTGGCTCATGACCGGAAAAAGAATTCCCGCAAGCAAGGCGATGATTCCGATCGTGATCAGCAACTCCAGTAAAGTGAAGGACGATTTCTGCTTCATCGAGTGTTCTCCAGCATGTTTTTCCATATTTTGATGGTCGGTCCCAGCAGTTCCCTGTCCCCGGGCGAAAGAATATTGGTCGTTGTATTGACCGCCTGATTGAATTTTGCGCGCCCTTCCTCGGTATTCATGAGGACTGCAACCGCCTTGCGCTGTTTTTCCTGCGGCAGTTTGCGGAAATAAGCGAGAGTTCTTTCCGCATCCTTCCTGAGCAGTTCCGCCCGTTCCTGTTTCTGGTCCTGCGGCAGTTGCGCGAAATCCTGAAGGGTGCTGTCCATGGCTCCTGCGAGGGCTTCGACCATGATTCTGTGACGCCGGTCAGCCGGAAGCCCGCGGACTTCTTTGAAGCTCCGGCGCAGAGAATACAGGCGGTCCAGAGTGGATTCCTCCGGATCGAATGCTTTCCGGAAATCATGCCTGATCTGCTGTTCCGGCGGCAGGGGCGGCTCCGCGGGGGCGCGAAAGCAGAAATACGCGGCGATTGCGAGAAGAACTGCCGCTGACGGTAAAATAATCAGAACTGTTTTCTTTCTGGTTGTCATAGAACGATGTCCGGATTGTTGGTTTTAAAGTTTCAACTATACATCCGGTTTTTCATAAATCAAGCGGAAATGGCACTGGAAAAAACGGGGCATTACATGTTTCCCCCATGATAACTTGTTTTTTTATAGATCGGCATTACATTATTTCAGGTTTCCTCAGCCGATTAAAAAAAGAATCGATTATGAAAAAGGGAAAAGCAGTTTTTATTATAAAAACATTGATTGAAGTCCTTGTGCCTGCAACGTTTGCTTTTATACTGCTGTATCAATCTTATCCGCCGTGGATTACCGGCATCTTCGGACTCAATACCTCTTTTTTTGAAACGGGAAAAACAACTGCGGAAAACAACGGGGCAAAATATCAGGTCATGATCTATACAGAGAAATTTGCTGGCAGGTCCGTTCCGGGAATTTTCACAGAGCCGTTATCTGATTCTGACACCGAAAGCAGTGTTCTGGTTTGATGATTCAAAAGAAAACTGTTCTTTTTCTGCGGACAAAATATCCATAAAGAAGAATGCAATCAGGACTCCACTGGAAATTACAGAGCCTTTTAAGAATCTGTGTTTCACTTATGGAGTTGAAAGAAAAAATGGAGTGTTGATCTATTCTTTGATGAATGAAAGCAACTCTGTCATACTGAGATTTTCTGTTCCGGAAATCTGTTTTTTTGCGGCAAAAACTTCAGAATGATCCGCAGAGCCTTACTACATTATGTGAATGTGTATGACTCTGTAAACTCAATATGGCACAGTGAACACAGCCTTCGTGCTTTTGTCTTCTTCCGATATCTGGCAGAGGTAGAGTAGTTCTGTCTCCGGGATACCATCAGGAGCTGTGAATTGTGTCAGAGAGCGTTGAAATGGCAAATTTTTACGTCGTCAATTACAAAACTTCGGAACAAGCAAACTGTGCCTTATTCCGGAAAAAACGTGGCAGATCAGGCGGAGTCTGATTTCTCTGCCTTTCCGGTCTTTTCGATGTAACTTTATCCTGTTTCCTGTGCCATGCAGATGAAACAAGCTGATACCGGGTTCGCCTGCCGTTTTTGAAAGTTTCATTCGAAAATCCGCATCCGGGCTTGAAAAATCCGGATTCCGGTGTTTATTGATAGCTCGCAAAAAATTAAAACAATGACCCGCCGCGAGTCTGAAGAACATTCTCTGCGGATTTCACGACGAGCCCAAAGCAAGATCAGGAGGTTTCGTCATCATGTATCCACGCATTTACCTGGCAATCGACAACTGTTTCGCTTCAAAACGCTGGTCCACGCCCGCTGACTGGATGAAAGTCATTTCCGATGCAGGCATTTACTATGTGGAGGCCAGCGCCGACAACGAATGTGATCCGCTTTATTCCGGCACTGATTTTCTCAGGGACTGGTGCAGCGACGTCAGGGCGCATTCCGCGGATACGGGCGTCAGGATTGCCAATCTCTACTCCGGGCATGGAACCTATGCGACTCTCGGGCTTGCGGATTTCGATACTCGTGTGCGGGATCGCATCCAGCATCAGTGGCTCGAAGCTATGATCCGGAGCGCGGCGGCTCTCAATGCCGGACTCGGTTTCTTCTGTCATGCGTTCGATCAGCACACACTTCAGGAGCCGGAGCTTTACAAGGCGGCGGTGAATGATCTGAGAAAGCGTTTTGCCGAGCTTGCCTCGTATGCAAAGACACATGGTGTGAACTCCATCGGTGTGGAACAGATGTATACGCCGCATCAGGTTCCGTGGACCATTGAATCCGCGCGGCGCATGCTTCGCTGGATTCACCAGTACAACGGAAGCAATTTCTATTTGACAATTGATACCGGACATCAGTCAGGACAGTATAAGTTCCGCCGTCCCACGTTGGAAACCATTCGGGAAGCGATGGAAACCGTCAAGGCGGACGACCGTGTCGAGCATGTCTATCTGGGGTGCGACAAGGCGTATCAGACTGCTCTGGAGATGGCGGAAAAAGGCGAAAGTGCGGAGAAGATTCTGGATGCCGTTGCCGCGGCAAATGAAAGATATCCTTACCTGTTTTCAACGGAGAGCGACAGTGACACTTACAGTTGGCTCTCGGAACTCGGATGTTTCTCGCCGATCGTACATCTTCAGCAGACGGACGGCAAGTCTTCGGCGCATCAGCCGTTTGATGAAAAATGCAATGCCGCAGGTATCATCAAAGGAGAGAAACTTCTTCCCGCGATTGCCGAAGCATACAGGAGAAATTTTGCCGACATGCCGGAAAAATGCCCCGAAATCTGCCTGACTCTGGAAGTTTTTGCCGGAACCGCGGAACTGCCGGTCGACATTCTGAATAAAGTGAAAGACTCCGCCGCTTACTGGCGCCAGTTCATTCCGGAGGACGGTATGCCTTTGGATGAATTGCTGAAGAGGCTTTGAGCGTATTTGAAATCAGAGCGGAACCCCATTCCGTTTTCCGCTCCTGATTTCAAATGCTGTTATTGTTTTACCTTGAAATCATAGAACCGGTTCCTGCCTTCGCAGCCGATGAGCCCGGCGTAATAGGAATCGGGCAGATTGTTGTCCGTATATCCGAAAGTTTTGCCGTCGCATGTGACCGTCATGATTTTGCCGCGTTTCGTATAGGAGAGTTTTACCTGAAGGTCATAACGCTTTTTCGGCAGAAACTTCGCTTTGAGGAACGCGGCTTTGTACCAGCCGGGTTTGCCGTCCCTGTAAGTGTGATGCCAGATGTTGATCCCTTCGTCGAACAGCACGACTTCATAATGTTCGCGGTGTTCCGCTTCGCCTTTGGCGCTTTTGCCGATTTCACCGGCGATGACGATCAGGGGTGCCATGCGGTGATCGAAACTCATTGTTGAGGAGATCAGGCTGTTGCCTGTGAATTTCTTCCTGAGCATGATGCAGGAATAGACGTCTTCCCCATGTTTTTTCAGAATCACATCATCCGGCAGGTCGGGGGTCCGGTTCGTGATATGATCATCCATCTGAACCATGTCCCCCATATAGTTGAAACGGGGGCTTTTGACCGGAAGCCATGTCTGCGGATTCCATTTCCCGCGTTCAAATGTTGTGGAATATTCTTCCGCCGAAACTGCACAGGTGCAACAACACAGGGAAACGGCGATCGTGCAGCAGGTTCTATTGACTTTGTTCATTCTCTCTCCTTTGAGTGTTACGGGTTATTTTCTGACCCATTTGCCGTTTTTCTGGATGTATTCTCCGGATTTGGCGATCTGCGCGAGTTTGGCGGCACGCTGGGATGCAACGACGTCTACGGATACATTTTCTTTCTTGGCAATGTAGGCATAAACGGTCTTTCTGTCTGCATTTTCGGCTTTGACTACGGCATCCGCCTGCGGATTGCCCTTGCCGTTGACGAAGGCGAGGTAGCCTTTGGAGTCTTCCCCGATCACACCGGATTTTTTAAGTTCCGCGATCTGCGGTATGCGCTGCTTCATGCGCGCACGGATATCCTGTGCATGGGCGGACGGGATCAGAAATGCGCCGGTCATGAGGACCGCCGAGAGAAGTGCAAGCATTTTTTTCATGATGATGTTCCTTTCCTGAATTGATTTGTATTACTGTGCCGCAGCTTTGTCGAGATCGCCGAAATAGTCGTCAAGCGCCTTGTCCACTTTGACGTTGACGTCGATCGTGATATGGACGGGCTTGATTTCGCTTTCCGTTTTGATTTCGTGATGTGTCCAGCAGCCGGCACAGAGTCCGGCAAGAACGATTGCCGCAAATGCGGTTCCTGCATACGTTTTTTTCATTTTCAAACCTCCTGGGTGTTATTTGTTGCCATTCATGAGTTTATTATACATCCGGTAAAGTTCAAGCGATTTTGTCAGCGGGATTGTGACGTTGACATCCAGCGGGATTCCCTGAAAACGGTTGGTCCCCTGTGTTTTGACCGGCCGTCCCGAATCGGGATCTATGGAGAAGGGGAGCGGTCCCGACGGCCTGCCGTCTACCTGGAACTTGAGTTTGAGGTCGTCGTTTACCGTGTTCATCGTGAGCTTGACCCATTGATATTGGAAGTCTTTCAAGACGGAGAGCGCGAAAGACATTTCGACGGAAGACTGCCCCATCGCGTTGACCGTTGCATTCGGAACCAGTTTGAGAATTCCCGTTTCTCCAGGCGTGGAATACAGGAAGCCGTTGCGGAAGATGATTCTGCCGTTGCGGATCGAAACCGGAATCGTGCCGTTCAACGCCGCGTTGTCGCCCGCGTCCGCGCCGATCCCGAATTGCGCAAGAAGCTGTCCCAGCCGGACTCTGTCGCAATACATGACGGTGCTGAAACGTTCCGTTTCCGGGGCAATCTTGACTGAGCCGATGCGGATTTTTCCGCTGCACCAGTTGAAAGTCGCCCCTTCAAGATACCAGGTTTTCGGCGTCTCCATACGGAAATTGACACGTCCGGAGTCAAATTTCAGATTGTCGAACTGAAACGCTTTGAACCGGAAACGCTGTCCGGCGGCGCTTTCGAGTTCCGGCAGATTCGGAAGCGAGAAACGGAGCGCGGCATCCGTCAGCTTGAGTTTCTTTTCTGCTGATTCCACATTGATTCCGGAAAGATCGACCGACACACTGCCGCGCTGTCCGAGCGGAGTCCAACGGTAGGAACAGTCCGCCTTGAGGGAGGCGGATTCCAACTGGAACGAATTCAGAGCCGGAGCATATTTTCCCAGATCCAGCGGTTTTGCCAGTTTCTGTTCCGGAATGGAGAATGTGCCGTCAAGGAGCATGTTTTCCTGTAAAAAAGACACGTGAAGGTGTGAACGGACCCCAAGCGTATCAATATCCGCGCGCAGTTCATGGTGCCCTTTTGCCGGATCGGGACGAAGTGTGCCCTCGATCTGCCCGACTTCATGTTCCCCGCAGAGAATTTTCTTCACGGAGAAAACACTCTTACCCTTTCCGTCGAGATTCACTTTTGCGGAGATTCCCTTGAGAGCCGCCAATGCGGTATCTCCACCGGAGAATGCGAGCTCCGGCAGAGTCATGCCGATCCGGAGCGCCGCCGGAGTGCCGCCGAGGTCAAGACGGAATTGCTTTGCCGTAAGCGAAAACGTGTCTTTGCTGATTTTCGCCTCCGGCACCTGGATCATGCCGGAAACCTGAATATCATTTTGGAACGTGAGCCTGACATAATTGCCGGTTTCCTGCAGAACCGGAAAAACGAGCCGGATTCCATTGAAAAGGATTTCCTGTGTTTTGATCCGGCGAGGCAGGGGGCGCAGCGTGAATTCCAGCGCTTTTTCCTGATTGCGCTTCAATACGAACTGTCCGGAGAAATCTCCATTTTTTTCTCCGCCGACATTGACCGAACAGGTCCCGCTGACGCCTTTGCCGCCTTTCAGTTCACTGCGGACCGAGAATTGCTTCAGAGCATAAGTAATGCCGCCGATCGTCGTATGGAGCCCCCCGCTGTATCTGATGTCTGCGATGCCGTCCTGATAGGAAATCCGGGTTCCGGCGGAACCTTTTATCGTATACGCCCCGTAAGAGCAGTTGATATCCTGAATCTTCAACCGGCTTTCCAGCTTTTCCGGATGCATTTTCCTGAGATTCCATGTGAAGTCGCCCGCCAGCTCAATCCGCCCGGCTGGCGACGGCGACGGGATCAGATTCCGCAGCATCTGCGGCAGAGTTCCCGGCTGCAGTTTGATATCCGTCGTCCCGGAAACGGTTCCCCTGTGCAGGTCGGCGGCGCCGCTCAGTTTTACCTGATTGCCTGCGGAAAGGAAAATCTGCATCGAGTAGTTCACATTCGCCCAACCGGATTGTTCCGACTGGGTGACGGACGCCATGAAAGGAACCAGCAGGAAATCTTTCCCGTGGAGAAGGATCAGGTTGCCGCTCAGGTCAATTTCCCTGATTCGCAGCGGCAGGTCGAAAAACGGCGCTTCCAGAGGTTTTTCCGCCTGTTTTGCGGCACTTCCGGCAATTTTGAACAGAGGTTTCAGCGGGATATCCACTTTGCCGTCTTTCAGAGTCAGCGGCAGATTCACATTGCAGAGCGAGACGGAGTCCAGAGTGCCGGCAATGAGCCGATGCGGTGCATAGGTTACGCCCAGATTTCCGAGCAGCATCCGTTTGCCGGGAGTGAAAGTGCCGTCTTCGGGAAAACGGACGCTGACTCCGATCATGCTGCGCCCGAGCCCCAGCTCACGGAGTTCCACATCCATCCCGCCTTTTTCAATGTAATTTTTCAGGATACGGTTGGAAATGCCTTCCAGAATTCTCGGCAGGAACAGCAGAAACAACGGAATCAGGAGAATCAGAATCCGGCAGATTTTCCATACGGTTTTCCGGCGGGGACGCTCCGGCAGATCCGCAGCGGCTGCATTCTTTTCCTGTTCCTGCGCATTGTTCATCGGATCAGCCTCCTGACCGCGCCGTATTCAATGGTTTTGACCGTCTGAAAGGCATGAAGCTGGTCTTCACGCCAGCAGAGCTGTCCATGCTCGTCGCGTCCGAAACAGCCGCGCGCAAAGTCTTCGGCAGCCTGCGGATACACGATCCAGTCGCCCTGTTCTTTGAGCCGCTCCTGATTTTCCGCGGCAATGATGGACAGCAGGTCTTTGTTCGCTCCGTGACGATGTTCGTTTTTCCGGGCGGCGAAGACTGCGCGGAGTTCTTCAAGCGAGTGTCCCATCAGATCCGCCGGACACGGCTCCGAGATGCCGAGCAGGGGTCCGGAATCCATTTCGGATGCGCCGGGCGTGTAAGGCTGGACGAGAATCACGCTGCTGCGCAGAGAGGTTGCGCCGGAGAGAATTGCAAGTTCGATCGGGACGCTGTGGAGCCCGACCAGATAACGGCGTCCGTCTTTCATGACCGTGAGATCGCCGGGATGCACGTTCAGGCAGGGAAAATCGCTGACGATATTGGTCAGCGGGACAAAGCCGGCGAGGAGCCCGAAATCAATCTTGTAAGGCGCGATCATGGCGCGGAGCTGATCGGTCCAGAGGTCGCGGACATGGCGCGCTTCAGGAGTCGCCAGTGTCACTTTTTCCTGTCCGTGGGCGCGATAGAACTCGAAGATACTGTGCTCAAGAAGCGGAAGCCCGTATTTTTCCGCGATTTCACGCGCTCTGCTGGTGCGCGGACGGTCCGTCACGATCAGAGCCGGATGCCATGCGGATCTGGCGCCGAGGCGTCTGTTGTGTTCCAGAAGTTTTTCCGCATTTGTGCCGCTTCCGCTTAAAAAAATGGCCGCCGAGGGCTTTTTTGATGAATCTTTTAAAAAAACATTGACCATTAGAGATACTTTCGATTTGATTTTACACTAAACATGTCATAGAATATATGGTTAATTAAAAAAATCAAATTTCAATCACAGGATATTTTATGATGAAAGCAACTTTTTTTTGTCTGTTGACGATGTTTTTCGGACTGTCCGCCGTTTCTGCCGGAACAGCGGCGGTAAAAACTGAGGAAAAGGCGGCGCCCGCAAAAAACGAGGTGAAAGCGGAGAAGAAAATCTCCGCCGGAACGGAGGCGGAAGCAATCAAAGCGGATGAGAAGAAGGTCTCTGCCGAAGCGGACGCGAAAGCGGAACAGGCGGGGGCTTCCGCCGGAGTATGCGGTGTAAAGGATAAAGAACCGTCCGAAGCGGAACTTGCCAAAACCGTTACGGTGGAGCGGGTTTCCACGCCTTCCGACATCAGATACAAAAAAGGGAAGCGGATTCCGGATTTGATTCTGACCGCCGACTACCAGAGCCCCGTGGTTCTTGCCGAACTCGCGCGCAAGGATTCGAATGTGATGTATATTCTTCTGCCGACAGAGTATTCCGCAGAGCAGAAAATCATGGTTTACCCGCCGTCCAAAGCGGATGCTTTCGAAGTGAAAGAGGAGATGCTTTCCAGATTCATTTCGTTTGTCAACCCGAAGCGCGTGATTTTTCTCGGCGGCGTGGAAGTGGTTCCCGCAAAATACCGTCTTGCCGTGGAACCTTCTTATGAACATGTCGAAATTGAGGATTTGAACTGGAACATCAATGCGATCATTCTCGGCAACCTGCTGATGGACCGCGGGATGCAGAAGAAATTCAGGGATGCGTTCAGGAATCATCCGGTGCCGGGAAAGTCCGAGTTCAAAGAGGACAGGGCAAGCGGCACTGTGACCGTGGAAGAAACGAAGTAACGAGGGAATGGAGAATCAAAGATGCTGATTATTTACAAACTTGCCAGAAACACCTTTATCGAGTGTATCCGTGAGCCGATTTATTTTCTGATGCTTGCCAGCGCGTTGATTATGATCGGGCTGTTTCCGACGGCGGCGATGTTTGTCTTCCGCGAACAGATCAAGCTGGTGGTGGACAGCTCCATGGCGACGACTCTTGTTTTCAGCCTTGTTGTGGCGGTGGTCTGCGCCGCACACACGATCAGCCGCGAGATGAAGAACGGAACGGTTCTCCTGCTGATGTCCAAGCCTGTGACGCGCGGTTCCTTTGTGCTGGGCAAGATCCTGGGTATTATGGCTGCGATCACGGTCTTTGTTTTTCTCTGCAACGCGTCTTCCCTGATGTCCGTCCTGATCGCCAAGGATCAGTTCCGCCTGGATTACACGGCGATGGGGCTTTATTATGCCGCGATTGCGATATCCGCGGTTTACGGCGCGCTCCGCAATTTCTTCAACCAGAAATCTTTTACCGCGAATTCCCTGATCGCCCTGCTGATCCTGATTCCCGTTCTTGCGGCGGTTTTCTACTTTGTCCGCATCAGCGGCTACCATTCTCATGATATGATTGACCCGGAGGAGTTCATCGAGGCGAAACATCTGATTCCGGCTCTGCTTCTGCTGTTTCCCGCGGTCTGGACGATGGGGGCGATCACGGCGGCTCTCTCGACGCGTCTTGAGCTGGTTTCGAATCTGACGATCTGCACCGTGATTTTCATGCTCGGGCTGGTGTCGAAATACTTTGTGACACAGTGGCTGGGGACGGGGCTTCTTGCCGATTTCGTGAGGACTCTGCTTCCGAACTGGCAGTATTTCTGGATGGCGGATGCGCTGGCGAGCCGGCAGGTGATTCCGTTCACATATCTGCTGTGGGCGCTGGTATATGTCTTTTTCTATATCGGGTTCTGGACCCTTTGGGCGATGGCGCTGTTCAATGAACGCGAAATCGCGAAAGATTCCCGTTGAGAGACGGAACTTTTTTTCCGTATCCCGTGTCTATTGAAACATCTGTTATTTTTCAGCCGCTTCCGGGGAGCCGATGACTATTTCAGCAGAACATCTTTGCAAGTATTACGGAAACAAAATATCCGTCGAGGATATGAGTTTCTCTCTCGACGAACATGCCGTGCTCGGCTTCATCGGCCCCAACGGAGCCGGCAAGACCACTACCATGCGGATGCTTTGCGGAATCATGCCGCCCTCCTCGGGGGATGTGCTGATCGACGGTGCAAGCATCCTGAACGATCCTGTTGCGGCAAAGCGGAAGATCGGCTACCTCCCGGAAAATGCGCCGCTTCACGGAAGCATGACGGTCCGTTCCTTTCTTATATACTGCGGGCGTATGCGCGGGCTCTGCGGAAGGAAACTGACGGAGGCTGTCGGTTCTTCCATTGAAAAATGCGCTTTGGAACCGGTGGAGTCCGAGGAGATCGAGTCGCTTTCCAAAGGATTCAAACGGCGGGTCTGCCTGGCGCAGGCGATCATGCATTCCCCCGAAGTGCTTGTGATGGATGAACCCACGGACGGGCTCGATCCGAATCAGAAGCGTGAGATCCGTTCCCTGATCCGCAGTATGCGGGAACACAGTGCGATCATTGTTTCGACGCATATTCTGGAAGAGATCGATGCCGTATGCGACCGCGTGCTGACGATCTGCGCAGGGCGCAGGGTGTTTGACGGGACGGTTTCTGAATTTCGCGCCCTGGCTCCGTCCGGGCGTCTGGACGATGTGTTTGCGATGCTTTCCGGAGGTGTTCCGTCATGATGTTTTCCCTCAGAAAGATCCGTGCCGTCTGGCAGAGAGAGTTTCTTGCGGAAGCCGCTTCCCCGACCGCCTGGGTGTTTCTCGTCATTTTTCTCGAACTTTCCGCATTCCTGACTTTCATCATGAGCGGGCTGTTCTCCTACGGACAGGCGGACCTGTCGCCGTTCTTCGAGTGGTTTCCGTGGCTGTTTCTGTTCATTATCCCCGCGTTGGGAATGCCGCTGTGGTCCGAGGAGCGCAAGACAGGTTCCTTCGAGCTTTCCCTTTCGTTTCCCGTGACTTTATGGGAACTGGCACTCGGAAAGTTCCTTGCGGGCATGACCTTGCTTCTGATTGCGCTGCTGCTGACCGTTTCCGTGCCGCTGACGGCGCTTTACCTCGGGCGTCCTGATCCGGGTGCGATTGTCTGCGGTTATTTCGGCGCGCTGCTGCTGGGGGCGGTTTATCTCGCGGTTTCCTGCTTCTGCTCTGCGCTTTCCAAGAGCCAGACTGCAAGTTTCCTGTTTTCTCTGGTGATTTGCGCGGTGTTCATGACGATCGGGCTTCCCGTCGTGCTGGATATGGGGCTTCTTTTCCTGCCGGAATGGCTGGTATCCGTTTTTTCCTATCTGGCATTCCTGCCTCATTATACGGCGTTTCAGCGTGGATTCGTTGATTCTGCGGACGTGGTTTATTGTATCAGCCTGACCTTGTTTTTTCTTTGCCTGACAACCTTTTCCCTGGAATTTGCGGCATCCGGCACAGGGAATATTTTTGCTCCGGGCGCGTTGCGCGAAGCGTCGACGAAAAAAGCGTTCCGCCGCCTTGCCCTGAGAATCGTGCTTTCTTTTTATGCGCTGATCTGCCTGAATCTGATCGGATCGACGTTTCAATTGAGATGGGATATGAGTTCCGACGGAGCATATTCTCTTTCCGGAGAGGCGAAAAATTTTGCCTCCGCATTGAAATCTTCCGCAACATTGCGTTTTTATGCATCGAAATCAAGCCCGCGTATGCCTGAGTCCATGAAGAAATATGCGGAGCGCGTCGAGTGGCTTCTTCGCGACCTCTGTGCGGCGTCCCGCGGCAAATTGACTTTGCATGTGCTTGATCCGGAACCGGATTCGGAGGATGAGGAGGCGGCATTTCTGGAAGGTTTGAAGCCGTTCCAGCTCAATACCGGCGACCGTTTCTATCTCGGGCTTTCCGTGTCGAATGCGGATCGCTGTATTGCATTGCCGCAGCTTGCGCTCCAGCAGGAGAATCTGCTGGAATACGATGTGGTGCGCGCAATTCTGAACGTGACGGCGGAGAAACGTCCCGTGATCGGCATTATGAGTACGCTGCCTGTAACGGGGACGCCGGTCAACCTGGGGCTTCAGCAGTATGACAAGGATAAACCCGCCGTATTCGAGCATCCGTGGTATATTGTCAATGAGCTTTCACGGAATTACAATGTCGTGAAGATACCGCTGGATACGGCTGCGATTGAGAATGTCGATGCGCTTCTCGTGATCCATCCCGCCGGAATTCAGGAGCGTGCCGTTTATGCGCTGGATCAGTATCTGATGCGCGGCGGGAAAATGGCGGTGTTTCTTGATCCTCGTTCCTTCTACTCCATGATCAAGCTTAAAAATGATTACAGCTATATGGAAAAGATTTCTTCGACGCTGGAACCGCTGACGACGGCATGGGGCGTCTCGTTCAATCCGAATCTGGTGGCGGCGGATATGATCTACTCCTACCGCAAGGTCCTGCCGGAGCGGATCGTTTCCAATCCCGTGGCGATGAATATTTCCGGAGAGGGGATTTCGCGCGGACTGCCCTTGACTTCCTCGCTGAATCTGCTGGAACTCTGGTTTTCCGCAGGAGTCGAAGCCGCGCCGCCGCCCGGAATGACTGCGGAAACTCTGCTTTCGACTTCGAATGATTCGCAGATGGTCAGCGCCTACGTGGCGGAACGTCCTGAGCTGATCCTGAAAAATTTCAAGGCTTCCGGCGAGAAAATTCCGCTCGGAATCCGTTTGAGCGGGCGTTTCCCGAGTGCATTTCCGAAAGGGGCGCCCATCGTTTCCGGGGAACCGCATCTGAATGAATCGGAAAAAGAGACCGAGGTCTTCCTGTTCGGGGACAGCGATATGCTGTTCAATGATCTTTGCGTGCGGTCTGTGCGGGATGCCTACGGGCAGAACAATATCGTGCGTCTGAATGACAATATCGCCCTGCTGGAAGGGATCGTCGAGCAGATGACCAGCGCCGGCGGCTGGCTGTCCCGTATCCGCAGCCGTGTCCCGATGAGCCGCCCGCTGACGAAAGTCAACGAGATCAAGGCGCGCGCGGAGCTGGCTTACAAATCCCGTATTCTTGCGCTGGAGCGCGATCTGCGCGAGTCGCAGGAACGGGTGCAGGCGATCCGCAACCAGATGAGCAGCGGCAGCAAAGACGGCCTGACTGCGGAACAGAAAGCGGAACTCAAAGAGTATTCCTTCAAGAATTCGCAGGTTCGCCGTGAACTGAAAGAAGTCCGCAGGCAGCTTCGCGCGGATATGAACCGGATTGATACGGTTCTGCGGATCGTGAATCTGCTGGTTGTGCCGGGGCTTGTGATTCTCGCGGGGCTGCTCTGGTCGTTCTTCCGGTTTTCCAAATGGAGGCGTAAAAAATGAACAGAAAATCCTTGTTTCTCTTGCTTTTCTTTGTTTTGCTGACTGTTTTCGCCGTCTATGCGCTCATGGTGCGCGGGCGCTCCGCAAGTTCTTCCGCCGGAATCCGTTCGGAGATTCCGAAGTTCAATCCGGAGGAGATTGCTTCGGTTCGGATTGAATGGCGGACCAATGCCGTGAATCTGAAACGGGAAGACGGCGACTGGAAGATCGCTGAACGCGGGATGAAGAACGCTTCCGCCGTAAAAGTTTCAAAACTTCTGAATTCACTCTCAACTTTAAGTGCCGTCAAGAAACTGGATGATTGCAGCCGGGGGATTCTCGAACGGCTCCGCCTCGTGACGGATGATCCGAAGATCGTGCCGGGAATCACGGTGACTTTAAAAGATGCTTCCGGGAATGAGAAATTCAGGATCATCCTCGGCAAAGGGCACTTCCTGAAACCGGAACCGGGAATGCCTCCCGCGGAAAATGCCGAGGGACGTTATGTGCGGATCGGTGATGACGTCTACCTGATCGCAAAGGTGTTTGAAGACTGCCATCCGATTCCGCCTGTGTGGCTGGAACCGTTGCGGCTGTTCAGTTTGAACAAGGCGCTTTCCATCCTTGCCGGGGATTCCGGCAATACGCTGTGGTCGGTGGCACGCCGGAATACGGCGCACCCGTTTACCGTTGCAGTTCCGCGGGATGCCAAAGTGGATACCGGAGTCCTTTCGCTGCTGGCAGATACGCTTTCCAAACCGTTCGGCATGGATCTCTCCTTGGAAGATCCTGCAAAACTGGTATTTACCCGGAATGTGCGTTTCCGCTGTGCCGACGGTTTTGATTATTTTCTCAAGGTTGCCCGCAGGGACAACAGGGAATACGCCGTGGTTCAGGTTGCATACGAGCCTGCAAGAGTGGCGGAGCTTCCCGGTGAAACTCCCGATCAGTTGATGAAGCGCAAGGCGCTGCTTCAGAGCCGTCTTGAATTTGAGCGGCGTTATTTCCATAACAATCTCTTTCTGGTTTCGGACAAGGTAAAGCTTTATGAGCAGATCGGGCAATTGCCGGTCAAGAAGTAGAAAACCGGAATGAGTGTGTCCATTTTTTCTTTGCTTTTGGCGGATTTCATGAGGGGCGTGATATTTTTTTGAAAAATTTTCTTTTCTTATGACTCTTGACATAACATGAAAATAGTTTTATATTATATTTGCCGGTCATGAGAATAAGCATGACCGGCAAATATTTTTTTATGAAAAATACTGCCAATTATGCCGTTATTTTGTTTGCAGGAATAAATGAAACCTTACTTTTACAGAACAAATTCTGCTTGAAATGTTCCTGAAATCAAATATATTTTAAGAAAAGCAGGTTTCAGAGGAAAACTTTGCGAACTTTTTGAAAACATCTGTGTCCATACCGACCGTGAACCTTGCAGTGTTCCGAAAGGAGGTCCCCCCACCATGGAAAAGAGGTTTATCATCAAGGTTCCGCCGCGCCCCGCAGTGATCCGTGAGCGTTATGCCGGATTCCTCTCCGAGCTGAACCGCTATCTGGATCATTACAAGCAGGGATTTATCGACGGAATGAACGAAAAGTTTGAACTCAACGAGCCCAAGAAGACTCGTCCCGAGGCAAACTGAACATTACGGGAAAAGCCGGACGCCCCCCGATGACGGTCCGGCTTTTTTTATTTCAAATTCAGCACTTTGCGCATGAATTCCTCGCCGTGCATGAATCCGAGGGAACCGTCCGGGGCGTCTTTTTCGGAATAGTGCATGACGGAGTCCGCCGCGATGTGTTCACCGCAGATCGCGACCGGGACCGGCGTGCGGGTATGTTTCCGCAAATGGATCGGCACCGGATGATCCGGCAGAATCGCAAAGGTGACGCCGCGTCCTTCCAGAGCTTTCATGACGGGTGCCACGACACGATCCTCAAATTCTTTGATTGCCTGCATTTTAAGCTTCAGATCACCGAGATGCGAACACTCGTCGATCGCTTCAAGATGCACGTAGACCATATCATGATCTTCAAGCGCTTTGATTGCCGCCTGTGCCTTGCCCTCATAGTTCGTATCAATGAATCCTGTTGCTCCCGGCACCTTGATTACGTCCATTCCGGCACACTTCGCGATTCCGAAAATCACATCGACGGCACTGATGACCGCACCGGTTCTGCCGCTGTATTTTTCCGTAAATGATGTGAAGTGGGGGCGGTGCCCCGGGCTCCACGGCCAGATCATGTTTGCCGGAACTTCGGCATTTTCATTCAATGGATGCCGTTTCAGGAATTCCGTGGTTTTCGTGGTCAGGTCATTCAGAAAGGCGACGGTATGCGCTGCCTCTTTTGAATTGTCCAGCGGCGAGAGCCCGAGTTCGGATACGGGCTCGTCCTGCGAGGAGTCCGGTTTGAAATAGTTGATGTTCGCGCTGAACTCTTTCCCGTGGAGCACCAGCAGGTTCCTGTAACTGACTCCCGGATGAAAGGTGACTTTTTCTGAACCGAAATGCTTCTGGAGGTCTTCCATGAGCTGTGTTGAGATTTTGTTGTCGATGTGCCCGGAAGAGTAATCCTTGAGGATGCCGTCTTTGACATTGACCAGGTTGCAGCGCCATGCGATGTCGTCGTCCTTGAGGGCGATGCCCTGGCTTTCCGCTTCGATCGGGCCGCGCCCCGGATAGAATTCCGCGAGACTGTATCCCATGACGGACATGTTGGCGGCGTCGGAGGATGTCGGGAAGCCGTCCGGCAGGCTGAGGAATGTTCCGGAGGCGCCTTTTGCGGCAATACTGTCCATGAAAGGAGTATCGACGGCTTCGAGCGGTGTTTTCCCGCCGAGTTCCGCTAAAGGTTCATCCGCCATTCCGTCCGCAAGGAATATGATTGCCTTGCCCCTGCACTGATTTTCGCTCATTGGAAGCTCCATAGGTTAAATATTCGTTGACAAGCTGGAAATATAGCCTGTGAAGCGGTCATTTTCAAAATAAATTCCATATACATGATCGTTTTTGTCATAGAATGATCAAGAATGCCATTGATTTCTGAAAAAGACCGTCCATATTAACGAAATATTGTCATCGGAAAATTAATTTTTTGAAAGGATAGCTGAACCATGTCTGCTGTGAAGCAAATCAAGGTTGGAATCATCGGATGCGGCGTAATCGCTCCGTGTCATATCGGAAGTTATCTCAAGCTTCCGGAGGTCAGGGTTGTTCATCTTTGCGACAAGGTGCCTGCCAAAGCGGAAAAGCTTGCCAAAGAGTATGGGATCGGAAAAGTCTCGCAGGATTACAAAGAGCTGCTGGCGGACCCGGAGGTTGATGCCGTTTCCATTTGTACGGACCATGCGAGCCATTCGCAGATTGCCGTCGACGCCTTGAATGCCGGAAAGCATGTGATCTGCGAAAAGTCGCTGGCGTCTTCCAAAGAGAAACTGGATGCGATGCTTGAAGCGGCGCGCAGACATCCCGGACTCGTTTTCAGCGGCGTTTTCCAGCACCGTTTTGATCTGGGATACAATTATGTCCGCAAGATCATCGCCGACGGTGTTTTCGGGAGGATGCTGACCGCGAATCTGAATGTGCTCTGCCTGCGCACCAACGAGTATTACAATGCGGACGCATGGCGCGGAACCTGGGCGGAGGAGGGCGGAGCGGTCCTGATCAACCAGTCCATCCACTTCATTGATATGATTTCGTGGCTGATGGGCGGTGTGGAGTCTGTCGCCGCCTGTTATGCGAACCTGAACCATCAGGGGGTGATCGAGTGCGAAGATACCGCAGCCGCGGCTCTTGTCTATAAGAACGGCGCGCTGGGAACGATTTCCGCGACTTCCGCGAGCCCGATTGCGTGGGAACCCACGATGTCTTTCAACGGCACAGCCGGTTCCATGGATGTGCGTAACGGCGAGTTTCTGCGGATTGATTTCAAGGATAAGGCTCTGGAGGAGAAAATCCGCTCCGGGTTCCAGGAGATCAAAGAGGAGGGGGAGAGCCTGATCAAATCGAAGGACTATTACGGATACGGGCATCCCCAGCAGATGGACAACTTCATCAAAGCGATCCGCGAAGGTTCTCCGCTGAAAGTATCCGTGGAGTCTGCGGCGCATGCTCCGGATATCGTTCTTTCCATTTATGAATCCCATAATACCGGAAAGCGCGTCAGAATCACACACTGAGGCAGGCTTGGACAGAGTCTGACATACGATAAGAAAAAACAGGAGTAAGGCATTGCCCTGCTCCTGTTTTTTTGTAACTGCTGATTTGACAGCCCTTTGGAGTTTTGTTCCGTGGGAAATAAAAAAATGAAAAATTTTTTCAGGAAAAACTCATGCCTGAAGCATCATAATTTTATGAGATGAAACGGAAATACGGGAGAGATCCGGCGGGGAAGCGGGGTTGCAAAAATTCCTTTTTATGATAAATTGAGTATTATTCGGGAGAATAATGGATTCTTCAAAGGAGGGGGGAATCACAATCTCTAAAAATGATTCGTTGTTTTTGGGAAAAAATCAGATTTGGCGGAACTTATCGGAAGAGGGAATGTCAAAGGAGATGTGAATTTTATGAATGATGATGTAAAAGCTTATGAGGAAAAACTGATCAGAGAGTTCAAGGAAGGGAACAGAGAACGGTTCGATGAACTGGTCTCCTCCTACGGTCCGAAACTCTATCGGTTTGCTTACGGTCTGCTGGGCAATCATCATGATGCGGAGGAAGTTGTTCAGGATGCGTTTGTGCGTGCTTATCATGCACTGGACAGTTTTCGGGGCGATGCAAGTTTCGATACCTGGATGCACCGCATTACGATGAACCTTGCGCGAAATAAGTTTCATTGGAACAGAAGGCGCGGCGAAGGCATGAAGATCAGCCTTTCCGACCCGGAGAGCAATCCGCTGGATGACAGCGGCAATTACGATCTGGATTTGCCCGATGAAACTCATTCGCCCGATACGCTGCTTGAAAAAGTGGAGTTGGAAGACAATGTGGTCAAGGGAATCAGGCGCCTGCCGGACAGTTTGCGGGAGGCGATGATTCTGAGGCATTTAAAAGATATGCCGTATGAGCAGATCGCCTCTGTTCTGGAGTGCAAGATCGGGACCGTGAAGTCCAGGATTGCACGCGGAAGAGAACTGCTGCGGGAGTTCCTGATCCATGTGGATTCGGATTCCGCTCCGGCGGGAAAAGGGCGCTCGGCTTCGGCGTAGGTAACAAACAGGAATCATAACATGGAGCTGGGGAATGGCTAAGAGCATACCCGACGAAAATCAGTCCGCCAAAGCGGAAAATGTTTGTATTGCACCGGAAAACCTCAGCGCTCTGATCGACGGTGAATATGAACTGACTCCAAAGGAAAGCGAACATCTGAAGCACTGCAAAATATGTTCGGCTCTCCTCAAATCGTTTCAAGCTGTCGCAGACGCCGTTGGGAAAACTTTGGACTTTGAATGTCCGGAACGACTTTCCGAGCGTCTGGTCCTGGGGGTTCGCGAAAAACTCGGGCGGGAAGAACGGAAGAAAGCGGCAGATCATCGCCATTTCTGGTCGTGGGCCACACGGATTGCCGCCATGCTTGTGCTCCTCGGGCTGATCGGATATTTTGCGTTCAAGGACGGAGGAGTTGCCTCCGGATACAAAAAAGCTTCGCCGGAAGAGATCGTTGTCGCACCCGGCGGAAGCAATGCCGAGTGGCGGCCCGCTCCTCCGAAATACGGCATTGACATCACGAATACCCGTCTTGCCGCGACGAATGCGCCGTCTGTAAAGTTTTCCGATGCTGCTGTGGCGCAGGTGGAGAAGGTGGCGAAGATCGAGCCGAAAGTGCGTCAGCTCTGGATTTATGACAGAAAGCAGAAGCTTGCCGATGTGGAGCGGACTTTACGGAATGTGATTGGAAAGCTCAGTATTCCGTGGTCCTCCGTGAAGATGAACGTTTCTCCGGGCAGTACCGAGCTGAAAGCATTTTTCAATATCAACAGCTATCAGACCGTGTTGCTGGCGCGCGCCCTGAAAGATGCCGGATATTCTCTGGTTTCTCCCGTACAGCCTCAGCCGGAACAGACTCATTTTATCGGAACCGGACGCGAGGAAATTGAATATTCTTTGATCTTTTCTCCGAAGGCGGCGGACCGGAAATAAGAAAGTTCATTTCGGAATTTGACCTCTGACGATCGTAAAAGCGATGTCGGAGGTTTCTTTTTTACTGCCGCCGTTCCAGTTGCGCCCGCCGTCGTCGACGAGGTCTTTGCCGACGCTGTAAACGCGCACCCCCTGGATCTTTTCGTCTTCTATCTTTGTATCGAATGCATTGTCTTTTTCGACGATGCTTCTGAAGCGGTGCGTCATTTTTCCTTTTCTGTATTTCAGCTCCTGCCCCGTATAAGGGTCGCGCGGAATTTCCGGCAGAAATTCGGGCACAAGATCGGAGAGTTTTTCCGCATCTTTTCCATATTTCCGGTAATATGACTGTAACGCGATTCCCGTTTTCACCGTACGGATATCCGCATAATATCTTGATTCCATTTTAAAATTTTCATCGGCAGTAAGCAGCCAGTTCGGAAAACTCCTGATTTTTTCCCGATAGGCTTTCAAGTGGTCTTTGATATCTGCGTATTCCCTGCCTGCAAGCGTTTGTATGGCTTCATATCTCGCCTGAAGATGTTTTGCGCGGAAATATTCTGAGAATGGGAAAAACGTGTTGCTGTCTTCTGTCAATGTGAGCAGGCTCTGACAGGATTGGTTGAATTTCCTTTTCATTTTCAGGGGGAGCTCTTTTTCCTGTCGGTTCCAATACGCAAGATATTCGTTCAATTCTCCGGCGGATGCCTGCTTCAGGCGATAGTCCATGAACCTGAGGAGAGAACCGCTGATATAGAAAAAACTGTCTTCCGTGATCCACTGCTGAAGCCGGTCAAGCTTCGCCAGCGTTTCCTGCGGCGGGCGTTTCTCGAATACCGCCTGCATGACGATCAGGTCTTCCAGATAATGAAAACGCCGGTAATCGGGTATTTCCTGCATGATCGCGTCCAGTTTTTTCGCATCTCCCGGTTCCCGCACTCCTGTTTCTTCATACATTTCCTGAAAGAGTTCCAGATTGTCTCTGTTGGATTTCAGAAAGTCTTTCGCCTTTGCGATATATCCGGGAGAAATCTCTTTCGCGGTGAACAGTGACGGCAGACATTCTTCATTGATTTTCCGCGAGACGTCGATCTTCGCGGCATCCGCTTTCCTGTAGGTATGGGCATAAGCGTCTTCATAAGTTACCGCATACCCCGCATTCTGTAATTTTTCCTGATAACAGGCTGCTTCGGCGAAAGAGAAAAGATAGAATGGGATAAACAGGATCAGAAGTGACAGAAGAAGAAAAGTCATGCCTTTATACATGGCGCAGAATCCTTTTTCCCGTGTGCCGTATTTCTTTTTCAGAATATGATACATTTCATTTCTTTTCAGTTTGAACATAAAAAACGGTTGCGGGACCGGCGGCGGCAGACCGCTGATCCGTTTTCTTTTTTCGATGAGCTCTTTTCCCGTTTTCCATATCCTGATTCCGGAAATGAACGACAGAAGAAAAAAGAATCCTTCTGCAGCAAGAATCATGGTATCGACGGCGGGAGTAGCGGGCGGAATCCAGAAAAGAATGGGGATCAGGATGAAGCTTCCCCGGAGAAGATAGTCCGTCCATGAGGTTTTGAGTCCGATTTTTTGCAGTTGCCTGCCGTAAAGGCAGGGTGCGCCGAAACAGTTCAGGTAAGGCAGAAGAAGGAGCGGAAAAGACTGTGGTTCTCCTGACAGTATCTGCATTGAATTGTACTTGCCGAGGGGGAGAAACAGAATGACGGCGATAAAGAAAAATACTGCAATGAGCCTGAATATTGTAGATGGCAGGAACAGGAAAGTCAATATGACCGAAGTCAGGCAAAGTAATATTTTGAAGTTCTCCGAATAAAACGGATAACGCATCTGATTTATGAAACCATGAAGCTCCGGCAGCATCTGCGCAAATTCAGGATCTCTGCCGATTGCGGTGAATTCCGGATCACTCTCGCGGCGGAATGGGGTTTTCACCGTGATTTTTCCATACAGCAACAGATGGACCAAGTCGTCATAAGCTGCTTCTTTCACTTCTCCGGAGGTATCCCGATAATAGAATTTTACATACATGGCGCAAATCTCCCTGATCCGGAAAGATCATTTCTCTTTTCTGTCTTCCGCCTGCCGGATTTCGCGACAGGGACAGTCAGCCGTTGGAAAGTTCTGCAAGAAGCTCGTCGGAGGATACGGTTGCGGTTCCGAGCTTGCCTACGACAATCCCCGCGGCATAGTTGGCGATTTCGGCGGAGGCGACCGGATCGTCCTCCACTGCAAGCGTGAGAGTGCTTGCCGCTATGACCGTATCGCCCGCACCGGAAACGTCGAACACCTCTTTGGCACGGGTGGGAATGATGGAACAGCGGTCGTTTTCCATGAAAAGCGCCATACCCTGTTCCGCAAGCGAGATCAGCAGGTATTTCACCTGCCATTCCCTGCGGATCACGGAGGCGACATGAACCAGTTCCTTCATCCGTTCCTCATTGGTTGCGATCTGCGCCGGACTGCAGGAGGCGAGCGCATAAGCCTCCGCCCTGTTGGGTTTCATGATGGTGAGTCCCTTGAGGCGCATCGGGTTTTTCGGATTCGGGTCAAGCGTGACCATGACATGGTTTCTGTTGGCAGTGTCGATCAGGGATTGCGCGAAAGCTTCGGAAAAAAGCCCTTTGGCATAGTCTTCAAGAATGAGTGCGTCGATCCTGCCGCTTTCCAGAAGCGGTGTTATCACCTGAAGAATTTCATTGCGGATGGAGTCTGAGACAGGCGCAAGAAGTTCATCGTCGATACGGAGCAACTGCTGTGCACCCGCCATGACCCGCTGTTTCAGGATCGTCGGGCGCGTGGAATCGGAGAAGATTCCGGAATACTCGATTCCGTATTCCGCAAGCTGTTCTTTGAGTTTCTCTCCGCTGTGGTCATGCCCGACGACGCCGAAAGCGGAGACTTCGCCTCCGAGCGTGACGATGTTCCGCATGACGTTTGCGGCGCCTCCGAGACAGTAGGTCTGCTTTGTGATCTGGACGACCGGCACCGGCGCTTCGGGCGAGATCCTGCTGACCTTGCCCCATGTATAGGCGTCAAGCATCAGGTCGCCGACGACGGCAATTCTTTTTCCATTGAATCTTCTGACAAGAGCTGAAAGTCTTTCCGGTTTCTTATTGTCCATTCCACAGTCCTCTGTTCTGTTCGCTGAGTTCAATACAATAGTAGTTTTTCGGGGAAAAGCAAGTTGTTTGCCTTGAAAAAACGCTTTTCCGGTAATATTGTCCCTGAAAATCGAATCTCATGACACAAGGAGGATGATATGGAAGGCAAAGTTTTACGCGGGGAGAAGCGCCCCGACCATAAGACCGCACTGCTTGATTTCACGAAAGAGGACCCGTGGCGCGTGTTCCGCATCATGGCGGAGTTCGTGGAGTCTTTTGAAACGATGTCCAAACAAGGGCCCCTGATTCCGATTTTCGGTTCGGCGCGTTTGAAACCGGAGACGGAATATTATCAGAGCGCCGAGAAACTTGCGGGAATGCTGGTGAAGCAGGGATACGGGATTCTGTCCGGCGGCGGTCCCGGCATCATGGAGGCGGCGAGCAAAGGCGCATATGAGAACGGCGGGATTTCGGTCGGGCTCAATATTGAGCTTCCGATGGAGCAGCATCCGAACAAATACCAGAATGTGGAGCTGGATTTCCGTTATTTCTTCATCCGCAAGGTCTGCTTCATGAAATATGCGGTTGCCGTTGTCGCGTATCCCGGCGGTTTCGGAACATTGGATGAGTTCAGCGAGGCGTTGACTCTGATGCAGACAAACAAAGTGAACCGTGTTCCTCTGGTGCTGGTCGGACGTAATTTCTGGCAGCCGATGATTGACTGGTTCCGCAATGTGATGCTGATTGACGGAACAATTCATGAAGAGGATATGGCGCTCTTCAAACTGGTAGATACGGCACAGGAGGCTTACGATTATATCGTGGAACAGCACAAACACGGCATGACCGACACGATCCGGATTGACTGATGCCGAAGTTTTTTTGCGGATGAAAATTCCTTGAACGGTAAAGGTGCTTTTCAGGAATTTTCATCTGTGCCGTTCGATTTCCAGCGCGATGGAGTCTGCGCGCAGTGCGGCGGCGGGTTTGTCGATCATGACCTTGACCGAGGAGACTTCCTCGAACGAGAGACAGAGAGTCGCGACTGCCTCCGCCAGAGCTTCCAGGAGCCGGAAGGATGAGCTTTCCACAAGGGCAATCACTTTTTCTTCGACTTCACGGTAATTGACTGAATGGTCAAGGGTATCGGTTCTGCCCGCACGGGAAAAGTCGCCGTGCAGCTCCAGATTGAAGATCAGAGCCTGTTTCGCGGTGCGTTCCTGCTCATAAAGCCCGATGATCGTGCGGAGTTCCAGATTCCGTATGAAGATTTTATCCATGATATTTCTCCGGTTTAAGATAAAAGATGTGACAGCAGACAGTCCAGTTGTTCCATGCGGATCGTCTGGTCCATGATGGCGTCCGCGTGAATCCAGTCGCGTGCGTTTTCGCCGGAAAGATCGAACTGCATCCCGGTTTTTGCCGCGACATCCGAAAGCAGGATTGCGCGGGATGCCGGATATGCTTTTCTGAAATGATGGCAGATAATGAAACCGCTGTCGGAAAATTCCAGAATCAGGTCTGTGATCAGCAGATCGAACGGCTGTTTCCCGATCCATGCTTCCGCCTCCGCCTGCGATGAGGCGCAGACTGCATCGTATCCCCGTTCCTGAAGATGCCGGCGGATTTCATTTCTCAAAACCGCATCGTTTTCAACCAGCAGGATGGAAGCGTTTTGTTTCGGATGTGTCATAAGAACTTCTCCCCTCAGACCGGCACATTGCGTTTTTCATATTTCGTATGCAGAAGGCGCATGGCGGTCTCGCTGTTCGGTTTCTTCAGATACTCTTTGTAAAGAAGCTGGACGTCGCGGTTTTCATGGGCGGTGCGGAGCGATTCGCTCTGGTCGATGGCATAGAGCGAGTTCATACGCGCCTTGATCCGGTCGTTTTCCAGGAGGTTGATCGGTTGCCCCCCTCCTGCGACACAGCCGCCGGGACAGGTCATGACTTCGATGAAATGGAGATCACGCCGTCCGGCTTTCAGTTGCTCCAGCAGCGCACGCACGTTGCCGATGCCGTTGGCGACCGCGATTCCGAGCTCCAGGCTGCCGATCCTGATTTTGGTCTCCTTGAATCCCTCCATGCCGCGGACCTGATCGATTTTCAGCGATTTGAGCTCTTTGCCGGTGATCAGCTTGTGCGCTGTCCGCAGGACCGCCTCCATGACTCCGCCGGACGTGCCGAACAGTTTTCCTGCGGTGCTGCGTTCTCCGAACGGCAGATCCGCTTCTTCCGCTTCGAGCTGATCGAAATCAATGCCGCTCATCCGGATCAGGCGCGCCAGTTCGCGTGTCGTGAGAACCGCATCAAGATCCGCCATGCCGCCGCGTCCGATTTCCGGTCTGCCCGCCTCGAATTTTTTAGCGGTGCACGGCATTGCCGAAACACTGAATATTCTGTGGGGATCAAGCCCCTGTTTTTCTGCAAAATAGGTTTTGACCAGCGCGCCGAGCATTGACTGCGGGCTTTTGCATCTGGAGAGATTCGGGATGAATTCCGGGTAGAACTCCTCCACGAATTTGACCCAGCCGGGGGAACAGCTTGTGAACATCGGCAGATTCATGCCCGCCTTGAGGCGCGAGGCAAGTTCCGCCGCCTCCTCCATGACCATGAGGTCCGCGGAATATGCGGTATCGAACACCCATCGGAACCCGAGGCGGCGCAATGCGGCGTTTATGATGCCGGAAATATCGGTTCCCGGCTTCATTCCGAACTCCTCCGCAAGCGAGACCGAAACCGCGGGTGCGTATTGGATCACAACGGTTTTTCCCGGATCGGCAAGCGCCGCGGTAACTTCGCTTAAAGAGCTTTTCTCACGCAGCGCGCCTGTCGGGCACGCGAGAATGCATTGCCCGCAGTAGATGCAGCTTGAGATGTTCAGGCTGTCGTGAAAGGCGGGGGCGACGTTCATATTGCTGCCGCGTCCGGTAAACTCAATCGCGGAGACTTTCTGGATTTCATTGCAGGTTCTGACGCATTTTCCGCAGAGGATGCATTTCGACTGGTCGAAGACGATTGCCGGACTTGTGACGTCCAGCGTATTTTCACGGCGCCTCGGTTTGAAGATGCGTTCGCGGATTCCGTAATCCTGCGCGAACTTCTGCAGTTTGCAGCTTCCGCTCCGGACACAGTAGAGACAATCGTCCGGATGATCCGCAAGCAGCAGTTCGATGATGACTTTGCGCGCCTCGATCACGCGCGGCGAGTTGGTCGAGATCACCATTCCCGCCTCCACGGGAGTCGAGCAGGACGGCACGAGCCCCGGCATTCCCCGGACCTCCACAACGCAGATCCGGCAGGCTCCGGTCGGCGTCAGCTTTTTCATATGGCAGAGCGTCGGGACATGGATTCCCGCCCGGGTCAGTGCGGAGAGGATCGTTTCACCCGGTTCCGCTTCGATTCTTTTGTCGTTCGCAGTAATTTCAAACATGGCTGTTTCTCCCGGTTCCGCTGTCCCGGACGATTGCACCGAATTTACATGCGGCCTTGCAGTTCCCGCAACCGTTGCAGAGCAGGGGATTTATGGCATGGGGCGCCCGGTGAGTTCCCCGTATTGCGTTGACCGGGCATTTCGGAACGCATACACCGCAGCCTTTGCATTTTTTTTCTTCGATCCGGTATTTCACGAGTCCCTTGCAGACACCCGCCGGACACCGTCTTTCATATACATGCGCATCGAATTCCTCGCGGAACCAGCGCAGGATCGACAATACCGGATTCGGCGCGGATTTGCCGAGACCGCACAAACTGGTGTCCTGAATCACATGTGCAAGCCGCGGGAGCATCATGACGCCTTTGAAGCGTTTCAGTGCGTCATAACCGTTTTCTTTTTCGCGCGGACGCGTGACCTGCATCAGTATTTCAAGCATACGCCGTGTGCCTTCACGGCAGGGGATGCACTTGCCGCAGCTTTCCCGCTGAATGAAATCCATGAAGAATTTTGCGGCATCCACCATGCAGTTGTCCTCATCCATCAGAATCAGCCCGCCGGAGCCGAGCATCGCGCCGACTTCGCGGAGCGACTCGTAGTCAAGCGGCAGACTGAGGTATTGCTCAGGCAGGCACGCACCGGAGGGACCCCCGATCTGAAGCGCCTTGAACTTCTTTCCGTTCGGGATGCCTCCGCCGGCGGTCAGGATCAGCTCCTTCAGCTCCGTCCCGAATGCGACCTCAAGCAGTCCCGAACGGGCGATCTTGCCGGAAAGGGAGAAGACTTTGGTGCCTCTGGAACGCTCCGTCCCGACTTCTCCGAAATATTCTCTGCCTTTGCGGATGATGTCCGGGACATTGGCGAGGGTTTCCACGTTGTTGACCACGGACGGCTTGCCGAAGAGTCCGCTTTCCGCAGGGTAGGGGGGACGTGGGCGCGGCATGCCGCGTTTGCCTTCGATGCTGTTCAGGAGCGCGGTCTCCTCGCCGCAGACGAAGGCGCCTGCGCCCTGCTTGACGATGATCTTGAGATCGAAACCGCTGTCGAGGATGTTTTCTCCGAGCAGTCCGTATGCCGACGCCTGTTCGACGGCTCTTTTCAGCCGTTCGATTGCGAGCGGATATTCGGCGCGGATGTAGATGTATGCCTTGCTTGCGCCGATCGCATAGGAGGCGATGGCGAGTCCCTCCAGCAGACGGTGCGGATCGCCTTCGATCATCGCGCGCGCCATGAACGCGCCGGGGTCGCCCTCGTCCGCATTGCAGATCATATACTTCTGATTGCTGAGCGTGTTCAGGGCGGCGGTCCACTTGCGTCCCGTGGAAAAACCGGCGCCGCCGCGTCCCCGCAGCCCGCTGTCACGCACCTCCTCGCAGACCTCCGACGGAATCATCGTATGGAGTGTTTTTGCGAACGCCTTGTAGCCGCCGCGTGCCAGATATTCGTCGATACTGGTCGGGTCGATGATGCCGCAGTTCCGGAGAACGCGGCGTGTCTGGATGCGGAAAAACGGATGGTCCTCCAGAAACGGAACGTTGTCCCAGGGGAGCGCCGACGCCTCGCGGGACTGTCCCAGCACCGGATACCGTGCCGGATCGGGAGTTTTACTGAACAGATTCGACAGGAGTTCCGGGACAAGCGGAGCGGAGACTTTGGAAAAGGTGAGCTTCGACCTGCCGGGAAGTCTGACGTCGAGAATCGGTTCTTCGGAACAGAGCCCGATGCAGCCGACTTCCACGAGTTCAGCGGAAGGCTGGTTCCGCCGGAGCCATTCCCGGACCGCGTCGCGTGTATCTTCCGCGCCGGCGCTGATGGAACAGCTTGCCATGCCCAGATACAGGACGGGGGTCTGCGGATTGTCACGGCGCAGTCCGGCGGTGAGCGCTTCGTATTCCGGAGACATGGCTGTCTGCTTGACTCCGCTGTGAGTCAGCGGTGCCAGCAGCAGGGAAGTGAAAATTTTCCGTTCGCGGCTCATTCAAGGACTCCGTCTTCTATGGTTTTGAGATTTCTGCATTCGTCGAGAACCGCATCCATTTTTTCATCCGAGTCAATGCCCGCATAAAGTTTGCCGTTGACACTCATGACGGGGGCGAGTCCGCACGCGCCGATGCAGGGAGCCGCTTCAAGGCTGAACATGCCGTCTGCCGTGGGAACGCCGTCCGCCCGGATGCCGAGCTTTTTCTCAAGCCTTGTCACAAGATGCGACGCGCCCTTGACATGGCATGTGGTCCCGCGGCAGACCAGAATATGGTATTTTCCCGTCGGGCGGAACCGGAACTGGTTGTAAAAGGTGGCGACTCCGTAAATACTGCTTGCCGGAAGTTTGAGATAAGCGCCGATCCGTATGACCGCATCACGCGAGAGGCACCCGTATTCCTTCTGCACTTCCTGCAGAATCGGAACGAGCGTATCACGCGTGGCATTCGGATGCTTTTTCAGGATTTCTTCGATTTTATTTTCTGTTTGCATGGCTCATTTTTCCGGTGTTGAGACACTCAGGCAAGATCCGCGAAATAGGCAAGTTTCTCCAGCGAGCTTGCGATGTCGATCCGGTCCACGAAAACACCTTCCGGCACCTTGAGCGGAACGGGGGCGAAATTCAGGATTCCCTTGATGTTCGCGGCGATCATGCGGTCCGCGACGAACTGCGCCTGCGTTGCGGGAACGGTGATGATTCCGAGATTGATATTCATTTCCGCGATTTTCGATTCGAACTGCGACATGTGGAAACAACGGCAGCCGGAAATCACGCGGTCCACCTTGTTTTCATCCGTGTCGAACGCCGCCGCGATGGTGAGTCCGGGATGGCTGTAAGTGAAATACGAAAGGATGGCGCGTCCGAGGTTGCCGACACCGACCAGTGCGATGATGCGTTCTTTCGAGCCGTCCAGAATGCCGGAGATGTTGCTGATGAGCTCGGTGATGTCATATCCCTTGCGCGGACTTCCGCTGTGCCCGATTTCCATGAGGTCGCGCCGGACCTGTGTCGATGTATTGTGTGCGAGTGCCGCGAGCTGGTGCGAAAACAGGGTATGAATCCCCTTGGATTTCAGATCGATGAGAAGCCGTTTGTAAAGAACCATGCGTTCAATGGTTCTCGCCGGAATCGGAGTTATTTTTTTCATTTTATTTATAGCCTCATTCAATAGTGAAAAAGTAATATTGTTATCATAAAATTAATGTGATATCTTTCACAGCCGAAATCAGGAACTTTCTTCACCGGATGTTGCTGGGAAATAAAAAAGGACAGTATTTCTTTGCTGCTGAATTCAAATATAACAGTTTTTATTGCTTTGTCAAGTGATTTTCACAGATGAACAGCAAGAAAAACGGGAACTTTTTGTAATGCTGGAGGTGAACAGCCGGATGCTCCGCCCGAAAGTCTGTGCATTCAATGACTTCGGATTTGATCTTGGATGCGACGGACGCCCCGGGGAGAGCCGCGCTTTTTTTGGAAAATTTTTCAGGAAAAATGTTTTCAGGGGGTTGACAAAAACTTATTTCTGCATATAATATAAATATCTAACACGAGTTAGATTGAGAAAAATATCGAAAAGGGAAACTGTAAAATGGTCACGATGAGCGATATTGCACAAGCCTGCGGAGTCAGCCGTTCCGTTGTTTCGCTGGTGCTGAACGGACGCGAGAAAGAGGTAGGCATTGCGCAGCAGACACGTGACCGGATCATGGCAGCGGCGGAGGAACTCGGTTACTGCCGCAATGAACTGGCGCGTGCAATCGTGACCGGGCGGAACAATGTCGTTGCGGTGATTGTCAGCGGAGACCCCGATCTGGAATTTACGCAGAGGATCATCAGCGGAGCTCTGGACGCCGCCTCCGAACAGAATTTTTCCGTCAAACTGTTTCAGCCGCGTCCCGAGGAGATGGAGACCACCCTGCGGAAACTGCTGGAGCAGCAGATTGCGGGCGTTCTTCTTCATGACGCATCCATTCGGATTCTGGAGCCGTGGCTGAAAAAGTTGAAAAAGCTGGGGATTCCCTGCGGCGTTTTCAACTTGCAGAACCCGACGGGAATCGGATTCGGCATTTATTCGGACGACCATGCTGGAATGGAGTCCGCAGTGGAGTATCTGGCTGGCCTCGGGCACAGGCGGATCGCGCATCTCACAACGAAGGATCAGCCGTTCGGGTATGTGGAACTCCGACGGAACGGTTATCTGGACGGCATGGCGAAATATTCACCGGAGAAGCCGCGCATTCTGGAGGGCATCAGTTGGGGGTTCGACTCCAATCTTGAACTGTTGTTTGCGCTTCTGGAGGAACCGGCGGAGACACGTCCGACGGCGGTAGCCTGTTCCACGGACTTTCTGGCGGCGGAATTGTATCATGCCGCATATCTCCGGAAAAAATTCATCCCGGAGGAGTTCTCCGTAGTCGGGTATGGCGGGTTGCGGATCGGAACTTATCTGCCTGTTCCGCTGACGACTGTCGCCCAGCCTTTCTGGGAGATGGGGAACCGCGCGATGGAGACTCTTTTGAACACCATTCAGAAAAATGAACCGTCCGACGGAAGCAATATTCTGCTGGAAACCGAAATCATTGTGAACCAGTCATGCAGGGAATTGTCATGAAAATACATAACCAGGGAGGATTTACCATGTCTTACAGGAAGGGTAGGGAAAATTTTACACTGATCGAGCTCTTGATCGTAATTGCGATCATCAGTATTAGATAAGCCCGTGCTCCTCTTTTGTTATATGTTTAATATCATATAGTTGTGATATATAATTCTTCATAAAGTTCCAATTTTTCTGCTGTTTTCGTA
>DPDG01000050.1:0-49358 GCA_003526375.1 Lentisphaeria bacterium
ACTCTGCGGCAGGTGAGAGTCACCTGCACCACGGCAAACAAGTTTGCCGTCTTTTATGAAAATAGTATGGTGCAGGTGCTATGCATCTGCCGCGTTCCAGCAGCGCAGGCTGGTCCCCCACGGTCCGAGCCGCGCAATAAGGATATTCCGTGATTTTTTGATTCGCCTGTGGAAAAAAGGCGGAATGAATGTATATTATTTTCTCTTGAAAAGCAAGTTGGCTTCTCTCTGATTTTTACATGGAATTTTCCGATTCGATGCAAAAATGCCAAACTGCTGAAAATCCTCTAAGTTGGAACGTTCATTATGCCAAAAAGAAACGACATCAAGAAAATCATGCTGATCGGGTCGGGGCCAATCGTCATCGGACAAGCCTGCGAATTCGATTACTCCGGAACCCAGGCCTGCAAGTCTCTCAAAGAGGAAGGTTACGAAGTCATTCTGGTCAACAGCAATCCCGCGACGATCATGACAGACCCCGATTTCGCGGACCGCACTTACATCGAACCGCTTACCAAAGACATCCTGCATGAAATCATCCGCCGTGAACGCCCCGACGCAATCCTCCCGACGCTCGGAGGCCAGACCGCTCTCAATCTGGCTCTCGAACTTTACGATTCGGGCATTCTCGACCGTTACCGCGTTGAAATGATCGGCGCCGATGCCGAAGTCATCCGTCGTGCGGAAGACCGTGAACTGTTCAAGGAAACCATGCGCAATATCGGGCTCGACCTGCCGAAAAGCGGTTCCGCGCACACGATGGAGGAAGCGCTCAGAATCGCAGGCGAAATCGGCAGTTTCCCGCTGATCATACGCCCCGGTTTCACCCTCGGCGGAACCGGCGGCGGCATCGCATACAATATGGACGACTTCCATGAGATCGTCACGCGGGGGCTTACAGCCAGTATGAATTCGGAAGTTCTCATCGAAGAATCCCTGCTCGGCTGGAAAGAGTTCGAACTCGAAGTCATGCGCGACAAAAAAGACAATGCGGTCATCATCTGTTCCATTGAAAACCTCGATCCGATGGGTGTGCATACCGGCGACAGCATCACGGTAGCCCCCGCCCAGACACTGACCGACCGCGAATACCAGAAGATGCGCGACGCTTCGCTCGCCGTCATGCGCGCAATCGGCGTCGAAACGGGCGGCTCCAATGTCCAGTGGGGACTCAACCCCAGAAACGGGCGCATGGTCATCATTGAAATGAATCCGCGTGTCTCGCGCTCTTCCGCCCTCGCCTCGAAAGCGACGGGCTTCCCGATCGCGAAATTCGCCGCGAAGCTCGCCGTCGGCTATACTCTCGACGAGATCATGAACGACATCACCAAAGAGACGCCCGCGTGTTTCGAGCCGTCCATCGACTACGTCGTGACAAAAATCCCGCGTTTTGCTTTCGAGAAGTTCCCGACCGCGGACAGTACCCTCTCCACACAGATGAAGTCCGTCGGAGAAACCATGTCCATCGGCAGAAACTTCAAACAGTCGCTCCAGAAAGCGCTCCGCTCCCTTGAGACCGGGCGCGCCGGGCTCGGAGTCGACGGCAAGGACAATAAATATTCCGGTTTGAGCGACGGACAGCTCCGCGCGGAACTGATCCGCCCGAATTTCGCCCGCCTGTTCCATATCCGCGAAGCATTCAAGCGCGGCTGGAGCATCGAAGACGTGCACGAATATACGAAAATCGACGAATGGTTCCTGCGCCACATTCATGAGCTCGCATCATTTGAAGATGAAATCGCTTCGGTCAAGACGTTGGAGAATCTGAAAAAAGACCTGCCGCTGTTCCGCCAGATCAAGGAGTTCGGCTATTCCGACCGCCAGATCGCGTATCTGCTCCACAGCGACGAGATCGAAGTCTACAAGGCGCGCAAAAAACTCGGTTTGATGCCGGTTTACAGCCTCGTTGACACCTGCGCCGGAGAGTTTGAAGCCTATACTCCCTATTACTATTCCACCTACGGAGCTTACGATGAACCGGTCAGGGAGTCCGGCAAGAAGAAAATCATGATCCTCGGCGGAGGTCCGAACCGGATCGGACAGGGAATCGAGTTCGACTATTGCTGTGTCCACGCGTCTTTCGCACTCCGCAAAGCCGGATATGAAACGATCATGGTCAACAGCAATCCGGAGACGGTTTCCACGGACTACGACACCAGCGACAAACTTTATTTTGAACCTCTGACTCTGGAAGATGTCCTGCATATCTACGAACGCGAAAAATGCGACGGCGTCATCGTGCAGTTCGGCGGCCAGACTCCGCTGAAGCTGGCGTTGAAGCTTCAGGCGTGCGGCGTCAAAATCATCGGGACTTCGCCCGGGGACATCGATGCTGCGGAAGACAGGGACGAATTCAACAAGCTGGTCGATCACCTGAACATCAAACAGGCGCCCGGCGGAATCGCAACGAATATAGAACAGGCAGTCGAAGTCGCAGAGAAAATCGGATATCCCGTTCTGGTGCGTCCTTCGTTCGTGCTCGGCGGCCGCGCAATGGTCATCGTCTACAACGAGGAGTTCCTGCGCAAATACATGACGGACGCCGTTGAAGCCTCGGAAGAACGTCCGGTGCTGATCGACCGTTTTCTTGAGGATGCAACGGAACTTGATGTGGACTGCATTTCCGACGGGGAAACCAGTGTGATCGGCGCGATCATGGAACACGTCGAACTTGCCGGAATCCATTCAGGAGACTCCGCCTGCATGATTCCGACCGTTACGCTCAGCGAGGAAATCCTTGCGAAAATCCGCCGCGATACTTACGCGCTGGCGAAAGCCCTGAATGTCTGCGGGCTCATGAACGTGCAGTTTGCGGTGCGTGAGGGTGAGGTCTATGTGCTGGAAGTCAATCCGCGCGCTTCGAGAACGGTTCCGTTCGTCAGCAAGTCGATCGGCGTTCCGCTGGCAAAACTCGCCTCGCTCGTGATGGTCGGAAAGAAGCTCAAAGACCTGAACTATATGGAGGAAGTCAAGCCGGAGCATTTCTGCTGCAAGGAAGCAGTGTTCCCGTTCGTCCGCTTCCCCGGAATCGACGTGGTGCTCAGCCCGGAAATGAAATCCACGGGCGAGGTCATGGGCATCGACCTTTACCCCGGCATGGCGTATCTCAAAACCCAGATCGCCGCGGGAAATCCGCTCCCGGACACGGGAAATATTTTCCTCAGCGTCAGAGAGATGGACAAGGAGCACATCATTCCGTACGCGCAGGAGCTCGTCAATCTCGGATTCACGATCTATGCGACATGCGGGACGGCGACCAGACTCTGCGAAGCGGGGATTCCGGTCAATCCGATCTTCAAGATTTCGGAAGGACGCCCGAATCTGATTGATTACATCAACTCGCATAAACTTAAATGGATCATCAATACGCCGTCTACGGGAGTGACGCCGCGCATTGATGAAATCCATATGCGCGCCCATGCGGTCATCAAGGGAGTGCCGATCACCACGACCCTCAAGGGACTTCAGGCGGCAATCGACGGACTGAAAGCGCTTCGCGTCATGGAGCGCATGGAAGTGTGCAGCATTCAGGAATATCACAGACAGTCCAGGCATCTGGACATCTAATCCCCGGAAGGCCCGATGAAGACACCGAACATTCAATCTATGAAAAAGAAATCCGTATGGATCTGGCTCGCAATCGGAATTATTCTCCTGCTGCTTGCGGGGTCCGTGCTTTTCATCTGGAAGATGTCGGTGAACATGTTCGAAGGCAATCCGCGTTTTACACTCGCCGAGGTGCGGATCAACGGAAACAAAAACGGATTTTGGACCAATAAAAAGGAACAGATCTGCTCAATGCTCCAGCTCCGCCCCGGCCTGACCAATCTGTTTTCCCTGAATCTCGGAGCCTTGAAGGCGAAACTGACGAGGGAGCCCGCCATTGAAAGCGTTACGGTCAGCCGCATCCTTCCGGATACGCTTACAATCGATATCGTGGAACGGATTCCGATCGCTCTGATCAACAGCCCGCGGTCTCATTACGTAACGGACGCCGACTGCATCCTGATGCAGAAAGGGCGCTGCATGGATATTTCCTACAGCCTGCCGATCATTATCGGCCTGCGCAATGAACAGAATTTCGTGCCGGGGATGAAGGCGGGCGCCCTGAAAGGAGCCGTGGAACTGATCGAGCTGACCCGGACCAAGTGGCCGGAAATCCGGGTCGCCAGCGTCGCCATTACAAGACCGAATACTTTAATCTGCGCAATTTATTACAAGAACCGGATCGGCAGCGATGAAATCTTCCGTGTCGTCATGCCCGACACCAATATTGAAACCAGTCTCAAACGCCTTCTTCAGGTGCTGGAACATATTCTGGAAACGAGGAACAAGGCGCGTCACATCAATCTGGATTTCAAGGGACAGGCTGTCCTGACCATGCCGGCGGAAGGATAGCAGAGTCCCGCAATCCTGTCTTAAAACAGAGTGAGAGTCCAGCATGATACTGTTGCCCCATGCCTTTCACTCCTATCTTTTCATTTTTTCTTGACATCCGGCAAAGACAGGATAAATTATGATTTTTCAAACAGTTACGACAGCAGAAAATAATTTTTCGCAACCGGAGAAACATTATTTCAGCTTTTCTCCGGATACTTTTCATGTTTCCGGTGTCCATAGTATGGGACTGTTTCCCGTTTTCAGCAATGGCAAGAACAAGGAATGCAATGTTTGTAAAAATCATATCACTTTTACTGATCTTCTCTTTTGCGGGGGGAGCCATTGCCGCAACAGAGCAGCAGGCACATAACGTAAAAAGAGTCCTGGTCGTTGATTCTTACGCTTCGTCCGATCTCTGGACGGAACGGCTCAATCAGGGTATTCATGAAATACTGAACGAAAAAAAACTGTTCATCAATTATGACAGTTACCAGCTCGGCGTCAGATACCAGCCGGGAATCAAACCGTCACCGGCGGATATCAAAGCCCTCCAGTTCAAGCTGGATCACACGCATTACGATCTGGTCATCGCCAATAACAACCCTGCGGCAAACCTCTTTCTGAACGGAAGCCTGAAAGTACAGACGGGAACTCCCGTCCTGGCAAGCTCTTATCAGGGGCAACTGGCTCCGAAAATTCCCGCAGGAAGCAATATGACGGGACTGGAAGTTCCGATGAACCTGATCAAAAATATTGATTTCGGGCAGAACATTCTCGGAAAGAAACAGAAAATAGTCATCATCACCGACGCCTCCGAAGACGGCCTGTCAAAAACGGAGCTGGAATACCAGGGCGCTTCCGGGGAACGTTTTCCCGACATCATATTGATTCAGGGAAGCAGATACACGACGCCGGAGATGCTGGAAGAAATTTCAAGACTGCCGGAAAATTCACTTCTCCTGTTTCATTCATGGAGCTCCTCCAGAGAAGACCAGCCGGAAAATGCCTATACGGTTCTGCCTCTGTTGAAGAAAAGGTTCAAGGGGTTGATCCTCGGTAAATATCTCAGCTATATTGATTACGGCTCCGCCGGAGGAATCGTGGTATCCGGTTTGAAGCATGGACGGCAGGCGGGAAAAATGGCATTTCGACTGCTGCGGGGAGAAGCGGCATCCTCCATTCCGGTTCAGTCCGGAGTGGATTTTCCGGTTTTAAGCTATCCGTCGCTCATTGAAGCAGACATCAGCATGAACAACATTCCGGTGGAAGTCGATGTCATCAATATGCCGGATGATTTTCTGGTCCGATACCGAGCCGCAGTCATCTATATCATGATATCCATGGCATTCCTGCTGATTCTTTATGCCGCCAATTATCTTTACCGCAAGCGTTCCCAGCAGCAGGTGCAGCTGATGTTCCACCACCTGCCCCTGCGGATTTTCGTCGTTGACCAAAATGAAAATATCCTTTATGCCCATGTTCCGGACAATGCCGATACGGAAATTCTGATGCCGCAGGGCAGGATCGCAGGACTTCCCGAAGCAATCAGAACCACCTTTTCCGCCGCAGTGAAAAAGGTCTTTGAAACACGCGAAACTCTTGAACTTGATTACAAGTCCGGGGAACAGCAGTGGCATGTGACCTTCATTCCCCTGCCCCATGCAAACCCATTCCGCACCAACGCCGTCATGTGGATTTCGGGGAACATTACGGAACTCCATAATGCACATCAGGCGGCGGCGCAGGTTGCAGAACGTTTCCGCATGACCCTCGAATCCATCGGAGACGGCGTAATCGCCACAGACAGCGAGGAACGCATCACCCTGATGAATCCGGTTGCCGCGCATCTTACCGGTTACACTCCGCAGGAAGCGGTCGGAAAGAAGCTTGATGAAGTGTTCCATATCGTCAGTTACCGGAGCGGGGAGCGCATTGACTCCCCCCTGAAAAAAGCGTTGGCAAGCGGTGATATCGTTGAACTGGCAAACCACACCGACCTGATCGCGAAAGACGGGACACGCAGGCACATCGCCGACAGTGCTGCCCCGATCAAAGGCGCAGGGCATGACATCGACGGCGGCGTGCTTGTCTTCCGCGACGTGACCGATGAATATCAGAAAAGAGACCTGCTTCAAATCAACAACGTGATTCTCAGCAATGCCTCAAAAATTGCAAACTTCATTTACTTCCGCAGGAGCGACAGCGGAGTATCCAATGTGTCCGTGGAAACTCCGGACAGTTTCTGGCCGTTGCGCAACGGAGCTCCCGTCCCCGCCGAGGAATGGATTTCTCCGGAGGATCTGCCGGAATTCAACCGGGCATGGAAGCAACTGAAAAATGACGAAATCCCGATTCTGGATGTCATCTACTCCGCGGGACCGACTGAACAGAAACGGTATTTTGAAATGCGTGTTGAGCGGAATCTGAACGAGAAAACGGGAAAGCGGGACTTCTTCGGAGTCATTCAGGATATCACGCACGTGCGGAGAAACGAACTGCTCTACCGTGACAACCTGAATCTCCTTGAAAACATCATCAACAATCTGCCCGGCTTCATCTTTGTCAAGGATGTCGGGAATCAATTCCGCTACATCATGTGCAACAGCCAGTTTGAAGATCTCTGCGGTAAAACGCGCGACCGGATCATCGGCAGGACCGATCCCGAAGTTTTCGATTCGGATATGGATGCGGTCAGAAGATTTCAGAAAGACGAACACAGGTTGCTGGAAACCGGCGGTGTGCTTGACACACAGGAAGTTTTCATCAACAGCGGCAATCAGGAGCGAATCGTCCGGGATATCCGCAATATCATCACCCAGTCCGACGGACGCCGCCTGCTGATCGGCATGGGACTTGACATTTCACATCAGCATCAGCTTGAACTGGCGCAGCAGCAGACGATTGAGACTCTCAACAACTACATCAACAGTGAGCGCATCATCAACCAGTCTCTGACTCAAATCACTCTGGAAACAGATTTCGACAGAGCCATCAGCAAGATGCTGGAAATCATAGGTGAAAACGTCGGGGCGGACCGTTCCTACATGTTCCGCTACACCAATACCGCATTGACACGCTCCGACAATGAATATGAATGGGTCCGGAAGGGAATCCAGCCTCAGATCAACAACCTCCGGAATGTCAATATGACAGCTCTGCCGGCGTGGACGCGCATGCTTTCCGCACATCAGGACATCATCATTCCGGATATTTCCAATCCGCCCGCCGGTCTGGAAGTGGAAGCTGTCTTTCTCAAGAAGCAGAATATCCGGTCGCTCCTCGTCAGCGGCATCTGGGTGAACGGCACCCTTTACGGATACGTCGGCCTGGATTTTGTAAAAAATACGAAAAAATTTTCCGACTGTGATCTCCATACAGTTCACAGTATCGTGAACCTGTTCCTGCTTCTTCTGGAGCGCCGGCGCCAGTTCGACCGCATTGCCGACAGCGTTTCGCTTCAGAGGCAGATCGTTGACAATATATCCATTCCCCTGATGATCCTTGACCTCGATTACCACATCGTCATCGCCAATCCGAGCACCGCCAGGGAGTGCAGCGTCCCGATGGACCAGATCGTCGGCATGAAATGCTACGAAGCAGTCTGCGGAGTGTCCACGCCGCCGGAAGACTGCCCGATCTGTCTCACGCTCCAGGATTTCAACCCGCATACGCAGGAAATGGATATTCACGGCAAAAAGATGATCGTGAACAGCCAGCCGCTTTTCAACCGCGAAAATCAGCCGGTATATATTCTGGTTTCCATGATCGACATCACGGACCTGGTCCATCAGAAGGAAAAACTGCAGAAAGCCATGGAGCTGGCTCAGGCGGCAGACCGCGCAAAGAGTTTCTTCCTGGCAACCGTCAGCCATGAACTGCGGACTCCCCTCAATGCCGTGATCGGATTCAGCGAGCTGCTTCAGAACAGCAGCATCCGCAGGGAGGAACAGCAGGATTACCTGAAATCCATCAACTTTGCCGGAACAGCCCTGCTGAACCTGATCAATGATGTTCTCGACCTCTCGCGCCTGGAGGCGGATCAACTGAACATGGTGCTTGCCAGAATTGATCTTGCTGCCCTGATCATGGAAACCGCGGCAGTGTTCAAGCTCAAGGCTCTGGAGAAAAAACTGGAGTTGAAAGTGGACTGCGGCGGAATCAGGACAATGCTGTATCTGGACAATCTGCGCCTGCGACAGGTCATCCTGAACCTTCTCGGCAATGCAATCAAGTTCACGGAACAGGGAACCATCTCGCTGTATGCGGCGTTTGAACCGGTTTCAGGAGACACGGGAACACTGACAATCCGGGTGTCGGACACCGGAATCGGCATCACGCCGGAAAATGCGCAGAAGATATTCGAGCCGTTTATTCAGGAGGGGAACACGAGAGGCAATAAAGTCTATGAAGGTTCCGGACTCGGACTGGCGATTACGCAGCGTCTCATTAAAAAGATGGGAGGCAGCATCCATCTGGAAAGCACTCCGGGCAAAGGCAGCGTGTTTACGGTCATCCTTGAAAATGTCACATCGGATTCCTCGCCGCTGAAAACGGAATGCAGACAGCCCGCCAAGGCTCACCGTTCTGCGGGAAATCCGGCGATGCGGGTTCTGCTGGTCGATGACGTCGCCATCAATCTGCGGGTTCTTGCCGCAATGCTGAAGAAGATGAACATACAATCCGTACAGGCGTCATCGGGGGAGGAAGCGCTTCAGATTCTGGAAAAGGACACCGGCTTTCAAATGATTCTCACGGACCTCTGGATGCCGGGAATCAACGGAACAAAACTGGCGCAGATGATATCGGAAAACCCGCAGACGGCAAAAATCCCTGTCGTCGCCATCACCGCCGATACGCAGATACTCGTCGAGTCGCCCGAATATTTCTCCGACATCCTCTTGAAGCCCGTCACGTTGGAAGCGCTGGAAAAAATGATCCGCACCTTTTTTCCAGAACAGCCGGAAAAGAGTGTGAATCCATGAACAGGCACCGGTATAAAATAATCAAACAGTCGTTTTTCACTCTCCTTTTCTTTGGAATTTCTTCCCTGGCGGCGGCAGAAATCACTCCCCCGGCGCAATGGACCGCAAACGGAGAAACCATATTCCGGCTTCTGTCCGGAACGGCAGGATGGATCATCGGGGCAATCAGCCTGCTTGCACTTCTGCTCCGGAGACGCAGGATGAATCTCCGGGAAAAGACAGAGAAAGAAAAGGAACGGAAATATCGGGATATGAATCTGCTCCTCGAACGTGCCGCATACCTGGCGAAAATCACCTATTTCACCGGCAGCAAAGATATGAAAATCAGGATCATCGGGGGCAATGCAGACATCGGTCTGCCGCCCGATCACGGACAGGGGCATCCGCTGCCCGAATGGATCATCCCTGAAGACCGGGAAAAACTGAAACAGTATGAACCGCACCCGATGAATCAGAATATGGAGGCGGATGAAATCATCTGCCGGTCGGACGCCACAGGAGAGCGGCGTTCTTACCGGATGGCTGTCATGCGCGACGCGGCGAATCAGGATTTGTATATCGGTGTTCTGCAGGACATTTCCGCCTCCATTGCAATGGAGGCGAAGCAGAAGGAACTGATCCGCTCTCTCAATAATTATGTGGAAAACGAGCGCATCATCAATGCCGGGCTTTCCCAGATTGTGAAGGAAGAGAATTTTGAAAAAAATATAGATGAAATCCTGCGGATCATAGCCACGCAGCTTTCCAGCGACCGCGCCTATTTCGGTGTCTTTGAAAACCCGGCACGGAATTACCATTTCAGCAGAGAGTGGCTCAATGAGAATGTGCCGTCCCTGAAAACAATCCGGGATCCCCGTTTCTACTGTCAATTCGGCAAATGGTATGAGCGTTTCGCCAACGACGAACTCCTCATCATTCCCGACATCCCGAATTCACAGTATGCGGAGGTATTGAAGGAGCCGGGCTGCAAAACCCTGATGTGCGCGCCGATCCGGGTTGACCGGAAACTCTACGGACTCCTCGGCATCGGGTTCATCAGAGAACGCCGTGAAGTTTCGGAGTTGGATCAAAGTATCCTGCGGTCCGCGGCAAGGCTGATCGCTCTCGCCAAAGAACATCAGCTTCAACGGGAGGCGCTGGATTCTCTCGACCGCCAGAACCGGATCATATTCAACACGCTTCCTGTTCCGATCTGTCTTTTCAACGGGAAAGGGGAACTCCTGCGCTGTAATCCGGCGGCAGCGGCATTCAGCAATGCCGCACAGACGGAAATGCTGCAAAAACCGTGTTACAAAAGTCTCTGCGGTTTTGATTCCGTTCCGGATATCTGCCCGGTGCGGCATGTGTTGGAAAACGGCAGCCAATATACCCATGAGATCGAGACCAACGGCCACGACTGCCTCGTTACCGCAACGCCGATCCGCAACAGAGAAGGCGCCATTACGCATGTACTGGAAAGCGCGATCGACCTCACGGAGATCAATGAGAGCAAACGTCAGCTTGAAATCGCCATGAGAGCCGCGCAGGCGGCGGACCGTGCCAAGAGCTATTTCCTTGCAACGATGAGTCATGAACTGCGCACCCCGTTGAATGCGGTCATAGGATTCAGTGAACTGTTGAAGGGCAGCCATATGAGCGAAACCGAGCAGAAAGAGGCTCTGGATGCGATTCAGGAGGCGGGAAGCACACTGCTGGAGCTCATCAACGACGTGCTGGATCTTTCCAAACTTGAAGCCGACAAGATGGATCTCGCTCCTGAATTCCTGAACGTGAAGGAGTTTCTGAACAACATCGCCAAAATATTCCTTTCTCTGGCGAAAAGCAAAAATCTGAAGTTCAGACTCGATTTTTCGGAAACTCTGCCACGGCAGCTCAAGTTCGACAGAAAACGCCTGAGACAGGTGCTGGTGAATATTCTGGGCAATGCTTTCAAGTTCACGGAAACCGGCGGAATCACATTCACCGCCGGCTTCCATGCGGAATCGGAAAAACACGGCGATTTCACAGTGGCGATACGCGATACGGGGCCGGGCATGTCTCAGGAGGAAATTAACGAACTTTTCGTTCCCTTCAAGCAGCACCATGTCAGAGATGCGGAAGGCACGGGGCTGGGACTCGTCATCTCCCGGCGTCTCACGGAACGCATGGGCGGCAGAATCGAAGTGGAAAGCGAATCCGGCAAGGGGACGGCATTCTCCATTCATCTTCCCGCAGTGGAATACAGCAATCCCGTTCCGGCGGTTTCAGGAGAAGATCAGGCGGCTGCCCCCCTTTCCCCGTCCCGTCTGCCGGAACGGGTCATGATCGTGGACGATGTTCCCGTCAATCTGAAGATTCTGGCGGCAATGCTGAAACAACTGGGAATAGAAAGCATTCCGGCAGGTTCCGCAAAAGAAGCGCTGGAGCAGCTCAAAATCCGGAAACCGGAAATGATCCTGACCGATCTCTGGATGCCGGAGATGAACGGCACAGAGCTGGCGGAACATCTGGCAAAGTCCCCTGATACCGCAGGAATTCCGGTTTTCGCCATCACTGCGGACTCTCAGGCTCTCGGCAATCTGCCGGAAACATTCTCCGGAATTCTCCTGAAACCGGTCACACTGGCGGCACTCCGCAAAAGCCTTCAGGAATTCCCGCCAACGGGAAAATGAGCTATCCCGCCTCAGATTTCACGCTCCCCGGAACAAATTGCCGTATCCACATGTCTAAGGCAGAACAGGTTCCATCTTTTCCTGCCGGATGCCGACAGCTGATGATCCGTGCAGCCGGTATCCGGCAGATGGAAGAAAACGTAAAGGAGGGGCATTATGAAATATCCCGAAAACAGAAAACGGAACAACAATATAACAGTGGAAACCGCGACGGGACCCGCAGGAAGCATCGTCGAACTTTTATTCTATGGCAGCCTGTTCCTGATCGGGCTCTGCACCATGTTTCTTTTCTTCCGGTTCACGGAAATAGACAGTTCCACGCTGAATATGCCTTTCATCGGGCATCTTTTCGCAATCCTGAACATCGGATTCCTGATGATTATGATCCTATGCATGGCCGAACTGGTCAGGAACCGCATCCGGGACAGGAAAGACACCCGGTAAAAGTGTGATCCATCATCCCGGACAGCCGAAACTGCCGGGAAGCGGCTGAGAAACCTGATTTCCGTCACAACCGGAAATCAGGTTCGTTTTTTATTCATGGCTGTTCTTTAATTTCTTTCAGTTGCAGATTGTCGAACCATACGGTTCCCGTTCCGGGGAAGAACTGAAGACGGATGAACGCAGGATGTTCCTTTGTGAAAACACCGGTTTTGAAAGTCATTCCCTGAGAAGTCCACGGCATCGTCCCGAAATAACGGTTCTTCGGGTAGAAGACATTTGCAGGGGCGCCGAAATTGATTACAACTCCGCCGTCATTTCCCGAGGATTTCACATCCTCCATCTTCAAGTCATAAGTCAACTGGTAAGTCGTGTTTGATTTAAGCTTCGGGAGCCATTGCGTCACAAGCCGCCGTTTCTTTCCGTCGTTTCTGATGCGCAGGCTCTGCCCGCCTTTGCGGAATATCTTCCCGTCATACGCTATGAATCCCTGATTGACCTCATTCTGATCCGCCCACCAGCCGCCGAAATAACGACCGGAAAAGGGAATGGTGAAATCTCCGTTCTCAATCAGCTTCTCCTCCGCAGGGACATCGAAACGCAGTCTGCCGTAATTCAGGGAATCATGAAAACCTTTGATATAAGGACTCCATGTATAGAGCTTCACGCCGCACGGAGACTTGAGATTCCGGTTGCGCGCCATATTGAAGACCGCTTTTTCAGGATTGAATCCCGCCAGATCTTTCAGGGGGATGCGGAACTCAAGAGTCCATGCATCTTTTCCGCGTCCGGCTTTTACCTCGACGGAAGAATTCCATGCAATGTCCGCGCGGCTTTCGCCTCCCATGCGTTCACATTTTGCATCATAGATCACACCGTCGGCATTGATGATGAAATGAATGTAGTTCCGGCGGTCTCCGTCCGGCGAGAGGAAGAATTCAATACCCGAATCCTGCCAGAGCATTTTGTCATCACGCGCTTTGCAGTTCAACATCATCTGTTCCGGCTCCGGTTCTTCACAAAAGACGGAGCCGTACAGATAACGTGCATCTTTCATCAGCCGGAAACGGGTCCCCGCCTCCGGAACATCACCCTTGAACGGCACCAGCCACTCCTCCGGCGCCTTTTTCCATGCAGGGTCGTCAAGCCTGCCGTCAATTGCAATCGTCTCGCCGTTTTCCAGACTTTTTCCGTCATACGCCAGCTTACCGACATCCGCCGCATTTCTGAAATATTGTTCGGACGCCTCCCTGATCGTATTCAGAATGTATTTCCGGAAATAGGCAATTCTCTTTTCCGCTCCGGGGTCTCCCTTCGCCAGAGACGCCGCCTCATCAAAAAGGGCATCAAATTTTTTCAGTTCGGCGGGGGAATAGATTTTTTCCCACAATTCGTAATCGCTGGGAGGCACTGCCTGAGGACCGACCGGCGTCTCGACAATCCGCCCGGCAATCCGGTTCATCCAGAGTTCTTCGATACGGTCGAAGAACCTGCCCATGGGAGCGGCGCCCTTGCCGAACATCAGACGGTGATGCTCCTTCAGGAGCGCATCGACATCCGTCCGGTTGTCCCATGCCACTCTGGAAAAAACATAGAGATTCAGATACTGCGTCAGCTCGAAATCCGATTCGGATTCCACAAAACCGCCGCAGATATTGCCCGCCTGACGCTTGAAGTAGCTTCCGACGGCACGCGGAGTCAGCGGCGGAACTCCCGGCAGCTCCAGCGCTCCGTATTTTCCGATGTAAGTCCAGAGCCACGGTTTGCGGTTCATTTTCTTTTTCCAGTCGAGAATGCGCCGGTCATGTTTCCGCTGAAGTGCGGGATTCGTCTCCGCCCACGGACCGTTTACCGCGACCTGCATCAGAACATTATCCTGCAACTCAACCTCCGGCACATCGGTATAATGCCCGTAGGCGAGCATCGTCACCATGCCGGGAATCCCGTTCTTTTTCAGGCGCCCGGCAATGTCGTTCAGAAGATCCCACACAAGATCCGATTTCTTCGGATGGGCGGCATAGAATTTCTGACACTCCGGGCACATACAGTCCTTGAAATGGTCTTTCGGCATCAGGTCGAAAAAGCCCGGCTGGGCAGAGGAAGGGTCCCATGAAGCAAGTCCGCGCGAAGAAGCGGGCTTACCGGTCAGAAAAGCCTCCGCGTCCCTGTAAATCTCGTTGCGCATTCCTTCGCTGGTATAGCAGATGTTGCCGTAATACGGGGAACCGGGATCAAGATAACGTTTCCCGTTCGCATCCATCGCAATATACTCCGGATGCGTCTTCGTGAAACGGAGCTGATATTTCATGCGTTCCAAGCCATGACAGCATGGCACATAGAAACTCTCCGTCCGCAGCCGGAAATGATACAGCCCCGCCATTCCGGGGTCCACCTCCTGAATCCAGTTCTTCCCGAAAAAGCCGACACGCCGACGAGGAAAATCCGGACGGTCCAGCAGTTCCGTTTCCGGCATGGCGATATTCTTGTTTTCCGGGATCACCGTCCCGATCTCGCCGGGGAAATAATAGCGGACTCCGGCGAAACGTTCCAGAAAACTGTAAGCGCCGTGCAGGGTGCCGCGTTCGCGGATGACGCCCCAGCCGCGCGCATCGGGACGCAGTTTCGGATCATCCCTGCCGGCAAGGTAAATCTGCCTTCCCGCTGTTTTCAGGATAAAACCATCACGCGGAATACTGTCAAACTTAATCCCAGCCCCGCGTACCGCCTCCTGATCTCCCAGGAAAAGCACTGTCCTGCCGCTGCCGGAAGGAGCGTTCAGGACCGGGATCTCGGCTCCGGACGCTTTCTGCAATGTCTTTTGAATTTCCTCTGCGGCAAAGCGGACAATCGGGAACGCATCCGCCGGAATCACGATCTCCATCTCCGTTTTCCCGTCCCGGACAAGCGGAATTGTTCTCTCTCTGCCGATTTTCTCCATGCGCGGCGGCGGATCGTCGTTGATCGCCGCCAGAGGATTTGCAGCTGAAATTCCTCCGGTTCCGAGACACAAAGCCAGTATAAGCAATCTTTTTTTCATCTGAACATCCTTGCTTGATGCTTCAATTCACTTCACATCGACTTTCACATTCTCAATCACGATATCGGAATCGGCAAAAGCGCAGACTCCGGGACGCACGAAACCGGGAATTCCTTTTTTGGTCTTGCCGTCCATATATTCCGCCGGGGGAGTCTTGAAAGTGAACGTGTAGCGTTTGAATTCCGGCGTGACAGCCACATTTTTGTTGTGGAAACGCCCGTAGTACTCCTTCTTCGGAGCAACACCGTGCACATAGAAACAGTCGCTGATTCTCCCTTTCCCTTTCGCGTCGAAGGAAATCGTGATCTCTTTGCCCGCCGTCACGGGGATTTCGACAAGACTCGTATAAGGAGTCAGAAGTCTGGTTGTCCTGATGCGAACCGCATTCCTGCCGTCTGCCGATCCCTTTTCAAGCGTTACATTGCCGATGTCTTTCATATTGCTCCATGACTTCGTCCATCCGGCAGCCTGCTTCGCATCCTGCGGACTGGTTTTCATGAAATTTCCGTTGACGTCAAGTTCTTCCGCAAAGAGGAAAGTTCCTGCGAAAAGAGCTCCGAGAATAAAGAGTGTGTGTTTCATTGCATGATCCTTTCATGTTGGTTATTTCGGAAACAGACTCAATCAGTGAAAAATAAATCTTTGTCCTTCATCATGCGAAGCTGAAGAATACTGCCGCTCTCCGCATTTCCGGCGACAAACACAAGATCGGCATTGTTCATATGCCGGGGGCGACAGGCGTTTTCCATCACAGAAGACGGCGGCGTCTTCCCGGGGTCGAACGGGAAAGCCCCTTTCGTCACGCTTCCATAACCATCGGTCAGATAGAATGTCCGGGACGGCTGTTTCACCTGCCTTACAGCAACGGCAATATTGCCGTCGTCGGACCTGTCGCTGCGGGTATAGTAATTGACTGCATAACTTTGAGCCATAATCTGCGTGGCTCCCATATATCCGGGCATGGCAACATTGCGGTTGTAGTAATCAACCGACTCTCTGTCTTTCGGACAATGAAAGATGCCAGGCTGGTTATACGGCCATGCCAGCTTCGGCAGTCCATTGCCCTGCAATTCAGTTCTGACACCTGCATAAGGGGAAAGCGGATTCACGAACTGATAATGCGGGAAATACCCCTTATAATCATCCGCATACTGATTCATTGCAAGCCCCAGCAGTTTCAGATTGGAAAGACATTGCGTGGAATACGCCTTCTCCCTTGCCTTGCCCAGTGCCGGCAGAAGCATCGCCGCCAATATCGCGATGATCGCAATTACGATCAGCAGCTCTATCAGGGTAAAAATTTCCATACAGCCGGCAGATCCCGTTCTCAGATATCGCTTCATTTCCTTTTCCTTTCTTCCTGTTTTCTCTGTTGTTTCACCGTTTTCTTTTTTCCGATGTCCGTACTTCCGCCGGGAATCAGTTGATGCGGCGTCGGCAGACAGGGCGCCTCCCTGCCGAACCATTCATCGGAATGCCGCAGGACATCGACCGCCATGTGCCCGATATTCTCATACTGTAAATCCACTGTCGAGAGAGACGGGGCAAGCAGGCGTCCGCCCGGATAACCGCAGAACCCCATCACAGTCAAATCCTCCGGGATTCTGATCCCGTGTTTCGCGCACGCCTGATAGACCCGCAGGGCGCAGAAATCCGAACAGCAGAATATGGAGCGGACTTCCGGTTTCCGTTCCCGGAGCGTCAGAACTGCCCGCTCCACAGACTCAAGATCCGACTGCTCCATCTCATAAATCAGCTCCGGCGAAGCATCCGCGCCGTTCCGCTTCAACATGAGCAGGTAATCTTCCGGAGACCAGTTGAAAACCGGAGCGGAAGTCCGGATAAGGTCAATGAAATTAAACGTCGCAAAACGCTTCAACCCGAGCGCGACCTGATAACGCACCGCCTCCTCCGCCGCCTCATGCACCTGATAGTAAAGCGTCGCAAATCCTGTTGCTTCCGCATCCTCCTTCACCGCATGGGGAAGCACCACCGGCAGTTTCAACGCCTTGAGTATTTCAAGCTCCACCTCTTTCCCTGTAAAACAATGCGCAAGGAGGATGACTCCGCTGTAATGATCCTGCCCCAGAATTTCAAGAGAACGCTCATAACCGGCGAACCGGATGACGGAAAGCGGCATTTTCGTCAGGCGTATGTTCAGCCTGGCGCAATACTGCTCGATTCCCGGCATGATATGAAGCGTGGAACTCGACAAATCGGAAGAATCGAAATAAATCAGCAGATAATGCCCCGCATAATTCTCTTTCCCGGAACGGTTCGCCACGAAAGTGCCTTTTCCCTGATAACGCAATACCAGTCTCTCTTTCTCCAGACGCTCCAGAGCCGACCGCACGGTGACACGTCCCGCCTTGAGCGCAGACGCAAGGTGAGGTTCGCTGGGCAAACGTTCCCCCTCTTTGTAATGCCCCAGCAGAATGTCCTGCTTCAAGCGTTCATAAAGTGCATCTTTTTTAATGATATGCGTTGTCATCTTTCCATTTCCTCCGGTTTCCGCCTTACTTTAATCCACACATGGAGTTTTTCAAACGGCACCCGCAAGGTTTCAAAACCTTATGATTTCATATCTGCCGGGAAAGCGTCTCCGAAATGCCTGACATTGACGAACTCTCCCGTTTCGGCAGACTCTTTTGCGGCAAGACAGGCATAGACACTGTTCAGTCCGTCCGCAATCCCAGCCAGGGGAGCCCGTCCCTTCAGGATCATGTCCCGGAAGTTGCGTCCGAGCTCGTAATCGCCGCCGAAATGGGAATTCTTCTTCGGCGCATTCATCACTGTGGCAAACGGCGCAAAATGTTCCGTCAGATGGATTTCCGCACTCGGCCAGTCAAAGGAGAGTGTTCCCCTGTATCCGCTGAAAGTCGCGCCTCGCCATGCGGCACGACGGGTGAAAAACACCTGAGAATACACTCCATGAATTCCGTTTTCAAGTTCAATCAATGCGCTTGAGGCGTCTTCATTCATCCCGCTTTCCGGCGTTCCGAGGCGCGAACTGAACGGACAGAGATGACTTTTGAGGTCTCCGCCGGAATCCCCGCGCATACGGTTCAGAGGGCTTTCCATGCAGGTTTCCACTTCCCCGCATTCTCCGCACCGGAGACCTTCCGGCTTGTCGCCGCCGAAAATCTGCCCGCGCGACCACAATGCGGCAATCCTGCGGATCGGAGAATTCAGAATCCGGCACAGGTAGTCGAAGTCATGAGTCGCTTTTTGCAGGAAAAGCCCCTGCGTCACCTCAAAATTCCGGTAAGCGGTCTCGAAATAAACGCCTCCGTAAGAAACATAATTGACAGCGTTGAAATGCACGACTTTCCCCAGACGGCCGCTGTCCAGAATTTCTTTGGCACGCTCATAAAGCGGAGTCGCCCGCAGGGGAAAACTGACAAGAATGCGATCCTGCTTTTCCCGGCACGCCTTCTCCAGCATAAGCGCCTGCTCCATGGAGATCGCAACCGGTTTCTCAAGCCATACCGGAATATCGTATTTCAACGCCTCCACAGCCAGCTCCGTATGCAGATTGCACCGGGTGCCGATCAGCAACGCATCCACTTTTCCCCGTCCGGCAAGTCCGGCGATATCGCTGTAAAAATCCACATTGCGTTCACTCTCCGGAAGTTCCTGCCGAACCCTTCTTTCATCCGGGTCGACAATTCCGCCGAGACAGAATTCAGGGTCCACTTCCTTCAATATCTTATAGATCCCGCCTGCTCTCAAGCCGAATCCGACGACACCGATCTTGATCATCGCAATCACCTCATCTACTGGTTGCAGGAACAAAGTTGTCCCATATTGTTCTATCATTAATTATAATCAGAATCGTTTTTTTGTCAATAGGCAAAAGAAAGAAATATTCAATTTTTCCATGCAGCGCCAATACCCAATGGCAATTTCAGGGACGGCGTCATGGCACAGGTGAGTCGGTAACGCCCTGCATATTTCGCCGGCTCAAAACAGATGCAAAACACCTGCACAAACTTTTCAGGAAAGGAAAACGGCAAACCGGCTTATCTCAAAAAACGATACATTACAGTTTATGATCATGATAAAAAAAAACCGGAACAGCTATGCTTTCCGGTTTTCAAAAATTCACAATCCGCAAGACGGTCATTTGTATTTTTTGTCGTTCTCATCAAATTCTTCATCATCAAAGTCGAGATCGTCAAACTCGTCATCGCCGAACTCATCCCCCAGATCATCATCACCGAATTCATCATCATAAATATCGTCCGAGTCTTCATCATCGACAACGGAACCGGCAGTGATCAGGGTTCCACACTCCGGACAGCATCCATCCTCGGCTTCCACGAGCTTTTCATTGATCTCAATGTCGCAGTAAGGGCAAATTATTACCATGGTTCACATTCTCCTTCATTTTGTCGTGTGAGTCCCGTTATAGAGCGAATTATATGAAATTTTTGCAAAATGTCAAGTAAAAATTCAAAAAAAAAGCATTTTTTTTTATTTTACCGGATTCCGAAAGGCAATCCGGCAGGAAATCCCGCAGAATCAATGCTATATTACATATCAAGCAGGAGAAAACACATGCAGGGAAAAGTCGAAGCGCTGCGCTGTAAAATCATGGCGGAAATCAAAAACGGGACTCTGCCCGTAAATGCAAAAATTCCTTCCAGAAACCAGCTTGTACGCAAATACGGCTTCTCGCGCAGTACCGTTGACCGCACGATTTCCATGCTGACCGCCGAAGGGAGGCTCGGAGGAAAACGCGGAAGCGGGACTTTTGTCATGCCACCCTCCGACAGCGGAATCCGCAAACTCTTCATCTCCGGCTATGATGAACACAACATCGGCTATTGCATGAAAGAGCGTTTCTTCCGCACGGCAGAGTGTCCGGTGCCGATGGAAAGCATTTATGAGGAAGACATCCCGCTGCATTTCTCCGAATTGACCGCCCCCGGTTCCGCCGTGATCTGGTATTGTCCCTCCATGTATTCCCTGCATGGAATGCGGGTTCTTGAGCAGGCGGGCATCCCCCAGCTTCTGATCAACCGGAATTATTTGAATTACGACTCGATTTCCACCGACCAGACGGCGACAATGCATGATGCGCTGACATGGCTTCTGATCGAAGGCGGGCGCGATCTTGCCATGATCAGCTATCAGCCGACTCCGGACCGCCCTTATCTTTATGACCGGACCATCGCATTTTTTGAATGTGCGGCGCAACTCGGCGGCAGATTCGGAACCAATGCGATTCACTGCCGCGAATTTCTGGACCCTGCGCGCGAAATCGCAGAGACGGGGCGCATCCTCTTTGCCGGCAGTATCAATGCCAGGGCAATCGCAGTCCTGCACTTCGATCTTGCGCTGCCGCTTGTCACCTGCGGATTGACTTACGGAAAAATGCCCGGCAGGGATTATCTCCTGATGTGCTTCGATTATGTCCCGTCGCTCCTGAATTATCCCGGCGTCTGCCTCGTCCGCCAGCAGCTCGACTTCATGTCGCACGAAGCCGTGCGCTGGCTGGCGGAACGCAGACGGAACAACACGGAACCGTTCAGGGAACAGATCAAGGGCGAGCTGATCATCCATCCCCGCTGAACCGGTCCTTATTTACTGAACGAACGTACAAAATCATTGTCTGAAGGCAGGATTACCTGCTTCCTGTAACGGGAATTGGCAGTCAGACGGTCGAAATGTCCCGCAAGGCACTCCTCATCCAGCGGCAGTGACACCCCTCTTTTTTCAAGAGCGGAAAGCAGCATCGCATTGCCGAGAGCCAAGCCGCGGATTCCTTCCGAAGCACATGCGGTCAGCGGCTCCCCATACAGAATTGCCTTTCCGAAATTCTCGATGATATCCCGGTGCATATGCGGGTTCGAGCTGTCACCGGGAATCATGCAGTTCCAGCGCGGCGGCATGGCAAAACGTTCCGTTGAGTTTCTGCAGAACTCGGAAACAGGAACCTCGTTCCGCAGAAACTCAAGACGCCCGTTTTCCAGAATGACGCGCCCGCGTTCCGCCGCAATCTCCAGACGGTTCGTTCCCGGAGCCTCGCCGGTCGAAGTGACGAACACGCCGGTCGCCCCGTCCGGATATTCCAGATATGCCGTAACCTCATCCTCCACTTCGATCCGGTGATATTTGCCGAAACTCATGAATGCAGTGACCCGCTCCGGCATGCCGAAGAACCATTGCATCAGGTCGAGCTGGTGCGGGCACTGGTTGATCAGTACGCCGCCCCCCTCCCCGCGCCAGCTTGCGCGCCAGTCGCCGGAGTCGTAATAACGCTGTGTGCGGAACCAGTCGGTGATGATCCAGTTGATGCGCAGAATCTTTCCAAGTTCCCCGCCGTCGATCAGCGATTTGAGGCGGCGATGCGCTTCGATTCTGCGCTGGTTGAACATTGCGGCGGCTTTCAGTTCCGGATGGCGCGCAATCGCATCCAGCAGTTTCCGCGCATGGCTCACATGAACCCCAATCGGTTTTTCGATCAGGACATGTTTCCCCGCATCCAGCGCCGCCGCACCGATTTCGGGGTGAAACCAATGCGGCGTCGCAACCGTTACCGCATCCAGCGCCGCTTCCGCAAGCATGGCCGGATAATCCGTGAAGCATGGGATTCTGTCCTTGAAATCCTTCCACTTCGATTCCTCAATGTCACATATCGCGGCGAGCTCGAAATCATCGAGAGCCTCAATTGCCAGACGGTGCGCAGTTCCCATGGACCCCAGTCCGACGATTCCGATCTTTATCTTTTTCATGTTCCTGTCCTTCCTCATTCTTTTTCAAACAAAACCACGGCGTCAATCGCCCCCGGCGCAAAACGGAATGTCCTGGAACCGGATATACCGTCCGGAAGCCCGACCTTCCCGGAAGCATTCTCATCGGCGGCTATCACAATGACCGCACGCCTGCCGTCATCAGCCGTCAGAACTGCCGCCTTGACCACGCCTTTTCCCGTCTGTTCCACCGGCAGGAACTCAATCTTCCGACGGCTCATGATGTAAGGCTCCAACTGTTTCAGAAGCGCCACGGTCCTCACAACCTTGGGCCACTCGCGTGCAAAGGCGCCGGGCATCAGTTTTTCAGCACGGTTCTTCATATCGAAGTAACTGTAAAATACAAACCCTTTGGCTCCGTAGACGGCGCCGATCAAAGTATTGGCACGAATCTCCCCGGCTGTCGGAAAGCGGCTCTGCGCAAAAACAGCAGGATCTTTTGTCTGATAGACACCCCAGCAGAATGACTGCGGCACAATCCAGACGGGCTGGCGGGTAGTGTTGGCACACTCCATACCGTCAATGACCGCGCCAAGAGACTGTTCCTTTTTCCTGTCTATCATATACTGATCCACCCCCATGATGTCACCGGAAATGCCATAATAAGGAAAGTCGCCGTTGCGATAGGTCAGCGACCATGTCGGATGCCAGGGATCGGCGGCATTGACAGCCTCGCGCAAGTGTTTGACAACCGGCACTTTCGCACGCTGCTCCTCATCATTGACATACCAGCACAGCAGAGCAGGATGATCCTTGATCCCTTTAACGATTTCGACAGCAACAGCCGTCGGATCGTTGAGAGAACCGAAATGCTTCAATGCCGCTTTTTTATGGGAATACTGGTCTTTGAGTAAAAAGATACATTTCAGTCCGTGTGCAGTAAAACGATCCAGGCCGGCGCGGATATCGGCAATGCGGTCCCCTGTCTTCTCCGCTCCTGCAAGCCCGATGGAGTTGTAAACAATCAGGGTGTTGAAACCGGCCTCTGAGATCGTCTTGAGATCCTCCTCCCCGGCAAAGCCGTAAATGCCTACCGGCATGAACAATCTGCCGCCGGAAACCGTACGGTGATGCCTGTCAATGATGCAGGCATTGTCCGGAGCCCTGCCGTCGGCGAGCTTGTTCATCCGGAAACTCTCTTTCCACAGAATCTTCCTTTTCCCGGTATCGGCGGCAATCGCCGTCACGTTGACGGGTCCGGGCTCCAGCTTCCCGACACTGCCACGGTAAACACGATTCTTTCCCGTCAGCAGGAAATCACGTTTCTTTCCGGCATTTTCAACGGTCACGAGCAGTTTCGCAGTTTCCGCCATAGAGGGAGCCGTACTCAATTCAATATCCGCCGTGTCTCCGGTAAATGCAGACATGCGGGGCTCATTCAGAACAATGGAATTGGCGGAGCCGGCAGTCTGGAAAACCAGATCGTCAAACCAGATTTTTCCGGTAAACGTCCTGCGCAGATAAAGCTTCACGACAATATTCCGTCCCGGTTTTACCGTAACGGGAAGGACCAGTTTCCGCCATGAAGAATCAATCTGCTGCATCTTGTGATAATATCCGGAATCCCATTTCCCGTCTCTGAAATACTCGGCGCAGATCCCGCCGATCAGTTTCTGCCCGGCATTGCTCTGAACCTTTTCTCCTCGGACATATACCACTGCTTCATAAGTTTGACCGGCAGAAAGCTCCGGAATTTTAAATTCCAAAGCAGTATATTGCTTCGGATCAGTCCGTTCATAAAGCAAGGCTCCCGTTCCGTTGCGTCCGGCTCCCGGAACAAACGAGTATCCCGGAGGCATTGCAAGGGGAAGTTCACTGCGGGATTCAAAAGCACGGGACAGGATCAGCTTTCCGGCTCCCGGGTCAAACGGGTAATTCTTGATCTCCTCGATCTCTCCGCCGGCGGAAACAAGGCTGAAAGACAGAAAAAAAACACTATAAAAGAACTTCAACGACATAAAAAACCTTCTTTCATTCAGTATTATCTCATACGGCGGTCATTCAATTGACAACCAGTTCAACGGCATTCGCCCCGGTTCCGGCGATCACCCGGTTGAGCTTCACCAGAGAGCCGTTCCATGGAATCGGCATAAAAAGTTTTCCCAGCCCCTGATATGCGACGCTTTCAGCATGACCGTCAGCAAAAGCGATATTTGCCTTTTTATTGTGGGCAAGATGGACACGCCCCGCAGAAGTGCTGGCGGTATTGGAATTATTGAGCCTGAAAATGGGATAGCCGTGATTGCCGTCCATTACCCATGAACAGGCGACGAGAATTACTTTCGAGGCTCCTGCCTTCATAAATTCGCTTCCTTTCAATTTCAGATATCCGTCACCGGCATAAAAAGCACCGTAGGAATACCAGAGGCTTGCATCAGCGTTATTCTCTCGATTGAAACGCGAATTCACGGGGCAGCGGAACAGAGGAAGCGAATAAGGCAGATATTTATTATATACCAAAGCGGCATTCCACCCCATCTTCCCGTTGGCAGGTTCAGTCACATGGTTGACGGAAACGCCGGATGTCCCCGCACTGCGCAAAAATCCATTGTAATCATCCATGTAAGAAACTGCCGCAAGCGAGATTTGCTTCTGGTTGCCGACGCATTTGATCTGGTATGCGGTCTCTTTTGCCCTGTTCAACGCCGGCAGCAGCATTCCGGCAAGAATGGCGATGATCGCAATCACAACCAGCAATTCCACCAAGGTGAAATCCCGTGTTATCCGGCGGCATTCTCTTTCACGAAACATTTTCATCATCCTGTCCTTTCTGTATTTTTATCCTGGCATTTGAATAATTCATTGAAACCGTTTCCTCCTTATTCTTTTTCAAACAAAACCACGGCGTCAATCGCCCCCGGCGCAAAACGGAATGTCCTGGAACCGGATATACCGTCCGGAAGCCCGACCTTCCCGGAAGCATTCTCATCGGCGGCTATCACAATGACCGCACGCCTGCCGTCATCAGCCGTCAGAACTGCCGCCTTGACCACGCCTTTTCCCGTCTGCTCCACCGGCAGGAACTCAATCTTCCGACGGCTCATGATGTAAGGCTCCAACTGTTTCAGAAGCGCCACGGTCCTCACAACCTTGGGCCACTCCGCCTTTTCACTGCCCGGAGCATATTTCTGAATCCGGCGGAATACATCCATATAGCTGTAGAAAATGAATCCTTTGGCTCCATAGACAACACCGGCAAGCACCATCGCGCGCATTTCCGCCTCGCTTGGAAATGTAAAACTCTGCTGAAAATCCTCACGGTCTTTCGCCTTATATATCCCCCAGTTGAATACCTGCGGAACAATCCAGACCGGCTGCCCGCCCAGAGCCGCGGCTTCAGCCAGACGGAACAGCGAAGACAGATCGTTGCCCTTGCGACGGCGAATCGGATAGTCGTCTATCGCCAGCACATCGCCGCTGCGTCCGTACACCGGCAAATCCTCATGGCGGAAAGTCAACGTCACCGTGGGATGCGCAGGATCGATCTCCGACACACATTCCCGCAACCGTATCAACTGCCGCAACTCCGCTCTGGAATCTTCATCGCTGAGATACCACGCCAGCAAAGCAGGATGATCCCGCAGGGACTCCACTGCAAGGCGGACCACTTTTTCCGGACTGTCCGCCTCGTCCAGCCGCCTGCACACCGCCCTCTTACCCGGCAACTGATCTTTCAGGGAAAAAATCAGTTTCAGCCCGGATCTTTCGATTGCATCCAGAGATTTCCGAATCGTATCCATGGAACTTTTTCCGTTTCCACCGAACTTCATATTGAAACAGTCGTATTGAAGAATCGTGTTGAAACCTGCCCGCCTGACAGTCCGCAGGTCCTCCACAGACTGAAAACCGCCGAAGATCCCGACCGGCATGAAAGGAATTCCTCTCACAAGCATTCTGTTCGCTTCATCGAATCCGGTCCCGGACTCCTTTCCCTGCCTGACAAACAAAGTCTGTTCCGCAGATGCATGGCTCCGGTTCCCCGCGGCATCGGAAAGCCTCATTTTCAAGTTCAATCTGCCAGGCAGCAGATTTTTCAGCACAAAGCGGAAACGACGCGGTTCAGACTCCCCGCATGACAATTCACGGGAATGCCCGCCCTGTTCCACTTGCAGCAACATCTTCAACGCCCCCTTTGCGGACGCCGTTCCCGTCAGTTCAAGAACTCCGCCGTCACCGTAAAAAGTCAGTTGAGAAGGCGATGTGACCAGAATTGCCGCCCGCGGATCGCCGGCTTCCTCCAGCAGCAAGTCATCAAAAAAGACACGTCCCCTGAATCCCCTGCGGAGATACAGCACAAGATTGGCACGGTCCGCGCCAGCTTTCAATACAAAGTCCAGCGAGCACTTCTTCCAGCCGTTTTCACGATGGCTGACCAGCGGATAGTTTCCCGAAAACCATTTGCCGCCTCTCTCGTATTCGACACAAAATGCACCGTAATTCTGATTATGGTCCTGCGACTCAAGGAGTTCAGGGCGGACCCATACCGTCAGACGGTATAAAACTCCGGGGCGCAGATTGTCAACGGGCATTTTGACATTAGGACCGGAAAAGGCATTGCGGGACAACACAGCCGCACCGGTGCCGTTGCGCCCGCCTCCTGCCGCGAATTTCCATCCGGGCGTCCGCCCCCACACAGCCAAAGCCTCCTCCGAATCGAATCCGGTATGGTACAAGATTTCCCCGTCCGCCGCCACGGAGCCGATCCGGACAGCCAGGAACATGCAGAAAACAAGAATCGACTTATTCACAGTTCATCCCTCCATGTCACGGCAGGTCTACCGGCTGGTAATTCGCTTTACGGTAGCCTTTGATCAGCTCCACCTCGGCACGGCTGGTATTATAATACGCGCCGTTGATGCTGAAAACCTTCTTGCTGCCGCCGATATCCCCCGGTCCCACACTTGCGACATGGCCATCCAGAAACATCATATTTCCCCGTCCGCCATGCCGCATGTGAAGCGCCGCGTAAGCATCATTGGACGCGGCTGTAATCCGCAGGGAATTGCCGGTAGACGCCATATTGGTCGGTCCCGGCGCGGAATCGCCGCCGAACGCGACGATGGACAAAGAACGTGTCGGATAGTTGTTTGCGGAACGCGACTCCAGTCTTTTGAAAACAGGCATTGCCGGAGTATTGCCGTTGTTGGCATGCGGCGTCTTGTAGACAACCCCGTAGGTATAATTCACTTTCGTTCCGTGGCGTCCGAGCAGTGAGCGGACGGATGGACAGTAAAATATGGAAGAATCGGTTCCTTTATTCTGCAAATAGGGTGCAATCAAAGGAAGGTAAGAGTTTTTCCCCTCCCCGCAGTAATGATAAATCCAGCCGTCATAATCCTGTGAATACATCATGAAACCGGTATTCAGCTGTTTCAACTGGCTGATACACGAAATTCCCCGCGCACGTTCCCGCGCCTGATTCAATGCAGGCAGAAGCATTGCAGCTAAAATGGCGATGATGGCAATCACGATCAGCAATTCCACCAAGGTGAAATCCCGTCCAGTTCCGCTTTTATCTCCGCATTCCGCTGTTGCAAAACGATTTTTCATCACTCCACTCCTACTTTATGATTCTGTTGGCTCTTTGCATTCTCTATTATAATTGAAAAAGTGAAAACACCAAGTGAAAAACGTCTTTTAAGAAAATCAAAGTTGCTTCATTCCCTCAGTTCATTCTCAGGAGCAGAGATTCTTCAGATATTGCAATAAACTCATCTCATGGTGAATCGCCTCAAAATAAACCAGATTTCTTACTTCAAATATTCGAACTGAAAATCCGAACGCCATGCATATCAAAAAATCGTTTGCCGCAATACAGGCAGGTTCCGGCATCCGGTGATCTCACCTTTCATAACTTGGAATCATGCCACAGAGCACAGTTTTTCGATCGCAGGCATTTCATCAGGAAATGGAAAAGAACGACTTTCGCAGAAAACAACAGCAGGCGGTTCACTCAAAAAATGATTTTTATCAATAAAAATATATAACACCCCCTTGACAAATCAGATTTTTTCAGTATAATTAAAAGTGTTAAAACGTTTTAACAGAAAAAAAAGAGATTTTTATGGCAGTCACAATCAAACAAATGGCGAAGGAACTGGGGTTGTCACCGGCATCAATCAGCCTCGCGCTGCGGGGAAAGCCCAGAATGTCGCCGGAAACGATTCGCAGAGTTCAGGAGCTCGCCAAAAAACTGGACTATGTGCAAAGCAATATCGGCCGTGCCTTGCAGTCACGGCAAAGCCGTCTGATCGGCTACCTCCTGCCAGGCGTGACCCGGACTTTTTACAATGAGATATTGCAGGGGGCGGGCGAGGAAACCGCCGCTCACGGCTACGGACTGCTGGTCGGCTGGGTCAATCCCGGCGACGAACATGTGGAACATCAGGTCAATCTGATGCTGGAAAAAGACATCGACGGGCTCATCATTTCGGAAAGCAATCACCTGCTGGACCCGTATCTGCCGCGATTTACGCGCAGAAACAAGCCGGTGATCTTCTGTTCCTCCATTGCACCGAAAAAATATATCGAAGTCATTACCGACAACTTTTACGGAGGTTTTCTGGCGGTGGAGACTCTCGCAGAATTCGGTCATCGTCATGTTCTCGGCTGCACTGAGCTACCCGACCGTTTCAAAGGCAACCGGGCCGCCGCCAGACAGTACGGGCTCCGCCTGAGCCGGTATCACCGGATAGAAGATGCCGTGGCAATCCTGATGAAATACCGGGACATCACTGCGGTAGCGGCATATTCGGATCATCAGGCGCTGGATATCATTTATCAACTGCGGCAATCGGGGCGCCGGGTACCGGAGGATATTTCCGTCATAGGATTCAACGACGGGCCGATGGCGGCGCGTCCGGAATTTCAGTTGACGACCATCGCACAGCAGCGTCTTGAACTGGGCCGGACCGCCGTGCGGTGCCTTATCGGAATGATCCACACCCCGGATCACCATCCCGTCAGCCAATATCTGAAACCCAAACTGATTCTGCGCAATACAGTGCAGAAACGTTCATAGAGGAGAAATGTCATGTGTCAAAATCCACCCGTCATGCGCCCGATCACGAAAACATCCGGTCCGCAGTATTTCCCATTGGTCAAATTTTTAATGGCTTTACCTTGCCATTCCGGCAACAGCAAGGTAAGGCGCGAACGGATTCCATCCTCTTTCATTCAATTGTTCAGTTGTTCAATTGTTCAAATATTCAGATGTTTTCATGCTCCCTGTTCTTCTGTTCTTACTACCAGAGGGAAAACAAAAGTTTTCACCCTGATCGAGCTCCTCATCGTAATAGCGATCATCGCGATTCTGGCGGCAATGCTGCTGCCGGCATTGAATCAGGTCCGGAGCAAAGCCAGAAGCATCTCCTGCCTGAACCAGAACCGGCAGATATCGCAAAGCATGATGGGGTATCAGATGGACTTCAATGATTATTTCATTTTCTGGGGAACCTCAACGAGTGATTCATGGGCGTGGAATCTCCATAAATACGATTATCTGAAGAACAGCAGACTTTATCTGTGCCCGGACCTGCCGCCCGATTTCGCCTATCGGGACGATTTCATCAAAACACCGGAGACCAACTGGACTTATGCATGGATCAGTTACGGCTATAACTATCTGGGAATAGGCTCCAATTACTATTGCGGGGGGAACAACGACTACAATGATCCACCCAGCGGGATCAAAGGCTCCGTATTGAAAAATGCAAGCGCGATCATTCTGCTGGCGGATTCCAGATACACAGCCTCCATCAACCGTGGCTACTTCCGTATTTCCGATTCGTGGAACAATGACGGCAATTCACAGATTCATACAAGGCACAACGGCTCTGCGAATATTGTCTGGGCAGACGGACATGCCACCGGCGAAACAAATGCAATGAGACGTTTTCAGGTGGCGCCATTCATTCATATCAACCCATTCTATAAATAGGAGAATCCCATTTTATGAAAACCACACTCTTTTGCTGCCTTGCCCTGACACTTCTCTCCCTGTCCGCCACCGAAACGATCATTTTCCGCCACAGGGCACTTCCCGGAGGAAGTATCCCGCCGGCCACCGCCAGACAGGAAAAAGTCACTCTGCCGGAATGTTTTCAACAGGCAGGAACAGCCGCGCTCCATGTTCGTCCCGACGGCTGGGATCAACAGGAAAAAGCCTGGCATTTCTTTCTTACGGCAGGAAAGCTCGGCAAAACCACTCCGCACATTTATCTCTACCGTTTCCCGGACGGCAGACTGCGGCTGCTCTGGAGCCTGAACACCTCCGCGAAACAAACCGGAGAATTGATCGTTCCTGGCGTCTTTGAGAAAAACCGGTGGACTCATCTGGCTTTCACATGGGAGACAAAAGACGGGCATACCGACCTGAAACTTTACCAGAACGGACGGCTTGCCGCCTCCCGCCGTGTCAACTTTGAACTCGGCAGGAACTTTCCCCGCGAGTGGCAGATCGGCGACATTCCCGCATGGAATCCCAGAAGCCCGCATCCGACAATCATGGGGCGGATTGAACTTCACCCTCAGGCACTGGCTCCGGCAGACATTGCCGCTCTCGCAGCACTGCAAATGGAAAACGGTGCAGTCACGTTGATCAACCGTAAATTCATTCCCGAAAGTGTCAACCGGATTTCCGGACAGGTCGAAACAGACTCATCCGCACAGCTCCGGCTGGAGGCCGTTTTTGTGGATGAAATGGGAAAAACGACAGCCGTTGATTTAGCTCCCCGCTGGACTCCGTTTTCCGGGCAAATCAAATTCGACGCGGAACTGCGCCTGCCGCCGGACACCGTTGAAACACGTCTGACAGTCCGCAGCGGCGCCGGAACTTCCCCGGTATGGAAACTGGAAAAAATTCACTACGCAGACTGGCTTCCGCCGGTGGAGCCGAATTACTGGAAAGCCTCCTGGATCTGGTCCGGCAATACCTCGGAGCCGGAAGCGCACCGCTATTTCGTCACCCATTTCGAAGCAGACCCCGATCAACTTTCCAAAGTCGTTTTTCAGGGTGCAAGCGATGATCGCGGCACCGTCTACCTGAACGGAAAAGCCGCGGTGAAAATCAACGGCTGGGCAATTCCCGCCGTCAACGAAAATCTCAAATCACTGTTGGTCAAGGGAAAGAACACACTGGCGGTCGATGCGTTCAATGTGGGCGGAGGCTCCGGCTTTCTGGGGGAGTTGAATTTAGTCGGCAAAGACGGGAACGTGACAAGCATTGCTTCCGGAACGGACTGGAAGGCGTCGGAACGCCTGACGCCCGGCTGGAATCAGCCCGGTTTCGATGTCTCCGGCTGGACCTCCGCAACAGCAAGGCTGCGGCCGCCGCAAGTACCGTATGGAGAAACAGCCTATCGGAACTTTACGTCAGTTCCGGTTTTATCGCGGAAAACTCCATTCCTGAAATTGACTGCGAATGCAGGGGAAACCGTCAAAATTCAGGCAATCTTCAACGGAGCGGCACCACAGAATGTTGAAACATACCTGTTGCTCCTGCGCAATCACAGGGAACTGTTCCGCACTCCGGTCCGGACCACCGTCAACGGCAGTCAATTGCAGGTCACGGGGGAAATCGTCCTTCCCCCGTTTGCAATGTCGGAAGAATATCAGTTGAAACTGGAAAGCCGCAGTGTCCGTTTCTGCGCTCAGGACAAAGCGCAGGAAGGGGGAATCGGCACACTGAAAGTCAAAGCGGCGGCGCTTCCCCAGCCATTGCGTGCGGAAGTCCGGAAAAAAAACGGTCTTCCGGCACTGTATCTGAATGGCGTCTCCGTTCCTCCCATGCTTTACCGCAATGCCATCAATACCCGCAACAACACCCGGAGCAACCGTTTCATGACCGGGTTCGACAAGGCGGGCATCCGGTTATTTGAAATAAATCTTTCACTGGACAAACTCTGGATGCCGGACGGCTCCGTCAATACGGAGGAACTGGAGCTCTACCTGCTCTCCGCCATGTATTATGCCCCCAACGGCAAACTGGTCGTCTTTTTCAACACCGACGCTCCCGGATGGTATGTGAACAAATACCCGGAAGAACGCTATTTTCACACCGGGGGACCGGTCAACCGCATCTCTTACGCCTCTGAACGCTGGCGCGCCGACTCCACAGCATTTCTGCGGAAAATGATCGCTTTCATCCGGTCGCGCCCCTATTATCATCAGATCGCCGGTTTCGGGCTGGACGGCGGCGAAGACGGGCAGTTCATGCAGTGGACCGGCAGGAACCTGAATTATCTCGGGGATTACAGCCCTGCCATGAAACGGTATTTCCGGGCAACGCTGCTGAAAAAATATGGTACAATCACAGCGTTGAATCAAAGCTGGAAACGGAATTACGGTTCTTTTGAAGAAATTCAGATTCCATCGCAGGAGCGGAGAAAACATTCACCGGAGGGATTTTTCCTCGATCCGGTCAAGGACGCCGATATCATTGAGTTCAACAGGGCGTTTTCCGATGCGGTTGCCGATACCATACTGAGCTATGCCGCCGCCATAAAAGAAGAAACCGGCAGAGAGAAAATCGTTGCCGCCTACTACGGCAAATTCTTCTCTGTCGCAGGGTATCTCGAATGGGGCGAAATGAGCATCGAACGGATCATAGCATCGCCGGAGCTGGATTACCTGATCGCAGTGGAATACGCCCAGCGCGGCGCAGGCAAACCGCACTCCGTCAGCGCGCCACTGGCATCCTATGCACTGCATAACAAAATATTTGTGGATGAAGCCGATCTCCGCACTTTCCTGAGCGGCACCAGAAACTGGGGATACGCCGGAACCTTTTTCGAAACCATCTCCATGATCCGCAAAATGTTCATTTACACATGGAGCAAAGGACACGGACTCCACTGGTATGACCTGCACGGCGGAGCGTTCGACAATCAGGGTATCCTCCAGGCGATTGCCAATACCCGGCAGATTGCACTCAAATCCCCGGAACGCCGCTTCATTCCTGCGGAAATCGCAGTCATCGTCGATGAACCAAGCCTGCTCTGCACGACAACGGAAGTGAAAAAGCTGACCGGACGCGCCCTGCTTCATCTGCAAAACGGCAACTTCGGGCGCATGGGAGCCGATTTCGACGTCTATCTCCTCAACGATCTGCAGCACCCCGATTTTCCCGGCTATAAGATGTATGTTTTTCTGAATGTCTGGGCGCCCTCCCCTGCCGCCGTTGAAAGTATCAACCGCCTGAAAAACAACGGCAGAATGCTGGTCTGGCTCTATAACTCCGGACTGATCGCCAACGGAACGCGCTCGATAGAAAACGTATCTTCCCTGACGGGGATCAAAATGTCTGACGCGGGCTCGGTTCCGCTGGCAATGGGGCTGGAAAACTTCGGCGCTCTGCCGCCTCAATACACCTCCGCCTGTGAAGCCGCGCCGGTCGCTTATCCGACGGATCCGCAGGCGTGCCTCTCCGGACGTTTCATGAAGACGCCGGGAAAATCACCGCTGGCGTTGAAAAAATTCCCGGCATGGACCAGTGTTTACAGCGCGGTGCCGGTTCTGACTCCGGCGGTCTGGCGGGAACTGGCACGTCAGGCAGGGGTCCATATTTATACGGAGGATCCCGACGCCATGCTGTATCTCGGAGACGGACTGCTCGGAATTCATACCGGGCAAGGCGGCGTCAAAACCATTCACTGGCCGCGGAAAGCCGTCTTCAGGGATGCCGTCACGGGACAGGTCTACGGAACCCGGACCGCACGCCCGGAAATTCCCATGCTGCCGAATGAAACCAAAATCATTTTCGTCGAGTGATCCGATGATCAGGTTCCGTATGTGAATGAAATCCTCCGATGCAAAGCATAGAAACAGGCTGCCGCAGACGGAATCTCAACGGTGTCAAATCCATTCAAAGAGTGGAAACGAAGCTCCGGGAACGGGCGTAAGACGCAACAGCAGAGCCCCCCCTGCGGAAATTTCGTACGGCGCAGGACCAGCGCATCGGCGCAGGACCGCAGGATCACGGCATCAAAAAACAATCAGGATGGTTTCACTCTTTCAGGTTCATTTCCCAAAGAGAAAGCGGATGCAGTCTTCGACACCTTCCATGCAGCGCATCGGAAGGGTCTTCTTCGGAATGATCGCTCCCTTCGGGCAATGCTCCTGACAGCAATAACAGCGGATACAGTTCGGCAGGTCGAATACGGGCCTGCCGTCTTTCAGCTTCAGGGACTGCGGCGGGCACATCTTGACACACAACCCGCAGCCGATGCATTTCACAGGGTCAAGAAGCGGCTTCGATATCACGTAGTTCCGGAGCCATCCCTTGAGAAACGGCGGCAGAAACACTCCCCACTCCGTCAGCATTCCCGGAGGGTCCGGCAGAAGAAAAGGATTCCGTTCGGGAACATCGCCCGTATTTACAAAAGGGACAAGCAATCCGCGGCGTTCCGCATTTTTCAGGATCAGAAGATCGTCCACCCCCAGGAGCGGCGCAACAGAAGAATCCAGCGCCAGCGAATCCGACGCGCCGGCAATGAAACCGCGTTCCGCCGGACTCCCGCTTCCGGGTCCATTGCCCTCCATGCAGGTGATCGCGTCCAGAAGATTGAACTGCGGGCGGACCGTCAGATAGATATCCAGAAGCATATCGGCAAACATCGCAAAGTCCCTGCCGACCGCAAGATGCCACCCCATGCGCTCGCTGCCCTTGACCAGTCCGAACAGATTCTTGACGCACAGGGTCAGCTTCATCATGCCGTGAGTCTTGGCTTTGGCGATATCGCACACGGCGTCGAACTCCAGATACTCCTGCGCGGCTTCGATATTTTTGAAGCGGACATTCTCCGGCGGGGAAATCTTCGCAAAACGTTCAAAATTGGCGACTTTCACATTCATCGCGGCAAGCTCCCCGGCAATCCCCATTGACTTGATGATCGCGGGAGCGGTCTGCACCGCCGGGTTTTCGATGATTGCGACTTCCGAAGCCCCGGCGTCCAGAAATGCGCGGGCGCTCTCGACGACAAAAGCCGGATGCACACATGCGATATCCTCTTTCCGCCGCCATGCCAGCAGGTTGGGTTTCAGCATGATCTTTTTACCGGACACACCGCCGAAATCCTCAATCTGGACCGCAAGCACTTTTTCGATCGACTCTTTCAGGATACGGCGGTCGGCATAGGAGGCGCAACGTGCATAAGCCACACGCACAGGAGCATTTCTCATGAAAAATAATCCTCAAACATTTTGATGGTGGAGGGGTCTCGCAATTTCGCAATCGCACCGGATTCGATCTGCCGGATGCGTTCTCTCGATATATTAAAGTAGGTGCTGACTTCCGTCAGGGACTTCGGACGCCCGCCGTCCAGACCATAACGCATGGAAAGCACTTCGCGCGAACGGGGCGGAAGTGTCCGGAGAGTCTCGAACAGCTTCTGCCGCAACAGTTTCTGCGCGAAACTGCGCATCGGGTCGTCCTCATCCCGCAGTGTCATCACGGTATCCTCGACAGACGCGTTTTTGCCGTCGTTCCATGCGGAAAGCGGAGCCTGCAGAGAGATCGCCTGCATCGCCATGCGTTTCATGGAATTCACACGTTCGCGTGTCATTTCCAGTTCGGCGGCAATCTCCTCGACCGTTGCCTCGCGCCCGTGTTCCTGCAGGAAACATTGTTCCGCGTGATTGATCTTGTTCAGAGTCGTCAGCATGTGAACAGGCAGGCGGATCACGCGGGCCTGCCGCCCGATCGCATGAAACACGCACTGTTTGATCCACCATGTCGCATATGTGCTGAAACGGTGTCCCAGCTTGTAGTCAAATTTGTCAAGCGCCTTCATCAGCCCGATATTGCCCTCCTGAATCAGATCGACAAACGGGACTCCCCTGCCCTGAAACTTCTTGGCAATGCTTACGACCAGCCGCAGGTATCCCTCGGCAAGTACGCGCCGCTTCTCATCCAGCAGATGATAGATGCCCTCCAGTTCCTGATAGACCGAATTGAACTCCTCCATGGTGCAGACCAGTTCCTCGGCAAGCAGCGACTCCGCTTCCCTGCCGGGATTCTTCAACTGCCCGGCATACGTGCGCAACATGTCGAAACTGCGGAATATCTGATCCATCTGAACGGGATAAGTCATCATCAGTTCCACGAGCAGATTCCGCGCGGCGTCGATAGTTTCGGGATCGCCGCCGGCATAGGCGCTGTGAAGCTCCTTCAGGCAATCCAGAAGTTCCTCTCTGGCAGTCGGCATGAGCCGGATCACCTCTCCGGTTCCGCCGATCGCCTGAACAGCCGACTGCGAAAATACCTCGTAAAGTGTGTCCGGGTTCCGGCATTTCTCAAACAGCTTGACATGCAGGCGAACCACAAAAGCAAACGGATAAAGCTTGCGCCGCATCAGATCATGAAGTTCCGCAATTTCGTCCCAGATCGCATTCTCGTTTTCCGAAGTCAGAGGAATGGCGTCCGCCATATTCCGCATATAGGTGCGCAGCGCGCCGTCACATTCAAATATATCTTCCTGTTCCACATACGGCAGGTCGGCGGGATTGGGAATGCCCCCGGATTCGGCGGCAAGCTTCTCCGCCTGCTCCGCTCTGACGGAAACATCATCCAGAGAAGATTGTCCCACGGACTGGGAAAGACTCTCCTCCGGCGCGCTCCTGCTTTTCATTTTGTAAGCCATCCAAACCACCTGTTTCATGCGGACTTCCGACCGCTTCCGGTTTACTGTAACGATTCTCTCTCATTTTTCAAGTCAAATCCCGATTCAATACTAAAAAACTTAAGCGGAAACTCTGTCTCTCTCCCTTTTTTGACAGCGCGGCAAAGAAAAAGTGCGATGGCTCCCCTGTTTTTCTCCGGCGCGACAGAGCGCCATGCGGCAAGGCAGAGCAGAGAAAAAGTATTCCGGAGTATCCCATATTTCCAGTCTCTCCTGCTCCGGTTTCCGGCACAGAAAAAAACAGAAAAAAATATACAAAATAGTTTGCATACCCTCTTGACAATAGAAGAAAAATCGAATATAATATATCATACAAACTACTTTGCATAAAAAAAAGGCAGTTATGATAAAAAACAGAAAAGTCACCTTGAAACAAGTTGCGGCGGCGGCAAATCTGGCGGTGCCGACTGTTTCGCAGATCCTGAACGGACGGCGCAACTACTGTTCCGGGGAGCAGATTGCAAGAGTCAGGAAGCTTGCCGACGAAATGGGGTATCAGCCGAATATCGGTTACAAGATCATGGTCGGGGAGAAGACCAGGACCGTGGCGATTCTTTTTTCCCAGGAGCGCACTTACCACACCGAGGAAAACAGAAATCTCACGATACGCCTGATCTCCGAGCTCGAAAAAACCGGGGAAAGCGTTTACGCCGTCACGATGGGAAACAGCAGAGAGGAAAATCAGCAGAGAATCCGGGATCTCATCAACCGGGGCTGCTCCGCGTTCGTCGTCCTCGGCTCGCCGGTCGGAGAGGAGAGCCTGATCCGCCTGATCGAAGACAACGGGATTGATTATGTCAGCGCCAACAACGAATATTCCCGGAATGATTTGAGGCTCGATCATAACGCCGTCTTCCTGAAATATGCCGAAGACATTCTGAAATATGGAGCACGACGGGCCGCTTATATCATGGTTGACAAGTATTTTCAAATGTACTGCGCCGAATCCGCAGCATTTCTGAAAGAAAACGGAACGGAGAGCATTCTGTATTCCATAGAGGACTGCGACCGCCAGCCTTTCGACTGCTCCGATTTGGTGTTTGAACAGGGATACCACGCGGTAAACCATGCTCTGGCGCAGGGGGAAAAGGCGGAATGCTGGATCTTTGCCAACGACTACCGTGCTCTCGGCGGGATGAAAGCCTTGCAGGAGCATGGGCGGCTGGAGAAGAGCATCCGGCTTTACGGCATGAACAACACCCGCGCGGGGCGATTTTCCATATTTCCGATCAACACTTCCGATGTCATGCTTGAGGAACAGGTTTCATGGCTGCTGCAACATTTGAAGAATACCGCTCCGGAACATAAAATACTGATACCGGAAATTTTAATCCGTTCATAAGGAGGAAATAAAAAATGAGAATGGACGCAAGAACACAAAACAATAAGGAGAAAAAGAAAATGAGGCAATTCAGGGGAAAGTTCACACTGATAGAATTGCTGGTCGTAATAGCAATCATCGCGATTCTGGCTGCATTACTGTTACCGGCATTAAATTCTACAAAGGACAAGGTTAGGACAGTTTCATGCAAATCGAATCAGAGACAGTTGGGATATTGCCTGCTGAACTATGCAGGTGACAATAAAGAGTGGGGACCGTACACTAAAGTAAATACAACTCATGTGCAATACATGTATTATTGGAGCATGGGGCTTGCAGACTATATTCCTTACAGCAAAGTTCCGGGAGTAACAGGCAGACCCGGCTCCCGTTTTTACAAACTTGCAGTCTGTCCGGGCGATCTCTACAAATCAGGACAAGTAGAAAAATATCCGGGATATTACAACGAGCGTATCTATTCCAGTTACAATCTTGTATTCGGTATCGCCAGCCGAACTTCCATGGACGGCTGGTATGGATGGATTCCCAATTACCCTGTCCCGGCAGGAATGAAAAAGTTATTTCCCTGCCCCAGTTTAAACTTCTGCGGCAAAGGTGTGACACGCGATGGAAAAACAGGCAAAAGCGGAACAGTGCAGCAGCCGTCGCTGCAACCTCTGCTGGCAGATCGTTATTCATTGCTGGGATATATGCCATCACTCGAAAAAATCCGTCCCCTGGCACACAAAAAAGCAATGAACATCCTGTTCGCGGACGGGCACGTCGGTTACTGGTCAGGGAAAGGCGGGGAATATGACATGCCTCTCCATGAAAACAACAGAATTCGTTTTTAATAAAAATACAGAAAGGATATCATAACGATGAATGCAATCAAAACAGCCGTGATGCTGATTGCCGCCAGTATCTGCACACTGGGCGCACAGGAGACGGTAAAAGCATCCGCTTTCGGATTCAATCCGGAAGATGCGACGGCGGCACTGCAGAAGGCAATCAATTCCGGAGCACAAAAAGTAATCGTGGACAATACAGGAAAAGACTGGATCACACGCCCTCTGTTTCTGCGTTCCAATCAGGAAATCATCTTTGAAGACGGAGTGACTCTGCGGGCAAAGAAAGGGGAATTCAAAGGCGTCAACGATTCGCTCATCAATCTTAACAACATCTCCAATGTCATAATCCGCGGAGAAGGTGCGGTCACGCTGGTTATGAATAAAAAAGATTATGACAATCCGGCGTTTTACAATTTTTCGGAATGGCGGCATGCCATCTCAATCCGCGGAGCCACAAACATAAAAATCTCCGATCTCACCCTCAAATCATCCGGCGGAGACGGCATTTACGTTGCCAGGGGAAGCCACCTCCCCTACTCCAGAAACATCACGGTGGACAACGTCATATCGGAAGACCATTACCGTCAGGGAATCAGTCTGATCAGTGTGGAGGATATGCTGATACGCAACTCAAAATTCATCAAAACAGGAGGAACCGCCCCGCAATGCGGCATTGACTTTGAACCGAACCGTCCGGAAGAACGTTTCGTCAATGTTGTAATCGACAACTGTGAATTCTCGGAAAACGCCTCTGCGGGAATCATGTTCCATATTTCCGGATTGAAAGAAAATTCCACACCTGTCTCCGTAACAATAAGGAATTCAAAGATCAACTCAAATCAATGCGGCGTCATTGTGACTACAAAAGAAGTGACAGGAGAAATCAGATTTGAAAACTGCCTCATTGAAGATAACCACGGCATTCCCTTTCTGTTAAATGGACAAAACGATAAAGGGCTGAAAATTACTCTGAAAGATACTACATGCAGGAATCTGAAATATGGATTGCCGTCGATTGCCCTCGCCGGAGAAAATGCAGACATCGGCAACCTCATACTGGATCATGTGAAAGTAATTGCCCCGTCTCCGGTTCCGATTGAATTCCATGGAATGACAGGCTACGGAATCACTTCGCTGTCCGGCACTCTCCTTTACGGCAAAGACCAGGACAAACTGAAGAAATTCGATCTGGCAAAGTTCGTCGCGGCAAATTCTCCGAAACCATCCGAGCGTGCAGTAAGCAACAGAACCAGAAAAATGGAATTTGCAAAACTTATTCCGGCAACCGGCAAAACAGTAACAGCCGGAGAAAAGATCAGGGTCAGGAGGAGTTTCCGCTTTCTGCAGTGTTTTTCCTCCCCCGGCGATCATCCGATCCGTTTTACCGGATACCGGATCGGAAAGGGAAAATACCGGATGCAGGGAATTGTACGTGACCGGAACGGCGCTCTCTATGACCGCTTTTCAACGGACAAGACAGATTTTACCTATCATCTGAAAGTCAAAGGAAACGGAGGCATATTCCTGATTGAGATCAACCCCGGCGGACATTGCGTTTCACTCCATCCGGCAGGCAGCGGACAGACGCTCATCACGGAGGAAAAGATAAATCTGTTTGGAGGAAGAGGATACCGCTATTACTTCACGGTTCCGGCGGATGCGGAATACGCGGCAGTTGAAGTCACTGCAACTATGGGGGAACCGGCCGACGTCCAGATATTGAATGCGGAGGGAAAAATCGTAAAAGAGATCAGAAAAGTCAAATCCGCGCAATACATCAAGGTTCCCCGCGGGAAAAGCGCAAAGGATGAAATCTGGAGCATCCGTTTCCCCTGGGCATGCGAGGACTATGCATTCCGTATCTGTTCTCCGAGTCTTCCGCTTGCAGCGGCGGCTCCTGAAAACCTGCTGGTTGAAAAATAAACCGCATATTCCATTTTCCCTTTTCAAAGCCGATGCAGCGCATCGGAATATTGGACTTCAATCAAAACCACCGGCTTAGCCGGTGGTATGCACCACGCCTTCAAGGCGATATTGCCGGCAGCCCGACACGGGCTCTGAAAAAATTCGCCAATTGCAACTTTTTCACAGGCCGCTGCTAAAGCGGCCTCATCGTTTATTTTTCTTAAAGCGTTTTGTCACAATAACCAGTTGAATTCTTTGCTCTCTGGTTATTTTTGTGCCTGTTCATTCTTGCTGCCCGTAAACGGGTCTATATACTCTTTGAATGTTAATTGTTCCATTGCCTGATCTTCCGCCAGTTGATTCTGAATATACGCTGTTATTGCGCGTGTATCCGCTCAGACCGTATTGACATAGTAACCTCGACACCAGAAATGCCGATTCCCATATTTGTACTTCAGGTTTGCATGACGATCAAAGATCATCAAGGAACTTTTTCCTTTCAAGTATCCCATAAATTGCGACACTCTCAAATTCGGGGGAATACTTACCAACATATGAATGTGGTCTGGACAAGCCTCTGCATCCAGTATTTCTACCTTTTTCAAATCGCACAGTTGACGCAGAATTTTTCCTATGTCTTTTTTGATTTGTCGACGGACTACTTGCTGAAGCTGTTCGGCTACATACCGGCGCAGCCGGTAGTTTTTTTACACTTAAGCAATATAAAAAAACGGCACTGATCTTTCGGTCAGTGCCGTTCTGGTTGATGCAGGCATTATGAAAATGCCTGCGGGCTGTTTGAGCCGGGATGAATTACATCATGCCGCCCATGCCGCCCATTCCACCCATGCCGCCCATGCCGCCTTCAGGCATGGCAGGTTTTTCCTTTTCGGGAACCTCGGTGATAAGGCATTCCGTGGTAAGAAGGAGTCCGGCGATGGAGGAAGCGTTCTGCAGAGCGGAACGTGTCACTTTCTTCGGGTCGATGATACCCTTTTCAAGCATATCGACGTATTCGCCTGTAGCCGCATCGAAGCCCTTGTTGCCCTTCTGGGAAAGAACTTCCTTGACGACGACACTGCCTTCGTAACCGCCGTTTGCGGCGATCGTGCGGAGGGGTTCTTCAATTGCGCGGCGGATGATGTCTGCGCCGATTGCTTCGTCGCCTGCGAGTTTGATGTCGTCGAGAGCGACAGAGGCTCTGAGGAGAGCGACACCGCCTCCGGGGACGATACCTTCTTCGACTGCGGCGCGTGTTGCATGCAGGGCATCTTCAACGCGTGCTTTCTTCTCTTTCATTTCCGTCTCGGTGGCTGCGCCGATGTTGATGACGGCTACGCCGCCCGCGAGTTTCGCAAGGCGTTCCTGAAGTTTTTCACGGTCGTAGTCGGAGGTTGTCTCCTCGATCTGCTTGCGGATCTGGTTGACGCGTCCGAGGATCGCGGACTGTTTGCCGGCGCCTTCGACGATCGTGGTGTTTTCCTTGCCGACTGTGACTCTCTTGGCTTTGCCGAGCTGCTCGACCTTGACGGAATCAAGCTTGATGCCGAGGTCTTCGGTGATGCATGTGCCGCCTGTGAGAACCGCGATGTCTTCGAGCATGGCTTTTCTGCGGTCGCCGAATCCGGGAGCCTTGACCGCGCAGACATTGAGGATGCCGCGCATCTTGTTGATAACCAGTGTCGCGAGAGCTTCGCCTTCCACATCCTCAGCGATGATGAGGAGCGGCTTGCCCGTCTTTGCGACAGCCTGGAGGATCGGGAGCATGTCGTTGAGGTTGCTGATCTTCTTTTCGTTGATCAGGATGTAGGCGTCTTCCAGAGCGACTTCCATGGTTTCCGCGTTGGTCACGAAATACGGAGAGAGGTAGCCCTTGTCGAACTGCATGCCTTCGACGACGTCGAGAGTGGTCTCGATGGTCTTGGATTCCTCAACCGTGATTGTGCCGTCCTTGCCGACCTTTTCCATTGCGTCCGCAATGATCTTGCCGATCTCATGATCGCCGTTCGCGGAGATTGTGGCGACCTGTGCGATCTGAGCCGTGTCGGAGCTGACTTCCTTTGTGAGAGTATTGAGCTTGGCGTTGATGGCTTCGACCGCTTTGTCGATACCGCGCTTGAGGCTCATCGGGTTTGCGCCGGCGGTGACGTTCTTGAGACCTTCCTTGAAGATGGCTTCAGCGAGAACGGTTGCCGTTGTGGTTCCGTCGCCTGCGGTATCGGAGGTCTTGCTTGCAACTTCCTTGACCATCTGCGCACCCATGTTCTGGTAGGGGTTCGCAAGTTCCACTTCCTTGGCTACGCTGACACCGTCCTTGGTGATGGTGGGGGAGCCGAATTTCTTGTCGAGAACGACATTGCGTCCTTTCGGTCCGAGCGTGGCTTTGACCGCCGCGCTCAACTGTTCAACACCGGAAAGAAGCTGGCGACGTGCCTCGTCGCTGAACAAAAGCTGTTTTGCTGCCATAATAACTGTTTCTCCTTATGATTTTTGTTTCAGAACTTACTTGCTGATCACAGCGAGGATATCGCTTGCGCTGAGAATCTTGTATTCCTTGTCATCATATTTGACTTCGGTTCCCCCGTATTTGCTGGTGAGAACGATATCGCCGACCTTGATGTCGAAGGGGATCTTGTTGCCTTTGTCGTCAAGCTTGCCTGTTCCGAGGGCGACGACAACGGCTTCCAGCGGTTTCTCCTTGGCTGAATCCGGAATTACGATTCCGCCCTTGATCTGTTCCGCTTCCTGTTTCTGCTCAACGAGAACTCTGTCTCCGAGAGGCTGAATGTTGATCTTGCTCATTGCTGGATCTTCTCCTTTTTGTTAGTATGAAATTTATTAGGGTTTATAACTCAAATAAAACCATTTCCCCAATGTTCTGTTCCATCGGGGAAACGGTCCGGACTTACTTTTTTATTTATCGTCGTCCACGATCTCAGCGTCAACAACATCGCCGTCTTTGGCCTGCTGTTGCTGTCCGCCCTGCTGGGCGCCCGGATTCGCACCCTGCGCACCGCCCTGCTGCTGTTGCTGATAGACCGACTGACCGATCTGCATGAGCTGTTCTTCGAGCTTCTGCATGGTGTTCTTCATCGCTTCCGTATCGTTGGCTTCGATCTCTTTCTTGAGCTGGTCGATGTTCGACTGAATCGGCTGTTTCAGGTTTTCAGGAACCTTGTCTCCAAGCTCCTTCAACTGCTTTTCAGTCTGATAGACCATGGAGTCGGCGCGGTTCTTGACCTCGATCTTCTCCTTGGCAGCCTTATCCTCCGCCTCGTGAGCCTTGGCGTCATTGACCATTTTCTTGATCTCTTCTTCCGAGAGCCCGCTTCCGGCGGTGATCGTGATCTTCTGCTCTTTGCCCGTGCCCATGTCCTTGGCTGTGACATTGAGAATGCCGTTCACGTCGATATCGAATGTGACTTCGATCTGCGGAACGCCTCTCGGCGCGGGTGCGATGCCGTCAAGCCGGAATCTGCCGATGGACTTGTTGTCCGCCGCCATATTGCGCTCGCCCTGAAGAACGTGGATGTCCACGGACGGCTGATTGTCCGCCGCTGTGCTGAAGATCTCGCTCTTTCTGGTCGGGATCGTGGTATTGCGCTCGATGAGGCGTGTCGTTACGCCGCCGAGTGTTTCGATACCGAGAGAAAGCGGGGTGACATCCAGCAGAACCACGTCGTTGACCTGTCCGCCGAGAACACCGCCCTGGATCGCCGCGCCTGCCGCAACCACTTCGTCGGGATTGACACCCTTGTGCGGTTCGCGGTTGAAGATGCGTTTTGCGACTTCCTGGACTTTCGGCATTCTGGTCATGCCGCCGACAAGGATGACCTCGTTGATTTTATCCTTGCTCAAGCCGGAATCCTTGACGCAGGCTTCACACGGCGGAACTGAGCGTTCGATCAACGGATCGCAGAGTTTTTCGAGCTGGGCTCTGGTCAGAGTCATCTGAAGATGAAGCGGACCGCTCTGGTTCATCGTGATGAACGGCAGATTGATATCCGAGCTCATGCTGGAGGAAAGTTCGCATTTCGCCTTTTCTCCTGCCTCTTTCAGACGCTGGAGAGCCTGCGGATCGTTGCGGAGATCAACTCCGTTTTCTTTCTTGAACTCCTCCGCGAGCCAGTCCATGACGACTCGGTCGAAGTCATCGCCGCCGAGGTGGGTATCGCCGTTGGTGGCTTTCACCTCGAACACGCCGTCTCCGATTTCGAGAATGGAGATATCGAAAGTTCCGCCGCCGAGGTCGTAGACCGCGATGGTTTCGTCTTTCTTCTTGTCCAGACCGTATGCCAGAGATGCGGCGGTCGGCTCGTTGATGATGCGTTTGACATCAAGTCCGGCGATTCTTCCGGCGTCCTTGGTCGCCTGTCTCTGCGTATCGTTGAAGTATGCCGGAACCGTGATGACGGCTTCCGTGATCTTTTCGCCGAGATAGGCTTCCGCGTCGGTTTTCAGTTTCTGAAGAATCATGGCGGAGATTTCCGGCGGAGAATAGCTCTTGTCGCCGGCTTTGATGTAGGCGTCGCCGTTTTTGCCTTCGACCACTTCATACGGAACGCGGGAAAGCTCATCCTTCACTTCCGAATATTTTCTGCCCATGAATCTCTTGACGGAGAAAATGGTGTTTTTCGGATTCGTGACAGCCTGACGTTTTGCAGTCTGCCCGACGAGCCTTTCACCCGTTTTCGTAAAAGCTACAACGGACGGAGTGGTATTCGCGCCCTCCGCATTCGGAATGATCTTGAATGTGGTGCCGTCCATGACAGCCATACAACTGTTTGTCGTTCCTAAATCTATACCGAGGATTTTTCCCATGATAACATGTCCTTTCCTTTGTTTTATTTTATGTTAACGCCATTCTGTTAAGCAATCATGATGCCAACTTTTTCATCAAAGATGTAATCTATTGAAAATAAAGATCATAGAAAGATGAAAAATATTCATTCGTAACAAAGACGCTCTCCTTTTGGCGTCATTGACTCTGTCTCACTGTGTCATGATGACACAATTTTGTGTCACGGCAGGCGGAATGGCTCCCTGAAGACAGGGAAACGGCGGGAGCTGACGGGATGAACTACAGTGAGATCCCGTCAGTGAGGGGTAGTTTTCATTTTGCAGGCTCCCCGTTCATTTCGCGCGGGCGTATGCTGTTCACTTTGCATTTTGCGATCGAAACGGCATAGTCCAGATCGCCCCATTTGAGAATATCCGGAATGCAGAGCGCCATGGTGAAATAATCCGGTGCGACACACTCGATGCCGGAGTATTCCCTGCGTTTGATCTGCCCGCTTTTCCGGTTAAGTGAGACAGGAGAATCAATCATTGTCACACTGCCGATCTTCTCCTTCGCCAGAAGCGCCGCGAAAAGCGCGGCTGTCCCGCTGTCACGGATTCCCGTCAGCCGCAGAGCGGCGCCGGACGACTTTTTCACGGCGAATTCGACGGCACGCAGATAATCCATCGTCCATTCCCCCATCAGGCGGCGTCCGAGCCACAGCAGGGCGCGGCTGAGCTGATGCTGTTCGATCCAGATATTCTGTATCTCCTGAATATAACCGCATTCCCCGCATCCCCACGGATCGAAAACCAGAATCGAATCATCGGATTTTTCCGCCTCCCGGATGATTCCCGTTTCCTCCAGTTCGCTTTTCCCTTTCGGCGCGGCAAGAATCCGGCAGGATCTTCCCGTCCCTTTTCTGAACAGAAACGGCAGAAGCCTGCCCCGTGTGGTTTCGACCGTATATTTTTCCCAGCCGTTTTCCTCGGAAAGATAAACTGCGTCACGGATCGCCTCCTTTTTGACGCGCAGAATCTCCGCAAGTCCGGAAAGAGTTCCTTTTGCGCTCTCCTTGAGTTCTGCGCCGCGTCTTGCGAGATATTCGGGAATGGAACAGACTTCCGCGCTCCGCCTGCCTTTCCTGAAAAACATGACTTTTTCGCGCGGAATGACTTCCGCCGCCGGAGGAACAACACGGAGCCCGTGTCCTTTTCCTTTCAGGAAAAAATCAAAGAAGCCGATCACCGCCCCCTGAAGTTCCGGCGGGTAGGCATGGGGGGCATTGAATGCAAGCGCCGATATCTTTTCGGGAACGCCGAGCGCCGTGTAAACCTTCTGCGCCTCGGTATAGGAGCGCGCCGCCTCGGACACATGGAATGTATGGTTGATGTCATGGAGCGCATTGCAGATCATGAGCGCATTCGGAGCCGCGAGCGCAAGCAGACTGGATTCCTCGCAGATCGTGAGTCCGTCCGGAATGAGTTCGCAGATGCAGTTCGTGCCGCCGACATAGGATTGATAGGAGCCGACGCTCACCACGGGAACCGCCGCCTTGACCCGTTCATCGAACGCCGCCAGATACATGGTCTGGTTGCCACCGCCGGAACTCCCCGTCGCGCCGATGCGCTCCCCGTCCACGAACGGCAGGGAGCAGAGCAGATCGACGGCGCGCATATTGTCGATCACCTGAATTCCGAGAAGCGGTTCCCCGATGTTGAGAAGATTGCCCCCGACCATCCCACCGTGATATTCAAATTCACCGTGAACCGCCGCACGCTCCCCGGAACCGAATGCATCGACGAAAAGCACGGCATAGCCGGATTTTGCAAGCCGGATTGCGATGCCCTGGCTCTTTTCCGCGAGTCTGCCGTCGGAGAGATGCCCGTGCATCCCGACGATTCCGGGAAAAGGCCCCTTTCCGTCAGGGACATAAAGCGAAGCCGTCACATAAAAATCTTTCCGGCTCTGATAGCAGACCTCTTTGAGGGTATAACCATCAAAGCGGAGCGGGCTGCTCCAGCGGCAGTCGAGTTCAAGCCTGTGATCGACCTGAATATTCAGCTTCCTTTTCAGAGCGTCAAGCAGTCTGCAGCGTTTCTTTTTCCACTCCTCTGCGGACTGCGGCAACTGAAAGCGCCGGAAACGCTTCGCGGCTTCGAGCTTGAGTTCATTGATGATTTCTCTGTTGAACGGTTCCGTCCAGACATTCGGCAGCATTTTCCTTTTCTCCTGATTTTATTGTTTGGGAGCGCCGCAGCTCTCCCGTATGACAAGTCCGGGTTCAATGAGAAGACGCTGAAGCGGCATGGCGGGATTTGCCTTTCGCTCCAGAAGCATGTTCACCATTTTCGCGGCAAGTTCCGCAGGGTCGGCATAGCTCACACTTGTCAGCGACGGCACCGATTCTTTCGCCAGGGCAATATTTTCATTGCCTATGACACTGAAATCTTCGGGCACGGAATACCCGAGTTCATGGATACGGCGCATGACGGCGAGCGCCATTTGATCGTTATGTGCCAGAATTGCCGTGGGCAGATTCCCGCCGGATTGTTTGAGAAGCCGGTCGAAAAGTTCTCCGCCCTCTCTGAACACGCCGGAAAACAGAACCTGCCAGCGTTCCGGACATCTCATGCGATACTCTTTCAAAGCCTCGAAAAAGTAAGTGTAGCGGATATCTCCGCGAAGCCCCATGACGGCGATTTTCGTGTGTCCCAATGACTGAAGATAAGCAAGAACATGACGGATCATATGTTTCATGTCCAGTTGCAGAAGGTCGAAGCGGTCGTCATAATAATAGTAACCGACTACCGGAAGCCCCGGATTTTCCGGCAGGCTGTTGGGATCAATGGTAATCAGCCCCGCCAGTTTCAGCGAAAGCAGCGGGATGATTTTCGCCTGCTGATCGCCATAATTTTCATGAAACGCAAAGAACGGGAGATATCCGTGGGCAGTGATCTCGTGATGAAGTGCCGCCGCGAGTTCCGCATTGCGGAGATTGCGCGGCGTCGGCAGTGATACGCCGATCATTTTCGAGGCGCCGGTACGCAAAGTCGCCGCCGCCTGATTCGGATGAAATCCTGCCTGTCTCGCAACTTCGCGGATTCTTGCCGCAAGTTCCGGCTTCATGCGTCCTCCGTCTTTATAATTCAATGCACGTGAAATCGTCGATTGAGACAATCCAAGCCGTTTTGCAAGCTCTGTCATTGTAACGGACATAGCGTTTCCTCCTTTCAGGCATACGTATGCCTTTAAAGTAATGCAGAATCTCTGATTGTCAAATGAAATATGTCGCGGAAACAAAAAATTCTGATGTACAGCAACAGTCATCTTTTCAGAACGTCAAACTTGGTTGCCGGGGTGCAGGGGACTCTCAACTGCCGCCGGAGCTCTCGAACTTGATAATTCAAGTTCTCGCCATGGAGCGGATGGGACCGCTCAGGCGGGGGATTTCGTGCTACGCACGACCAACTTACGCAGTTGGACTGCGGCAAATGCAACGCACCTGCACCATATTATTCTTATAAAGACGGCAAACTGGTTTGCCAGGGTGCAGGTGACTCTCACCTGCCGC
>DPDG01000050.1:49685-187092 GCA_003526375.1 Lentisphaeria bacterium
CTTACGCAGTTGGATCGCGGCAGATGCAAAGCACCTGCACCATGATCTTAAAAAACGGCAAACTTCCTTTGCCGGGGTGCAGGGGATTCTCACCTGTCGTCGGATTTCATTACAGTTTCATCAGTTCGTCGAATGTCCGGCAGAGTTTCGCAATGGAGACATGGTATGCTCCGGCACTTGTTTCGTTCTGCATGCTTACAATACGCGGACAATTCTTCAGGGCGGGGATCAGCGTCTTCCAGTCGATCGTTCCGGTGCCTGGCAGATTATGCGCGTCGCCATAACCGTCATTGTCGTGCAGATGGCAGGTCACGATATGCGGCGCAAGTTTGCCGAACGCATCCGCTTCCTCCACCACACCGTTTTTCCAGCAGACATTCATGTAAGAAGCGTATTTTGCGGGATCTTTGCCCGGAGTCTTCGCCATGATGTTCGCATGTCCCGTATCAAAACAGCAGCCGAGAACCGGCGTATTGAAATAGTTCAGGAAATACAATACCTCATCCGGTGTATTGGACGGCTCGAAGCTGTTTTCAATCGCAATGATGATCCCTAGTTTTTCCGCAGCCGGAATCAGTTTTTCCAGAGACTCAACTGCCAGACGGCGCATTTCTTCAAGAGTCGTGTCCTTATAATAACAGTCGAATGCCCCGATATGCATCACATACGTGCGACAGCCGAGATCTGCGGCATATTCCATGCAAAGTTTGTGCTCCTCAATCATCGCACGGCGGCGCGGGCGGTCCGTAATATTCAGATCATAGGCGATGCTCCAAAGCCCGTGACACTCGAAAATCTTCATGCCGCTTTCGCGAAGCCAGCCAAGCAGCGTCGTATAAAACCCCGGTTCCTTCACCAGACGCTTTCCCCATTCATCCGTCAGGACAACGCTCTCCGCACCATTGTCCGCAAACTCGCACAGAATGTTGGTGACGAAATCGTCATTGATCTTTTTCCACGGGAAAAAGTGCGACAAGGGAATCTCTTTCATAAACTCTCTCCTCCGTTGTTTTCAGAAATCTGTTGCTCTATCGGTAAAATGATATCGAATGCGGCACCCCGTCCGGGCAGATTGCAGCATTGAAGCCACCCGTTGTGGGCAAGAATCGTCCCGTATGCCATGGCAAGCCCCATGCCGGTCCCCTTGCCTACGGGTTTCGTGGTAAAGAACGGCTCGAATACACGGGCTTTGACGGCAGGGTCAATTCCGGTACCGGTATCCTCCACCCGGATTGCACACAGTTTCCGGCGGGAATCCAGCTTCACCTCCGGCGGAGGATCGAGCTCAATTCCCATCGCATGCGGTTCACCGATGCGGATCGTAAGAATCTGTTCCTCGGAATCGGGGTTCGACTGCATTGCGTCTTTGGCGTTGATCATCAGGTTGAGAAGCGTCTGCTGAAGCTGAATCGCATCGCCGCGGACAATATACTTCCTCCCGTCGTCAATGATGCGGAACGTGATGCCGGACTGGGTCCCCGGAAGAAAGAGTTCCGCACATTTATCCACCAGCATACGGATATCCACATCCACGTTCTGATAGTTGCCCTTTCTCGCAAAACTGAGCATCTGGGAGGTCAGCGTCCCGGCAAGCTCGGTGATATGGTCGATCTTGTCCAGATTGCGCCGGATATCTTCGTCCTGCACTTCATGCATGTATTTGATGATATCGAGATGCCCCTGAATCGCATGGATGTAATTGTTGAAGTCATGAGCGATTCCTCCGGCGAGACGCCCGATCGCCTCCAGCCGCTGACGGTGCGACAACTGGGAGTGCCACTCCTCCCGCTCGCGTTCCAGCTTCCGCCGTTCGGTCACATCACGCCCGAATGTGATCAGCAGAGGAGCATTTTCGAACGGGATCATCGTAATGGAAAGATCAATCTCCGTCCCCTTCTCCGGCACAATGATGGAACAGGAGACGGAAGAACTCTCCGAGGCTTTCGGATAGCCGGAATCTGTGCGATGCTCCAGAAGATGCAGCCAGACCTCCGGATTCAGTCCGGCGACCTCCTCGAACGAGTGGTTGATCACCTCGGAAAAAGTATCCGCCCCAAGCATCTTCAGCGCGGCGCGGTTCGCATCCAATACCCAGCCGGTCTCATTCATGACAATAATCATGTCGCTGGCATTCTGGACCAGCATCCTGTAACGCTCCTGTGACTCGCGGAGATTCTGCTCCAGCTTGAGAGCGCGTCCGTAGCCGCCGAAAAAAGCCAGAATAATATCGAGAGTGCGCCGTGACTCTCCGGGATTTTCATGGCTGATCCGGGAGAGATAAATCGTCGTCGGAATACTCAGAATCACCACAAAGATCGCGCGCGCAAAGTAGGAAGCCGTGATATGGCTCCACCACTCCGGCGTCCCCCAGTAGGCGATCGTGACAAAAACGATATGATCGATCAACTGGATCAGCAGCAGTGAGCCGGTTACGGTCACATACAGACGGCACCGCAGATTCGTCAGCCGCTGGAAGAAAATCGGCAGGAGAAAGAGGTCGAAAGTCAACGAAATCACGGTGGCTGCCATGAGCCGCAGGCTTGCTGACAGCAGGAACCCCAGAGATTCCGCCGCAACTCCCTGCCCGATCGTATATCCGGGCCAGGTCGTCTGCACCTGCGTGATCGAGGCGAGATAAACGTAGAAGCCGAGCGCCGCCATCACGCCGATGATCAGCCGCTGGGCGGAAAGCGTGCCGTCCGTCACATAAACCACGACAAGGATCGCAAGAAACGGCAGGGAAAGCACCGACGAAGAAAGCGGGAAATCCAGACTCTGATACCCGATCAGCATCCGCAGTCCGGTCGCACCGGCGAACTGGGTGAAGATCAGGAGAACTCCGGCGGCGATGTAGAACGGAGTCGCGCCGAGCACTTTGCGCAAGCCGTGAAGAATCAGCAGTCCCACGAGAATGAAAGTCATCTCAAGAATGGTGAGACAGCATCCGTAAAAGATTTCCACCGTATCCGTTTCCTTTTTTATTCCTGAAGGAATTTTCTCAACAGCGCCGCCCTGACGACATCCCGGTTCTCCTGATTCAGCTCATGCCCTTCGTATTTCTGAAGATGCGCCGCCTGCACCAGAAGGAAAAGCTCGTTGACCGTATGAATATTCACAGACTGAAACATATTCAGATCCACCCCAAGCCGCAGGGCGGAAAGGGAATTCAGGGATTCGTCTCCGGTGATGATATAGGAATGCTTCAGCAGGCCGTAAGCGCGTCCGATATGGTTCATCAGGTAGCACTGGCGGTTCGCAAGAAGCAGGGCGCGCGCTTTCTTCTCATGGGCGATGATCTGCGAAATCACGGTGGAAAGCCGCCGGATGATCTGATCTTCGCTCTCTCCGAGTGTACTCTGGTTGGAGATCTGGTAAAGATTGCCGAGAGTCTGGCTGCCCTCCCCGTAAAAGCCACGCACCGCGAGCCCCAGCTTGTTGACTCCCTGCACGACAGCCTGAATCTGATTCGTCAATACAAGCCCCGGCAGGTGGAGCATGACCGACGCACGCATTCCGGTGCCGAGATTCGTCGGGCAGGAGGTCAGATAACCGAATGTTTTATCGAAAGCAAACGGAAGCTGCACTGAAAGTTCGTCGTCAAGACGGTTGATCTGCTGCCAGATCTCATTCAACTGAAATCCGGGGGCAAGCACCTGAAGCCGCAGGTGATCCTCCTCGTTGATCATGACGAATGCTCCCTGTTCCCGGTTCGTCACCAGCCCGGAACCGTGGCGCGGATTCAGAAATTCACGGCTGATCAGGTGCCGTTCCAAAAGAAAACGGCGATCCAGTTCAGAAAGTTCATCCACCCTGAACACGCTGGTATTGGAATCTTTCATCGAATCCACCTTTCCGAGAGCGCTGAACACGGAATCGCGGATTCCGCCAAGGGTGGCGTCGTCGGAACGGATCGGAAAAGGCTCCCCGGATAAATTTCGTGCAAGGCGAATCCGGCTGCTGATCGCAATGTCATCCTCCGGTCCGTTGTCCATCAGCCAGCAGACAGGCTGCCGGAACAGGTTGTCGATCTGTTCATCCGGCATGGCTGTCCTCCCCGTCAAGCTCTTTTTTCAACTCTATGATTCTGTCCCGGAGAACAGCGGCTTCTTCATACTCCTCATTCCTGATCCGCATTTCCAGCTCCTGCTGGCAGTCGGCGATCTTCTTGCGGAGAGCTACTTTCTCAATCACATCCTCGGTCTTATGGTTCGTTTCATGATTTTGCGGAACCTTTCCGAGATGAGTGCATCCGCGGTGCATGTTTCCCAGCACGCCGGCAAGCGCTTCCGAAAAAACAAGATAACAGTCGGGACACCCCAGGCGCCCGGTCTTGCGGAAACGTTCCGTATCCCAGCCGCAGGTTCCGCATTTCACGGCGGCGGCAGGCGCGGCGTCTTCGGGAGCGTCCGCACTCTCCGCAGCTTTCTCATTCGTGAAATTATAAAGCATCTCGGCAAGGTTGAAACTCTGGAGAATCGGCTCTGTTTCCGCTTTCTTCGAGGCGCATTCGCCGCAAAGGTGAAACACCTTCTTCTCGCCGTTGATGATTTCCTGCACATGAATCGTGGCAGGATTCTTATTGCAGATCTGGCACAGCATGGAAACAGCTCCTTGTCAAAATTCAGAATGAAACGTTCACATCTCCGCTGAGCGTGTGCGGCGGCGGGACAATAAAACAGCCGGAGGTGTTGTTCCAGTCACGGTCCCAACTGTTCAGCATCAGAGGATCGGTCGGGGGTCCCCACGGATTGACATCGACAATCAGAATTTTACCGCTGGCGGTAAAGTAGATGTCCATCGCGCAGTCGCGCATTTCCAGAATCGGAGCAATTTCATTCACGAATTTTTCAGCCTTGGACCAGTAGGCATCTTTCAGCTTCACCAGACGCCGGAAGTGGCGGATCAGCCAGTATTGGCTCATTGCCAGCAGTTTGCCTTCGCGGATGAAAAGCCGGTATTCACGGGTCACATCCATGCGGCGGAACGGGCGGACACAGATGCAGGAAACGGTTCCGGCGGCAGCGGCATTGCGCACTTTCGAACTCTCGGCAAGAACCGCCCATGCGCTTTCCGCAGAACTTACCGCACCGCGTTTCTTGAGAAAACGCTCCGTATCGGTGGGAGCGGCGGAATCCACGGAAACGAAACGCGAACCGCTGAAAGTTCTCAACGCAAGCTTCAATCTCGGAATCAGGGCGGCGACCACGGCTCCGGAAGTCTCGCCTGCGGCAAGAGCGGCGATTTCGGCATCTTTCAGGGTCAGGAACACAGCAGGGAAACTGTTTGAGGACAGCTTCGGATACCAATCCTGCATTCTGAAAAAGTCATAGTTCTTTACAATGAATCCCATGCTTCACCTTCTTTCGTTAAAATATGTCTTCATCATCCTTTTTCGGCGGATTCAACTGCTTCTGAATACGGCTGAACACCACCAGATGATAAGTGAAAAATGCAATGAAAAATACCGTCTGGAAACTCAGGAACGGAACTCCGATTCCGGAAAGCAACGCGGCAATAATCAGCGGAGGAACCGCCGCATACACCGTAATGACCAGAACCGTCCGGAAACTCATTCGGCGCTCCTGTGCGTTGGATGACCAGAAATACTGCGCCAGCGCAAAGAAGAAAACCGTAAAAACTCCCAGCATGGACATCCCGAAAAATGCCATGCAGAATATCACGAAAGCCACGCCGGAAATCATCTGCCCGGCAACAACAGACGGGTTGTCAACGGAATAACCGTCCGGCCAGAGAGACAGGTTTCCGATTTTCTCTCCTTTTTTCAAACTGAAACCGTCCGCCAGATACGTGCCGAGCTCGGCTTTCGATTCCATGAGCCGCATCATCGGAATTTTCTTTGCCAGATCGCCGTCCGGCACCGAACTCATCACCATATATTGCTCATGTGCTGCATCCGGCATACTGCGGAACCACGTGATGATTGCGCGGTCCAGCAGGACAATCCCGCAATCGGAATCCCACTTTTTTACAGCATCCGCCTGAAACGTGCCGCCGGGAAAATAATCAAGCCGCATCATCGGATTCAAAATGTAGCTTTGAACATGATCGGGATTCTTCAGGAGACGAATTCCCGCATCCTTTGAAATCTTCACTCCGCCGACCTGTTCGAAAAGGACATTGCAAACACGTTTGATCTCCCTGCCGATGAAATAAGAGTTCACTGCGGCAAGAGAGAAAGAAAGCAGAAAGATCAGCAGGACAAAATGAAAAAACGCGCGCCAGAGGGAACGGTTCATCAATTGCAGAAATACCGTCGTTCCGGTGCAGACTTGAAACACTGTCCTGAAAAAATTCATAGGCTAGGAAACCAGTCGTTTAATTGTATAATCTTTATTGCCGGACTTTCTGATGATCTTTTCCAGCTCCGGCAGCATCTCCTCGAAATCCGGCGATTTCACTCTCTGGACATACACCACGCCGTCCAGATGGTCAAGCTCATGCTGAATCGCACGGGCAAGAAGCCCGCCGCAGTCCAACTGAATCATCGGTCCGTCCAGAATCTGCGCCTTCAGCACGACCGAAACCGGACGCTCCACCGGAGCATAAACTTTCGGAACGCTCAGGCACCCCTCTTCACGGGTCTCCAGCGCTTTGGAAAAAGAAACGATCTCCGGATTGATGAGCACAACCGGCATCTTCGGGCAAAGTTCCATTTCACCCGGAGAAAGCGGCATGACAACATTGCCCGCCTTGTCCGTCGGCGGATCGACATGCAGAGCAACCATGCGCAGAGTCACACCGACCTGCGTTGCGGCAAGCCCGATTCCATCTTTTGCATACATCGTCTCAATCAGCTTTTTCCCGAACTCGCGGATTTCATCGTCAATTTTCTGAACCGGCTTCGCCTTCACATGCAGAACCCTGTCCCCGAGCGTCCTGACGGACATCACTTTCTTTTTGCCTATATTAAGCATCATTTCACCTCAAATTACTGCGCAGCCGGAAGCGCAAGCGTCTTTCTGATCCGGACCGCGCACGCCGCCGTCCCGATCACCGCCGCGGTTTCATACATACTGCCGCCGACCGTCACACCGGTCACAGCGACACGCAACGGCTGATTGAGCTTGCACGCGCCCATGCCGTTCTCCTCCTCCACTTTGCGCAAAGCCGTCTCGACTTCGGCGTCCGTCATGGAGGGGCTCTTTTCAAAAAGATCGGCAAGCATGGCAAGCGCCTTGCGCGTCGTCTCGTCCGAAAGCAGTTTACGGAATCCTTTCGGATCGTATTCCAGTTCATCCGTAAAGAAGTATCTCCACGAATTCACATCCTGATACGTTTTCGTGCGCGACTGCATCAGAGCCGCCACCTTGCGGAAAAGTTCACGATCCGCATCGGCACGCCAATCCCAGCGGGCGGCAAAATCCCAAACCTCGGACTCGAATCTCTCAAAAGGCATCTCGGCAATATACATGCCATTCATATTCGCCAGTTTCACAAGGTCGAACTGCGCAGGAGAACGCTGGGCGCGGTCAATCGAAAAAGCCTCGATCAGCTCCTGCTTCGTCATTTTCTCGCGGTTGTCGCCGGGAGACCATCCCAGAAGCGAAAGGTAATTGAACAACGCCTCCGGCAGGAAACCTTTCTCGCGGAAATCACCGACGAAGGCATCCCCGTCCCGCTTGCTGTACGGTTTTCCGGCGGCGTTGACCAGCATCGGCAGATGCGCATAGGACGGCGGCGTGAAACCGAGTGCCTGAAACAGGAAAAGATGACGGTAGGTGTTCTCCACATGGTCGTCGCCGCGCACAATATGCGTCACCCGCTGTGTCACGTCGTCGCAGACATTCGCAAGGTGGAATACAGGGCTTCCGTCGCTGCGGATGATGATCAGATCCTTGATTCCGTCCAGCGGCTTCGCCAGTTCGCCTTTCACAAGGTCATTGTAAAAAGCTTCGCGGCGCGTAAACTCGAAAGCGGCGGCGCCTTCGATCACTTTCGGCTCGGCAAGCCCTTCGATCTCTCTGATATTGGAGGAGTCCAGCGTGAAAATCACATTTCCGGCGGAATCGAAAACATTCAGATCCTTGAATCCGGCAAGGCCGCCGGCATTCTCAACGGTTTTGCCCTTGTGGTTGACTGTCGACCAGATCAGTCCGGCGCGTGAAACGGAGAAAACGGAACCGGGCGCAAGCTCGGTCCTGATGCGTCCGCACTGACGGACAAACGGATAAGAGTCGCACTCATACGGCAGACGGAACAGAACCGGAGATCCGTTCTGTCCGGGGTTCAGCTCGTAGGCGTAACCTTTGGCAATCAACTCGCGCGCCGCCTCCTTGTGATGCCCGCTCTGCGAGGTCTGATACATCACTTCCCCGTCGTAGTCCAGACCGAGCCACTTCATGCATTCAAAAAGTGCATCGATCGCCTGTTTCGTGGAACGTTCGAGGTCCGTATCCTCAATGCGGAGAAGAAACTCCCCTCCGCAGTGCCGGGTGTAAAGCCAGTTGAAAATGGCGGTTCTGATGTTGCCGATGTGTACCTGCCCCGTAGGGGAAGGTGCGAATCTGGCTCTGAAATCCATGATGCTGCTCCTTGAAATAAAGTATGCGCAAAAGTTGTCTGGACCTTTGCGCCGCTGAAAAATAATACAACTATAGTTTGACAATCAGGCTCCGCAGGAGTTCCCCTCCGGAGCCGTCTGCACGGTAAAAACAATTAATATTCACCCGTTGCCGCGGTAAGCTGAGCTTTGGCGTTATGCATGTTGATGACATAGGTCGCCAGAGAAGTCTCGGCATTGACGAGGTCACGCTGAGCTTCATTCAAACGGGTCAGCTCGGTATTGCCGGCGCGGTATTCCTCCTCCACAAGGTCACGGATCTTCCGGTAAAGTTCCAGGCTTTTCTGTGAAATCTTGACCTGCTTCAGGCATGTCAGATAATTATCATATGCGGTTCTGACTTCGGCAACCACGGTAATCCAGGTATTTGCCAGAGAGTAGTCGCTCTGAAGCATTGCCGCCTGATAATTTCTCATCGTGAAAAACGTCTTGCCGCCGCTGAACAGTTCCCAGGAAACATTGCCGCCGTAATTGAAGTTGAAAGACTCATACTTCTGAGTGTTGCTTCCGCCTTTACTGCGCAGTTCAGACCCGTCGTAAGCTTTGGTGCGTGTCTGCCCCACGGTATAACCGACACTGGCATTGAAAGAAACCGTCGGGCCGAACGAACAGATCGATCCCCAGTAATTGTATTTGGCGACTTCCAGAGCCTCGCGGTAGGCTTTGAGGTCGGGACGGTTCGCCAGCGCGGTATCAAGGTAAACGGCAAGAGTGGAAAGCACTTCTCCGTCGGGAGACGGCACTCCGGGGAACTGGATTTCTTCAGGAATCGTTCCTTCGGTCAGCCCCATCAGTTGCGCCAGAGCGTATTTGGAGGCGGCAAGCTGATACTGTGCCGCATACAAATCAGACTCTGCGGAGTTGTAATATGCCTTGAAGTTGAGCACGTCGCTCAGGGGAACCGCGCCGACTTCGAACTTCAATTCATTTTCTTTCAACTGCGAATTCTGGAACTTCATGTTTTCCTGAGCGATCTTTATCTGGGCTTTCGCAAGAAGGATGTCATTGTAAGTATAGGCGACAGTCCTGATGAGGATACGTCTCGCATCCAGCTCCAGCGCTTCGCTCTGTTTCCAGTTGTGCCGCGCGGCAAGGAGGTTCATTTCTCTCACGAAAGAGTCGAACAGCAGCCAGTTCGCGCTGGCGCTCGGCGTATTTTCAAAGGTTCTGGAACCGTTCTGCGTGATGCCGTACACATTGTTCGGTTCATTGAAGCTCTGCTGAATCGAATAACCGGCGGTAATGGTGGGCATGTAAGGAGCAAACGCCGCATAATATGCCGCGCGCGCTCCAACAACCGCGAAATACTTCGTTTTGAAGTCGGGGTTGTTCTGGACGGCGAGGTTCTGAGCGTCTTCCAGCGTCAGAAGCTTCTGTGTAATATCCAGCTTCTGGTGTTCCGCGCCGGGAATACTTGTGAAAGCGCTTCTGGAGACCGCCACCGGCGGTTTCGGGTAAGAGGTGCACCCTGCGAGGATAACGAGCCCCGACAGAGCAAATGCTGCTGCAATCCGTTTCTTGTCCATTTCGTAAAAATCCTTTAGCCTGTTTATAAAAAGCCCTACGACCTGCTGTTTTGCTACCCATCTACTTATAAAGAGGGTATTATACACTTATTTTTGCGCTAATTCAAACCTGATAACCCTCTGAAATGCTTTTTTTATTAAATTATTTTACTCCTGAAATAAAATTCTCATCCATTTTTCTTCTGAAAACGTAAAAAATCCGGGGAACAATCCAATACGCTGTTCCCCGGATTTTTCGATCCTTTATTGATATCAAAGATTTTTAAATAATTGTCACAGGAATTATTCCAAAAGGAGCCAAATAGATTTCCAGGCCGGAAGCTCCAGTTTCAAACAGTCAGTGTCTTTTGCAATGATTTCTCCTGTCATTGCATTCCTGACAAATCTCGCTTTTCCCGGCAACTGAATGCTATAAACACCGCTTACGCATGAATGAAGACTCAAGAAAGAAGAATTCACCTCACAAAGCACACCGGGACGCGTCACAGTGTAGCACCCAGCTTCTTTTGCGAGATTATGAAGCAGTTCAGCATCCAGTCCTCCGGGAGCGGCACAAAAAACACTGGTCCAGTCACGAAAGCGTTTTACCCCCAAAGCCGCTTTTCCATCATTGAAACGCCCTAGAATTAAAGCATCTTTATCATCAATTTCAAAGCAGGGAATAAAGAAACGGGAGTATTGAGAATTACGAAGATCATAATATCTGCGCTGAGTATCCGCCACCCCCATGTTAAGAGGAAGCCCTCTGCTTAAGCTATCATTGAATTCAGATTTCCGGACTTCATAATTTCTCGGCTTATCATTATAAACCAAATGAAAATTGGTAAGCTTTTCTGTCAGTTCCGGTCTGAAGGCATGTTCCGTCAACATTCCGGTAGAATGAATCCAAACGATGACATTGCCGTTTTTCTTCAGGTTCCGTTCAATGAAATCTCGCTCCGAAGCCTGAAGCATATGAGCATTCATGAATATGAAGATTTTATGTTTCCTGTAATTATCCCCGGCAATCAAGTCATCAAGAAAATAGGCTGCCATCGGCACACCGGAACGACGCAGGCCATAAGCCATAACATCAAGCAAATGGGAAGCCCAGTTTCCCCTGAAATGAGAAAAAGGAATATCGTAGAAGATACTTTTCTGATGATATACCAACGCCACATCCGGAACAAAGGAATCCTTATCATTGCGTTGTGCAACGATATCTGAAACTTCACGAACTTTTCCGATTACCTTTACTGCTTCGGGATGCCGATAGGAATTTGAGCCGATATCGTAATACCAATACCCGTGTCCATTTGCAATCTGGCGTCCGGCATCTTTCATCACCTGTGTCTGAAACTGCCGCTTTGAATAAGGAACGCCTATCCACATATCCTGAACTTCGTTATAAATGCAACGCATCCAGTTTCGGGTATCCAGTTCGGCAATGACAAGCTTTCCGTGCCGCAAAAATGAATCTGCCACCATATTCAAACCTCCAGACAACCCTGGAAGGCGGTTACAGTAAGAAGGCTGCGGAACAAAGGCATCATAATCTGTTTTAAAGAATTCAGCAAAATTTTTCATCCAGCCTCCTCCCATACAGTAAGTCATAGCAATCTTGTCTTTGCCGAACTCCTCTTTGAATATTCTGGCAAAGCGGGCGGAATTCTGCCAGATACGCGCCTCTCTGAATTCCCTGTAATCAATATAGTTGCGGTATTTTGCCGGATCGAACAGAATTCTGCCGTGTAATTCTTTTGCATCAATTACCGGGATCTCCGCTGTTTCAATACGTACCCCGGGCCTATTCCATGCTTTTGCCAGACAATCATCCTTACCGTACAAATCCCGCAGATAACGCCGCCAGGCCGCAAGCGCGGGTTTGCTGTAATCATCACGATGGATCATAAACTGTCCGTCATGCCCTCCGGCAATAAAAACGCCGGCGATTGCCTTACTGTAAGGTTTTTTCTTCAATTCCCGAAAAATATTGCGCACTGTATCTTCTGCAAGGCTCCATGCCTTGTCTGAATATTGTGACGGCCAATAGAAATAAGAGGAATCAGGAAGTTTGCCGAATCCCCGGAGATGCACATTGTTGCCATACCCCTTTTGTCCTTTGGCATCAATCCATGCCTCCTCGGGATTCTTATCAACAAAATTGCGCGGCAACATCACCGAGACCCCTAATATAAACGTAGCGTCCGGAGCCCTGCGGATCGCATTTTCGACACCGGAAAAAATCATGTCCCAATTAATTTCTTTTCCATTCCACGGAGTTCCGAATGGCGGATAGTTCAGACGTTCATCCAGTCTGATATTCGCCAAATGCAACTTGACTCCACCATGGCGGTACATATAATTGCAATCTCCTCCATAGTTGTCTGCTTTGTACAAAACCGGAGAAATCTTTGTCCCATTGAGAAGCAGAGAGAGTTTCCGATTCTTTTCTCTTACGACTGCAGCGGTTGCGCAAGGACGCCCGGATATGATCTTTTCCGCATCTTCCAATGTATAGACAGACTGAATAACGGACGGTCCGGCTTCATGGACTTTGAAAGGAGTCGCCGGAAACTGAACATTATCAATCCAGACCGTCAACGGATTGCCGTAAATTATGATGGCAGGATAAAGCTCATAATCCCGTTTCTTCGGCTTGAACATAATACATCTTCTGGACCATGCGTGCGAAGGCGTATTGCGTATCCGGCTCTGGCTCTCGATCCCCCATCCCCTGTTCAAAGAGGGATCATCATTCAGCATATCTCCCTGCGCTGTAATAAAACGAGGCAAAAGCAAAGTATTGTAAGAGGCATTGACAGTTCTGAAAAAGAAACGAAATGTCAATGGTGACAGTATCTTTTTGTCTGCCGCCGGTATAGTCACAGGCATTTTACTGCGAAGAATGATATAACCTTTCCCATTGTCTTTTGTAATTTTAAGCGACTGTTCGCCCCTGTAGCAAACATTCGGATCAATCTCGTAAGAACCAGTCGCCCCATCCTTGAACTCGACAGTCCACCCGATCAGTTTTTTCCCCTCCGCACCTTCAAAATCACCGTCAGGAAGTAGCGAGGCATTGGTCAAGGCGACAGGGGGAGATGCCCACTCCACGGCATCTTCCAGCTCCGTGGGAACGCCATTTTTCATAGCGCGGATGCTGGCTCCAAGCGTCAACCGGGCACGATGGTTTCCTCCCAGCAGGATTCTCCTGATTGTATTATATGCCGCACTGCCCATACAGCATAATGCGCGGGCGGCATGAACACGAACAGGTTCACTGGAATCGTTCAGTAACGTTTCCGCCAGATACTCCCGCGCAGGAAGCGCTTTGCTTCCCAAATCCCCCAGCTTATAACATGCCCGGTTGCGCACAGTCGGCGACGGATCCGCAAGCGCAGCCAGAGGCAGTTCATAATCAGAACTCTGCAAAATGCGGCTGATCTTTTCTCCATCTGAAAGCAACTTGAACTCCGGCGGCAGAACGGGCGGTGCAGGCTGTACCGTCTGGCAACTGATCCGGGAAATATCCAGTTCTCCATGAACAATAAGCAGAACGGCAGTATTGTCAATGGACAATGGAATCTGCGATGACGGCATGATCAGACATTTCCTCTGCTTCCCTCCATCAAACACCAGCGTCTGCGCAGCCTTGACGGTACGGAGATATTTTCCTTTGGCATCATAACAGAAAAAGCCGAAAACAACACTCCCTTTCCCAGATGCATCAATCATCAGCTTACAGTCCGAATCACCGATCTGTCTGCGCATAATCCGATAATTTCTCGACTGAATACGCAATCCCTCACCCTCTGTTTTGACACTTAAAAGACCAGTCTCTGAAGAAAAAGATACTTTGCCCCCTCCTCCTTTGTATGACGCAACTGTCCAGAAGCGGGGAAAAGTCTGCCCGGAAAAGCAAATGCGGTTCTTTTCAAAATGCTTTCTCAAAGAAGAATCCAAACGGACGGACTCCCTGAATTCCGGATTGAAGAAGACTTCTTTCGCTTGAATCACAGAACATCCGAAAAGACAAATTAACAGCAACAGTAACAATCTCATATTTTAATTGTTCCTTTCCTCTTTTATCTGATTTTTTTATAAGTTTCTCTCTAAGGTCATCCCTAAAACACTGCCGCAGAGCATTCATCCCCGGAAAGCACAAAGCAAACAGGAAAAAATCAGTAATCACCCCAGGCATCTTTCCATAGGGGATGACCTGATTTAATATGATTGATATGCTGCACGTAGATCTGCCCCGCATGTCCGTCAACATGGGAAATAATTCCATCTCCGGAATAGGGATTGAAGGCATTTCTTCCATGACGAGGATCCGTCCAGATGGTACCCCAGGCCAAACTGCTTCCTTTCCATTTTCCGGGACTTTTTTCAGTATCTGCATTGATTGAATCGACTAGAAGAATCGTATGGGAAGGCCGCTTGATCAGCGATGGCATACTCCTGTAATGGCTATCGGAGGTAATGCAGGTATTATAACCGTATGTGCCATAATTTCCCCAGGGAGAGGTTATAAACTTGCGGATGCTTGCCGCTGGACAAACCATAACCTCCACGCGTCTATTGAAGTATGTGACATAGAAATAATTAAACCATGAGTCCGCTCCGATATAATTGGACGGCAGCGAAGGAAAACCATTGCGCATGGGAAAACGGTTGTAATCGTTCACATAAGACGCTATTTGCAGTCCAATCTGCTTATGATTGCTCATACATTTTATTGAATAAGCCTTGGCACGCGCCATCCCTAAAGCCGGCAAAAGCATGGCTGCAAGAATCGCGATGATCGCAATCACGACAAGAAGCTCTATCAAGGTAAACTCCTTCCGATACGCCGGAAACTTTTTCTTTTGTTTCGACATGGCAAAATCTCCTGTTTCTATGATTTTATATTGATTTCGGTATATATTATAGTATATTCCCATGAAATGACAATAGCAGAAGTGACAAAAAAATATGCAGAAATGATAAAAATGAAGAAACAGAATCAATTCATGAAATTAGAGGACATCGCAAAAAAACTTCCGGGTTACGAATCCAGCACCCCCGGTTTTCCACTGGAGCCTCCACTGGTTCCGGCGGAACTGCAGTTCTATTTTCACTCCCCCCGGACAGAACGGCACACTCCCATTCATTTCCTTCATGAAAAATACATCATGCTGTTCTGCATCCGTGGAAACAGACAGATAGAACTGGACGGGAAAGCCTGTCGGCTCCATCCGAACGATTTTCTTCTGATCCCGCCCGCCTGCAACCACACGAACAATATGCCCCCGGCAAACCCGGATATGAATCAGGATTATGATTATGCCATTCTTTACGCTTCATTTCTTTTGCCGGACTGCGGGAAAAAACTGAAATCACTGGTCAGGCAGGTCTTTCCTCTGCGATACAGCGAGGTCAGACTGCTCAGGAAAAGCACGGAGCAGTTTCTGGAATGTTACGCCGGCGACAATTTCGCAGGAATGGAATCCGCCTTCTCTTTCGGACTGTTCCTGATGCGTCTTCTGGAACGGCGTTTCCAGGCAGGACAGGCTTCCCGCAATTATGTCGATAAAAACATTCTTCTGCTTGAACGCATCCAGAGTTATATGTTCGCACATCTGAGGAAAGGACTCACGATCCGCGAAATCGCCAGAGAACTGGGAGTTTCACCATCTCTGCTGCGTCTCACTTTCCGAAAAGAGATGAAAGTCTCGCTCGGACGCTACATCCAGACGCGCATCATGCACAAAATCGAACCCATGCTGCGCTCCACCGACATGTCCGTCTCCGAAATCGCCGCGGAAATGGGTTATCAGACGGAAAGTTCCCTCATCCGGGCATTCAAACGGGAATCCGGCATGACGCCGCAGCAATTCCGCAGGCATAAGAGGTCGCAGGAATGAACTGTTCATTCCATATTTGCAACTTCACTCTTTCATTATATATTATATACTTTCCCGAAATTCGAAAAAACATAACTTGAAACTTGCTTCATGGATGAATATTTTGATGTTGTTGTGATCGGCGGCGGACATGCCGCCTGCGAAGCGGCTCTGGCGGCGGCGCGGGCAGGTGCGCAGACTCTCATGCTGACTCTGAATCTGGATCACATCGCCCAGATGAGCTGCAACCCGTGTATCGGCGGCATTGCCAAAGGGCATCTCACACGGGAGATCGACGCGCTCGGCGGTGCCATGGGACTCATCGCCGATGCATCCGCGATTCAGTTCCGGATGCTTAATCTTGCCAAAGGGCCTGCGGTCTGGTCTCCCCGCGCGCAATGTGACAAAGTCGAATACCAGCGCGCCATGAAACGTTATCTCGAACAGGCGGAGAATCTGGAAATCAAGCAGGCGCTCGTCACCGGATTCCTGACTCAAAACGATGCGGTATGCGGCGTCGAAACAGAGTTCGGAGACCGTTTTCACGCAAAAGCGGTCGTGGTCGCGACGGGAACCTTTCTCTCCGGCAAACTGCACTACGGACTCCGCAGTTTTCCCGGCGGGCGCGCCGGAGACCCCCCTTCAGCGGAACTTGCCGCGGCGATCAGGGAACAGTTGAAGCTTCACGTCGGGAGGCTCAAAACCGGAACGCCGCCGCGCGTTCTTGCAAATTCCATTGATTTCTCCGATATGGAATTTCAGGCTTCGGACACGGTCGAGGAACGGTTCTCCTATTTTCCCGATGAAACCGTCCGCCCGTGCGCCGAGCATAAAAATCTGCCATGCTATCTGACGCACACCAACCAGGAGACCGCCCGGATCGTGCGCGACAATCTCGACAAGGCGCCGATGTACAACGGGCTCATCAAGGGAATCGGCACCCGCTACTGTCCCTCTTTCGAGGATAAAGTCGTCCGCTTCCCCCAGCATGAACAGCACCATGTCTACCTCGAACCTGAAGGCGAATTCACGGAGGAATATTACGTCAACGGTCTCTCCACCAGCCTGCCGCCGGAGATTCAGATCAGGCTACTGAAGACGATCCCCGGCATGGAACATGTGAAAGTCACGCGTTATGCCTACGCGATTGAGTATGATTTCGTCTACCCGGAGGAACTCGACCGCACCATGTCCGTAAGGAAATGGAAAGGGCTCTATCACGCAGGGCAGATCAACGGCACCAGCGGCTATGAGGAGGCGGCAGGTCAGGGCCTGCTGGCGGGACTGAACGCCGCACGCTTCGCCGCCGGCCGGGACGGCGTCGAGTTCGGGCGCGATTCTTCTTATCTCGGTGTGCTTGCGGACGACATCACGACCAAGGAAATCGTCGAACCTTACCGCCTGTTCACCAGCCGCGCGGAACACCGTCTGTTCCTGCGCCAGGACAATGCGGATTTCCGTCTCGCCCCCCTCGCCTATTCGCTCGGTCTGCTTCCTCAGAAAAAATATGACCTGTTTCTCCGGTATTCCGAAAAATGCGCCTCCGCGGAAGGCGTCTGCAAGGCGACGCGCCTCAACGGACGGCTGTTATGGGATCACCTGAAAGACACGCACGGAGTCCTCGACAATGCGAATCCGCCGTTTGCACCGGAAACCATCGGGCTCTCCGCCGGCGATCCGCTCGACCGCCGCGTTTTCCGCCAGATCGCGATCCTTGCGCATTATGAAGGATATATGAAGCGGGAAGAACAGGCGATCGCCAAACTCCGCGCCCTGGAATCATGGCGCATTCCCGAAAACATGGATTACTCCGCAATCACGGGGCTGCGCAATGAATCGCGCATGAAACTCTCGAAAATCAGGCCTTCGACTCTTGCGCAGGCGGGACGCATCGACGGCGTCACCCCGCCGGAAATCGCTCTCCTGCAGGTGTATATCGTGCGCATGAAACATGACGCAAAAAAGTCACAGGCGCCGGAGTAAGACATCATGAGCGAAGAAACCATCAGCCAGCCCCGGCCGTTTCCGGATACCGTCCGGCGGCTTTGCGCGAAAAAGTTCGCACTGGCGTCTCTGATCCTCTGCCTGCTCTACCTCGGCGCCGCAATCTTTGCGGAAATTTATACCGGATATTGTGAAGCGAAAGAGATTGAGCCGGTCTATCAGGTGCAGAACCACGCGGAACGTTTTCAGGCGCCATCCTGGAAGCATCCGCTCGGAACGGACTACCTCGGGCGGGATGTGCTGCTCCGGGCGGTCTTCGCGGCAAAAACGGCGGTCAAAGTGGGAATCATCGCTTCAGTCATTTCGGCGGCGGTCGGGGTATTTCTCGGGATCTGCGCCGGCTATTTCGGCGGCTGGATCGACGATGTTGTCGAATGGCTCTACAGCACATTCGCCTCCATGCCCTCGCTGCTGTTCATCCTCGCTTTCGCCCTGCTCGTATCGAAGGGATTCCTTTTCGGTCCGCTGGAAAAAGCGTTTGCGGCAACGGCGCATCTGCTGCGGACGGAACCCGGAATGCTGGCGGTCTATCTCGGAATCGGGCTGACCGGCTGGGTGTCGCTCTGCCGCGTGGTGCGCGCGGAGACCATGCGCCTGCGGGAACGCCAGTATGTGCTTGCGGCAAAAGCGCTCGGACAGACCAGTTTCAGGATTCTGTTCCGCCATATTCTCCCGAATCTCATGCATCTGGTAATCGTCTACTTCACGATGCGCTTCGCATTTGCGATCATGACGGAAGTGATCGTCAGCTACCTCGGGCTCGGCGTCCAGTTCGAGCCGAGCTGGGGCGTGATGATCGCGGACGGGCAGGAACGTCTATGGCGCGGTATCTGGTGGGAGGTCGGCGGTGCGACACTTTTCATGTTCATTCTGGTTCTTGCCCTGAACATCCTGGGTGACTCTCTCCGCGACGCCCTTGATCCGCGGCTTTCGGAGTAACAGCCTTTCCTCTCCTGTCAGCAGCCTGACAATCCGCGAACACAGATAGCCGATCATTGTCTGTGAGGCAAGAAAGAGAAAGCAGACGAACTCCTCCGAACCCCGCAAATCCCGAATGGCAATACAAAGCAGTTTATACATGCAGAATGAAAGAATGTACCCCGGCAGCATCAACCATCCCATGATGATGGAAATCGGAACATCCGCACCATGAGCGGTATGCAAGATGCTTCTCATCGGCACATGCCGGCTGAGATACCAGTAGACACATCCGAGCAGCGGGAAAAAGAGAAAAACAAGACGGTATATCTTTATTTCCTTTTTCATCAGATTCTGAAACATCATGATGATTCCCTCCTCTCATTTTTTATGATACCATATCGTCGTTTCATGAAAAAATCAAATAAAACAGGAAGTCAATCTTTGCGGTTCCATGGATTCTTGAAATCATATTTTCCATTCCGGTTTGTTCCTTTTTCAAGTTCTTCCCGTCCTTCCGGTTCCTTTCCCGTCACACTGTATGGAAAAATACTTAAAAAAAACGAAATATTGTTGAATTTCCGCTTTCATTTTTCTTACAATGGATTATTGTTTCAAATTAGAAGGGTCACACGTGCGAAACAGAACGGTTTCATACGTGAGACGTTAATATATACATAGAATAATTAGGCGAACACGGATCACACGTTTGACCTGAAAGTCTCGTGATTTATGGTAATATTTGCAGTAACAGAAAAATATGCGAAAGATTCCAATGCATCGGCAGGGATGTTTTGTCCTCCCGGCTGTATGGGAGTCGCACATACGCTTCAAAGCAAAATTGAGGGCGCGGCGGTCTCATCCGCCGGTTTTTTCTTTATGAAAATGTAATAGATCAGGCAACAGGCTTTCAGGACATGCGGTTTTTCCGTTCCGCTTCATGGCACGGTACAACCAGATGAAGCAGTTTTATTTTGAAACAGCCGGCAGAACGGCGGGGAGATTTTTTCTTTCAGGGAAATCTTCCGTATTTCCGTCTGCCCGGTTTCATGTCAATACTCCTCCTTCCGGCTTATGCCGAATCCATGTATCAACCCCAGGCGACACCTGCGGGGAACGTGTATTCTCACGCGCCCTGCCCCTGCTGCCGCTGCTCTCTCAGGGAACAGATTGAAAATGACAGTGTCGAAACAGTCTGACAAGAAATCTTTGCGGAGGGAAAAGCTGCTCTTGAGGAAGAGTATGGCTCCCGATGCCAGATATGCTGCCGATGCCGCCATTCTGAAAAACCTGGAGTCTCTGCCGGAATTCGCGGAGGCTCCTGTGATCGCCGCTTATGCAAGCGACGGAACCGAGCCGGATCTGATGCCGCTGCTCAGACGTGCCGCAGGAACGGGCAAAACCATCTGCCTGCCCCGGTGGCTCAACGATTCCAATTACGAAATGGCTGTGCTCGACGGAGATTTCAAAACGGTCAGCGGCAAATGGAACATGCCGGAACCGCCTCCTGATGCACCGCCGGCTGAAACACAACTGCTGGAACGGGCGCTCTGGCTCGTGCCGGGGGTGGCGTTCGATGAAAACTGCGCCAGACTCGGACGCGGCAAGGGGATCTATGACAGGCTCCTCGCCGGAACAAAAGGAGTGTCCGCAGGGGTCTTTTACGACTGCCAGCAGACTGCCGGGCTGCCGACCGAACCGCATGACCGTCCGCTGGACATCGTCGTGACGGAATCACAGGTCCGCCGCCGGAAACAATGAACAATAAAAAGATTGAGGGAAAGGAATAACGATGATCTACGGAATTGCCGCTGTGGCGGGTCTGATTATCGGTTTCATCCTCCACGTTGTATTTGTCAAAGTGGCAGGGTCGAAATCCATGAATGCCGCCAATAAATTTAAAAACGATGCCGAGCGCGAAGCGGAAAGGCTCCTCCGGGAAGCCCGTGTGACAGCCAAGAGCGACGTGCTCAAGATCAAGGAAGAATTTGAAAATGAAATGAAGGAGCGCAGACGCGAGATCCAGTCCTCCGAACGCAGGCTCGCGCAGAAAGAGGAAAATCTCGACAGAAAAGCCGATTCTTTTGAAGCCAAAGTCAAAAACGTCGAACGCAAGGAACGTGACATCGATGCATTGAAGGAACGCCTCTCCGCCCGCGAAGACGACATGAAAAAGGCGATTGCGCGCCAGATTGACGAACTCGAACGCATTACCGAACTTGACCGCGAAAGCGCCAAGACGCTTCTGCTGGAAAAACTCAAAGGCGAAGTCGAAAACGAGTGCGGCATCCTCATCCGCAACATCGTCGACGAAGCCAAACAGAAAGCGGAACGCGAGTCGCAGCGTCTGCTGGTTCATGCAATCCAGCGCTATGCCGGCGAATGCACCTATGAACGCACCACCGCCACGATTCCGCTGCCCAGCGATGAAATGAAGGGACGCATCATCGGACGCGAGGGACGCAATATCCGCGCTCTGGAAGCCGCCACGGGCGTCAACATCCTGATCGACGATACGCCGGAAGCGGTCGTCATTTCCTGCTTTGACCCGATCCGCAAGGAAATCGCGCGCCGTCTGCTGGAAAAACTCATTTCCGACGGGCGCATTCACCCGACCCGCATTGAGGAACTCATCAAAAAGATCCGCAAGGAGATTGATGAAGAGGTCTTCGACGCCGGAGAAAAAGCGGTTCTCGACTGCGGCGTTCAGGGGGTGCCGAAACAGATCATCACCCTGCTCGGCAGACTCCAGTTCCGTTTCAGCTTCTCGCAGAACGTGCTCAAACACTCCATCGAAACCGCCGCGTTCATGGGCACCATCGCCGCGGAACTCGGGCTTGACGAACAGAAAGCGCGCAGGATCGGTCTTTTCCACGATATCGGAAAAGCCGTCGACCATGAAATCGAAGGCACCCATGCCGCAATCGGCGCGGACATTCTCCGCAAGCACAATGAAGCCAAAGACGTCATCAATGCGGTTGCAGCGCACCATGAAGAAGTGGAAGGAACCTCGATTTATGCGGTCCTTGCCAATGCCTGCGATGCTCTCAGCGCCTCGCGCCCCGGCGCCAGAAGCGAAACGACAGAGTTGTATCTCAAACGTCTTGAACAGCTTGAAAATATCGCCAATGAGTTCACCGGCGTGGAATCCTGCTTTGCACTTCAGGCAGGCAGAGAGATCCGCGTAGTGGTTCAGCCGGAGAAGATTTCCGAGGCGCAGGCGCAGGTGCTCAGCCGCGACATCTGCGGACGGATCGAAAAAGAGATGAACTATCCGGGACAGATCAAGGTCACGGTGATCCGCGAAACCCGTTCCGTGGATTACGCGAAATAACAATGCCGGAGACAGTCGGATGAGCAATGCGGATTTCGATGCCCTGAAAAACCGGTTCCGGGAGTATGCGGTCTCGTTCGCAGACTCTCCGGGCAAGGTTCCGCAGGCGATGCAGCTCAAGATCGGGCATACGTTCGATGTGTGTTCGATCACCGACTATATCACGGAAAAGGAACGCTCCGTGTTCGATGCGCGCGGCAGGTATCTTGCCCGTCTCGCGGCGCTGTTTCACGACGTATCCCGCTTCAAACAATACAGAGAGTTCCAGACGTTCCGCGACGCCGATTCATTCGACCACGGAGAAATGAGCGCGGAAATTTTTCTGCACGACTTTCCAATGGAAAATCTTGCGCAGGAGGAGACACGCCTGATTGCGGCGGCGGTCCGCTTCCATAACAAAAGAGTGCTGCCGCCGGACCTCCCGCCGGAGATTCTGCCGTTCGCGGAACTGGTGCGGGATGCGGACAAGCTTTCCATCATCAAGATCATCAACAACTTCCTCGCGACTCCTGCGGAGTATCAGGAGGCGGCTGTCAAGATCGGCATGGAGGAAACTCCCGGTTTTACGGAGGAGCTTGCACGTGAGGCAATCGCGGGAAGACAGATTGCGCACTCCGACATGCGGAACCTGAACGATTTCAAACTGTCTATCTTCGCGTGGGCGCAGGACATCAATTTTTCCGCCGCGGCGGAATATATTCTGGAGAAACGTCTTTATGAAACGCTCCGGACTTTTCTGCCGGACGACCGCCTGATGGATGAACTGCTGGCAGTCAGCCTTGCACGCCTGAATCAGAAAGCGCAAAAGAAGGATTGACATATGTCCCTGCTTCATGTGGAACATCTGAAAAAATACTATCCGGTTCCCTCGCCGCTGTTCGCCCCCAGACGTTGCGTCAAGGCGGTTGACGATGTTTCATTCGAGTTGAATGTCGGGGAAACGCTCGGACTGGTCGGAGAAAGCGGATGCGGCAAAAGCACGATGGCGCGTCTGCTGATGCGCCTCGAACCCCCGACGGATGGTTCCATTCTGCTGAACGGGATGGATCTCTGCGCGGTCAAAGGCGAGAAGCTGCGCCGGATGCGGGGGAATTTCCAGATGATCTTTCAGGACCCCTACGGTTCGCTGAACCCGCGCATGAGCGTCTATTCCACGATTGAGGAGGCGTTGAAGCTCCATACGAAGCTGAATCCGAAAGAACGCGCGGAACGCATTTCCGAACTGCTTTCGCTGGTCGGCTTGAAACCGGAATATGCAAGAAGATATCCGCATCAGTTCAGCGGCGGGCAGCGCCAGAGAATCGGGATTGCGCGCGCGCTGGCGGTTGATCCGCAGTTTATTGTGGCGGACGAACCGGTTTCCGCACTGGATGTCAGTGTCCAGTCCCAGATCGTGAATCTGCTCCAGGACATTCAGAAACAGACGCAGGTCGCGTTTCTGTTCATCGCCCATGACCTTGCGGTCGTGGAACATATCAGCCACAGGATCATGGTGATGTATCTGGGCAAGCTGGCGGAAACGGGACCGGCGCGGGAATTGTGCTCGAAACCGGCGCATCCTTATACAAAAGCACTGCTCTCCTCGGTGCCGTCGCTTGACCCGAAACACAAAATCGGCAGAATCGTATTGAAAGGGGATGTCCCCTCCCCGCTCGACCCGCCGAAAGGGTGCCGTTTTCATCCCCGCTGCCCCATGAAGCAGCCGATCTGCGAGGCGGAGGCGCCGATTCTGCGGCAGGTTCCCGGCGCATCCTGCGGACACTGCAGCGCCTGTCATTTCGCGGAAAAAGTCGCCTCGCTTTGATCTGCCCGGGTTGTCCAGGCATAAGAAGGAAACGAAAAAGCCCGGTCACACTGAAATCAGGAACGGAGATCGTTTTCCCCTGCAATGGCAGGCATACGAAAAAAATGGATTTTTTTCCGAGCTCGCATTTAACTCCATGTCAAATAAAAACTTAGGCCTTCGCATTTTTTCTGCTAAACACTTTTACTAAACAGGTTGCAGAAAAAAGTCCGCTTTCTTTTTCATGAAAAAAGAGGTAAATTACCGCTTCTGATCCGCTTTCCGAAACAGGGATCATGTTCTGCAACAGAAGAACGGAGGTTGAACCATATGTGTGGAATCGTTGCTTATACCGGTATGCGGCCCGCCGCAAGAGTCCTGATCGACGGCTTGAAACGACTTGAATACAGGGGATACGATTCCTCCGGCATTGCCGTATGCTCCGGCAGTGATGTGCAGTGCGTGAAAAGCATCGGCAAGGTGAAAACGCTGGAGGATACCGTCCGCAATTCCGTTCCGGAGCTCCTCGACGCGACAGGATGCGGCATTGCGCACACCCGCTGGGCGACTCACGGAGAGCCCTCGGACATCAATGCACATCCGCATTGTGATTCCAAAGGAGAGTTTTATATCGTCCATAACGGCATCATTGACAATTACCAGGCACTGCGGAAACGTCTTGAAGAACAGGGATGCGTCTTCCGTTCCTCCACGGACAGCGAGGTCATCGCACACCTGATCGCAAAACTCTATCAGGGGGATCTGGTGCAGGCGGTCGCGGCGGCAGTCCGCAAACTCTCCGGGACTTACGGAATTGCGGTCGTCAGCTCCCGTCATCCGGGAATGATTGCAGCGGCGCGCAAAGGCAGCCCGCTGGTGATCGGACTCGGGACAAACGAAAACATCGCGGCAAGCGACCTTGCCGCAATCCTGCCATACACACGGCAGGTCATGTATCTGAATGACGGAGACATCGCCGCAATCACTGCGGACACGGTGGAAGTCCGCAATATCGAAAACGTGCCTCTGGAGCGTGAAGTCACACGAATTGAATGGGATGCGGACGCCGTGGAAAAAGGCAGTTATCCGCACTTCATGCTCAAGGAGATTTTTGAACAGCCGGAGACGATCGAAAATGCAATCCGGGGACGGCTGGACCATGAAATGAAAAGCGCCATTCTCTCCGGTTTGAACCTGACACCCCGTGAATCAGCGCAGATCAGCCGGATCGTAATCGCCGGATGCGGCAGCAGTATGCACGCGGGGCTTGTGGGGGAATATTTCTTCGAAGACATCGCAGGGATTCCCGCGGAAGTCGAACAGGCGGCGGAATTCCGTTACCGCAACCCGATCATCGAACCTCATACCCTGGTGCTTCCGATCAGCCAGTCCGGGGAAACCGCCGATACGATTGCCGCTGTACGCGAAGCAACCGCCAAAGGGGCAATCGTGGCGGCGCTCTGCAATGTCGTCGGTTCAACCGTTGCACGCGAGGCGGGGCGCGGCGTTTATCTTCACGCAGGTCCGGAAATCAGTGTCGCTTCGACCAAGGCTTTCACCAGCCAGGTGACAGTCCTTCTTCTGCTCGCCCTGATGCTCGGACGGAACCGGCGCATGGATCGAACCGACGGGGCGCGCCTGATCTCCGAGATCGAAGCGCTGCCCGACATGATCCGCAAGGTTCTGGAACAGGCGCCCCGGATCAGGGAAATCGCCGGGCGTTATGCAAAATACAATGATTTCTTCTTCATCGGCAGGGGCTGTCTGTATCCGGCGGCTTTGGAAGGTGCGCTCAAACTCAAGGAAATCTCCTATGTCCATGCGGAAGGCTACCACGCCGCCGAACTCAAACACGGACCCATCGCGCTTCTTGATGAGAACCATCCGGTCATTGCACTGGCAAACGATATTCCGGGAAAGGACAAAATGCTTGGAAATATACAGGAATGCAGGGCGCGCAAAGCTCCGGTAATTGCGGTCGTCACCGAAGGCGATGGAGAAGCGGACGCGATTGCCGGAGACGTCATCAGGGTGCCGGGGTGCTCACGCTTCGCGGCGGCTCTGCCGACAGTCGTCGCTCTGCAGCTCCTGGCTTATTATATTGCCGTTGCACGCGGCTGCGAAATCGACCAGCCGCGCAATCTGGCAAAAAGCGTAACGGTGGAATGAGCGGCAGTTTTGCGGGGAAATCCGCGCACGGTTCACATTCCGAGTTTCATGTGAAGCACAGGAAACGGATTCCCCTGTCCGTCCAGTTCCGAGCGGGCATAGACCGAAAAACCGGAACGCTCATAAAATCTCCGCGCATGAGGGTTCTGTTCATTCACGTCAACACGGGAAATCTTCAACTCGTCAATCGCATAACAGATCATCCTTTTCCCGTATCCCTGTCCCCGCCACGCGGAAGCAAGAAACAGCATTTCAAGCATCCCGCCGTCCACTCCCATGAAGCCGATGACTCCGCATTCTTTTTCATGAAAAAGACAGAACAGTTTCGGAACAGCCTGCAAAGCCGATAAAACCATCGGTTTCAGATTCTCAATATCCTGTTCGGACAGAAATTCATGAGAAGACCTTACCGAATCTTCCCAGACCGTCAGCAGTTCGGGAAGGAAGTTGTCCCTCGACCGTGAAATATCAGTGATCTGACTCATGCAAGCGCTCCTTTCCCCACCATTGGGGCATTAATTCATTCAACATTACAGTATGGATATCCGGATAGGAAACAAGGATCTCGATATCACCGCTCCGTGCATCCAGTTGCATCAGCAATTCACGGCAGGCGCCGCAGGGCATTCCGGGAGAACCGTCCCCCATAAGACAGACCAGTTTCACAATCCGTCGCTCCCCGCCGGTGATCATGGATGCCACAGCATTGCGTTCCGCGCACATTCCGAGAGAACACGCCGTATCAATGCAGACTCCGGTATAGACGTTTCCGGCTTCCGTCAAAAGCGACGCCGCGACACCGCCTGCATCAATGAAAGGGGAAAGGGTCCGGGGATGAAGTTTCGCCTTCGCCGCCGTCACAAGAAAATCCCAGTCATCCTGCGTCTCCGCACAATAAATGCGCGAGGAACTTCCGAAGGGGTCCGAAGCGACGCCGAGATACCCGAACCCGTATTTTTCATAATAGCCGGTATGATCGGTGCAGAGATAAAGTTTCCGGTAGCCGAGACGCGCCGCTTCCGTTTTCACATGAGCAATCAGACGCGCACCGTAAGCATGTCCGCGGTATGCCTCCTCGATATAGAGAGCGCAGAACCACGGCCAGAGATCGCCGCGCGCAGAAAAATCGCTGATGATCAATCCCGCGCCGCCGATGATCTCCTCTTTTTCATTCAGGAGCAGATACCATTGCGGCAGTGGGGAATCCGAGTTCAGGCACGCGGTCATGCAATCCCGGTAGACCGCCTCATTGTGCCAGCGGCCGGAAAAATACCGGATAAAACGCTCCAGTTCCTGCGGCGCATCCCGCAAAGACAAAATTCTCAAAACACATTCCTTCATGATACACTCCCTGAAAGTTTCCCAGCCGTTAAAATTCAAGGCAATATTGTCCATGCCGGACTCAAGGTCAAGCGCACACCGGATCAAACCGCGCCATCTTTCCGGCAGGTGCTTCAGTCCCCAGAATCCACCATCCCGCTTGGACAGGACTCTTCCCTCCCCCGCAAATGCTGCATAACGGCAGAGATTCAATATTCCCGAAGCATCCCCGCCTCCCTCCGCGGCATTCCGGCGGATGCTGTCAAAAAAAGCCTCATACGGCACCTCTCCGAATATCCGGTCCACCGGTGCGCCGCACAATACAATACCCGTTCTCCGTACCACTTCGAAATACGCGGCAAGATCGGGATCAACGCCGTTCATCTCCGCAAGGTATTCCTCCGGATTCTCTCTGTAACGTTCCCGGTGCATATTGGAATAATGAAGCAGAAAAGGAACCGGATGCCGGACATGGCGGCATTCCGCTTCCAGCACGACGCTCATCTCCAGTCCTTTGGGCGGAGCGGATTCGCTGAGCCGGAGAATCAAATCCATCAGCCGCCGTTTGATCCCGTGCGGCAACTCCTCTTTCACGACAACCAGAAAGTCGATATCGCTCTTTTCCCACCGGAAACAGCCGAATGCGACAGACCCGTGCAGATAGATTCCCGTCAGATTCTCTCCCAGCAGATGCCGGCACCCGGTTTTGATTTCCGACAGCAGGCGCGAGAGCGGACCGGCATCCATAATAAAGAAGCCCGGCTCAGCAGGTCAACGCAGAGAGTTGACGAGATCCACGATCTCCTGCGGTCCGGCAACACCGATCATCATGATTTCGGTTCCGCCCGTCGCCGCCGTGCCGATCGCCACATTGCCGAGCCCGAACAGGCGCTGAAGCATTCCCTGCGACATGGAGGCGCCCCGCATGTCCTTGATCCAGATTTCATGCTGCTCCTTGGACAACCAGCCGCTCGTAATGATGATACGCCTGTTCGTTATCGTATATGAGGTTCGGCAGATCTTGATCCATACACTGACAAGAATGAAGACGCCGATCAGAAACACAGGGATCAGAATAATCCCGACAATGATGTCAGCCAGATAATTCAACGCCGCCGGATGGCATGTCTGCAAGGTCTCCTCCGGTTCATTGCTTTCAACGGCAGGAACAGCGGACGGAGCAGATGCAAATGAAGACATCTTCAGCCCTGCGCCGCAGTGCGGGCAGAACAGCGCCCGTCTGGAGATACTCGCAAAACAGTCCGGACACTCTGTCAGGTTCGGATTTTTAATTTCAAAATCATTTCCGCAGGCGGAACACGTCGTATGCCCGCCGACATACTTTGCTTCGACTTCAAAAGCCGCATTGCAGTTCGGACACTCAATTTTCATGGTACTCTCTCCTTTTTTATCTGATATTTTCAAGCATATCACAAAAAAATCAGATATCAAACAGAATTCAGAAAACAAGCTGTTTTTTTGTAAAAAAACTCAAACGTTCCTCCCTTTCACAAAGGGCAGGAGAACCCAGAAAACAGATTCAATGAAAAAGCCGGGATGTCTCACCCGGCTCTGAGATTCACTTTCAGTCAGAAAAGCTCAATCGTTTTCATGATATTCCTGAAGCGACTTCGGAGATGCGTCCTTGTTATGAAGGACAGCCTGAATTCCTTTTACGGTGGCATTCGCCGCGGCGATTGTCGTCATATACGGAATCTTGTGCTGAGTCGCCATCATGCGGATGTAGCTGTCACTGGTCTTGCCCTCTCTGCCGACAGGGGTATTGAAGATCAGGTTCAACTGCTTGTTCTTGATCATGTCGCCAATGTTCGGACGTCCTTCCAGCAGCTTCTTGACATGGGTGTTCGGGATTCCGTTTTCCGTCAGGAATTTGCTGGTGCCTTCCGTCGCGAAGATCTCGAATCCGAGTTCATGGATATGCTGCGCAATCGGAAGCAGATACTTGCGCTCGCGTCTTGCAACGGAGATCAGCACCTTGCCGGCGGTCGGAAGCTTGAATCCGGCGGCTTCCTCGGCTTTGTAGTAGGCAAGCCCGAAACTGTCCGCCAACCCCATGACTTCGCCGGTCGCACGCATTTCCGGTCCGAGAACCGGGTCAACTTCCGGGAACATATTGAACGGGAATACAGCCTCTTTCACGCCATAGAAACCGTCGCAGGCGACCTTGATCGTACCGAGTTCCCCGAGCTTCTTTCCAAGCATGAGCTGTGTCGCGAGCTTCGCAAGCGGCACGCCTGTGACTTTGGAAATCACCGGTACCGTTCTGGACGCACGCGGATTCGCCTCAATGATATAAACTTTATCCTCGCAGATCGCATACTGGACGTTCATAATGCCCATGACCTTGAAATCCAGCGCAATCGCCGCGGTATATTTGCGGATCGTCTCCTGGTGTTTCTCCGGGATCGTAACCGGAGGAATCACGCAGGCGGAATCGCCGGAGTGAATGCCGGCAAGCTCGATATGCTCCATGATCGAAGCAACGAACGTATCGGTGCCGTCGGAAACCGCGTCGACTTCGCATTCGATGGCGTTGTCGAGGAAGCGGTCGATCAGCATCGGAAATTCGGGGCTGACCTGAAGCGACTCCACCGCGTATTTCTTCAACATCTCCTCGTCATAAATCACTTCCATGCCGCGCCCGCCGAGAACGAATGAAGGACGCACCATCACAGGGTAGCCGATCTTCGCGGCAAGAGCGACAGCCTGATCGAGAGAACGGGCGCACCCGCTTTCCGGCTGGGGAATGCCCAGTTTGATCATGCGCTCACGGAAATATTCACGGTCTTCGGCAAGACGGATTCCCTCCGGCTGCGTGCCGATGATGTTCACGCCGTTGTCCTTGAGCTCCTGCGCGAGATTCAGCGGAGTCTGTCCGCCGAACTGGACGATCACACCGTCCGGTTTTTCCTTGTCGTAAATGGCAAGCACGTCTTCGACAGTCAGCGGCTCGAAATAGAGCTTGTTGCTGGTGTCATAGTCCGTGGAAACCGTTTCCGGATTACAGTTGACCATGATGGATTCATAATCATTGTCACGCAGAGTGAATGCCGCATGGACACAGGTGTAATCGAATTCGATGCCCTGTCCGATCCGGTTCGGACCGCCTCCGAGCACCATGATCTTGCGATGGCTGGAAACCGGAACATCGTCCTGCGCTTCCAGAGCGTAGGTGGAGTAGTAGTAAGCGGCATTTTCGACTCCGCTGACCTTGAGTTCCTGGAATTTGGCGTGCATTCCCATGGCTTTGCGACGCTCGCGGACATCTTTTTCCGTCGTATTGAAGAGCTTGGCAAGATATTTGTCGGAGAAGCCGAACAGTTTGGCTTTCCGCAACAGTTCATCGGGAAGACTCGGGAACGCATATTTGGCAAGTTCGATCTCACAGTCCGCGATCTCGCGCATCTGTTCGATGAAGTAGGGCGTAATGGAAGTCATCCTGATGATCTCCTCCACGCTCATTCCTTTGAGCATCGCCTCATAGATCAGGAAGAAACGTTCATTGGTCGGGCTGACCAGGCGCGCCTTGAGTTCATCAAGGGAAAGAGCCTGGAACTTCTTGACCTGTCCGAGTCCGGAACGGCCGATCTCAAGGGAACGGATCGCTTTCTGGAACGCCTCCTTGAAGTTCTTGCCGATGGACATCACTTCTCCGACCGCCTTCATCTGCGTGCCGAGAGTCGTTTTTGCCTGCGGGAACTTCTCAAACGCCCAGCGCGCGAATTTCACGACGACGTAATCGCCGTAAGGCTCGTATTTTTCAAGCGTTCCCTTGCGCCAGTAGGGAATTTCGTCCAGCGTCATGCCCGTGGCAAGAAGCGTGGAAACATGTGCAATCGGGAAACCGGTCGCTTTGGAAGCAAGCGCGGAAGAACGGGAGGTTCTGGGATTGATTTCGATCACGACAATCCGGTTGTCTTCGCGGTTGTGCGCGAACTGAACGTTGGTTCCGCCCGTCACGCCGACCGCATCCACAATCCGGTAGGCATAATCCTGCAGACGCTCCTGAACTTCCTTCGGGACGGTCAGCATCGGAGCGACACAGAAACTGTCTCCGGTATGCACGCCCATCGGATCGACATTTTCAATGAAACAGACGGTGATCTTCTGCCCCTTGGCGTCGCGGACCACTTCCAGCTCCAGCTCCTCCCAGCCGAGCACGCACTCTTCCACGAGCACCTGCCCGATCAGGCTGGCGGCAAGCCCGCGCGTCATGACCTGGCGGAGCTCCTCCACGTTATAGACGATACCGCCGCCGGTTCCGCCCATCGTATAGGCAGGGCGGAGCACCACGGGATAACCGAGTTTGTCTGCAATGGCTTCCGCCTCTTCCACCGTGTAGGATGGCTCGGAGTGCGGAACGGGAACACCGAGAGCCGCCATGGTCTTTTTGAATTCGATGCGGTCTTCACCGCGCTTGATCGCGTCAAGATCGACGCCGATCACCTTCACATTGTATTTGGCGAGGATGCCCTTTTCATGAAGTTCGGAAGAAAGGTTGAGTGCAGTCTGTCCGCCGAGGTTCGGCAGGAGCGCATCGGGCTTTTCCTTGGCGATGATCTGTTCAAGGCGCTGTGCGGTAAGAGGCTCGATGTAGGTGTGGTCCGCCATGCCGGGGTCCGTCATGATGGTGGCGGGATTGGAGTTGACCAGAACGATCTCGTATCCGGCCCCTCTGAGCGCCTTGCATGCCTGGGTCCCCGAATAATCGAATTCACATGCCTGTCCGATAATGATCGGGCCGGAACCGATGATCAGGATCTTTTTGATGTCCGTGCGTTTTGTCATCTGCTTGACTGCATCCTTTCTCTCTCTTGAATATGTAAGGTTATCTGAAATAATGACGTAAACAAAATATGATAATATCGCCTTGAAACAGCAATTTTTCAAGTTTTCCGTCCATGTTTTTACGATAAAAATATCTTGCTGAATATGAGGCGGTATGCACGTATTTGCAAAAGTGAGGGCTTTCCATGCTGGTAAATCGCAAATTCCGGTGTATATTTCTTCCCAGAACGTTTATTTGAAGGATTCCGATCTGATATGGGACATACGAAAAAAGCAAAAAATACATTCCTGATGGAAGTGGAATACCGTCTGTTTCTGCTGATTCCGCTCCTGATCCGCGCTTTGAGCCTGAAACACGCCTATGCGCTGGCAAAAGTCTGTGCGCAGCTCTTTTACATGGCGGATTTCAAGCATCGCAAACGCGCCGTCACTCATATTCTTCACAGCGGAATACGAACCACGCTCCCCGAAGCAAAAGCGCTTGCCAGAGCGAATTTCCTTCACATGCTGAAAGTCTTTATCGAAGTCGTAAAATGCGATCAGATCGTCACAGCGGAAAATTATCACGAACATTTCCGCTACGAATCCGATTCACCCGAACTGGGCAAGATGATCGACCCGGAACATCCGGTCACAGCGATCCTTGCTTCAGCGCACCTCGGCAACTGGGAACTCGCCGGCAATATCTACACTCTGATGTCCGGTCAGAATCTTTGTTCGATCATGCGCCCGCTGGCAAATCAGAAGCTGGGAGAATATTTCTACACGCACCGCATGAGCAAAAAACATACGACCGTATCCAAAGAAAAAGGAATCCGCCCGCTGCTCGCCGCGCTGAACCGGGGTGATTCCATCGCCATCGTCTCCGACCAGCACGCCAGCAGCCGCGAGGGAGTTGAAATCACATTCTTCGGGCATCCGGCACGGGCGCATATGTCCGTCGCACTGCTCCATTTGAAGACCGGGCATCCGATTCTGCCGATCCTTGCCGTGCGCGAGGACGACAACTATCACTTCAAGCTTACGGGAACCGCGCCGATCCGTTACACCCCGACCGGAGACAAGGAGCATGACATCCGGGAGATCACCCAGCTCTATTCCAATGCGTTCGAGGAGCTGATCCGCAAATATCCCGATCAGTGGCTCTGGGCACACCGCCGCTGGCTCGACTGCAACAGAAACAATCAGAAAAAGGATGATGCAAATGATAAAAAAACCGGTCACTGACTTTGACTCGCGCAGGATTCTGGTATCCCCGTCCCTGCTTGCCGCCGACTTCGCCAACCTTGCCGGCGAAATCAAACGTGTGGAAACAGCCGGCGCGGATCTGCTGCATCTCGACATCATGGACGGGCATTTCGTCCCGAATCTCACCATGGGGCCGCCCGTCATCGCGGCGATACGCAAACACTCCATGCTGACTTTCGACACCCATCTGATGATCACCAATCCAATCAGGTATATCAAACCTTTTTCCAAAGCCGGCGCAGATCATATCACGTTTCATCTGGAGTCCGACGACGACCCGAATGAAACGATCAGAGCGATCCGCGAGGAGGGCTGCTCCGTGGGAATCTCCCTCAAGCCCGCGACTCCGGCGTCCGCGCTCGTCAACTATATCGACAAAATCGACCTCGTGCTCGTCATGACGGTAGAGCCGGGATTCGGCGGACAGTCGTTCATGGCGGATATGATTCCGAAAGTCGCGGAAATCCGCGAACTGGCGGAAAAGCTCAACCCGAAGCTCCATATCGAAGTGGACGGCGGAATCGACGGCGAGACCGTCAAGCAGATTGTCCCCGCCGGAGCCAACATGCTGGTTGCGGGAACTGCGGTCTTCCGTGCCGAAGACGGAGCTCAGGCGGCAATCGAGCGTCTGCACAACGCCCAGAAGCTGCTGCCGGTTCACTGAATCCCTCATGAAGCATCTCTATTTTTTCAGAGACTACCTGACGGAACATTACGGAAAGGCGCTCCAGAGGATTCCGTTCGATCTGGGATTGTCCTGTCCGCACCGGAAACCGGACGGTTCCGGCGGATGCGCTTTCTGTGCGGAAAACGGTTCCGCCGCACGCCACCTGTCCCCGGACATGAGCATAGCGAAACAGGCGGAGCGCGGCATCCGTTATGTCAAAGAACGTTACGGAGCGGAAGCCCCCTATCTCGCCTATTTCCAATCTTTCACCAACACCTATGCGGATATTGAGACATTGAAGCGCCTTTATGAGGAGGCGCTGTCCACCGCGGACTATAAAATCGTGATCATCGCGACACGCCCGGACTGCCTGAGTGAAGAATGTGTGGAATATCTCGCATCCCTGAAAAACAGATACGAGGTCTGGGTTGAGCTCGGTGTCCAGAGCGCCAATGACGCCACGCTGAAAAAGATCAACCGGGGACACGGTTTCGCCGCCGTGGCAGATGCTGTGAAACGCCTTGATGCACGCGGAATCAAAGTCGCCGCCCATGTGATCCTCGGACTTCCCGGCGAGGACCGCAAAGATTATCTTGCAACGGCGGAACAGATTGCCGCCCTCCCCTTTTCCGGCATCAAAGTGCATAACCTGCTGATCCTGAAAGGCACTCCAATGGCGCGGATGCTAAACGACGGGGAAGCGGCGCCGCTCAACGAATACGAATATGCCGGCGCTCTTGCGGACTTCCTTCTGCACCTGCCGGAAAAAATGGTCGTAATGCGCCTCAGCGCCGAGGCGGAACCGTCGGAAGTGATTGCGCCGAAATGGTGGATGAAAAAAGGACAGTTTCTCGAAATGTTCCGGCAGGTGTTCCGGGAACGTTCGGAAGGAAATGCAGACGGAATCCGCGCAGTCAGGACGGAAGACGGCTCCTATACGCTGTATCACCCGGAGTACCGCCAGCATTTCCACAGCATCGCGGGAGCGCGGGCGGAATCATGGAAGAAATACATCGAACCGTGCCGGATCGAAGAACGCCTGGCAACGGGAGACGATGTCGCGATTCTCGATATCGGTTTCGGCATGGGTTACAACGTCGCCGCGCTCGCCGAACTTGCGGAACGGACGGCGAAAGGCAGGATTCATGCCGTTTCTCTGGAAATGGACCGCAATACGCTCAGGAACGCCCTCCTGCTACCGGATTTTCCGCGAAAAGATGTTCTGGAAGCGCTTTCCGCCGGGAACTGCTATCAAAGCACTTATGCGGAGATCGCGATTGCGTGGGGTGATGCACGGCAATATGTTTTGAATACGCAGGAAAAATTCGATTTTCTGTTTCTCGACGCTTTTTCGCCGGACAAAAATCCGGAACTCTGGACCTTTGAATTCATCGCCTCGCTGAAACGGCTTCTGAATCCCGGCGGATGCCTCGCGACCTATTCTTCGGCATATCCGTTTCTCGGAGCCCTGCACCTGAACGGATTCCATATTTTCGAATCCGCTCCATTCGGCAGAAAACGCGGCGGAACGGTCGCTTCGCCGTCATTGCTGGAACATTTGCCGCCTCTGCGGGAAAAAGAGTTCCTGATCGCCACGAAATCCACGGCGGGAACTCCTTACCATGATCCTGCGCACACCTGGACCCGCCGGGAAATTCTGGAAGACCACGCCCGCAGAGTCGCGGAACGCCGCGCCTCCGGCATCCCGAAATGGTACAAAGGATAACCGGCAAGAAGCATATAAAAAAATCCATAAGCACTGCCCTGAAGCAGAAACAGCGCTTACGGATACAACTTAATCCAGCTCAACGGGCAGAGTGACTTCCTGCTCCGCATTCCGTTTCGTCCGCTTCAGATCCGTACGGGCGATATCAAGGGATACTCCCCACGCCGCGCCATGGTGCAATGCCAGCGCAAACATCACCTCGTGCCGTCCTTTTTCCCATACTGCATCCAAGTGATGCTGCTCCGGGACAATCGGATTGGTTCCATTCTTATCCGTATATACGGCTTTGCCGTCAACAAACATTTTCACGGGTCCGTCATATCCGAACAGCAGACGCACCTGCATCGGCTCCGGCACGTCATAAACACTGCGGAAGAAACGGACTCCCTGCCGGTCTGCATATTGAGTGTGGTCAGGCGGAATCACAAAGGTTTTCTGCGGCGGCACGGAATAAGAAAGTTTTACGGAGTCGGCATATTTGATCCGATCCAGTTCCTCGGTCCCGAACAGCGGCTCGCTGACCTGCATCTTTGCGGTATACGGCGTCTTGAAGTATTCGCCGAAAAGCAGCTGCCACGTAAACGCCGGAAGCGAACGTCCGGCGCTGTCATGAATATTGCAGCAGGGATTCGCACAGCAGCCGTAGCCGAGATTCATCGCCGGCGCGCCGAAACCGCAGTGAAGAATCGCAGTATTTCCTTTCAGTTCCGTCCGGAAACTCAAATCCTCCTGAGAGTTGTTGAACATGAATCCCACGGGACGCCCTGCCGACACCAGTTCTCCCGCGACATTTTTAAATGATACAATAAACTGAACTTCATTGATTTTCGGAAGATATTTCATTTTGACCGAGTCCAGTTCGATCGGCGGGGGAAGCGCATCTTTCCCCCCGGTAAGCGTATATGCGGCTTCCGCAAGACGCCGCCCCAGTATGATCTGGGATTTTCCGCTGAGATGAATCCCGTCATCCAGTTCCAGGTCAATCGCGGGGACAGTCAGCAGATTCCGTATTGAGTTCTGCAATGTCCTCTGAATCTCGCGAATGCAGATCCAGTTTTTATCCGACGTGGCGTCGGTATAAATCAGACGTGCGATCTGCACCTGCACAAACGGCATTCCGGGAAAACGGAAATCCCGTCTGAGTGCTTTCACAAACCGGATCATATTCTGGCGGAACAGTGGAATCGTCTCCTCCTTCGCATCGGAACATCCCTGATACCAGATCATCCCGGAAACAAAGCCGCCGTTGCGTTTCACCCGGTTCAGCATCGCCCCATAAAGCGAATTGTCGCCATCCTTCTTCAACTTCGGGTCCCACTGCGCCATGGTCGTTCCACCGTGAGCACAGCAGATCAAGCCCTGCGGGACACCGGTCAGGCGGAACATTTCATTGGCGAAAGAAACGCCGGGTCCCGCCCCCTTCCCCATCGGATCTTTCCAGTCTGCCGGCTGCGGGCCGTCAACGCCGCGCAGTCTCCAATGCACCGGGGCATGGGCGACCGGTGGACACGTGATCGGCTCCTCCGCCCTGCCCCAGCGGTCATCCATATAATAAGCGCGCACCATCGGCGAAGAATTCTTATACGCGCCGGAAAGATTGCCGTATCCCTGCATGTTGGACTGTCCGCCAAGCACCCAGACATCCCCCACCAGCACATCCTTCAACGTAAGAGATTCCTTTCCGACAGTAACCGTAATCCGGTAAGGGCCTCCCGCTTTCAGTCCCTCCAGCACACCGCTGAACTTACCGGCGGAGGCACGTCCGCACACTCTCCCCGTCATCCCCTCGATCTTTCCGCCGTCAGCGCCGCATACACTGACTTTAACTTGCCCTCCGCCGGAGGAGCACTCCCCGGTAAAAGGCTGTTCACTGACGCCGTCGGCATTCCGGCGGATCACCATCTGTTCAAAAAGACCTGTCAGAATCTTCATTTCCCATCCTGTCTCCGTTGTTTTTGAAAGAAAACGCATATAAGATATCCCGGCGGCAAATACATACAAGCCTGAAGATTCAGAAAATCGTAAAAATCATCCGTTGAAGATTGTATTTTCCGGACAGCTCCGCTATATTGCGGTGAATAATATGGGAGCAGATGCCGCACATGAAAATTATCTGTCCGCACTGTAAGCGCATTACCGAACTGGAACATGTTTCACATGGTTGCAATGTGGAATGTGTCTGTTCCCGCGAATTCAAAGTCGATGACTCCACCATTCTCGAAGAATATTCCGAAATCGACAGCATCATCCCGGAACAGATCGGGCAGTATCAGATCACGGAATTCATCGGTTACGGCGGCATGGGAAAGCTCTACAAGGGAATCCATCCGAATCTGGGAATTCCGGTAGCGCTCAAAGCCCTGCGCATGGAATACGTCACGGATACGGCGTCCTGCGACCGTTTCATCAAATCCGCAAAAATCTGCGCGAAACTGAACCATCCGAATATCGTCAGAGTTTATGACTGCGGATACGACAAGGACAACGTGTATCTCGTCATGGAATACATCGGCGGCGGCAGCGCCCAGGATCTGTTCGAGCGGGAGGGAGCGCTGGAACAACATCGCGCCGCCCGGATTGCGCATGATGTCTGCCTCGGACTCATGGCGGCGGAATATCACGGGATTGTCCATCGGGACATCAAGCCTGAAAACATCATGTTTGCGGATGACGGCACGGTCAAGGTTCTCGACATGGGACTCGCCAAGATCGACGGCGACCAGCGTATCAATTCCTACTCCCGGACCATCTCTTTCACCTCGCTGGGCACCGAACAATACATGCCGCCGGAACAAGCCATTGATGCGAGTTCCTGCGATTCGCGGGCGGATGTCTATTCCCTGGGCATTACCCTGTACCAGCTCTGCACGGGAAAACTGCCGTTCGACTCGAACAATCCGCAGGAACTCCGCAGAATGCACGCGCTGGAAGCGCCTCAGCCGCCGCGGGAACTCAAGCCGGAACTTCATCCCGACCTCGAATACATTATCCTGAAATGCATCAGGAAAAACCGTGACGACCGTTATCAGTCGATCGACGAACTGGAACTGGATCTGGATGCGTTTCTCAAGAACCACATCCTTCCGTCCAAACTCGTCTATGAAACAAAGCCCAGGACTTCGCCTTTCCAGCGGTTTGAGAACATCAAGTGGCGATACGCATTCCTGTTTCTCGGAGCGGCAGCCCTGCTCTCCGTCTCCACGCTGTACTGCCTCTTCACCTACATCAAAGAGAGAAAACGCACCCGGGCAAAGGTCCAGACCGTCATGCAGGTGCAGGACACTCAGCGCCGCCAGCAGATCCGCCAGATGTTCTCCGCCATTTCGCCGATGCTGCTCAAAGGACGCTTCGCCATGGCATACGAATACTACAACCTCCGCGGCGGCAGGGAACTGGCGCCGGAACTGGAAGGAGTCTTCGCCACGTTGCAGGACATTCCTTACACTTTTGCGAAACAGTGGAAGGAACGGATCGGGCAGACAGCCATGCTGACGCTTCAGAAAGCCCCTGCCGCGACTCTGTCCCTGCTCATCAACGACGTCATCGGCAACACGGTTTACGCAACGGACACGCAGACCCGGCAGGCATATACCTTTACGGTTCATGACCTGACTCCGGAGGATCAGCAGAAATACCTGCGCGGGATCAACACGATCGCACTCTCCGTCTGGATCGGCTGTGAGTATGTCAACAATCACCGGCAGGCAAAGGCGGAGGCAATCTTCAAGCCATTGGATCTTTTCGGGGAATACCTGATTCAGGAAATGAATACTGCGGATTATAATCATTCTCAGCAAAAATGATTCCGCGTATCTGCATTCCCGCATTCCGGGCGGACTGCTTTGCGGGAGCTACAAAATAAAATTGAAAAAACAGGAAAGAAGATTTGCATATTTCCCGATTGATGCTAAGGTGTATCATTATTTCCATTATGTGCAATATTGAGGTCGGAAATTTGGAACAGTTATTGAAACAGAATGAGCGGATGTTTTCTGCGGCGCGCCTGATACGGCGTTATTCCATTGTACTGACTCTGATGGTTGCGCTTTTCGCATTCATGGCTCCTCAGCCCGAAGCAAAGGCAATGGACCCTGTCACAATCGCCATTCTGGCTCCGATCGCCATTCAGGTCGGCAAAGCCATGATGCCCTATATCATCAAGGGACTTACCAACATGGGGCGCATGGGACTCAAGGCAGGCGTCGAGCTCATCAATGTATTCCGGCTGCCGCTGGGAATTCTGCAACTGACTCTGCTGGCGCCGTTCGGGGCATTTTACTCCGGACTGCAAAACACCGTGATCGGTTTCATTGCGCCATTCAAGATGGCTTTCTTCGTCCTTATGATGCCGGTCGCCGCCTTTGGAATAGGCCTGTAGCGGCTTTGTACCCTCTTTGTGTACTGACAACTTATGAAAATCAGGAAAAAAACTCTGGACGCCATTCATTCCATGCTGACGGAATGGCATGGAATGGAGGAAGCAGGCAATTCTTTGGTCAATTTTCATCCTCAGCCTGTCGGAATCGACTCTCTGCTGGATAAGATTGTGGCGAGAGCGGTCCCTCCGTGGGAGCGCAAACTCAATGAAATCAAGCTCTCCTGGGCGGAACTTGCAGGAAACGAAACGGCGCGCCGCTGCCAGGTATCTCACTTGAACGACGGAGTTCTGTATATCGAGGTCTTTCATCCCGCCTACCGGATGGCTCTGGATACTCCGAAAATAAAATCCATGATGCTGGAAAAGGTCCAGAAACTTCTCGGCGCGGCGAACTGCCGTGAATTGAAATTCATTCCTGTCGGCAGAACCGCCCCCGGCGCATCTCTTTGCCGGAGAACCGCCCCCCCTTCTCCGAAAGTCCAGGAAAAAAAAGAAAAATATACCCCGGACCTGCCGCTGTAAACGCAGAAAAAACAATGATTCCTCTTGCTGTTCACCGCAGAAAATCGGCAAGGATCTTCCAATACTCCCTGTCCAGAACCTCTTTCAGGTCATTATGCCCGGCATCAGGGACAAGGATCAGTTCACCGGGAACCGCCGCATTCTCAAACACTTTTTTCCCGTTGCGGACAGGGATCACACGGTCCTTCCTGCCGTGAATCACGAGAAGCGGCACTTTGATGTTTCTGACCCGCTCCGCATTCGGGAAACGATCGCCCGGAAGTCTGCCGAACGGCAGAACCACCTGAAACGCAGAAGCAAACGGAGCCTCCAGAACCAGAGCTCCAACGGGATATTTTTCCGCAAGATAACACGCAGGCCCGCTTCCGACGGAAAAACCGATCACGACAATCTCAGCGGGAGAAATTCCCTTTTCCCCCGTCAGGTAATGATAAACGGCTTCGATGTCACGACATGCGGCGGCGGAAGAGGGTTTTCCAGCAGATGCTCCATACCCCTCGTAGTCATATCCCGCCGCGGAATATCCGTGCCGCTGGTATTCCGCAAGCAGATACCGGACACTGCTCAAGTCTTCCGCGTTTCCATGACTGTAAAGAATGACTTTTCCACCGGGAGCTCCCGGATAATACAGCAATGCGATTTTTTCTGAACCGGCATCCAGCATGGTGAACTCATCTTTATTTCCGTTCCATGCGGGCGGACGGAAAAGAAGGCTTTCGACACAGCATCCGAGAACCACGGCAAACAGCACAAGAACAGCAGCAACCGTAACCCCGATACGGATCAGACTCCACTGCCACGATTTCAATTTCAGCATACTTCCTCCTTTTCAGAGGAAAATAAAACCGCCTGCGGAATTATTCAAGGGTGCAACTGCATTATTTCAACAAGAATGAGAAAGTGGCGCGCGCTTCATCCAACGGTTCCGTCTTCCGCAGCCGGGAACACACAGCAGAATCCAAAAGCCTTTTCCCATATTCCGTCATTCCTTTCCAAGTTTCATCGTATATGTTACGGCTTCGGTATGAAGATCGAAGCCGGCACGCTCATAAGCCCGGCGTGCGGGAGCATGTGCTTCATCAAGCCCTGTCGTAACCTGCGCCAGAAGCATTCCCGCTTGACGGAAATATTCCAGCGCCGCCCGGTACATCTCCTGTCCGACGCCTTTCTCGCCGCAGCAGGGATCGACCGCATTGTTTGAAATGATTCCGACCTTTCGTTCCGCATCACAGTAAAAGGTAATGAAACCGACGATTTTCCCCCTGCGCTCCGCGATATAAAAACATCCGGGATGATGTTTCAAATGGGCGGCAAGCTGTTTCTCCTTGCTGTTGCGCGAATCGGGATTCAGAACAGCATACACCTCTTTGCCGAGCTGTCTTTCAAAACCGCTGAAAATCGGTTCCCATGCCCTTTCTGCGATGGCGCAAACGGACTCGAAATCCTCCTGCCGGAACTCGCGGATCATCTCTATTTCTCCTCTTTCAACTGTTATGCTTATTCCTCATTTCAAATTCAGCTTCAGATACCGGAAGCCTGTTCTCACTGAAACTTTAATACTGCGTAACTGTTCTTTTCCGGACACGTGAAACGCAAGGCTGCTTTGCCGGAAACCATCATCTTCAATGAGGCTGTTTTTTCCAGAACGACAGGCTTTTTTCCTGCGGCTTCGTCCGGAAAAACCAGTTCCCTGCCCGATACAGGCTCGCGGAAATCGACATAGTAGATTTTATCCTTCCCCTGCCGGTTCGCATACCAGCCTCTGGAAGCATCGAAATATTGACGGTATGCCATACAGTAAAACTCACTTCCCGATCTGATCACGGGCATCTTCGCGCCGTCAAGCGCATACGGATAAGTCTTATTGCTGGTGTAAAGGAACAGCGCCGTTCTGATATTGTTCTTTCTTACCGAATTCATGCCGATTCCTTCGGTCACAGCATATCCAATCGCAAACCCGACTTCCGGCTTTCCCGCGCCCTCCACGTATTGCAGAAAACGATCCGGCGGATTTCCGGGATCGGCAAAAGAATCGTTCTTGAAATAAATGGTATGCGGCAGTTTTTTCGAATAATCGACCCCGTTGCCGAAATCGTAAAGGATTCCATTCACAGTAAACGGGCGTATTTTGGGGATGTAATAGGTATGTCTCTCAAAACAGCGGGTGTAATTCATCGGACCCGCCTGGATGAATCCCATGTATCCCAGCCGGACATCACGGAAAAAACGGGCGCGGTGAGTGACAATGCAGGAACCGTCCGGGTAAAATTGATATTCCATGGACTGTGTCAGCACCTTGTCGACGGCGGGATCAGTGAAAGAACTCTCCCGCCCCGCGTTTTTTCTGACATGCGCGAGAATCGAATCCGTCGCCAGAATATCATAGGTCTCGCGGACCGTGAAAACATCGCAGACAGCCGATTCCGAATCTCCCAGCGGCTTTCCGTCGGCGAGATATTCCCGTCCGGTAATCCGGACAGCCGGACGGAGCTGCTGCATCGACGTCCTGTATCCATTCAGGGCTTTCCCCGACGCATTCTTCAAGCCGTCGGCTTCCGGGCGCACAAAGCGCCAGATGTCCCCTTTCCCCAGATTTTCGGAAATCACCCAGAGGCACCGCTCATTTTCCACTTTCAATATATAAAACCTGCGCCCCCGCGGGTCGGTCCACTCACTGCCCGTATCTTTCACAGTCAGACCATGAGTTTCCGGAAATTCGAGTCTGGAAGCCATGAAATCGCCGTGATTCGCACCGATGTAGGTTCCGTTGAAATTCCACGGGGTGCTGTCGTCGCCGCTCGCGGACAGCGGCAGCTTCTGTTTTCCGGGAGCGGTCAGGCAACATGGCGCAAAATTAAACTGACGGTTGGGACCATTCGTATAAAAATGCTGTTCCAGCGTATATTCACCGGAAAAACGGGAACGCAGAACCGTCCTGACACCGTTGCGTTTCACCTCCAGCCGGTTCTCCGACGCGGTCAGAATCCCCCCCGCGGATAAAATCATGAGTGCAAAAAAAAGTTTCCGGACCTGCATACTGTTCCTCCCTTTATTCTATAAACACAATCAGCTTCTTATTTTTATTATAAGGCAAAACAATGAAAAAACAAGAGATTCTTCAAAATAAAATTTATTTTTTATAAGATCATTAAAAACATAATCGTTTTTCTTCATTTCATCATCGGCAGAATATTTCATATTCAAAACTATTCCATTTTTCATAAAATAACCTCTTGAATTCTCTGCAGAACAATGCTATAATGTTTCATGACAATTCAACATTATATAAAAAAAGAGTTCTCGAAAATGAATGAACTTCAGAAAAAAATATTCAGCGGTCTGCTGCATGAGATCATGACGGGGAAATATCGCGTCGGCGACACACTTCCCACAGAACTTGAAATAGGAAAAATGCTTCAGGTGACGCGGCATAACTCCCACTATGCCGTCAAAGCCCTGGAAAACGCCGGAATCGTCATGCGCAACAAAAAACGCGGCACAGTGGTCACGCGCATTCCATCGAAATTCGAGCTGAACTCCCTGAAACGCTTTACGGCGAAAAAAGTCTGCATCCTCAATCATTCACACGAGGATTACCGTCATATCCATTGGAACGAACGGATCAGCGTTCCGCTCGAAAAAGAGCTGAACCGCGCCGGGATCGAAATGGAGACAAGGATTATTACCGACATCAAAAATACCGGCGATTACATGGAGCTTCTTGAAGACATCACGGATCAGGGGATCAGCGCCATTGTGATTATCCCCGCCGGCGGTGTTTCAGGGCTCTTTCTGGAGTCGGCGGAAATGCTGTTCCGCTATCATGAAAGCCTCTTCATCTTCGACCGCGGCAGTCTGGAGTGTGATGAAAGCATCCTGAATACCGTCGGCATCAACGACTTTGCAGACGGAGTAACGGCAGTTGAAACCGCAATCAGAAGCGGCACGGTCCGGCGCATCATCTTCTGCATGCACCAGATCACGGACTGCCGATGGCAGAAAGAGCGTCTGCGCGGGGTGCGCCTCGGAGCATGGCGAATGAGCGGCGGAGCTGTTTTCGTGGAAAACTATGTGTATGGAGTGCACGGGGAATTCCCGCTGAACGCCCCCTCCCCAGAAACAGTCCTGATCGCCTGCCATGACGAAGCCGCCGTTACGTTCATCGAAGCAGGAAAGCGGCGCAATCTCCATCCGGGAAAAGATTACAAGATCATCGGTTTCGGAGACGACAGCCGTTTTTCGCAGTATGAGCTCACCACACTGTCCCCGAATCTGGAGCTGATCGCAAAACATCTCGCACGGCAGATTCTGGATTCCATTGCAAACAGGGAACCCGCAATACTCCACTCCTGCCGGGTCAGCTCAAAACTGATCTGCCGCAAAACCTTGTAATCCCTGGAATTTCCGGCGCAGAACATCACCACTCAAAAGAAACAATGCCGGAATCAATCATCGAAAGGCAGCTCAATTTCAAGAGGGGAATCGGGAAAAATCACAGCGGCAAAGGCTCTCCATGCGGAAGGCAGGGATATTTCCCTGCATAAAGTGTCATGAGTCACCCAATGGAAACAGGGAACCGGTTCCGCACACTCGATGAACCAACTCGACATCTGCCATTCCAAATGAGTGAAAACATGTTTTGCACGCACGGAAGGCTGAATATGAAGAACGGAAAGCCCCCACTGTTCCATCTGTTTCACGACTTCGCGCTTCGGCAGGGCGCCCTCCACATTCGGAAACTCCCACAAGCCGGCAAGCACTCCCTCCGAAGAACGTCTGCGAAGCGCAATCCTGTCGCCGCACCGCAACAGAAAAACAGTCCTCCGTTCCTCACGCCGCGCTTTCTTCTTCGTCTTGACGGGAAGTCCGGAAGCGGTCCCATTCCTGAAACCGAGGCAAAGCTCCGCAAGCGGACATTCCGCGCATTTCGGTGCGCCGTTCGGCAGACAGACCGTCGCGCCGAGTTCCATCAGGCTCTGCGTAAAATCGCCGCAGCGCCCCGCCGGATAGACCGCTTTCAGGCGTGAGGCGATCTCTCCACGCACCTTGTCTTTCATCACATCCCCGCGATTTTCCGTGACACGTGCAATCACGCGCAATACATTGCCGTCCACCGCGGGACAAGGCAGTCCGAACGAAATCGAGGCGATCGCGCCCGCCGTATATTCACCGATCCCCGGCAGAGACATCAGTTCTTCGCAAGAGGACGGAAATACGCCGCCGTAACGTTCCAGAATCGCTTTTGCGGCTTTCCGGAGGTTGCGGACACGATTATAGTAGCCGAGCCCCTCCCAGAGTTTCAGGAGCACATCCTCCGGCGCGGCGGCAAGCGCTTCAAGATCGGGCAGTTCCGCAAGAAAACGCTCGAAATAAGGTTTGACGGCTTCGACGCGGGTCTGCTGGAGCATGATCTCGGAAATCCAAACCCGGTAAGGCGCCGGATTCCCGCGCCACGGCAGGACGCGCGCATGAGTGTCATACCACGCCAGCAGAGGCGCAGGAAGACGCGGAAAAATATCCTGCTCCTGTCCCATATTCATTCTCTCGCAGGATTTTCACGATCCAGCTGCTGCATGTATTTCATCAGGGCATGGGGCGATTTCTCACGGCGGGCAAGCAGGAGATAACCGATCGGCACGATGAAAAGCGTCAGGAAACAGGCGCTGGTGCCGCCGTAGAATACGACCGCTCCCAGACAGCGGCGGCTGACCGCGCCGGCGCCGGTTGCAATCAGGAGCGGAATCGCGCCGGCGACAGTCGAGATACCGGTCATCAGAATCGGGCGCAGGCGCAGCCTGGCGGCACGGAAGACAGCTTCTTCGAACTCCACACCGCTGTCGCGCAGTTGGTTGGCGAACTCGACGATCAGAATGCCGTTCTTGGCGGCGAGCCCGATCAGCATAATGATTCCGATCTGTGTGTAAAGGTTCATGGTCATGCCCATCATATTCAGCGCGGCGACCGCTCCGATCATGCCCAGGGGAACGGTCAGCATGACGACAAACGGGCTGACGAACGACTCGAACTGTGCGGAAAGCACCAGATAAGAGACCAGCAGAGCCAACGCGAAGATGAACACCATCGAACCGCTCGCCTGCTTCAAATCCTTGGACTGCCCCTTATAGGAGATCTGCGCGTATTCGGGAAGTTCTTCACGCGCGGTCTTTTCCAGATATGCCAGAACATCGCTCAAGGCATATCCGGAAGCGACATTGCCTGTAATCGTAATCGCGCGGACACGGTTGTAACGGCTGAGCCGTCCGGCGTCGCCGATCTCCCTGACGGTCACAAGATTATCCAGAGGAATCAGCTTGTCCGAGTTCTGCGAGGAGACATAAATATTACTCAGGTCAGTCGGGGTGGCACGGCTGAAACGGTCCGCCTGAAGCACGACATCGTACTCCTGCCCCCGATCCAGATACGTCGTCACTTTCTTGGAGCCGAGCATCGTTTCCAGCGTGGTGCCGATCACGCTCGCGGAAATTCCGAGTTCATTCGCGCGGTCCCGATCCACCTCGACGTGAAGCTGGGGCGTAGTCTCCTTGTAGTCGTAATCCACATCAACGAGACCGGGATAGTTTTTCGCCTTCTCCAGCAGGATATCACGCCATTTCACAAGCTCATTGTAATCGGGTCCCCCGATCACGAACTGGACGGGATTGCCGCGGGAGCCGATTCCGCTCGGAAGGAACGGCTGCACCTTCAACGAGGAAATCCCCGCAAGTTTTTTGCGCAGTTCCGCCGTAATCTCCATCGAGGTGCGTTTGCGTCCGGACCATTCTTCCAGCTCCAGCATGGCGAAGCCGCGGTTCACCGCCCCCTGACTGTCGCCAAAGGTGGGCACGACGACCATCATCGTGGTCCCCTCCCCCGCTTCGACAATCGGATAAACGGCATTCATCACCTCGACAGACGCATCATTCATCGCATAGAAATTGGTTCCCTCGGGCGCCTGCATACGGATATTGACCGCGGCGCGATCCTCCTGCGGCTCATATTCGGCGGGGAGACGCTGCCAGCCCCACGCCATCAGTACGCAGATGGCAAGAAAAATGCAGGCAGTGAAAAATTTGAAGCGCGCGACAAAACGCAGCATCCTGTCATAAAGCCATTCGCTCCAGCCGAGGCACCAGTCCACCGCGCGGGCAAGATAGGATTCGTTGTTCTTGCTTTTCAACAATTTGGAACAGAGCATCGGAGTCAGCGTCAGCGCTACCACGCTGGAAAAACAGACCGACGCCGTCATCGCCACCGCAAACTCGGTAAACAGTTTGCCTGTCTTTCCCGTCCACAGGCAGATCGGCATGAATACGGCGACAAGCACGAGAGTCGTTGCGATCACGGCGAAAACCACCTGGTCGGAACCGCGCACCGACGCCAGAAGCGGATGCTCGCCGTCTTCGATTCTGCGGTGGATGTTCTCCAATACGACAATGGTGTCGTCCACCACCATCCCGATCGCCAGCACAAGAGCCAGCAGGGTCAGCAGATTCACGCTGTAACCCAGCATGTTCATGACGATAAACGAAGCGATCAGGGAAATCGGCACCGTAAGCGCCGGAATCACGGAAGCGCGGAGGCTTCCAAGGAACAGGAAGATGATCAGAAGCACGAGAATTGCCGACACGATCAGAGAGTCTTCCACTTCGGCAATCGAAGCGTTGATGAAGCGGGACTCGTCGCGCAGGACACGCATCGCCATGCCTTCCGGCAGATTCTTTTCCAGTTCCCTGATCAAGGCACGGGCGCCGGAAGAAACGGTCAACGTATTCGCCGTAGACTGCTTATAGATGCCGATGCCGATCATCGGCTGTTTGTTCGCGGTAAAAAGCTGACGCTGGTTGCGGGAATCCACGGCAACCGACGCCACATCCCCCAGTCTGATGTAATCGCCGTCGCCGTTGCGCTTGAGCACCATGTTCCGGAAATCCTCCGCGGTATAATACTGGCGTTTCAGCCTTACGACAAATTCACGCTCGGAAGATTCGATCCGCCCGCCGGGATTTTCCACATTCTCGGAAAGCAGAGTTTTTTCGATATCGGCAACCGTAATCCCGCGCGCCGCCATGGCGGTCCGGTTCAGCCAGATGCGCATGGACTGCTCCTGCCCGCCGAGAATGCCGGCGTCCGCCACGCCTTCGATCACGGAAAACCGGTCGATCAGATAGCGGTCGGCATAATCGGTCAGTTCCATGCGGGTCATGCCGGTGCTGGTCAGAGCAATGATCATGACAGGCGAGCCGGAGGAGTCATACTTGGCGACGACGGGAGAATCCGCCTCGTCCGGCAGTTTGCTCAGGATACGGCTGACGCGGTCCCGCACGTCGTTTGCGGTGGCGTCGATATCGCGGTTCACGGAAAATTCAAGCGTCACTCTGGACCGCCCGTCCTGGCTGGTGGATTCGATGGAATCAAGCCCCTCGATCCCCGCCACGGTACCTTCGATGATCTCCGTGATCTTCGTCTCCACGACACTTGCAGAGGCTCCGTCATACTCCGTGGAAATGGAGATCGTCGGCACATCAATATCCGGGTATTCGCGCACCGGCATGTTGCGCAGCCCGATCAATCCGAAGACAATCAGGATCAGCATCAATACGATGGTCGCCACCGGGCGGACGACGGAAAAAGAACAGATCGTCATTGCGCAGCTTCTTTCTTGAGTATGACCGGAGACCGGTCCGCCAGCTTCAGGACTCCGTCCGTGACAATCACCTCGCCGGCGTTCAGCCCCCCAGTCACTTCAACCCTGCCGCCATCCCGCCTGCCGAGGCGCACAACGCGGCGCGATACATTCTGTTTGTCCTTGTTGTAAATGAAGATGTACTGCACTTCTCCAAGACTCATCACCGCCTTTTCGGGAATCATCACCGCATTACGTGTTCCGAGTTCGAGCTTCACCACGAACAGCATTCCGGGAGCCAGCTTCCTGTCGTCATTCTTCACGACCGCCCTCACATCAGCCGTCCGGGTCACGGGATCGATACGGGGGGAAATCGCGCTGATCGTGCCGCTGAAAACGGTATCGGGATAAGCCACGCTCGTTACTCCGACCTTCTGCCCGACCTTGACCATCGGATAATACTTCTCCGAAACCCGGAAGTCGATCTTGATCTCGCTGATATCATCAATGGAAGTCACGAGAGTCCCCGGTGAAACAAGGTCCCCCAGACTCACCATGCGCATGGCAAGTTTGCCGGAAAACGGCGCGATGATCTGGCGGTTGCGGATTGCATATTCCACAATGCCGATTGTCGTCCTCGCACGAGCCACGGCTGTCCGCGCCGCCTCGAAATCCTTCTGCGAAGTGATGCGGGCATTATACAGCGGCGTCAGACGGCGCAGTTCGCGCTCCTGTTCGGCAAGATTGATCTTGGCGTCCTCAAGCTGAGCCTGATACTGATCGTCATTCAGTTGAACCAGAAGTTTCCCGCCCTCGACATACTGACCGTCCTTAAAAAAAATGCCGACCACTTTTTCCGTGGCATTGGCGGTGATGTCAACCGACTCCCTGGCAAGTCCGGTTCCGATGCCCTCGATCGTATTGCGGATCTCAACCGGACCGGTCTTTTCGATCTGAACGCTCGGAACCGCGGCTGTGCGCTTGACCGCATTGATACTGCGCCCGGTTCCCTGATTCACATAAAAAACGACAGCTCCCGCAAGAACGGCAATACCGATCAATGCCTCTGCTGAACGAGCAAAAAAAGTCTTCAACTTCATTAGACTGTCCCAACCCTGATGTTTTCAGCAACTCCACCCGAAGCGACTGAAAATTAAAAATTATTCTCAAGTTATGGTAAAAAAACCTGCTTTTCCGAAAATTCAAGTTCAGGAATAAAAAAAGATGAACTTTTCACGGGACAGCACAGGAAATATTGAGAAAAGCAAGAAAAATACGGAGCATCCCGACGTTTCCTTCCGTAAGACACCGCTTTTCAAAGCAGCCCGAAACCTGGCGATTCCTGCCGGAAACAGCCGGAAAAATCTCTGTTTTCAGCAGAGAATCTTGCAAAAATCCCGTTTTATGCTAAATTAACCTTATCTTCCAAACATAAAACAACAAGGGGGTTTGTTATGAAGAAAGAACTTGCAAGTGCACTGAACGACCAGATGGTGTTCGAACTCTATTCCAGCTACATCTATCTCGGGCTCGCCGCCTGTCTTGAGAAAATGAAACTGCCGGGTGCGGCGCACTGGATGAGAATTCAGGTGGACGAGGAGATCATTCACGCAGGAATTTTCTACAATTATCTCAACGACCAGAGCGAAGATATCGTCCTTGACACAATCAAAAAACCGGAACTGGGCAAGATCAGAACTCCGCTTGACGCATTCAAGGAAGCGCTCAAACATGAGAAACTGGTCACAGCCAGAATCAACAAGCTCGTGGAACTCTCCATAAAATCCGGCGGATACGCCACCATGGCATTCCTGAACTTCTTCGTCACGGAACAGGTTCAGGAGGAGCGTTCCGTCCAGACGATCATCGACAAGCTCGAAAGAGCCGGTTCCGACGAAAAGGCGCTCCTCTTCATTGATGCCGAACTTCAGACGCGCCCTGCGGCAACGCCTCCGGCGGCGGCACAGACCATGTAACGCAGGAAACATTACGGAAACAGGGATGCAAAGGCAGGTTCTTCCTCCTCTGCATCTTTTTTTATTCCCGGTTTCTTACGGTTCCGGACTTTGAACAGGTGCATGAATTTGATAAAAAACAGTGACTTTTGATTCAAAAAAGTTGACATCCATTCAAGCTGCCTTATATTAACCCCATATCTGCATATCTAATATTACAGAGGGTGTCGCGTTGGCTAATAAAATTATCGTAACTGGCGGAGCCGGATTCATAGGATCGGCTGTCGTAAGGCATATTATTCATATGACCGGGGATCAGGTCTGCATCATCGACAAATTGACATATGCCGGAAATCTGGAATCCCTTGAAAGCGTTTCCGGCAATTCCCGCTGCCGTTTCGAGAAAGCGGACATCTGCGACAAGGCGGTAATGGACCGGATCTTCGCGGATTTTCAACCTGATATCGTCATGCATCTCGCCGCGGAATCCCATGTGGACCGTTCCATCGACGGGCCCGGAGAATTCATCCAGACCAATATCGTCGGAACCTATACGCTGCTCGAAGCCGCAAGGAAGTACTTCAACACGCTCGGCGATGATGCGAAAAAAAAATTCCGTTTCCATCACATCTCCACCGATGAAGTTTACGGCGATCTGGAAGGCCCCGGAGATTTCTTCCGTGAAACCACACCTTACGCCCCCTCCTCGCCGTATTCCGCCAGCAAAGCCGCAAGCGATCATCTTGTCCGTGCATGGAGGCGCACATTCAAACTGCCGACCCTCGTCACCAACTGTTCCAACAACTACGGACCTTATCATTTCCCTGAAAAGCTGATCCCGCTGGTAATTCTCAACGCACTCGAAGGCAAGCCGCTTCCGGTTTATGGAACCGGGGCGCAGATACGCGACTGGCTCTATGTGGAGGATCACGCCCGTGCGCTGTATCTGGTGGCAACAACCGGCGTTCCGGGCGAAACTTACAATATCGGCGGGCACAACGAGAAGAAGAATATCGAAGTCGTACACAAGATCTGCGAGATTCTTGACGAGCTCCAGCCGCGCGCCGACGGAAAATCCTATGCGGAACAGATAACATTCGTGACCGACCGTCCCGGACATGATCTGCGCTATGCCATCGACGCGGACAAAATCGGGCGTGAACTCGGCTGGAGACCGCAGGAAACATTTGAAAGCGGCATCCGCAAAACTGTTCAATGGTATCTTGCTCACCGTTTCACATGGTGCAAACATGTCCAGGACGGCACCTACAATCGCGAACGACTCGGAACCGGAGGCGCAAAATGAAAGGCATTGTACTGGCAGGGGGCGCGGGAACCAGGCTGCACCCGATCACGCAGGGGGTGTCAAAGCAGCTCCTTGCGGTCTATGACAAACCGATGATCTACTATCCGCTCTCGGTTCTGATGCTGGCAGGCATCAACGAGATTCTCATCATCACGACGCCGGAGGATCAGGGGGGATTCATCCGCCTGCTCGGGGACGGCTCCCGCTTCGGCATCCGCCTCTCCTATGAGGTTCAGCCGTCGCCGGACGGTCTGGCGCAGGCATTCCTGATCGGGGAAAAGTTCATCGGCAGAGACTCCGTCGCGCTTGTTCTCGGAGACAATATTTTCTACGGAGCCAATCTCAGCGGACTGATGCGGGAGGCGGTCGCACGAAAAAAAGGCGCAACGGTTTTCGGATATTATGTCAGCGACCCGGAACGTTTCGGCGTTGTGGAGTTCGATGAAAACGGCAGGGCAATTTCCATAGAGGAGAAACCGGCGAAACCCAAGTCGCACTTCGCCGTGACGGGACTCTATTTTTATGACAACGATGTTGTGGAGATCGCGAAGAACATCAAGCCGTCCGCGCGCGGCGAGCTTGAGATCACCAGCGTGAACAATGAATATCTCCGGCGCGGGGAGCTCCATGTGGAAAAACTCAAACGCGGTTATGCATGGCTTGATACAGGGACGCATGAAAGCCTGCTGGACGCGGCGAACTTCATCCGCACAATTGAAACCCGCCAGGGGCTTCAGGTTGCATGTCTTCAGGAAATCGCCTACACGAACGGATGGATGACCGGAGAGGAAGTGAAAGAGAGCATCAAGGACATGATGAAGACGGAATACGGCGCATACATGGCGCGCCTGATCAGGGAAGATGAGTGACGGATTATGAACATCGTAAAAACGGAAATCGAAGGCGTTGTGATCATCGAACCGAAAGTATTCGGTGATGCACGCGGTTATTTTTTTGAGTCATGGAACAAGGAAGTCTATGAAAAACACGGGATTGCCGCTGATTTCATTCAGGACAATGAATCAAGGTCCCGTTTCGGCGTTCTGCGCGGGCTCCATTTTCAGGCGGCGCCCTACACGCAGGCAAAGCTTGTCAGGGTGATTCAGGGCGCAGTGCTGGATGTCGCCGTCGATATCCGCAAAGGCTCCCCGACGTTCGGCAGGCATGTGGCGGTTGAACTTTCGGCGGAAAACAAGCGCCAGCTTTTCGTGCCCCGCGGATTCGCACACGGCTTCGTCGTTCTCAGCGACGATGTCGTTTTCGCCTACAAATGCGACAATAAATATATGCCGTCCCATGAACGCGGAATCGCATTCGATGATCCCTCGCTCGGCATTGACTGGCGCGTCAAGGTGGACTCTTTCATTCTCTCGGAGAAGGATACGCGGAATCCGCTTCTCAAAGATGCGGAAGTATTCGATTACAACAACAGGGAGTATCTGAAATGAAAGTTCTTCTGACCGGCGGCAGGGGAATGCTCGGACGTACGCTCTGTGCAGAACTCACAGACTTTGAAATAATCCCCACGGATCTGCCGGAAGCCGACATCACGGATGAACGCGGCATTGACGCCGTCATCAGGAAATATGCGCCGGACACAGTGATTCACTGCGCGGCAATGACTGCGGTGGACAAATGCGAAACAGAGCGCGATCTCGCTTATAAACTGAACGCCTGCGGATCTGCAAATATCGCATCCGCCTGTCACAGAAACGGCATCAGGCTGATCGCCATTTCCACGGACTACGTTTTCAAAGGCGATTCGGAGCGTCCCTATACGGAATTCGACCGTCCGGACGGCGGCAATACGGTGTATGGGCAAAGCAAGTTCGCAGGCGAGGAGATGATCCGACGCCACTGCCCGGATCATGTGATCGCACGCATCTCGTGGCTTTACGGAGCCGGAGGACCGAGCTTTGTCCATGCGATGATCAACCTTGCGGACGGCACGCGCCCGGCACTGAAAGTCGTCAGCGACCAGTTCGGCAATCCGACCAGCGCGCTTGCCGTTGCGCGGGAGCTTCGCGAAGTATTGAAGCGTCCGGAACTTGTCGGGACTTATCACATGACTTGCGAGGGCGAAGCCTCATGGCATGAGTTCGCACTGGAAATATTTGAACGGATGGGAATCAGCCAGAAGGTGCTGCCCTGCGCCACGGAGGAATTCCCGCGCCCCGCGCCGCGCCCCGCAAATTCGCGCCTCGAAAAAATGATGCTCCGCCTGAGCGGTCTTCCGCCGATGCCGGACTGGAAAGACGCACTCGGGGAATTTCTCGCAAAAGAGTTCAAAAACAGGAAATAAAACACCATGCCGGAGAATATTTACGCAGTAATCATGGCGGGCGGGCGCGGAGAACGTTTCTGGCCGGAATGCCGCGCAAACCGTCCGAAGCAGCTGTTGAACCTTTTCGGCAATGCACCGTTGATAGAACAGACGGTTCTCCGGCTTCAGGGATTTGTTCCGTTCCATAACATTCTCATCATCACGAACGAGGTCTATCTGGAACGCATCCGCGCACTTCTCCCGCAGATTCCCCCGGACAACATCATCGGAGAGCCCTGTGCAAGAGATACGGCGCCGTGTGTTGCGCTTGCGGCGGGAGTCGTCAAGGCGAAAGCAGGCTCGGAGGATGCCGTCATGATCCTGCTTCCGGCAGACCATTTCATCGTCAGACAGCAGGCAATGATTGCCGATCTGAATACCTGTGCCGGTGCGGTCGCGGGACGGCACGCAATCGCCACAATCGGCATCACGCCGTATGCACCCAGCCCGAATTACGGTTACATTGAGTGCGGCGAACCGCTGGAACATTCCGGCGGAACATTTTTCAAAGTCAGGCGTTTCACGGAAAAACCCTCCGTCAAAGAAGCGGAGCGGCTTCTTGCGCAGGGCAATTACAAATGGAACAGCGGCATGTTCGTTTTTTCGGTGAAGACCATTCTGGAGGAGATGCGGATTCAGGCGCCTGATCTCCACTCCTTTGCGGAAGACGCGGCGCTGCACTGGCAGACGGAGAAGTTTTCAGCGAAACGGCAGGAGGATTTCGGCAGGCTCCGCAGGATATCATTCGACTACGCAATCATGGAACACGCCTCCGGAATCCTGGTGCTTGAGGCAGGGTTCGACTGGGATGACATCGGCAACTGGGCCTCTCTGCGCAATCACTATGAGACGGACGGCGACAACAATGTGGTTCATGCTTCGGCGGAACTGCTGGACAGCAAAGACTGTATCGTTTTTTCCGGGGATGCGGACCGCCTGATCGCAGGAATCGACCTCAGGGAAATGGTTATCATCCAGACGCCGGACGTGACCCTGGTTGCCCCCGTGTCCAGCACGCAGAAAATCAAACAGCTGCTGGAAAAACTCTCGGCAAAGAAAGAAAAACAGAAATACCTGTAACCGGCAAGGAATGATTTTATGGCATACAAGATCGAGGAAAAACTTGTGATCGGAGTCGCATCCAGCGCTCTTTTCCAACTGGACGAAGCGGACAGCATCTTCCGCAAGGAAGGCTTGAATGCGTATCGCGACTACCAGTATGAGCATCAGCACGACATTCTCAATACCGGCGTCGCGTTTCCTTTTGTGAAGCGTCTGCTGGCAATGAATCAGTTCTTCCCCGATACCCAGCCGATCGAAGTCGTCCTCCTCAGTCACAATGACCCGGACACCGGGCTGCGCGTATTCTATTCCATTCAGCACTACGGGCTCAATATCATCCGCGCGGCGTTCACGACAGGCGATTCCCCGTTCAAATACATTCCGGCTTACAACGTTTCACTGTTCCTTTCCGCCAATTCGGGCGATGTCCGGCAGGCGATGAAAGAGGGTTATCCCGCCGGGCAGGTTCTCGCCAGCGCCGCGGAGGACGATCCGAACAATCCGGGGCTCTGCATCGCGTTCGACTTCGACGGAGTGATCGCCGATTCCAGTGCGGAGGAGGTCTACCAGAAAGAAGGCATTGAGAAGTTTTATTCGGCGGAAACGGAAAAGGCGCAGATCCCGCATACGCCGGGGCCTCTTGCCGATCTTTTTTCCAAGCTTGCGAAACTCCATAAGCTGGAGGATGAGCGGGTAAAAAATGATCCGAAATACCGCCGTTATATGAAAATGGCGATCGTGACCGCGCGTTCCGCACCCGCCCATGAGCGGGTCGTGACGACGTTGCGCAAGTGGGACATTCCGGTTGACCAGACTTTTTTCCTCGGCGGAATGGACAAGGGGCGTATTCTGTCGATCCTGCGTCCCCACATCTTCTTCGATGACCAGCGGCATCCGCATCTGGACGCCTCAAGTCCTTTCACTCCCTCCGTCCACATTCCCCTGGATTCGGTAAAGACAAACTGAAAGACGGCGTACCTTTTTGAAGTGCGCTGTTGACCGGATGTCATCAAAAAAGGACAGGAAAGACAAAATACCGTCTTTCCTGAAACTGTTATGTAAGAATTCAGGCTCTGCGCCCGCCGCGGTCACCGGTAAGAATGCCGCGCTTCGTCGATTTGACGAAGTCCAGAAATTCAATGACTTCCGGCAACTGCGGAACTTCCGCTTCGGCTTTGGCAATCGCATTGCTCATGCTCAGCCCATGACGGAAGAAAATATCATAAAGGTCTTTGACGGCACGGATCGTTTCCTTTGAAAATCCGTTGCGCTTCATGCCGACGATATTGAATCCGCGCACGCCGCCGTTGCGTCCGTCGCCGATCATGAACGGAGCAAGGTCCATCGAAATCTGGGAACCGCCGCTCAATACAGCCATACGCCCCATACGGCAGAACTGATGCATGCCGGAAAGCCCGGAGATCAGGCACTTGTCGCCGACTGTGCAATATCCGGCACAGCCGCTGTAAGGCACCATCACCACTCCGTTGCCGATCGTGCAGTTATGGGAAACATGCGTGTTCGCCATCATGAAGCAGCCGCTGCCGATCGTGGTCACGGTTCCCTCATGAGTCCCGCGGTTCACCGTGACCCCCTCGCGAAACCGGTTGTTGTCCCCGATTTTCGTATAGGAAACCCCGCCCTCGAAACCGTAATCCTCCGGATCGGTCCCAATGGAGGCAAAAGGATAAACGACATTGTTCGCCCCGAGCGTGGCGTAGGCGCCGATATGACACTGGGCGATCAGCCTGGTTCCCTGCCCGATCTCAGTGTCATGCTCAATCACGCAATAGGGGCCGACCTCTACGTCATCCGCGAGTTTTGCGGATGGATCGACGATCGCCGTCGGATGAATTTTAGCCATATAAAATGACTCCTTTTCTATAAGAAGCCGTCCGGAAACAGACGGAGTTCAAGATGATTATAAGCAAAAGGCGGGGATTTCCCCCGCCCTCGCGATTATTTCTTTTTGGCAGATTTCATCGCCGCTCTTGCTTTTGCCTTGACTCTTTCAAGGTAGGCTTTGCGGCGTGCTCTCTTCTGAAGCTTGTTATACTGCTTTCCCATTTTTCAACTCCTTGTAATCTGACAGTTTGTTTTGAAAAATCATATTAAACCATGCAAAATATCATAGTTTCCCGCGAATTCAAGCACGAAACGATCTAAAATAATATAAAAATTACGGATTTGATACAGAGAAAAAGCAGATTTCCGGTTGTAAATTTAAAGAATACTGCTAAAGTTAATTTCGTTTCATTTATCAATTACAGATTTTGAGAGTTGAGAGTGCAATGACTTTTTCGCAAAAACTGAACAAGACATGGATCAGGAAACTGTTTCACTGTACGGCGGCATTGTCCGGTGCCCTGTTTCTGGCATCCTGTTCGGACAATAAGCTGCCCTCCCCTCCCAAGGCGCACCCGGAGCTTCTCCTTGAGATTTATGACGCGACATCGAAAGGCGAACATAAACTCGCCCTCAAAAAGATAGAACGTCTGCGCACGATTGAAAAAACCAGTGTATTTCTTTCGGAACTTGAGTCTGTGGAACGCAATAATGCCGTCATGGAGCAGGTCAACCAATATGTAGAGACAGGGAATTTCGCCGAAGCGTTGAAATATCTTGAGGCGCAGGAAATCAGAAACGGAACACATGACGACACAACGGAAGCAAAGGAGCAGATCCGGATGCTGGCGGAAATCGACACCTTGCTGAACAAGGCGCAGACAGCCCGTTCTTCTGATGCGCTCGCAAAAACGGTCGAAGATTTGCGTAAAACAGCAAAAAAAATCATGATTTCACAGAAAATACAGAACTTTATCGACAGAAAAGAGTCTGAAATAAGAACAATGCAGACGGTGGAAAAGGACCGGATGCAGTTCGGCATGATTGCCGATATCGGTGCAATGCTGGAACAGGGAAATGCGGAAGCGGCCGTCATAGCGGCGGTGCTGGCTCTGGAGGATGAAGAAAATCCGGTTCTTCCGAAAATCCTCTCCGTCATGAGCGGCGCACAGGGCAGAGACAAGTAAAAATTTTCATGAAAAGTATTCAACAATAAGAAAGGGATTCAATCCATGATGAGAAGATCAAAATTCATCCGCTCGGCGGCAGTGACCACTGTCTCCGCCTTCGTGCTGGCAGCTTCCGCCACGGCGTGCGGACAGGAAAAACCGGCAGATGCAAAAACAGCCAAGCCTGAAGCAAAGGCCGCCGCACCCGCCAAGCCCGCCCCCAAGACTCTGGACGAGGTATTCGTCTTCCTGCCGGATCCGGTTGCCACAGTCGGCAATAAAAAGATTTCCAAAAAGGAATTTCTTGACCAGCTCGGCAAAGTGCCGGTGGAATACATTGCCCAGTTGACGCCCGACATGCTCAAGACACAGGCGAAACAGATGGTCAACAGCCTTGTCGATATGGAAGTTCTTTTGGCTCTCGCGGAAAAATCCGGCGTCAAGCCCACCAAGGAACTTGTCATTGCGGAATTCGACAAGAAACTCAAGGAAATGCCCAAAGAGCAGCTCGACATGATCACGAAACAGCTTGAACTTCAGGGCAAGAAACTTGACGACATCAAGGCGGAAGCCGTCAAAGACCCGAATACGTTCAAGTTTTATGCGATCAACAAATGGGTGGAAGACAATCTGAAATCCAAAGTCAAAGTCACGGATGCCGACATCGAGAAATACTACAAGGAACATCAGGATCAGTTCAAGAAGCCGGAAACCCTTACCGCGTCCCACATTCTGATCTCCACGATGCCCGCAGACGGCAAACCCGGCGCGGCGGTTGATCCAGCCAAGGACAAAGAAGCCAAAGCAAAGGCGGAGAAGATTCTTGCCGATCTCAAGAAAGGCGCGGATTTCGGCGCAATCGCGGAAAAAGAGAGCGCCTGCCCCAGCGGAAAACAGGCGAAAGGCAAGCTTCCTCCGTTCACAAAGGGACAGATGGTTCCCGAGTTTGAAAAGGCGGCGATGGCTCTCAAGCCCGGACAGCTTTCCGAAGTCGTCAAGACTCCGTTCGGCTACCATATCATCAAGCTGGAAGCCAAGAATCCGGCAAGCGTGATGCCGCTCGCACAGGTCAAAGAGGCGATCAAAGCCAACCTCGAAGCCAAAGCTCTCGAAAAACAGTTGACCGAGACTCTGACCAAGCAGAAAACCAATATGAATGTCAAGATCAACGATTTCAAATAATCGACGGTCGCAGAAGCAATCAGCAAAAGGCTTGCCTCCCTCCGGAAGCAAGCCTTTTTTCTTAAAGAAAGGGAGGGGAAACAGAATGGAAATCCAATCACTGCTCAAACTCATCGGAAAGCGCCAGAGCTGCCGCGCCTACGTTCCGGGAAAAGAAATCCCCGGAGAACTCATGCGGAACTGTCTGGAAGCCGCCAGACTCGCGCCGTCCTCCTGCAATAAACAGCCGTGGCGTTTCGTGATAGTCAGGGAGAGAGAGATGATCCGGCGCATTGCCGGGGAAGGGCTTCTGCCCGGCATAAAAATGACGTGGCTCAACGACGCCTCCGCAATTGCGGTGCTGTGCGCCAAAACCGACGTCAAAGTACACTGGCTCGCTCCGATTCTTTCAGGAATCCAGTATCATCTGGTCGATCTTGGCATCGCCGGAGAACATTTCTGCCTCGCGGCGGAAGCGCAGGGGCTCGGTACCTGCTGGATCGGATGGTTCAAACCGAAAGCCGTGGCGCAGATGCTCGGAATTCCGTCGGGAATCCAGCCGACAGCTCTGATCTCCGTCGGTTATCCGCAGGAAAGGCATGATCCTGTTCCGCGTCTTCCGCTGGAAGAAATCGCCTGCGCCGACAGGTGGGGCAAACCAATTCAATAAGAACGGCCGTTCACTTTGTTGACATAGTTCACAAGAGCACGGTTTACGACGCGGTTGCCGCCGGGAGTCGGGTAATCACCGGAAAAATACCAGTCTCCCCGGTGCTCCGGACATGCGGCATGCACATCTTCGATTCTTTGGAAAATCACCTTTACGGAAGCGCGCAGATCAGGAGGCGTCAGCAGGATGCCGATCTCATCGCATAACTGCTCGAAAGTAAACTGTTCATAAAGAGTCCTGACATGATTCTTCATGCAGCAGTCCGGTTTTTCCAAGTCCAGCAGCGCTTTCTCCGCCGTAATGGGAAGAAGGTCCTGCCTGCCATGTTTCTTCAATAAAGATACCAGAGCCTCGAAAGCGACCAGTTCACCGAAACTTGACATGTCGATTCCATAGCAGTCCGGATAGCAGATCGGCGGAGCGGCGGATGCGACCACGATTTTCTTCGGGCCGAGACGGTCCAGAATCGGCAGGATCGCGTTGCGCATGGTATTGCCGCGCACGATCGAATCATCCAGCACAACCAGCGTATCCGCTCCCGGATGAATCACTCCGTAAGTCACATCATACACATGCGGGAAAAGATCGCGCCGGTGCGAGGCGTCCGTAATGAATGTGCGGAATTTCGCGTCCTTGACGGCGATCTGGGAAAAACGCACCCGGTGACTCCCGCGCAGGCTGTCCAGACCGTCCAGCAGACCGTGAAAACTGATCTGGGCGGTATTCGGGATATAGGAAAAAACAGTATTGTCGAAATCATCGTCAATCGCCTTCATGACAGCCGGCACAAGAGCGCGTCCGAGCGCAAGACGCTCACGGTGAATGTCGGCGTCATTTCCCCGTGAAAAATAGATCCGTTCAAACACACAGCGCTTATGGGGAATGGACGGCAGACACTCTTTCAAGGCAATGTCGCCGTTCACGGAGATCGTGAGAGCGTGCCCCGGAGGCAGCTCCATCACTTCCGAACTCGAAAGATTGAATGCAGTCTGAATCGCCGGACGCTCCGAAGCGACAACCGCGATCTCATCATCGAAATAGTAATATCCGGGACGGATTCCCGCCGCATCACGCAACGCAAACGCATCGCCGTGCCCGAAAAGCCCGCACAAAGTAAAGCCGCCGTCCCAATGGACAGCCGCCTGTTTCAAGAGTTCAAAAATATCAAGCATCGGCTCATGTCCTCCGCGCGGCTCCAGCATCTTTTCCAGATAATGCCCGAGATGAAGCAGAAGAATTTCGCTGTCCTGCCGGCTGTTCGGGTGATGCCCGGATGCCACAAGCTCATTGAAAATGGCGGACGTATTCGTAAGGTTGAAATTTCCGGCAAGGAGCATCGTGTGTTTGCGGCAGGAACTCGCGCGGACCACGGGATGGCACGCAGAAAGGGAGCGTTTGCCGAAAGTGCCGTAACGGAGGTGCCCGAGATAAAGCTCACTGCAGAACGGCAGGCTCAGCGAGGAAATCTTGTCGATCTCTCCGGCATGTTCCAGCCCGCATTCAATCTGTGTCCCGATCCGTTCAAGCAGATCGGCAAGCGACAGATCGCGGTTTGATTTTTCCAACTGATAGTAAGGCATGCCTGGCTCGGCATCCAGTCCGAGACTCGCGATTCCGGCGCCGTCCTGCCCGCGGTTGTGCTGTTTCTCCAGCAGCAGGGAAAGTTTATGGTAGCCGTAATACGGCGTCCCGTATTTGCGCAGATAATAGTTCAGATCCTTCCGCAGACGCAGAAGCGCGACTCCGCACTCGTGTTTGATTTCGTCGGACATAGTCTCTTTCTCCCTGATTTTATGCAGATGGTAAAGCAGGAATAATGCCAGATGCAAAGTGCGGAGAACTCAGGCGGGAAAAAGGATTCGATCGTTCTCTGTTTTTACAAAAATGTAAAAAACAACAGCGCGCATTTTACATTTTTGTAAAATAAAATTCCTTTCTTTCCCTGAAACAGAGTTGGCATAATACCTGCTTTTCCATCTGGCAAATTTCAAAAAGGAGTGTGGAATTATGGTGGAAAACAATCAGGAACAGCAAATCCCCGGCCGACAGCAGTTTCCGGTGCCGGACACGGGGTTATACTCTTTCCGCAATGAACACGATGCCTGCGGCGTTGGGCTTGTCGCGAATCTCAACAACATTGCAGAACACAGAATCGTCGAAATGGGAATCACGGTTCTGAAACGGCTCATGCACAGAGGAGCGGCGGGCGGCGATCCGGAAACCGGGGACGGCGCGGGCATCCTGCTTGCCCTGCCCGACAAATTCTTCCGCAAATCCCTGCCGGTCACACTTCCGGCAAAGGGTGCCTACGGTGTGGCAATGCTGTTCGGCGGCGCTCACGAGGAGTCGCGGATCGAAAGCATCGTCACCTCCGAAGGGGGACGCATCCTTTTCTGGCGCGACGTTCCGGTTCATCCCGAAAGCATCGGCGCGGCGGCGCGCAAGACCTGTCCCCTGATCCGCCAGATCTTCATCGGCGGCGAAGAATTCAAGTCGCAGGCTGTCTTCGAGCGCAAACTGTTCGTTATGCGCCGCCTCATTGAAAAACGCCTGCCGGACTGCTATGTTCCGAGCTGTTCCAGCCGGAGCATCGTATACAAGGGACTCCTCCTTGCGACCCAGATCGACAAATTCTATCCAGATCTCAACGATCCGGACTTTGAAAGCCCGCTCGCGCTGGTTCACCAGCGTTACAGCACCAACACCTTCCCCACATGGAAGCTTGCGCATCCGTTCCGCTATCTTGCGCACAACGGCGAAATCAATACCCTGCGCGGGAATCTCAACCAGCTCCGCAGCCGGGAACCGTTCCTCAAATGCGAAGAACTCGGCGATGATGTGAAGAAGCTTCTCCCGCTGATTGACGCGGGGCAAAGCGACTCGGCATGTCTCGACAATATGTTCGAGCTCCTCGTCGCCGCCGGACGCAGCCTGCCGCACGCCATGCTGATGCTGATCCCGCAGGCATGGGGAAAGAACTATCATCTCGGACGCGACGTCCGCGGATTTTTCGATTATCACTCCGCCCTGATGGAACCGTGGGACGGCCCCGCCGCCGTCGCGTTCTCCGACGGTGTGAATGCCGGCGCAATCCTCGACCGCAACGGACTCCGCCCCGCCCGTTACTCCCTGACGAAAGACGGCATTTTCGTGCTCGCCTCCGAAACCGGAGTGCTTGATCTCAAATCCTCCGAAATCGTCCGCAAGGGCAGGCTCAAACCCGGCGAGATGATCTACTGCGACCTTGAAAAGCGCCGTCTGGTATTCGATGCGGAACTCAAGAACGACGCCGCACGCCGCAAACCCTACCGCCGCTGGGCGGAGGAAGGTAAAATCTCCGTGCACGGGCTTTTCGATTCGGTCAATCCCTCCGAAGTCCCCGAACACATCAGTTACCGCCAGCAGCTCTTCGGATGGAGCCGCGAGGACGTCGAAATTCTGGTTCAGCCGATGGCGGAAACCGGACACGAACCCGTCGGCTCCATGGGCAACGACGCATCGCTCGCGGTGCTCTCGGAAAAGCCCCAGCTCCTTTACAACTACTTCAAACAGCTTTTCGCGCAGGTGACGAATCCGCCGATCGACCCGATCCGCGAGGAACTCGTCATGAGCCTGACCACCTACATCGGCAACGAGGGCAACATCCTCTCCGATGAACAGGCGAAATCCAGACTCATCAAACTCCCGCGCCCCGTGCTGACCGATGAGGACATCCGCCGCCTGAGCGCCCTGAGCGACGGATTCTTTTCCGCCGTCACGCTCCCCCTCGGCTGGAAGGAAAATCTGGAAGGCGCGCTGGCGAAACTCGAACAGGATGCGATCAGCCATGTGAAAAACGGAAAGAACATCGTCATCCTGAGCGACCGCGCACTTGCCGGCGGAGAGATGCCGATACCCGCCCTGCTCGCAGTGGCGGCGGTCAACCGCGCCCTCAGCCGCGAGGGGCTCCGCCCGCCCGTCGGGCTCATCATTCAGTCCGGCGAAATCCGCGAAATCATGCACTACGCGCTCCTCCTCGGTTTCGGCGCAACGGCAATCAATCCTTATCTGGCACTCGAAACCATCAGCACCCTGACCGCATCCGGCAAGCTCAAGCTCGATCCGGCGCGCGCCGTCGAAAACTACATCAACGCCGTCGACAAGGGGCTGCTCAAAGTCATGTCCAAGATGGGCATCTCGACGCTCCGCAGTTACCGTTCGGCGCAGATCTTCGAGGCGGTCGGCATCGACCGCAGCGTAATCGACCGCTACTTCCCCGGAACGGCATCGCGGATCGGCGGCATCAAACTTGCCGACATCGCGGAAGAAGTAAAACGGCGCTGCGCGGCGGCACATGCGGGACTCCTTCCCTCCGGCGGACAGTACCGTTTCCGCAGGGACGGCGAGAATCACCTCTGGACCCCGGAAAGCCTGAGCCTGTTCCGGCAGGCGGTTCAGGCAAACGATCCCGAAAAATACAAGGCATACGCCAATTACATCAATGACCAGTCGAAACACCTCTGCACCCTGCGCGGACTCTTTGAATTCGCCGATACGCAAAGCATCCCGGTCGGGGAAGTGGAAAGCGTGGAATCCATTCTTCACCGCTTCGTTTCCGGCGCAATGAGCCTCGGCTCGCTGAGTCCCGAAGCGCATGAGGCGATTGCGATTGCGATGAACCGCATCGGAGCCATGAGCAACTGCGGAGAAGGCGGGGAAGACCCGGCGCGCGAGCAGCCGGGTCCGAACGGCGAAGACCGCAGGAGCGCGATCCGCCAGATCGCCAGCGGACGGTTCGGCGTCACGATTGATTACCTTGCCAATGCGCGCGATCTCCAGATCAAGATGGCGCAGGGCGCGAAACCCGGAGAGGGCGGACAGCTCCCCGGGCACAAGGTGGACGAAGCGATAGCGCGTGTCCGCCACTCCACGCCGCACGTCACGCTGATCTCCCCTCCCCCGCACCATGACATCTATTCAATCGAAGACCTTGCACAGCTCATCTATGATCTGCGCAACTCCAATCCGAAAGCGCGTGTCTCCGTCAAACTCGTTTCCGAAGTCGGAGTCGGCACCATCGCCGCAGGCGTGGCGAAAGCGCACGCGGACGTGATCCTCATCAGCGGTCATGACGGCGGAACCGGCGCCTCTCCGCTGACCAGCATCAAACACGCGGGACTCCCGTGGGAGCTCGGCATCGCGGAAGCGCAGCAGACGCTTGTCCTCAACAAACTGCGCGGAAATGTCAAACTGCAGGTGGACGGACAGCTCAAGACCGGACGGGACGTCATCATCGGCGCTCTGCTCGGAGCCGAGGAGTTCGGATTCGCCACCACGCTGCTGGTCTGCCTCGGATGCGTCATGATGCGCAAGTGCCATGAGAACTCCTGCCCGGTCGGCGTCGCAACGCAGGACCCAGAACTCCGCAAGTGTTTCAGAGGCAAGCCGGAATATATCATCAACTTTCTGAGGATGCTGGCGCAGGAGGTGCGGGAATATCTCGCACAACTCGGACTGCACTCCATAGATGAAGCGGTCGGGCGCTCCGACCTGCTCAGAATGAACCGCGCGATTGAGTTCTACAAGACACGCAATCTCGACTTCTCCAATGTGTTCCTCCGAGTTCCGGACGGCGCGGTCCGCTATGCTGGAAAGAAGAATCCGCTGGAGACCTTCGACCGCGAATTCCTGATCCCGAAGCTCAGGAAAACGCTCAAGGACGGTTCACCGGCGGAGCTCAACGTGGGAATCCGCAACGTCAACCGGACGGCGGGAACCGAACTCTCCAGCGAAATTGTCCGCCGTTTCGGGGCGCAGGGGCTGCCGGACGACACCATCAAAGTCAACTTCAGCGGAATCGCCGGACAGAGTTTCGGCGCGTTCCTTGCCCGCGGAATCACATTCCGCCTGGAGGGCGAAGCCAATGATTTCGTAGGCAAAGGCATCTCCGGCGGCAAGATCATCATACGCCCGCCGGCAGACAGCCCGTTCACGGCGGCAGACAACGTGATCGCCGGAAACGTGATCGGCTACGGCGGCACCTCCGGCAGAATCTTCCTCAACGGACAGGCGGGGGAACGTTTCGCGATCCGCAACAGCGGGTTCACGGCAGTCGTCGAGGGTGTCGGGGACCACGGATGCGAATATATGACCGGCGGGCGCGTGGTGGTGCTCGGTCCCACGGGCGTCAACTTCGGCGCCGGCATGACCGGCGGCATCGCGTATGTCTATGACGGCTCCAACGATTTCGACCTGCGCTGCAACGTCGGGACAGTCGACCTTGAAAGTGTGCTTTCCGGTTCCGAAGACGAGGCGGAACTCCTGGCTCTGCTCAAAGAGCACCTGGAGGCGACGGGCAGCCCCAATGCCGCGGCAAAGCTGGCGGACTGGGAAAATGAACGCAGCAAATTCGTCAAAGTCATTCCCGTGGAATACCGTCATGCAATGGCGGCACAGAAGAAGGAGGAGTAAATCATGAGCAAGGATTTTATGAATATCGAACGCATCGCCCATGTCTACCGTCCTGCGGCGGAACGTGTGCGGGATTTCAACGAAGTCGAAGCGCCTCTGACGGCGCAGCAGCTTGCGGAACAGTCGGCACGCTGCATGGGGTGCGGCATCCCCTTCTGCCACGGAACGGGATGTCCGCTCGGCAATCTCGTACCGGATTTCAACGAGGCGGTTCACAAGGGAGACTGGAAACAGGCATGGGATCTGTTAAGCTCCACAAGCTCTTTCCCTGAATTCACCAGCCGCATCTGCCCCGCGCTCTGCGAAGGAAGCTGCACCGAAGGACTGAACCTGGAACCGGTCATGATCCGCCAGATTGAAAAGGCGATCGTCGAAACCGCTTTCGCAAACGGCTGGGTCAAACCCTCCGTTCCCGCAAAACGTACCGGCAAAAAAGTCATCATCGCGGGAGCCGGGCCGGCCGGACTCGCCGCCGCAGTTCTCCTGAATCAGGCGGGACACAGCGTCACGGTCTACGAAAAGAACAAGTTCCCCGGCGGACTGCTCCGTTATGGAATTCCGGATTTCAAACTGAACAAGGAAATCATTGAGCGGCGCATGAGGATTCTCGAAGAATCCGGGATCGAGTTCGTGCTCGGAACGGAAATCGGCACGGACGTTTCCGCGGAATATCTCAGAAAACGCTGCGACGCCTTGCTCATCACCTGCGGCACTCCCGTCCCGCGCGACCTCAAGATACCCGGACGCGAATTGAAGGGAATCCATTTTGCGCTGGAGTTCCTCCAGGGACAGAACCGCGTCAACTCCGGCGAACTGCCCGGACTCCCCGTCTCGGCAAAGGGCAAACGGGTCCTTGTGATCGGCGGCGGCGACACGGGAAGCGACTGCGTCGGAACGGCAAACCGTCAGGGCGCGCGCAGTGTCACTCAGATCGAGATCATGCCGCGTCCGCCGGAAAAGCGCTCGGAATCGACGCCGTGGCCGAACTGGCCCTATATACTCCGAACCTCCTCAAGCCATGAAGAAGGATGCGTCCGCCGCTGGGACATTCAAAGCAGGAAGTTCAACGGGAAAAACGGTTCCGTCGCAAGCGTGGACATCGTTCCTGTCAGATGGACACTCTCCCCGTTCGGCAAGCCGCTGAAATTCGAGGAACTTGCGGATAAGGCGGAAACGATCGAAGCGGATCTGGTTCTGCTGGCGCTCGGCTTCCTGAAACTGGACCGCGCCGCCATGCTGGAACGCCTGAAGCTGGCGGATATGCCGGAGGTCTTCATCGCTGGAGACTCCGCCAACGGCCCGTCTCTCGTGGTCCGCGCAATCGTCGACGGCAGAAAAGCCGCAGCGCAGATCGACCGGTATCTCTCAAAATAACGATATGATCCCACTCCAGACCGCTGTCCGGGCGAACCCTTTCCACCAATTCACCGGACGGCGGTCTCTTTATTCAAGACTCAAAGACTGATTCCTCATCTCAATACTTCACTTCGGCATATTGGAATCTCTCCGTTTCCCTGTCATGCCAGACGGCATACACACAACGCTTCTTCCTGTCCCTGCGGGAATATGACGGTGCATTCGCCTCCAGCTTCTGGCTCCACCAGTCAGGCGTTCCATACAGAAAAAGAGGACGGATTTCTTCATCCTTTTCCAGCTTCAACTCTGCAATGATCTTTTCAACAGTTTCCGCAGACGCTTTGCAGGCAATGCAGAATTTCGGATTGCGCCGGAAAGTATCGGAATAATAATAAATTTCCTTCACTGATTCCGGCACAGGAAATTTAAATTTTTTCTGAAACATGTTCCGTGCCTCTTTCGTATCCGGAACCTTGCTGTCCACAATATCTCCGCAACCGGAAAACAGCAAAACCACAGACAGCAGACCCCATAATTCAAGCTTCCACATGCAGACAATCTTTCCTACGTATAAAACTCGCAATATTGAAGTGTCTTCGTTTCTTCGTGATAAAACAAATAATAATAGCAGCGTTTCTGTTCATCCTCTTTGAGATATCCCTGCGACCTCTTCTGCAGTTCTTCGTCCCACCAGTAAACAGAAGAAATGAGTGACGGTGCGCTCAAATCATTCATCTTTATCAGATTCAACTTCTTCACTATTTTTTCCACCACCTCCGGCGGCGCCTTGCATACCAGATAATATGCGGGATCTGTAATATACAGAAAAAGATCATTATAATAATAAATACCCTTTACCGTATCGGGAGGGGCAAAACCGAATCTATTGTAAAAAACGGCTTTCGCATTCTCCGTGTCGGGCACTTCATTTCCGCCGTCGGCGTCAGGCCCGCAGCCGGAAAACAGCAAAAGACAGAATAAAAAAGATACTATTTTTTTCCCCCGGATCACTCTGACTATCCTTTTCCGAAATAAATATAATTTATTACACATGCAAACTGCAACTATCGTATAAATTAATAACTTTTTTGCTGTTTTCAAGTAGATAAAATTCTGTTTCCCGTAGGAAACCGAATCCGGCAGCAAAGCCCTTGACACGAGAAGAATGCTCGAACATTCTTCCGCTTCAAAGCCGAGCCGGAGGACGGAGCATGACCCCCAAAAGCGTCAAACAAAAACCTTCTGTTAGGATTCTGTTAGAATGTTCTCCTGCGGGTTGAGTCCTGTCAGAAAACAGTTATATTTCCGTAAACATTCAACTATGGAGAATCACTGTGAGAACAATCTGCCTTCTGCTCGCGCTGACTGCGATCTTCGTATTTTCAGGATGCAAAGATGCGCAATCCTCCAAGGTCAACAAAGTATCCGTCTTTCAGGGCGGCGGACAATGCGCCCTGCCGGGAGAAAAATACGCAAAGCCTCTCTACATTCTCCTGACGGCAGCCCCCGGCAGCGGGCTTTTCAGCGATCCCTCCAATCCGCCGCCGGCGGCAAAACAGAAAGTGCTGTTTGAAGCGGTTGACGGTTCCGACCTGAAACTCTCAGCAAAAGAGGCGGTATCAGATGAGGGCGGACTCGTAAAAATTGAAGTCATGGCAGGCAGAAAGACCGGCGACCAGTATTTGCGGGTCATCCCCGCAGACGCCCCGGACAAGGCGATCACCGTCCGTTTCATTACAGGGATCAAGATCACGGGAATCAGTCAGGAGGGACGCGCGGGACAGGAGCTGGCACAGCCGCTCGCGGTCACGGTGGTTTCCTCCGACGGCAAACCGGTGGAAGGCGCGCCTGTCTACTTCACGCCGGTCCCGACCGCTTCCGGCGCCGGCGCGTCACTCTCGGAAAGAACGGTTCTCACAGATAAAGACGGTATGGCGCGGACAGAAGTCAAGCTCGGAAAAACAACGGGCAAATACGATTTCAACATCGAAGTCGGCGCCACTCAAAACAACAGCACGGTCCGCGGAATCAATGTGACAGAACTCGGCGTCAATGTTTACACTCTGTTCATGAATGTATTCGGCGGACTCGCCATCTTCGTATTCGGCATGAAACTCATGAGCGACGGTCTCCACAAAGCCGCCGGAGAGCGCATGCGCAGCATCCTCCACTTTTTCTCCAGCAACCGTTATGTGGCGGTCGTCGCGGGGGCATTCGTCACGGCGGTCATCCAGTCCTCCAGCGCAACCACCGTCATGGTGATCGGCTTCGTCAATGCGGGGCTCCTGAATCTGGTGCAGTCGATCGGCATCATCTTCGGGGCAAACATCGGAACGACCATTACCGCGCAGATCATCGCATTCGACGTATCCAGCATCATCATGCCGGCGATCATCCTCGGACTTCTGATGATGTTCGTCACATGGAAATATCTGCGCGGCTGGGGAGAAACCGTCCTCGGGTTCGGGCTCCTTTTCTTCGGCATGGGCATTATGAGCGCCGAACTCAAGCTGATCGGCGAGTTTCCCTCCTTCCTGTCCTTCTTCAGCTCGTTCGACTGCGCGCCTCCTCCGGGCGGCCATATGCCCATCCTCGCGCTCCTCGGCGCCATAGGAATCGGACTCGTCATGACCATGATCATCCAAAGCAGTTCCGCGGCAACCGGAATCATTCTCGCACTCGGCGCCAGCGGACTCATCAACCTCTACACAGCCATCGCGCTGATACTCGGCTCCAATATCGGGACGACCATCACCGCACAGCTCGCGGCACTTACCGCAAACCGGATCGCAAAACAGGCGGCGCTCGCGCATACCCTCTTCAATTTCTTCGGCGTATTCGTCATCGGCGCCAGCTTCTATATTCAGTGGGGCGACAGCGGAGTTCCGGTCTTCTTCTACTTTGTCGATAAATTCACGGCGGGCGACGCCTTTGCCGCCATTCCGCAGAATCTGCCCCGCCACATCGCAAACGCCCATACCCTGTTCAACGTAATCACGACTCTGCTCCTGCTTCCCTTTGTAGCCACCATGGCAAAAGTCTGCGAATGGATGATTCCCGTCCGCACGGAAAAAGTCAAAATCCAGTATCTTGAGCCGCATCTCCTCGATACGCCGTCCGTTGCGCTGGAACAGGCGGGGCGTTTCCTGCGCCGTATGCTCAAGAAATCATGGAAGATGGTCTCAATCGCAACGGAACAGCACTTCATCCCCTGCAACGTGAATGAAGAACGTTTCCAGAGTCTTGCGCGGAAAGAGGAAAAGATCGACCGCTGGCAGTTGGAATTGACCAATTATCTGGTTCAGGTGACGCGCCGCGAACTCTCCGAACCGCAGTCGCAGATCATTCCCCTGCTCCTGCACTGCACCAATGACGCGGAGCGGATCGCGGACCATACGGAAAATATCCTGAATCTGACGGTCCGCCTGAATCAGGCGGAAAGCAAGCTCTCCGACACCGCAATTCAGGATCTGAATCTGATTTACGGCATTCTCAAGGATCAGGCGAAAAGTGTGATCTCCACTCTTGATGCACACGATCAGGCAAAAGTCGATCAGGCGATGAAAGACGAACGCGAGGTCATCCGTCTGTCTGCGGAACTTGAGGCAAAACATGTGGAACGTCTCCGCACCGGCGAATGCAATGCAGTCACGGGAGTCATTTACATCGAACTGCTTGCCGAACTGGAAAAAATATCTTCGCATTTCACCAATATTGCGGAACGGTCCGCGGCGATCCAGAAAAATTATCTCGGCATCAGCCGTCTCAAGAATGCGGCAAAACAGGCGGCAAACAATGCGAAAACAGTTCAGGTGCATTCTTGACCTGCGCGGGAATGACAGTATATTAAGGCGCTTTGAATCACAGGAAAGGAAAGGCGCATGAAGATCATTTTCAACGGAACAGCGGCGGAAATTGCGGACGGAACCACTCTGAATGCTTTTCTTGAGGAGCGGAAAATACAGCGGAAGAATGTCATCGTTGAACTCAATGAAGATGTCGTCAGCGTCAAAGAGGAAATATCAGGACGCATCCTGAAAGACGGCGATGTACTGAATCTCTATTCCGTTGTCGCCGGCGGCTGACGACACCCGCCGGCGACGTCAGCGCAGCACGGGAATATGATGCGGGTAAAGGATTTCCACATCGAGCATATCGCGGACAGGCTGTTCAGGTTCCCCGTTTTCCATCATGTCAATGAGTATCTCCGCCGCCCGGCATCCGATACGGAAAGGATGCTGGTCCACGGTGGCGACGGGAAGCGTATCGCCGATCCCCGTCACATTACCGAATCCCGTCAGCGCTTTCCTGCCGCTCCACACAATCCCTGCGCCGGACATGGCTTTCGCCATTCTCAGCAGATCATTGTCCGAACCGGTCGCCAACGCCGTAAAATGCGGATATTTTCGCTGAATCCGCTTCAAAGCGGATTTTGCGTCGAAATCGGAATGCTCCATACTGTAAAAAGTGCGCTCCTCGCAATCTTCGATTCCGGCTTCGCTCATGGCACGGTAAAATCCGGTCAGACGCTCCCTCATGAGCGCCGGATGGAAATAAATGACGATATCGCGATGCCCGCGTGCAATCACCTCCCGCATGATTTCATAGCCCCCCTGATAGTTGTTGCAGGAGATCATGTGCAGATCCTGCTCTCCCGCCTGAAGTTCATGGTCGATGTAAACCACGGGAATTCCGGCGGTTTCAAGTCTGCCGTAAGCATGAGTGACAATGCCTTTCACCGGTGAATGCGACAACATCTTCAGGACATCCGCAATCCGGCCCGACGGCGAAAGATAAGTCACCAGATACCGGCGGCTCATGGCGGCGTTCTGAATCCCATGAAAAACATTGGCATAATAAGGCGAAGTAAGTTCACCGATAAAGGCAATCTGCTCCCTGTGAAACAGAAGACCGGAGACAACCCGCGTTCCCTGTCCCCGTGTCCCTCGCACAAGCAATCCGCCGGCGACAAGAAGCGAAACCGCTTTATTGGCTGTTTTTTTGTTGACTCCGAAACGCTCCGAAAGTTCATACTCGGACGGGAAATGCGCCAGATGCGCATATCTGCCATCCTCCAGTTCACGACGCAGAGTTTTTAATATCGGTTCCAGTTTTTCCATGAAATTCTCCCTTGTCAAAATATAAAAAACTGTGGCGGGAACTCACGTCCCGCACCGTTTCTTCCCATTAGAAATTGACGGGCATGCTACATCATTTACTATAATATCAAAAAGTGAGTGGGTCAAGATAAAAGAAAAATTTTTCTTGAAATATCTTGACAATCCGTCAGTTTTACATTATAATAGAAACAAAGGCAAGCGTTACCAAGTGGTTTACTTACAATAAAGATAAGGGAAAAACTCATGAGGACACAAACAACGGATTTACGATCCCGGTCCGGAAATGCAGCAGGATATATATGTTTCACATTGATAGAATTGTTTATTGGAAAATTTTATCAAAGAGTTTTTTCATTCTGTCGAAGCAGGACAGAACACGGATTGGCATTTCTCAGGCAAATTCCGGTCATATTGCATAGCGAGGAGCGGTCTCCGGCAAAATCCGATCATACTTCGTGGTGCGGAGCGGTCTCCGCCAGAGGAAGCAGCCAATCCTCGCACTGCTTTGCTGTTTCTTTCTTCATTCATATGTTCAATTGTTTCTTCTCTTCTTACTTCAGAGTTTCCTGTTCTTCTGCTCTCAGTTCAAGGGCGAAAATGCATATTTTCACTCTTATAGAATTGCTTATCGTAATTTCAATCATTGCCATTCTCGCCAGTATGCTTCTGCCCGCGCTCAATAAAGCCCGCGCCATGGCGCTTTCCGTAAAATGTGTCTCGAACCTCAGACAGGCAGGCTGCACACAGAATATTTACGCGAACGACAACAAAGGATGGGTCGCATCTCCAATCAACAGCAATGATCGGATCTACTGGCAGGTCATTGCCTCGCAGGGATACCTGCCTTCCACCCCGCTTGAATCGGGAATCACCCTGCCGAATCCGGTGTTCCGGTGTCCCGACTCCCGCCTGAAATTGATCGCAAGAAACAGCTACGGGCTCCGCTCGAACGGACAATGGACAAAATCCTTTCTGAATATCCATGCTGCAAAACCGATCAAAAGCCAGACGGCATCTCCATTTTCCGCCACCTCGACCGTATGGCAGTCCGCTGCGGAAATGATTTTCATGGGCGACAATCTGAATGCAAAATACAAAACCTCTCCGACGGAAGACAACTTCACCGGTCATTACATTCTGGAAGACACCGGTTCGGGAAGCGGCGGCGCGGCATATCCCCACTTCCGGCATTCGGGGAAATGCAACATTCTGTATGGCGACGGGCATGTAAAGGGAATTCTGCCCCTTGAGCTTGGCGACTCGCTCCGCACGCCGGGCAACTGGAATTATTTCACAAGCAGCAATATCGCAGCCGGCAGATACCCGTAAGAGAGTTTTCATTCCAATGAATCATATCAAACACGAAGGAGAAAAATGAAAAAACGTATTTTGCCTGTGCTGCTGACATTAGCCTTGTCAGCCTGTATCTGCGGTGCCGCGGAGACAGCGGAGTTTTCATTGAAGGCGGCGCTTGACGGAGAAAAAACAATCCTGAAAAGCGGTTCGCCGGTCATTGCAAATGTCGTCTTCGGGCATCCGCCGGAATATGAACCGTTGTACTGGCGCGCGATTCTCGCATATGCCAATCTGCCGGAGGACTTCTGCGGAAAAGTCAAAGTTCTGGAATCCAAAAGCAAAGACCCGCGCTGGCGGAGTGTCTATATCCTGAAAGGATATTTCAAGCAATCGGTTCCCGGTTATTTTCCTATTCCCTATTCCCTCAGGAAACAAAATGCCCAGAAATGGGAATTCTCCACGGAAAACTGGCCGGAAGGCGATTATACGGTAACGCTCCAACTGATGCTCCGGCACAGAGACTGGAAGACAATGAAAGACGGCAGGAAAGCCTATCGGTACACTTCCTCTGCAATCAACTTCACACTGGAGAAATAAATAAGATGAATTTGAAACGGATATTGTCATGGTGCCTTTCGGTTCTTGCGGGAATCACTTTTTCCGCGGACCTCGAAATCCCGGAACGGAATGAACGCCCTCTCATCGACGGGAAAGCCGACGACGCCTGCTGGAGAGGACTCCCATGGCGGAGCGGATTCACACGCTGCGGCACAGGGAAACAGGCGGAAGCGAATACCCGTTTCAAAATCTTCACAAGCAAAGGAACGCTGTACATCGCCGTCGAAGCATCCGAGCCGGAAATGCAGAAAATCGTGAAAGAAAAGAAGGAACATGACTCTCCGGCAGTCTGGCGCAATGACTCAATTGAAATCAATCTGGTTCCCGATCCGAAAGCAATGTCGTTCTATAAATTCATCATAGACAGCACCGGACAATATGCCGATCTTCAGTTGACCGATGATAATACGGACAGCGGTAGATTCAATGCGTTCAACGAATGGGACGGAATGCCGGAAATCCGGACTTCCGCCGGAAAAAACTTCTGGACGGTGGAAGCCGCGATCCCGCTGGGGGCAATGCAGATCAATGAAGACACGCCGGATACCTGGCGCTTCAATGTCTTCCGCCACCGCTTCGCCGGTGGAAAGACGGAAAGCACATCCTATTCGCGTCTCCCGAAACCGGGCACGCTTCAGCCTGCGTCTTTCCTGAATGTGAAACTGCACGGCTTCAAGGCGGTGGATTACCCCTTTTCCGCAGGGAAAAGCACATTCACATTCCAACGCGGCAAAGACGGTGTCTTCGAGTTTAAAATTAACGGAGTGGTGCATAACGGAATGCCGAAGTTCCGTCTGGCGAAGGTCCGCTTCGCCCTGAACAACGGAACAAAGACCTATCAGGCGGAAAAACTGGAACCGTTCAAAGGGAAAAGCTCCACTGTGTCGAAGAATGTGATCCGCGATGTCCCACAGGGGGAATATCAGTTGAATTTCAGCATCTATTCCAATTCGTCCGTTCCGGTTCTCCTCTGCAATGTTTCGCGGAAAGTGAAGCTGGAATACTCTCCGCTGAAAATCCGTCTTGTCAATCCCCCCTACCGCAGCAATGTCTATGCGACCATGCCGGACAAGATATTGAGGGCGGACATCCTGCTGAACGAAGATACCGGAATCCCGCTCACTGCAACACTCTCCAACGGCAAAGACATCCGCCTTGAACAGACAATCAGGGCTGCTGAATGGAACAACCGGGTCAATTTCGACATGGCATCGCTTCCCGACGGCTGTTACACGCTTTCCGTTTCGGGCAAAGGCGGACAGGGTATTTTCAAAACTGATACAACTGTACAAAAACTTCCTTACCGCAAGGGCGAAGTCTGGCTCGACAACCGGGGAGTAACACATGTGGACGGCAAACCGGTACTTCCTTTCGGATGGTATGGAACACAGCCGGACAAACCGGATAAGTCCGTGAACTGGATCATCCTGATGACCCGCTTCGCCGACATCGACAGTGCGGTGAAAACAATCCGGAAGAATCTGGAATCCGGTCAGAGGACCGCGATCTACATGACACAGGAAATCACGGGCAGAGCATGGGACAAGCCGGTATTGTTTTCCGAATCCGCACGTAAAGGCGGCCTTTCCCCGGCACAGCGGGAAAAGATCATCAGATTCGTAAGCGCCGTCGGGAAGACGGATGGGCTCCTTGCCTGGTACATGGCGGATGAACCCGAAGGGCGGGACAACAATCCGCTTTTTTATGAAGAGGCGCTGGAACTCATCAGGAAGCATGATCCCTATCATCCCGGAATCATGCTCAATTACGGACTCTACGGGATCAAGAGATATTATCGCGGCGCCGATATCCTCATACCGGACTGCTACGCGCAATACTGGGAAGACGGCACCACGGAAAAACCCCGCTCCAGCACCTCGGAATGGGTCAGAACCGCGGCGGCGCTGCGCCCGGCATGGCTCTGCACCCAGATGTCACTCTGGCCCGCGCGACACCCGGACGGCAGACTGCGCGGTGTGCCGCCGGATTACAGAGACCAGCGTATGCAGTTTCTTCAGGCGGTCATCCATAATGCCAAAGGTTTTTCGATGTATACCTATTATTACGGGCAGATCTATTCTTCCCTCATCATCGGACACGAGGAACTCGGGCGCACACTTCAACTGATCCGCGAGTATGTCTTCGCCGATACCATCCCGAACGGCGTCACGATAAAAGGGGCAGAGCCTCCGGCGTTCCAGGCAGGATTGAAGAAAGTCGGGAAAGAGTTCTGCCTGATCGCCGTCAATACTTCGCTCAAGGCGCAGAAAATGGAGTTTCTGCTGAAAAACAGATTTTCCGGAAATCTGTATGAAGGCGGAGGAAAAGGTGTGTTCAAAGTCGGCGCAGGACGCTTTACCGATACTCTCGCACCGAAAGAATCCCGGCTGTATCTGACGGACGGAAAACTTGCACAGGAAATTCCCGATGTCGCCGCAGTCGAACGGCGCATTGCCGAACACCGTGCGGGGCGCCGGAAAAAAGGAAACCTGATCGGAACCGGTGAGTTATATGAAGCGGATTATCTTGATTTCGCCGCCGGCAGAATTCCGGCTCATACAGTAAAAATCGCAGCATCTTCGGATGCGACGTTCCATGCGACAAAAAGGACCGGCTCGCTGTATTATCTGGTGGACGGGCTGACTGAACCGACCCGTTTCGAGTTCACATGGTCGCCGAAATCATCCGACAAGACACCGTGGCTGAATTTCGTTCTGCCGGAGCCATCGCCCGTAAGACTGGTGAAACTGTACACACCCGATGCAAGAATCACATCATGCCGGGTCACTGCGGGCGGGAAAAAATATGAAATCAAAGAAAACAGGAAAAATGTGATTGAGATTCCGATTGACGGCACCATGACATCCGAAGTCAAAATCGAGTTTCTGAAGACAAAACCAGCAACAACCGGAAAGAACAGACTGTTGAGCGAAGTGGAAATTTACTGAAAAGACACTGGAATTGCAGGATTTCGGTCCGGGTATGAAGAGAGAGACGGGGCGAAATCCTGCTTTTGCAGAAAACTTCAAAAGCAGGTGGGTCAATATATCAACGCTTTTGCTTCCGGGACTTCAAAAAAGTACGTGCCATGGCAAAAGGAACGGTATGCACCAGCAATCTGAAACAGATCAGTCCGGGGAATGGGCATGTATTCCGATTTATACGGATGATTCCGTTTTTTCCACGGGAGTGGAGATTCCGGCGACAGAAGATAAAATCAAAAAGGAGCTTGCCGGTCATGATTAAGATATGGCGGTCATGGAAAAGTGCGTTCGGAGAATTCTCACGGGAATTCATACCCGAACAAGAGGAGAGCTGGAATGTGACGGACATTTACACGGACGGGGAACTGGAACGGATTCGGCGTGCAGGTTTCAATGCCGTCTGGGTTCATGCGCAGTTGAACCATATTGTCCGGACCGGAATTTTCCCGGAGCTAGGAGAGTATGCGGTGGAATTCCGGAAACGGTTGAATATTCTGACGGAACGGGCGGCACGGCATGGAATCGGTATCTATCTTTACCTGCAGGTGCCGCGCGGTCTGCCGCAGGGACACCCGCTCTGGCAAAAACATCCGGAATGCGCCGGAATGCCGGATATCTACTCCGACATCAACGGAAATCCTGTGGTTATGATTCCCATGTGCACGTCCATGCCGGCGACACGGAAATATCTGCAATGCGCAGCGGAGGAACTGGCGCGGAGACTCCCGCGTCTTGCCGGCGTGATCCTGATTACCGCTTCGGAATATCCTTCGCACTGTTACGGACGGGGCGGACGGATGGTTCCCGACGGAGACCGCCTGAAATTCATTCCGGTGGACTGCCCGCACTGTCTTGAACGGACACCGGCGGAAGTGATCACGGAAGTCATCGGCATTGTTTCCGGCGGAATCCACGCCGTGGCTCCGCAGATGCGGGTCATCGCATGGAACTGGTCATGGACTTTTTTCGAGGAATCCCCCTGTCCCAATCTCATCCGGCGCCTGCCACGGGACGTGAATCTGCTGATTGATTTCGAGCGAGGAGGGCTCAGGAGGAACGGCGCAACTCTGGAAGAATATTCCCTCGGCTATGCGGGACCGTCCGAACGCTTTCGCCTTGCATGCGGGGAAGCGCGGAAACACGGTCTGGAGGTATTCGCAAAATTCCAGCTCGGCACAACGCATGAGCTGGCGGTCGTCCCGAATCTGCCGCTGCTGGAAAACATACGCAGGAAAGCATCCCGGTTTTCCGCTTTGAACCTGAACGGATTCATGGGATGTTGGAATTTCGGCAACATGCCGAGTGCAAATGTCACAGCTTTCCAATATTTTCTGGAAAGGCCGGAGGCATCGCTTGAAGAGTTCGCCACCGCGTATTTCCCCGGAAGCAACGCAGAAAAGATTGCGGAGGCATGGAATTTTTTCACGACGGCGATGGAGGAATATCCGCTTTACAACCCATGGCTGTATTTCGGTCCGGCTAATTTTTCACCGGCTCTGCCGCTGGAACCCGGGCCGCTGTCCAATATTGCCGGGGGGCGTTCATGGCTGCCGGAGGCGGTTCGCGGAGATGATATCGGAAAAGCGTTCAGGCAATGTTCGCCGGAAGAAGTCATTGCCGCATTTGAAAAGATACTTCCCCTCTGGGAAAAGGGGACGTATCTGCTTCGGGACACTCTCGGAAAAAGCGGTTCCATTCATGCGAGGGAGGAACTCTCCTCGGCGGAGGCGTGCGGATTGCTTTTCCGGAGTTCGCTCAACTGCGTGCGTTCCTACCGTCTGAAGCTGCAATGGGAGGATTCCCGCATGGGGGAATGGCGGAGGATCGCGCTGGATGAGCTGGAAAATCTGAGAAAACTTCTTCCGCTTGCCGAATCCGACCGCCGGATCGGATATCACATTGAAGCACATGCATATTTATTCACGCCGGAACAGATACGTAAAAAGATAGAAACATTGCAAAAAATCAAGGAGAATCATCATGAAGTTTTTGAGTTGGAGAAATCTGATCCTGCTGCCGGCGCTCCTGAGCTGCCCGTCCGCTGTTACGGGTGCAAATGAAATGGACGGTTACTTTTCAATGAAACCGCCTACATGGAGCTACGGTATGCAGAGCCGTGCGGCATCGCGAATCGGAGAACAGCCTGATATTGAGGGCGCGGTGGAAGCCGCTTTCCGCGCGGGAATGACGGAAGCCGTGGTTTTCGCAAAGGATCACACGGGTTTCTGCTTCTATCCCACGAAAGTCGGATTCGTTCATCCGCAGTTGAAAGTGAATCTTACGGGAGAGATGACGCAAGCGCTCCATAAGCGTAAAATGAGGTCCATTGCCTATATCAATCTCGGCATGGACGGAGAACTGGGACGGCGGAAACCGGAATGGAGGCATGAATCCGCACCGGGAGTCTTTACCGATATCAAAGACCATTATGTCGGAATGTGTATTTTCAGCGGCTATCTGGAACAGTACATGCTTCCGCTGATCAGGGAGGTTCTGACAATGAATCAGGTGGACGGAATCTTCTTCGACCCGATCACGACCTTCGACTACTGCTGCTGTCCGGCATGTAAAAAGGCATTTGAAAAGGAGTTCGGCGAAAAACTGCCCCTGCCAGCCGACAAGGAGAATCCACTGTGGGCGAAATACGGCCCGTTTCAATACCGACGCATAACAGACTGCATGAATCTGATACGGAAACAGATTCAGGAACTCCGCCCCGGCGCAACAATTCTTTTCAACCATTACGGCGGACCATTCTACCCGATGAAATTTCCGGGGGTGCCGGACGGTGCGATTTCAGGCGACCCGCGTGCGGCATTCCCGCAGATCACCATGTTTGCGAACTACATATCATCCATGCCCTCCGGAGGGGATATTTACATCGAACGCTTCTTTCACGGATGGGGGGACCGCTGTGACCTCTCAGACTTGTCTCTGGAATATAAATCAGCCTCAATCTTCATGTATGGACAACGCTGGTGCGTCGGTGACCGGATGCACCCGGAATGCCGGATGGCGCCCGGTTCGGCTCATGCCATGCAAGTCATTGCACGCACATGGGGCAATATGACGCGGCTGCTGCCGGACAGACTCAGGCGCACGCCGGATATGCTTCTGCTGTTTCCGGAGAGTCAGCAGGGGGGGAAAGCGCTCCGTGAATTCGGCAGAATCAATTTCAGGAAACGCTACCGTTTTTATGCCGCATATCAGATGCTGGCAGATGCCGGACGCAGTGTCATGGTGGTGCCTGAAATGATGTTGGAACGTCATCTCACGCAAAACAGAATGCTGGTTCTGGCTGCCTGTGAATATCTCAAGCCATCCACGGAAAAACTGATCAGGAAATTCGTAGCGGAAGGAGGAACCGTACTGGTATCCGACAGTCTGCCGGTTCTCGACAACGACTCTGTTCCCGTCTGGCTGGGAATCAACAGCAGGGAAAGGGAGGTATATCAACCGGGGATTTACCTTACGCCCTTCCGCAAAAAAAGCATTGACGCCGAACTGCCGCTGGTGCGGGGCGACATCCACCGGCTCAAACTCCGTTCCGCGCAGACTATTCTCTATGGGACAGAACAATACGACGGAACTCTGATGGGCGCCGGCTTCAACTCCTCATCCGATACCCCCGGCAAGGTTCCGCTTCTGACTGTCAACCGGTATGGAAAAGGCGCAGCCTATTATTTGAATGCACCGATCTTCTCCGATTACATTGATGTCTCTCCACAACAGAAAAAATGGTGTGAAGAACTTTTTGCAAAAATCCGGAAAACGCCCACCTGTTATCTGGATTCGCCGTCAGGAAACGTGGAAATGGCATCGTATGAGGACCCGTCCGGCAGAAAGTTCTTCATTCTCGTCAATCACGGAGGACGTCAGGCTCTTTCCTTCATGAATCCCGATGGAGAGCGGATCGTGGAACCGCAACCGCAGTTCCGGGTAACTCTGAATGCGGCATTTCCGCGGAAAACGGAAGTCAGGATCAACGGAAAACAGGCGGACGCCGTGTGGGAAGACGGATATCTCCGCATTCCGGTGATCATGAATTCCGTATGGAAAATTATTGAAACAGGAGCTCTGCAATGATTACAGAAAAAGAATCTTCCCGTTTTTTCCGCGAACACAGGGTCGATTTCGCAGTGGCGGGCGGCGGCATGGCAGGAGTCTGCTGTGCGATTACCGCCGCGCGCCTCGGCTTGAAAACGATGCTGATCCAGAACCGTCCGGTATTAGGCGGTCCCTCCGGATCGGAATGCGACTGCGACGCTGACGGACGCATCGTCGGCGGCGCGTCTCAGTATGGGAACCGCAACGCAAAAGAAACCGGCATTCTGGAAGAACTCAGGCTGGAAGCGGCATACCGTTACCAGCACGGCTGGCGCAACCACTGGAGCATCCTCCTGCGGGAGTGGTGCGAAAAGGAACAATCTCTGAAACTGCTGCTGAATACGGAAGTAACGGGCGTAAAAACGGAAGGGAACAGGATCGTTTCTCTTTCCGCGAGAACGCTTGGAAGTGAATTGAACCACATTGTCCATGCACCGCTTTTCGCGGATTGCACGGGAGACGCATTCATCGGCTGTGAAGCCGGTGCGGAGTTCCGCATGGGACGCGAAGCACGCGCGGAGTTCGGGGAAAGCCTGGCGCCGGAAGTCAGCGACAATGTCGTGCTGGGGTCTTCGATCTTCTTCCGCGCCGTCGATGTCGGGCATCCCGTGAAGTTTGTCCCGCCTGAGTGGGCGTGCCGGTTTGAAGACGAGGATTCCCTCTGTTACCGGGTTCACCGTGACATCTCCAAAGGATACTACTGGATCGAGTGCGGCGCGGAACACGATACGATCGCCGACAATGAAGCGATCTACCGCAAACTGCTGTCCATACTTTACGGAGTATGGGACCACATCAAGAATCACGGGGATCACGGTGCGGAGAATTACGCGATCAACTGGATCTCCAACGTTGCCGGAAAGCGTGAATCGCGGCGTCTGACCGGCGACTATATGATGTGTGAAAAGGATATCGTCAAACACACGGAATACCCCGATGCAGCGGCATATGGCGGCTGGAATCTCGACCTGCATCCGGTAAAAGGGATTTTCAGCCGCGAACCTCCGTCCGGACCGCCGAACGCGATCATGTGCCCCGGTGTTTACCAGATTCCTTTCCGCTCGCTTTATTCGGGGAAAATCGACAATCTGATGATGGCGGGGCGCAATATCAGCGCTTCGCATGTTGCGCTTTCTTCCACAAGGGTCATGGGGACCTGCGCGGTCTGCGGGCAGGCGGTCGGAGCGGCGGCTTTCCTGATGACACATCATCAGACATCGGCACGGGAAATAGCCCGGGCGCACGCAGAGGAACTGCGTTATCTTCTGTATCGCATGGATCATACCATCCCCGGAATAGTCAACGCCGACCCGTTGAACCTGACGGGAACAGCTCTTGCCGAAGCAGACAGCGCCATGCCGCTGCGCATTTGCGGAGCGACGGAAATGCAGCCGCTCACTGGAAACTGCCCGAATACACAGGTAGTTCAATTCTTCCTCAACTCGGAAGATTTTCTGGAAAGCGCATTTTTTCTGCTGGAAAACACCGGAACCGAACCGGAAAAAATTCATGCGGAACTGGTCCGCCGGGAAAACTCCGGCGATATTTCCTGCGAAATCCCCGTTGCGGGAGCCGACAGCATAATTCCTCGCGGAATTCATGAAGTCGAATTCCGCTTCAATGCGGAAATGGAAAAGAATACCCGCTGCGCCATCCGTCTGACGGGAACAGAGCAGGTCAGGATCGCACTTCAGAAACGTTATCTGCCCGGATGCCACAAAAAGATAAAATATTCGGGTGACAATAAGAACTATTGTTTCCGCCTGCTGCCGGAACAGTTTCCGTTCCAGGCGGAAAATGTGCTGAATCCGGAAAACCGTCCCCGGCAGAGAAACTGCATCTGGATTTCCGAACCCGATGCCGGACTGCCGCAGAACCTGACGATTCGTTTCCCGCACGCTGTCTGCTGTTCCTCTCTGGAAATCGTCTTCGACACGAATCTTGACGCAGTCTCGCCATATATTGTTCCGCCGGAGTGTGTCAGGGATTATTCTGTGGAGGCGGAATGCAACGGACAGCGGATCGGCATCGCAGAAGTGAAAGACAACAGGCAGCGATTCCGGGTCCACGATTTTCCCGGAAAGGAATATCACGCCTTTCACTTGAAGATCAAATCCACGTGGGGAGATCCGTCTGCAAGAATTTTTCAGATCCGCGTCTACCGCAGCAGATTCATTCCCGCATCCACGGTAAAGGAGTATTCTGCAACGCTCCATGGACAATCCGGCACAGAATCGCAGCGATGGTGGAAAGAGACAAAACCATGAGGAAAGTATATCCCGGAAAAGCAGTGTGACACAGTTCTGCCCCCGGCACTGCCCCGGCACTTACCCGGCGACACTGGAACGCTCGATCAGGCTGGGGCTGACAGTTCTGCTGACAGGAGGAATGCCGGTCCTGAAATATTCGTCGAGGAGTTCCAGAGCGATATGCCCCATCTCATCCAGTGGCTGCCGGATCGTCGTCAGCCCCTGCGATTCCGCCGACGGCCATGAGATATCGTCATAGCCGATGACGGAAAGATCCTCCGGAATCCGCAGATTCAACTCGCGGCAGGCGCGCCAGATCATCTCCGCACGATGGTCGCGCGTGGCAAAAAACGCAGTCGGGCGCTCCGAGGAACGAAGCAGATCAACAAGAGAGCCGTAAGCCCTCTCAGTCCGGTTCAAAGGCGCCTCGATCACCATGCCCGCCTCCGGATAAATCTCCTCCTCGGCAAGCGCCCCGCGGAATCCGGCAAGCATTTCCCTGTAGATGAAAGAAGAAAGATCGCCGGAGAGCACACCGATCCTGCGGTGCCCCGCCGCCAGCAGACGCATCCCCGCAAGACGCCCGACGCCGCGGAAATCCACACGGCAATGCACCTGATCCTGCGGTCTTTCCAGATTGACCACTACGGCGGGAACTCCCCGCTCTTTCAGCCCGGCAAGACAATCCGGATCCTCGATGGAGATCATCCCCTGAATATCACCTTTGCGGTAACGCTCCTCCAGCTCCTGCGGCGCGGGCGGAGCCGGGGTAAAGGAGAGAAGCGCCTCCGCAAAACGTTCCGACGCCGCAACGCAAATCGCGGAAAGCATTCCGAGCAGTTCATAAGCATTGCGGGAAAGCATCCCCGGACAGCGGACAAGAATCCGCTCCAGGCGCGGCGGTTTGGCTTCCCGGACAACGCAGACGCCGCGCCGGGGAACCATGCGCAGAATCCCCTCCTGCTGAAGCATCCGCAGAGCAATGCGTACAGTTCCGCGCCCCACTTCCAATTCTTCCGCCAGACTGCGCTCCGAAGGCAGGAATTCCGAATGGTCGTAACTGCCGGACAGAATCCGGCTGCGGAGAGCTGCAATGATTTCCCGGTTCAGTGGTCTGGCCATCTCTTCGTTGTTCCTTTCCAAATATGGTAAAATATATCACCACCGGTTTTTATTGCAATCAAAAGAGGCTGCAACTCTTATTTTTTTGAAAATTTTCTGATCTGCCTATTGAAAAAACGGATAATGGAACGATAATATTAACCAATGGATTATAATTAACCATTGGGTTATTTATAAATAATCAAATAACGGAACCGGCGGAAAACTCGGAGCGGGAAAAATCTCCTGTAAACTGTCCGGACAATCTTGGAAAAGCTGAGACAGCAAATGCAGAAAGGGTGCTGATAAATGAAGAAAAAAACTGTCCGATTCGGAATCATTGGAACCGGCTTGATCGCCTCCACACACGCCGAAGCGTTAAAGCGGCTCGGCAATGCCGTGCTGTTCATGGTTTATGACCGTGATCTGCAGAAGGCGGAAGCGTTCGCCAGACGTTTTGAGTGCCGCTTCGCCCGTACATTCGCGGAGTTGCTGGAGTCTTCCGTCGAGGCGGTCACAATCGCCACGCCGAGCGGACTTCATGCGCAGTCGGCAATTCCCGCGGCACGTGCCGGCAAACATATCTTCTGCGAAAAACCCCTGGACGTCAGCATCGAAAAAGCAGAAGAAATGATCCGTGCCTGCGATGAAAATAAAGTGAGGCTCGCCGCAGTATATCCGCTCCGGTTCTGCGACTCCGTGAAATGGGTCAGAAACATGTTGGACGCCGGTCATTTCGGCACACCGGTTCTTGCCGGCGGTTCCATCCGCTGGTACCGCACGCCGGAATATTACGCTTCCGCAGCGTGGCGCGGCACCCGCGCACTGGACGGAGGCGGTGTCCTGATGAATCAGGGAATCCATATCGCGGACCTGCTTCTGCATCTGAACGGCGATGTCTCGGAGGTGTCGGCATACACGGCAAAGTGCCTGCACAGAATTGAAGTGGAGGATACGGTCGCCGTCTCTCTGCGCTTCCGCAACGGATCGCTCGGTTATCTGGAGGCAAGCACTGCCTGCGCACCGGGAAACCCGAAACGCCTGGAATTGTCCGGCACACTTGGCACCGTCCTGCTGGAAGATGACCAGATCACGCGCTGCCGTCTTGATCAGGAAACGGAAGTGACAGAAACGATTCCCCGCGCAGCAGCCCCCATACAGGATTCCGGCAGTCCGCTGGTCTCCGACTGCGAACTTCACAGGCGCCAACTGGAGGACATGGCAGATGCGATTCTCAACGGCGGGGAAGTCGCTGTTACAGGCAGGGAAGGCCTCCGCGCCCTGAAACTGATCCATGCCGTCTATGAATCCGCGGAAAGCGGCAGACGGATTCCAATGGAATAACATTCGCAGAAGAATCTCGCAAACTGAATTGCCGCAATACAGACAGCGGAATATCGGAAAGCCGAAACAACGGAAAAATCCCTCCGGCGGCGGTTCCAACCGCTGAAGAGCGGCAGGAGCAATGTCCTTGAGCCGGAGGATCGGGACATCAAGTCCGATAAACATATAACAGTCCTTTAACTGTTATACTTTAACTAATACACTGTAACATAATATTTTTCTCTCCGGCAAAAAAGCAGAGTTTCCTCTCTTACGACTTTTCCTTCTTAATATTGTCTTTTCCCATTAAATTTTGTATTTTTTTCATTTTTCCTATTGACAAAAACATTGTTTTGTCATATAATTATAATATGAAACAGTAGATATTACAGGACAGAAACACTTCATGAGAAACGAAATTTCTGAACAGAAAAGACTCCGCGTTCCGGATCTGGCGAATCTGTTGCGCGAAATGATCGAGGAACAGCAGTTCCCCGGCGATGCGCCGATGGATTCGACACGGAGACTTGCCGCCCGCTACGGCGTTTCCCCCGTGACCGCCAACCGTGCCATCAATGAACTGGTCAATAAGAGAATTCTGTATCGCGTTCCGGGAAAGGGAACCTTTGTTTCCGGAAGCCGTTCCTGGCGCAACGTCGGGGCGCGCATCAGTTTCTACCCGTATCAGGGAAACAGCCCGAACAAGGATTACGACCTGCTGGTCGGGCTCCATTTTCAGACGACCTGCAATCTCCTGAAGCAGAACGGCTACGACATATCCATCATTTCGGATATTGAAAGAAACGATCCCGCAATCCTGAAACGGACTCTCAGCTCCTCCGACGCACTGATCCTGAACAAGGAATTCGTCACCCCGAAAACCCTGCCGCTGCTGTGCTCCTATCCATGCCCGATCATTCTGATCGATTCACCTTTTGTATCGGATAACCCTTTCCATCAGGTGGTAGCGGATCTCTTTCCGGGATTCCGGAAGGCCGCCGACTATTTTGCCGAACTCGGCGTCCGTGAAGTCGTGATCGCCGGAATTGCAAACACCGAAACACACCAGTTCCGGCGCCGCCTTTTCCGCAGAATCATGAGCGTTTTCCATCCGGAAATCGCCTTGTGCGAGGATTTGACTCATGAATATCTGCTCAACAACTACGGGGAGGAATGCGGAAGACGGATCGCACGGAACTATCTGGAGCTGCCCCGCCGCCCCGGAATTTTCTCCGTCAGCGATTATATATCATTCGGAATGCTGGACGTGCTGGAGGGCGCGGGACTGTGCGCCGGCAAAGATTTCAAGCTCATCAGTTTTGACAATCTGGAAATCAGGGGAATCGGGCCATACCCGGAACCGCGCCTGACGACAATCGAATATCCCTACGATTCTCTCGGCAGAGAACTGATCGCCATGCTGTCCGAACTGCTGGCAGCCCGGACAGCCAACACCAGAATCATACGGACGCCGGCAGACAATCTTATTATCCGTTCAACCACTTAAACAGGAGGATTCCATAATGGCACACAAGAAAAAGAAATTCAAACAAATCAAATTGCCGATAGCGGCAATCGGTCAGGACATGCACTCTCCGCCTGTTCAGGAAACTGCCGGAAAAAATCAGGAGCTGACTGAAACGTTCAGGATTCCGGTTCCGCACTGCCGCCCCTGCAGAACGCCATCATTCACACTGATAAAACTTCCCATGAGAAAAAATTGTAAAAAGGCTGTTTCATTCCGGCGGTGCCAATTCTCCTCCTGCCTTATTTTTCCTTTCTTCCTTCAATTGTTCGATTGTTCAATTGTTGAATTGTTCCAATGTTTTTCTACTTCTCCCTTCCGTGTTCCCTGTTCGAGATTCTTACTTCGCAGGGTGAAAACAAGAGTTTTCACCCTGATAGAACTTCTCATCGTAATAGCGATCATCGCAATTCTTGCCGCAATGCTTCTGCCGGCTCTGAATGCAGCCCGCAATAAAGCCAGAAGTATTTTATGCATCAACAACCTCAAACAGAATCTGACGATTCTGGAATTTTACCAGAATGACTCCAATGGCTGGCATCTCAGTTATGAAGGACACAGAGGCGCTTATGCAAGGACCTTGATCACCGGAGGTTATGTAAAAGGAGAGGCTTATGTCCCGGCACCGAAATACGGGTTGATACCGCGCAGCTGGACCTGTTCCGTTATAACAAACCCGAAAGTGACCGAGGGAAATCAGGTCTATGTGCACAACACCTACGGAATGCCGTCAACAGTTCTCAACAGAGACCACGCCACGGAGACATGGCTCTCCGCTGTCGCTTATAAATATTCTCCGGCATTCCCCTCCCCGGCATCCATGCTTTATCTTGCCGACGCCGCCAATACGGACCTGCTCGCTCCCCGCTATTATTTCCGCTGGTATGGGACGGATAAGAACCGGCTCTCTCTGAACCACGGACGTCAGGCGGGAATCGGTTTCATGGACGGCCATGCAGCTCTGTATGACATGGTGACTTTACTTAATGAATACCGCCTCAGGAACTTTACTGCCGGCGTCAAATAATCATACGGAGGTGACGATTCATAATTTCAGAGAAGCAACACTGCATCAGAATGCGTCTGATGCGGAATTCAAAATGCAACCAATCTGCAGAAAACAGGTCATCTGAATCTGCTTTCTGCAACAGCAGGATAAAAAACATGTGGAAATATATACTGATTCTTTTCGGGCTTGCCGGAGTATGCACCGCAGATGACTTACAGGGTTACAGCCGCATTGACCATAAAGCGGGAACCTCCTCCAAAGTAATGCTGACAGATCCCGGATTCGAGAAAAACGGCAGCGGATGGGAACTCAAACCTGGATTCTCCGTTGAAAAAGGAAGCGGGCGCAGTGCAACCCATGCTCTCAAGTATGTGCGGAACAACCGGTCGGACTACGCGATTGCCTCAACACGGATTGATGTAAAACCCGGAGCATTCTACCGCTTTGGGAGCTGGATCAAAACCAGCGGAGTAACCACCTCCCCGCAGGGAGGCGGCGCCACCATTGCCATGGAATTTTCGAAAAAGGGAAAGGACGGCAGAAATATCTTCCTGACCGGGCGGTATCTGCGGGGCATCACCGGAACGAAAGACTGGACCTTCGTTTCCGATGTCGTCAGAATACCGAAAAATGCCTCCGCCGTCTCTCTTTCGCTTTATATCTGGAAAGGAGCATCCGGCACTGCATGGTTCGATGATATTACGGTGCAGGAACAAGGCGCCAATCTGTGGTCGCTCTATACCCTGAATCCATATCAGACCGTTGCCGACGGCAAATGCACGGTCGCGGTCAGTTATGATGGCAAATCCGTTGCCGGACGCGATCTTGAGGTCCGTATGCAGATCAAAGAAAACGGCATGGTACGCCGGGCAAAAGTCAGGGAAGACCGCGCGGAAATAGAGCTCGGAAAACTTGCCCCCGGACGTTACGATGCCGAATTCATGATTCTTGATCCTGCAAAAAAAACAGTCTGCTGCTCAACCCGGATTCCGTTGCTGGTGAACCCCTCGGCGCATCCGGCGGTCGCTATCGACCGGTTCGGGCGCACCGTTGTCAACGGCAGGCCGTTCCTGCCGCTGGGCATCTTCACGGCAGGACTTGATTCCCGGACAATGGATACCTTGCGTGAAGCCGGTCTGAATTGCGTTCTGCCGTATTCAAGCATGAATCTGAAACTGGACAATAATGCCCCCGCTTCCCCCGAACAGATCATCAAGGTTATGGATCTGGCGGAGTCAAAAGGGCTGAAAGTGATTTTTTCCTGTAAAGACGTCGGTTCCTCCGCACGCTATGGAGTGCAGGAATGGCACGGCACAAAAGGACAGGATGCGATTATCCGCAGGATCACCGGTCTGCTGAAAGAACATCCGGCACTGCTGGCATGGTACATCAATGACGAACAGCCGTCATCGCAGATTGAACGCCTTACAGCCATGCGCCGCCTTTTTAACCAGATGGACGCGAATCATCCGACATACGGCGTATTATATCAATATGAAGACCTGCCGATGTACGGTTCCACCAGCGATATCATAGGCGTCGATCCCTATCCGCTGAATGGCGATAATCTCAAGAAAGCAGTCTATGCCATGACCCAGTCACGTCTGGCAGGACTGCCCGCATGGGTCGTTCCGCAGGCAGCCAATATTTCCATTTACAGCTCGGAAAAGAAACTTGAGAATCCGCAGAATCCGAGTGAAGAAAAAATGCGGTCGCTGGTTCTTCTCGAAGCCGCATACGGAGCCAGGGGCTTCATCTTCTACAAATATGAGGATTTGAAGTCATGGAAACTGCCGAAAGACAATTTTGCAAAGGAATGGGCAAAAGTCAAAAGAGTTGTCGCGGCATTGAAGAGCCTTGAGCCTTACATCATGTCGGAATATCCGGTGGAACTGCTCTCCGAAGGCGAGGTCGTTGCAGCCAGACTGCGGAACCCGGACGGAAAGACAGTCATCGTGATTTGTGCCGTCGGACCGGGAACAGCATCGGTAAAATTGAACCTCGGTGACCGCAGGTACCGTTCAAAGTATGGATATACCTCCAAACAGAATGGAGAATGGACTTTCCGAGGCAGCGGCATCTGCTCCGACCTGCTGTTCGAAGAATAACTCTTTCCCCGCATACCGATGCATCTTTCAGCATGGGAGCGGAAAGATGCATTGAAAAAAATCCCCGGATGCTTTCACATACGGGGATCAAAAAAACAAAACAGAAAATCTTATTTCTTTGCCTTCACCTTTTTCAGGACCGGAACACCACTTTCCACCGTATCGGCGGTAATAATGCACTCGGCAACATCCGTCCGGGACGGCAGATCGAACATGATATCCACCATCATCTGTTCGATGATCGCCCGCAATCCGCGCGCCCCTGTCCCCTTTTCAAAAGCTTTCTGCGCCAGAGCCTCCAGAGCGGCTTTCTCAAAGGTGAGTTTGACACCTTCGATTGCAAGCAGTTTTTCATACTGCCGTGTAATCGAATTCTTCGGTTCGACCAGAATCTTCACCAGATCCTCTTTCGTCAAGGGCTCCAGGCTCGTAATGACCGGAAGACGTCCGATAAACTCGGGAATCAGGCCGTACTTCACCAGGTCCTCCGGTTCAACGGCTTTCAGCACCTGATTGGACTCCAGCTGCCGGTTCTCCTCAATCTCCTTGCGGTCGGCGGTAAAACCGAGCACATGGCGCCCGATACGCCGCTGAATCATTTTATCGAGCCCGACAAACGCCCCGCCGCAGATGAACAGAATATTCGTCGTATTGACCGGAATATACTCCTGCTGCGGATGTTTGCGTCCGCCTTTCGGGGGGATATTCGCAACGGTGCCTTCGAGAATCTTCAGAAGCGCCTGCTGAACCCCTTCGCCGGAAACATCGCGCGTAATCGAAACGTTTTCACCCTTCTTGGCGATCTTGTCGATTTCATCCACATAGATAATGCCGATCTGGGCACGCTCCACATTGTTGTCCGCAGCCTGAAGCAGACGCAGAATGATGTTCTCCACATCCTCCCCGACATAACCGGCTTCCGTCAGCGTAGTCGCATCTGTAATGCAGAACGGGACATCCAGAAGACGCGCCAGAGTCTTGGCAATCAAAGTCTTTCCCGAACCGGTCGGACCGATCAGGAGCACGTTGCTCTTTTCGATCTCGACATCCTCGAACGCCTTCGCCATCTCATTGCTGTCCGCCTGAAAAAGCCGCTTGTAATGATTATGAACCGCGACGGAGAGAATCTTTTTCGCATCTTCCTGCCCGACGATATATTTATCCAGTTCAGCCTTGATTTCGGCAGGTTTCGGAAGCGGCTTCTGCGCCTGTTCCTGAAGAACGTTATCCGAATTCTTCTTCGCTCTGTCCTCCTCAAGCCCGAACAGACGTTCACATTCCGCGACACAATCCTTGCAGATATTGGCTCCGCGCGGCCCTATCACCAGCGGGCCGACCTCCGGCGTAAAGCCGCGCCGTCCGCAGAATGCGCATTTCATTTCATCTTCGCGATTGTTCGCCATGAAAAAACACCTTTCCTTAGAACTTATTTCGCGGCCTTTTCACGGATACGGTGCGGAAGAATCCGGTCCACAAGACCGTATTTTTTCGCTTCCTCCGCAGACATGAAGAAGTCACGCTCCATATCGCTCTTGACCTTTTTCAGCGGATTGCCCGTGGTGGAGGCAAGAATTTCCGCCAGAATGTCATTCAAACGGTTCGCCTCCTGCACAGCCAGCTTCATATCCTCGACTTTGCCCTCCGTTCCGCTGGAAACGGAATGGATCATGATCCGGGCGTTCGGAAGCGCATAGCGTTTTCCGGGAGCTCCGGCGCTCAACAGAACGGCTCCCATGCTGGCGGCCTGCCCGACGCAGTAGGTTTTGACATCGCAGGAAAGCATCTGCATCACATCGTAAATCGCCAGTCCGGCGGTCACGCTCCCGCCGGGCGAACAGATATACATATCAATGTCTTTTTTCGGGTCCTCGCTCTGAAGGAACAGCAGTTCGGCAATTACCAGATTTGCAATGGAATCGTCGATCGGCGTTCCGAGCAAAACGATTCTGTCCTTCAACAGGCGGGAGTAAATATCATAACCGCGTTCGCCGTTTCCGGTCTGTTCCACAACCATCGGAATTGTCATTGAATTGCGTGCCATAATTGTTCCTTTCAGAGTTTAATCAGAAATAACGGCTCAAGCCTTTGCCTGGGAGGCGATGAAATCAATCACTTTGCCCATCAGGATGTCGGCCTGGATTTCACCATATCCGCCGTTGTCGCTCAACATTTTGCGGACATCTTTCTCCTTGTAGCCGAGATAAGCGCTCATATTGCGGATCTGGGTATCGACTTCCGTATCTTCCACCGTGATCTTTTCGGTTCTGGCGATCTTGCGGAGGATGAAGAATTTCTTCAGATATTTGCCGGCTTCCGCCTTGGCTTCCTCAACGTGTTTGTCCTTATCTTTCTTGAATGCTTCGATGTCGGCTTCGCTGCGGACAAGACGCTCCGCAATCCGGGAGAACTCACGCTGGGATGTGGATGCAAGAATCCCTTTCGGAAGCGGGAAGTCCTCCACCATGCCGACGACGGTCTCCGCAACTTTCGACTTGATCTCTTCCTTGCGGATCTGCTCAAGTTCGCGTTCCGCGGTCTTCCTGATCTCCTCATTCATCTTTTCGACATTTTCCATGCCGAGTTTTTCAGCCAGCTTGGCGTCATCTTCCACCGCGACACGACGCTGGGCTTCGAGAACTTTGACCTTGTAATTCACGGTTTTTCCCTGAAGGTCCTTCTCTCTCCAGTCGGCGGGGAATTCCGCCTTGAAAGTGTATTCTCCATCTTTCTTCGCACCGGTCAGTGCGGCAAGCACGCCGGGAATCTGCTCCGGTTCGGAAAGCCAGATCCAGCTTTCTTCGGATTTGACGGCTCTCTGGAGAGAAGCGGGCGCGTTCTCGGGAAGAACGAAATCGGACTCATACGTGACTTTCAGCATGTCGCCCTTCTGCGCAGGCTCTTCGACAGTGACATAGTCGGCATAGAGGTCCTTGAGATATTTCATGCGGTTCTCAATGTGCTTCTCAAGCGTTTCCCCTTTTCCGACCTTGACTTTGACGCCTTTGTATTCCGGCATTTTGAATTCGGGAGCGACTTCGACTTCGAGAGAGAAAGCATACTCCTTGTCGGCGGCGGGCGCTTCTTTGGCATCCATGGCTCCGAAAGCAACAATATCCATGGACTCATCGCCGGTCACTTTGGAGAAAGCCGCCTGCTGGAGCATCTTGGCGACGTCTTCCATAATATAGTCTTTATATTTTGCCTTGATCAGGGAGATCGGCGCCTTGCCTTTACGGAAGCCGGGAACCTGAGCCTGTTTGGCAGCTTCTTTGGAAGCATCGTTGAAAGCTTCGGCAACCGCATCCAGAGGGAACTTGATTTCTGCTTTGCGGGTGCAGGGTTCCGTTTCCTTCCAGTCGAGCTGGACAGCTTTGAGCAATGAGTCAAGAGCCATAATAGTCTTTTCACCTTTTATTTATTTTAAACTTATGAGATATTTACAATACGAAAGTAGGGAATATAACGCAGGAATCCGTTTTTTTCCAGCACGGCAAATATAAAAAACAGGAAATTTCTTCCGCACCGGCAGACACATCCGCCCGCCGCAACCGGGGAATCCGATAAGCAGAACCGCCATAAAGACAGGAACCGCAGGGCAGCGTCAAATTCTGTTCTCTCAGCCTTTTCTGCCGTACATCGCACCGGCCTCTGCCGCGCAGGTTCACAAAAAATATTAATTTTTTCTTGTTTTTTATCAATAAATACTTGTTGTCTAGGGGAAAAGCCGTTATATTGCCGGATGATAATATTTTAATTTTGAACCATATCAAAAACCGGGAGTCGTATATGGGCGGTTTTCCAAAGCTTACAATTTTGTCTGAACAGTTGAGAGGAAAAACCTTTGAGCTGAATAAGGACCTTCATACCGTCGGAAGAATCGAAGAACGTGACATCTGCATTATGGACCCGACCATCAGCACTTATCACTGCTCTTTCATCAAAAGCGGCAACACCTATATTCTGAAAGACAATAACAGCACGAACGGAACCAGAGTCAACAACGTTCCGATCACCGAACAGGAACTTCAGAACAGCGACATCATCCAGATGGGTGACGTTGAAATGCTGTATGACTGTGACGATAAGACGACACAGACGGAAACCCGCACACAAACAGGAATCGACCTCAACAAAAATGTCATATCGTCCTCAACGATCAAGAAGATGGATACGATTTCACCTTACTCCAAAAGTGCGGCAAGCGCAACCAGCAAGAAGAATCAGCGCCTGATCCTGATCGTGCTCGGTGTACTGGTCGTCGTCATTCTGGCTCTTCTGGGAATGCTTTTCTATATCTTCTTTTCCGCAGAAAAACCGACGGCGACGGCGAACTTTATACCGCAGCAGCTTGTCCATGTGCTCAAGGCATAATTTGCAGGAGCGCGGTAAACAGAAAAAATCCTTTGTTTTTGCCTGCGGGCAGATGTAACGGGAATTTTTGTATTTGCGGCACAAATATTAACACTTAATTATAAACAGGATAAAAATGAGCGATAACAATAGCCCCAGAAAACCATTCAAAGACAAACAGGCGCCCAAGGGACCGCCGGCGGCACTTTTCATCTGGCTGCTGATCCTTATCACATTCGTCGGGATCATCATTTTCAAATTCAATCCGTCCCTGATGGGAGTTCAGGAGTGGAACCAGACAAAGTTTGAAGCCGCATTGAACAGCGGTTATATCGCAACGGCGGACATCACCCCGGAATCCGACTCCATCTACTACATCGTGGGCAAACTCAAACCGGACTACAAGCCGGCGGCACAATCCGATGCAAAGGATCTGAGCAAAGAGAAAAACGGGGCAAAAGCGCCGGATGTCTACTCCACACGCGTCACGGCAAGTGATGAACTGATGAAGAAAATGGAACAGAAAGGGGTCGAAGTCAAGGTTCTTCAGCGGGAAAGCTGGTGGAAAAGCCTGATTGTCAATCTCGTGATCGGTGCCCTCATCATCGGATTCATCTATTTCCTCTTTTCCCGTCAGCTCCGCAATGCAGGCGGCGGCGCCATGCAGTTCGGCAAGAGCCGTGCACGCATGATCATGCCCGACGAGCACCGCAAGAAGTTTGACGACGTCGCCGGATGCGACGAAGCCAAGGAAGAAACCAAAGAAATCGTGGATTATCTCAAGGACCCGCTGAAATACAAACTTCTCGGCGGCAAGATTCCGAAAGGAGCGCTTCTCATCGGGCCTCCGGGAACAGGCAAGACCCTGATGGCGAAAGCCGTCGCCGGCGAAGCCTGCGTGCCGTTCTTTTCTATCAGCGGTTCCGATTTCGTGGAAATGTTCGTCGGCGTCGGCGCAAGCCGTGTGCGCGACATGTTCGAGCAGGCGCGCAAAGTGGCGCCCTGTCTGATCTTCATTGATGAAATCGATGCGGTCGGACGCTCCCGCTTCTCCGGAATCGGCGGCGGACACGATGAACGTGAACAGACCTTGAACGCCCTGCTCGTCGAAATGGACGGTCTGGAAACACAGGAGGGCGTGATTCTTCTTGCCGCAACCAACCGTGTTGACGTGCTTGATCCCGCCCTGCTCCGTCCGGGACGCTTTGACCGCCAGATCGTCATTGACCTGCCCGACATCCGCGGACGCCGCAAAATCCTTGACGTTCATGCAAAAACGGTCAAGCTGGAGCCGACCGTCGATCTTGACCTGATCGCCAAGAGCACACCGGGATTCAGCGGCGCCGATCTTGCAAACCTGATCAATGAAGCCGCGCTTCTCGCGGCAAGATATGACCGCAAGGCGGCGACTCAGCAGGATCTTGAAGAAGCCCGTGACAAAGTCTGCTGGGGAAGAGAACGCAGAAGCAGGAAAATTCCGGAGCGCGAGCGAAGGCTTACAGCCTGGCATGAAGCCGGTCACGCCATCGCATCCTTGTATTGCAAATATGCGACGCCGCTTCACAAGGTCACGATCATTCCGCGCGGCATGGCGCTTGGCATGACCATGATGCTGCCTGAAGAGGACCGCTATTCCAGAACCCGTCTCGAAATGCTTGATGATATGGTGATTGATATGGGCGGACGCGTTGCGGAGGAAATTACATTCGGCGACATCACAGGCGGGGCATCCGCCGATATCTCCCATGCAACCAATGTGGCACATGCAATGGTCTGCCGATTCGGAATGAGTGAAAAACTCGGCACCGTCCAATATGGAGAGCGTTCCGATCATATTTACCTGGGACGTGACATCACCCGCAGCGAGTCTTTCAGCGAGGAAACGGCAAGAGAGATTGATCTTGAGGTCAAACGCCTTGTCATGGAATCCAAAAAACGTTGCGAGCAGATTCTCAATGAACACAAGGACAAGCTCGACAAACTTGCAGAGGCGCTTCTTGAAAAAGAAACCATGAATGTTGCGGAAATCCGTAAGCTTCTGGAACTTCCCGCACCTCAGGAAGAAGTGAAGGCGGAGGATGATACGCACAATGAAATCGTTCCGGAACAGAATGCCGATACTCAGGCACAAGTCTGAAACGTCAAGAGGACGCCGCGATGAATTCCGATGAATTGTCACAGGCGCTGAAAAGCGCGGACGGCGGTGTCATCCTCTCCTGTCATGTTCAGCCCAATGCATCCCGGACCGCTGTTTCCGGGATGTACGGCGCCGAACTGAAAATCGCACTCAAATCTCCTCCCGTTGACGGCAAAGCCAACAAAGAGCTCTGCCGTTTCCTGACGGATACGTTCAAGCTGTCCTCCAGTTCCGCCGAAGTGATTTCCGGGCACGCCTCACGGAAAAAACGTGTTTTCCTGCGCGGAGTCGCACTTCAGCAGGTGCTCAGGGAGTTTGCTTCATGAATCCGGAACCGTTCAGGGGACTTCCGGCGGGAAGCGAACTGATGGTCGCATTCAGCGGCGGAGTCGATTCCTCCGTTGCGGCGCATCTCTGCAAACAGGCAGGCTACCGTGTACGCGCCGTCACGATGTCCATGCTCGGAAAAGAGCGTTTCAACCGGGAAAAAGTCGAAGCGGCGGCGGAACGTCTTGAAATTCCCCTGGATATTCTTGAGCTTTCCCATGACTTCGAATCCTGCGTCATGCGTTACGCATGGAATGAATATGCTAACGGCAGGACTCCGAATCCCTGTGCACTCTGCAATCCGGTTTTCAAATTCGGCAAGCTGACCGATTTCGCAAGACAGTGCGGATGCGCAGGTTTCGTCACGGGGCATTACGCCCGCATTCTCTGTGCGCCGGACGGCTCCCCGCGCCTGCTTCGCGGCACTTACGCGCAGAAAGATCAATCCTATTTCCTGTTCGGGCTGAGCCGCGGACAGCTCTCATATTCTTATATGCCGCTGGGAAATCTGGAAAAACCGCAGGTGCGTGAAATTGCGCGTTCTCTCGGACTGCCGAACGCCGACGCACCTGAAAGCCAGGACGCCTGTTTTACGCCGCAGGACGGTTCCCCTCTTGCGGAAATGCTCCGCATGAAGTTTCAGGAAGAATCGAGGACAGGAAATTTTGTTTCTTCCGACGGCAGAATTCTCGGACGGCACGACGGCATCCACTCTTACACGATCGGTCAGCGCAAAGGGACAGGAGTGGCAATGGGGAAACCTGCGTATGTAAAACATATAGACGCGATTTCCGGCAATGTGGTTCTCACCACCGATTCTTCGGAGTTGCTGGCGGACAGCGCAATCCTGGAAAGGCCGAACTGGCTCCGCGATGAGTATGCGGCAAAGGAATCCTTCAAGTGCGAGGTGAAAATCCGTTACCGCAGCCGGAGCGTAAAAGCAACAGTGTTCCATATGGATCGCAAAACCCTGTGCCTCCGTTTCGAGGAACCGCAGAGAGCCGTCACCCCCGGTCAGGCGGCAGTGTTCTACAATGAAGATGAAGTCATCGGCGGAGCATGGATACAATCATATTTCAACAGATAGAGGAGAGACGGGAATGGTTCACAAGGTCACAAATTTTTTGAACAAAGGGCTTTGGATGATCCGCAGTCAGGAAATGCCGTTCTTCAAACGCGTTTCACTGAATGCGGCAAGAATTCTGATGCTGACGGGACGTTTTTTCATCCAGAACCAATGTACGGTCAAGGCATCCGCCCTCACCTATTACACTCTGCTTTCAATCGTCCCGATTCTTGCACTGATTTTCGGTTTCGCGAAAGGATACGGCTATGCGGAAATGCTCCAGGAAAAACTGCGCGGCTGGATGAGCGCTTATCCGGACATGGCGGAAAAGATCATCGAGTTCTCAGACCGGACACTCCAGAACGCCAAAGGCGGCGTCGTTGCCGGAGTCGGCGTAATCCTGCTGATCTGGACCGCGGTGAAACTGCTCTCCAATATCGAACTGTCCCTGAACGGAATCTGGGGCGTAAAGCGCGGACGGACCATGATCCGCAAGATCTCCGACTATATCGCGATCCTCATCATCTGCCCGTTCCTGATGCTGACGGCGGGAAGCGGCATTGTGTTTGCGGCGTCGCACCTGAACGGATTCACGCAGAAGCTGCCGTTTTCCTCCACGATCAACGCCTTGATCAATTATGCGGTTCCGGTAGTGGCGGTCTGGGCGGTATTCACCTTTATTTATATGGCGATCCCGAATACGAAAGTCCGTTTCCGAGCGGCAATGCCCGCGGGCTTCATTTCGGCGCTGGCTTATCTGATCGTCCAGTCCGCCTACGTGTTCGCACAGTTCGTCGTGGTCAAATACAACGCCATTTACGGAAGCTTCGCGGCGCTTCCCCTGTTTCTGATCTGGCTGAATCTGAGCTGGATGATCGTGCTCGCGGGTTCTGAACTCTCTTTTGCAATTCAGAATGTCAACGAGTATGAAATGGTGCCGGAGGATCATCTGCTGAGCCTTACGCAGAAAAACATCTATGCCATGGAGCTCATCAGCCAGATCGCCAGGGTTTTTCGCGCCGCGCAACTGCCGCTCTCCGACGAACAGCTCTCGGAAACGCTTGAGATACCGATCCGCACGACGCGCAAGGTTTTGTATGAAATGGTCGCCGCAGGGCTGCTCTGTGAAGTCTATATGAAAGATGAAAATACTCTCCGCGCGTATCAGCCCGCCATGCCGCTGGAGGAACTGACGCCGCTGAAAGTGATCCGTTCGCTGGAAGACCTCGGCGGTGTGCAGCTGGAAAATGAGTTGGACAAGAAGTATTACGGGCTCATCGGATGCCTGCGGAGCGCTCTGGATGTCCTGCCGGAAAACAAACCGTTCGGTCAAGATGAGGAAAGTGCCTGACAAACGGCTCAAGGGGAATTTTCATGAATGGATTTACGTTTCAACACGCGGCACCGGAAACGCAGGGCGTTCCTTCCGGTGCGGTTTCGGAATGGGTCAGGCTGATTTCAGAATTGGACACGGTTCACAGCTTCATGCTGATGCGTCATGACAAAATCATTGCACAGGCATGGTGGAGTCCCTGCCGCCCGGAATACAAGCACGAGCTCTTCTCTCTCAGCAAGAGTTTCACCTCCGCCGCAATCGGTATCGCACAGGCGGAAGGCTGTCTGCGGATTGATGACAGACTGGCTGGTTTCTTCCCGGAAAAGATTTCCGCCGCAGTTTCCGAACGGATGAAAAGAGTCACGCTCCGTCATCTTCTGACCATGTCCTCCGGCCATGAAACGTGTCCGATGAGTGAATTGAGACCCCGCAGGGACTGGGTCAAAGGATTTCTGGAAAGCAGTCTGGCTTTCGAACCGGGAACCCGCTTTGTTTATAATTCCGCCGCAACTTACATGCTTGCCTCCGTCATCCGCAGGACCACGGGGCAAAATGTGCTGGACTATCTTCAGGAGCGTCTTCTGCATCCGCTCGGCATCGACGCGCATCAATGGGACTGCTGCCCGATGGGAACCAATGTCGGCGGCTGGGGATTCTGGCTCAGGACGGAGGACCTGCTCCGCTTCGGGAGGCTCCTCCAGCACAACGGAAACTGGGAGGGCAGACAGTTGATTCCGTCAGATTATCTCCGGGAAGCGACCTCAAAGCAGATCGACAATTCCGACAATGCTCAACCGGACTGGAAACTGGGGTATGGGTTCCAGTTCTGGCGCACCAGTTTCAACTCTTTCCGCGCCGACGGAGCCTGCGGACAGTATGTCCTCGTCATGCCGGAACAGGACCTCGTGCTCGCCGTCACCTCCGGTGTCTCAAATATGCAGTTCATTCTGACGCATTTCTGGAATACGGTTTATCCGGCTCTCCGCGAAACTGCTCTTGAGGAAAATCCGGAAGCGCGGAAGCAATTGGAAAATCTTCTTGCGACACGCGAAATCCCCCCGGTGTCTTCCGCCCTCACTCAGCAACCCCGAGACCGGGAATATCATGCGGCGCCCAATACGACCGGCCTGGGAAAACTTGTTTTCCGTTTCACGGGGCAAAATTGTACAATCGTATTACAATGGGAAGACGGCAGGCGGGAAGAGCTGACGGCACGGTATGGCATCCACACCCGGAATCTCCTTCAATTGGATGAAGAAGAAATCCGCATTCTGGAGGCAAGCGCGGCATGGGCGGACGACAGAACACTGCATGTGCAAGTCTGCGCCGTTGAAACGCCTTACCGTGACCTGTACATTTTCCGTTTCCTCGGCAATGCGCTCGAATTCGACCGGAAATCCAACTTCGGATTCCTGCACAGGATCTGGCCGCGGATCACCGCTCTGGAAGAAAAACACGGATAAGCGGAACATCTGTAGCGAATCCGGGCAGCCCCCCGGCGCAAAATCACTTCCGCGCCTTGAACTCGTTCGGGGTGCAGCGGTAGACTTTGCGGAACGCATGGCAGAAACTGCTGGCGTCGCAAAAACCGTGGCGTTCGGCAATCTCGTTCAAAGTATAAATTCCTGTCCGCACATCATTCGCGGCATTCGTCAGGCGCACGCGCAGGGCGAACTGACCGTAACTCACGCCCATTGTCGAGTGGAAAAGATAGGAAAAACGGCTCACGCTCAGGGAGCACGACCGGGCAGCGGATTCCAGCGACGGCGGAATTTTGGACGTCCGTACAAGGCTTACCGCTTTCTGAATACGGCTCATACCGGCATTGATTCCATTTGCATCGGACTGCTCGACAGCGGACACCCGTTCGGAAGCACGCAGAATCAACTGGTGAATCATCAGCCAGCAGTGCGTCCGCCAGTTCGGAATCTTGCGGTTGTAGGCATGAAGAAGTTTTCTTGAGACAAGCGCAATTTCGCCACGTTCCGCATCGTTCGACGGACAATAACGATATTGCGGCTCCACCGTAAACGGGGCAAGCCAGTCCGCATCGGAACACGGTCCGCAGTTGCCGAGATTATCAATATTGATATTGACCGACATCACAAAATTACGCGGGAACAGCAGACGGTATGCGTGAGGCTCCCAGCACATGGTCCACCAGAGTTCGCCGCTCTGAAACACATGGGACCAGTCGCCGAATACGACCTCGGCGGCACCCTGCATCACGATGGAAATCTGAAGGGCGTAATGAACATCCCCCTTCAACTTTTCCTGCGGTCCCCGGTCATATTCCCAGAGAATGTTGAAAGGACTCGCCAGCGTAAGCGAAGGATGATCCTGCGATTCGAGCTTGATGTCTTCAAAAATTCCCATGACAGTAACTTTTCACAATTTAATGATTATTTTTTGCAAATGATCCTGATTGACGTCAAGTGGGTGCCTGTGATATAATTTATATCAGAAAAAACAAAAAACAAATCACAAAACGTAAGAAATTACGAACAAACAAAATCTACAAGGAGAAAATCCATGGCTGCAAAACAGAAACTCGCAATCGACGGCGGCAAGAAAGTCTACAACGGAACTTTCCCGGCATGGCCGAGCTTCGAGGAATCCACCGTCCAGGCTGCTGCCGACGTCCTCAGAAGCGGCAAAGTCAACTACTGGACCGGCAAAATCGGAATGCAGTTTGAAAAAGAATGGGCGAAATGGCTCGGCGTAAAGAACGCAATCAGCGTCGCCAACGGAACATGCGCCCTTCATACGGCTCTCGCAGGAATGAACATCGGCCCCGGCGACGAAGTCATCTGCACCTCCTACAGTTTCATCGCCTCCAGCTTCTGCGCGCTTCAGGCAGGCGCCCTCCCCGTGTTCGCGGACGTTACGACGGACCACACGATCGACCCCAAGGCGATTGAGCCCCTCATCACAGAACGCACAAAAGCGATTGTCGTTGTCCACCTCTACGGTATCGTCGCCGACATGGATCCGATCATGGAGATCGCCAGGAAGCACAACCTCAAGGTTGTCGAAGACTGCGCACAGTGCTTCGGCGGCGTCTACAAGGGCAAAAAAGCCGGAACCATCGGCGATGTCGGCTGCTTCAGCTTCTGTCAGAGCAAACACTTCACGACCGGCGGCGAAGGCGGCATGGTCGTCACAAACAACGATGACCTCGCATGGGAGTTCCGCTCTTTCCGCGACCACGGCTATGACGTTCAGGCAAAGCTCAACCTGCTTGAAATGGAAGGCAAACAGCTCTACATTCATAAACGTGTCGGCTTCAACTTCCGCATGACGGAAATGCAGTCCCAGATCGGTCTCTGCGAACTCAAGAGATTCGATAAATGGAACCTCAAGAACCGTATCTTCAACGGCAAATACCTGATCAAAGCCCTGAAGAACCATCCGCTGGTGAAATATGCGCCGGTCGACACCAAGGAACGTCAGAACGCATTCTGGTGGGCTCCTTTCGTTCTCGACACCACCAAGTTCAAAGCCGGCATCACGACCAAGGACTTCATTGCGGCGGTCGCGGCGGAAGGCGTTCCGGTTTACAGTGTTCTCTGGCCGGAAATGTATAAGGAACGCGCCTACATCGAACGCAACGGATTCGGCGTCGCCAAGTATCCGTTCCACGATCCCAAGGCAAGAAACATCGACTACTCCCAGTTCAACTGCAAACAGGCGAACTGGATGACGGACAGAACCATCAGCTTCTTCACGCACCCGGTTTACACCGAGGAGCACATGAAAGCTTACGTCGATGCATTCAAGAAGGTCGCGGACGCTTACATGAAATAAGCTGAAAGTTTCAAGCTGCAAGTTTCAAACGGAGAAAATCGCCGCCTGAAACTTGTGTGAGAGCACAATGCCGCGCCTTGTAATACGCAAGCGCGGCATTTTTCATGATGAAAGCCGTAAAAAAATACTCTTTCGAGCTTGAAGTAGGAACTCTGAAACAGTAAGTTCCTCTTATCAAAGGTATCGGCAGCCCTTAATCCATACAGCCTGCGATACGGCAAAAGGACAAAGAGGACGAAAAAGATTAAAAGATTAAGAAAGGATACACAGATGTCAAAAGTGAAGTATGGCCTGATCGGATTCGGCGGAATTGCCGAGAATCGCGTTGCCAAAGAAGGTTTTGCCTGCGACAAAGCGCGTTTCGCACCGCTCCGGAAAGCGGAACTCGTTGCAGCCACCGATATCAATCAGGGGCGTAAAGCCGCGGCGGAGGCTCTCGGACTCAAATGGTATGCCACCGCCGATGAAATGCTCGCGGACAAGGAGATCCAGGCGGTTTATATCGCCACAAACAATACCACCCATGTTCCGCTTGCGGTCAAAGCTCTGAATGCGGGAAAACATGTCATTTCCGAAAAGCCGATGGCAACCAATTCCAAAGACGCGGAAATGCTGGTCAAACTCGCAAAAGAGAAAGGACTCTCGCTCGCAGTAGACCACATGATGGTTTACAACGCCTGGAACGTCAAGGCGGAGGAACTTGTGAAGAAGGGCGAACTCGGCAATGTCAACGACTCCTGCTTCCACATGGAGTTCGCATACGGCTACGATCCCGCGGAAGCCGCCACATGGCGCTGTTCAAAAATCGAGGAAATGGGCGGCCCGATCGGTGACGTCGCCAGTCATTGCTTCTACCTCGCGGAATATATCTTCGGCAAGAAGATCACAAAACTTGCGGCAGTCTACCTGCCCAAGATCATGCCCATCGTCGCGGAAGACGGCGCCTACATCAAGTTCTTCTTCGAGGACGGGATGCAGTCCAGCGCCAAGGTCGCATTCTCCGAACTGCGCGGCGGTCTCGGCGGCACTCTGAGCAATCTCGGTTATGAAATCTACGGAGACAAGGCGGCACTGCGCGGCTACGGCACCATGTTCCAGCTCTCCGGTCACAAGGACGAACCGGTTAAAATCCGTCTTGAGCTCGACAAGTTCGACGGCACGACGGCAAGCGTTCCTGCGGGCGAGATCAAAAACATCTATCAGTGCCTGATCGAACATCACGCGCAATCCGTGCTCGACGGCAAACCTCTTGACGCCGGAGACGCACTCCATAACATCCTGCTCTGCGAAGCGGCGCACGCTTCCGCGCAGAACAACGGCAAGGTCATGGAGATTGCAAAATGATCAATGTCGGAATCGCATCCGAGATCATCACCCCGGCAAGAGGAGTCGCTCTTGCCGGATATTTCGATCCGCGCCCGAACACCGGAGCACATGACGACCTGAAAGTCAGAGTCACGCTGTTCCGGCAGGGGAGTGTCATCACGGGGTTCGTGAGCTATGACCTCTGCTTCATCTGCATGAATATCATAGAGGCTGTCCGCCAGAAACTTGCCGCGGCAGGCATGAATTTCGGCGGGGAACTGATCTTTCATGCAATCCACACTCATACCGCGCCGTATCCCGCGCCGTTTTTCGGTTCGGACAGCACGGACAAAGAATATTTGGCGGACCTGGTCGACGCCTCGTTCCGCGCGATCAGGCGCGCATACAAAAATCTGGCGCCGGCGGAACTGTTCTGCGCAAAAGAGAACAACAATCCGCTTGCGTTCAACCGCCGCTACTTCATGAAGAACGGCAAAGTCGTGACAAACCCCGGCAAGCTCAACCCGGATATCGTCAAACCGGAAGGCCCCGTCGATGAGGAAATCACGGTCATGGCAATCCGTCAGGACGGACGCATCAGCGCGGTTCTTGCAAACATCGTCAACCACACCGACACGATCGGCGACGATTTCGTATCCGCCGACTGGCCCGGCAGAATGGAGCATACACTCCAGACGAAACTCGGCTCCGATGTCCAGGTATCCATGATGCTCGGCTGTTCCGGCAACATCAATCACTTCGACGTCACCACCAAAGTCGATCAGACCAGCTATGCGGAAGCCAGACGCATCGGCGGAATCTATGCGGACATCGTTGCAGGACTGATTGACAAAGCGGAAAAGATCAGCGACGACACGCTTCAGACGGCGACCGAGACAGTTGAAATCGCCCGCCGCACTATCACGGACGAGGAGGTGCGCAAAGCGGAAAAGATCATGGAGGAGACGAAACATTTCGACGGCGGTGCAGCCATGACAAGCGAAGAACTTGCCGCAGGCGCCGGGCCGGTACTTCGTTTCTTTGCCAGGCAACTGCTGGCCTTTGTGAAGGACTGGCAGGGAGTTCCGGCTGAATTTGAGTTCAAATCGTTCAAAATCGGCAAAGACTTTATTGCGGTATCTTTCCCCGGCGAGCCGTTCACGCAAATCGGAATGGCAGTCAAAGCCGAGTCCTGCGCCAGGTATAATTTCATGGTTACGCTGGCAATGGGCGAAGCCGGATACATCTGCATGGAGGAGTGTTATTCGCGCGGCGGGTATGAAATCCTGCCGATTTCCGAGACAGGAATGGCATACAATGCCGCAAATATTTTTATTGAGACTGGAAAAAAACTGTTGAAGCGTTATGTTTAATAGAGCAACTCGTTTCACGCAAACTAAACAAAGGAAGAAAAATGCGCGCATTCAGTAAAATTTCTCCGGAGTGGTGGGACTACACCACACTCGACCGCAGCATCCTCGATGAAGCTGCCAAGATCACAATCGACACCCTGAAAAGTTTTGAACGCCCCGGCTTCAAGATCAACATTTACGACACTCTTCAGGAGTTCTATTGCGCGGAGGCGCTCGAATACATCAATGCATGGAAGCAGGCAACGCCCTCCAAACCGGCGGGTATCTGCGGTCCGATCGGGCCGACGGAACAGCTTCCGCTCGTTGCACAGATGGTCAACGAAATGGATCTCTCCCTCAAGAACTGCCACTTCTGGGGCATGGACGAGTGGATCGTCGACGGCAAAGCCGCGGACATCAATTTCCCGCTCGGATTCGCGAAAGCCGATATGGATCTCTGCTTCGGCAGAATCCGTCCCGAACTCATGATGCCGAAGGAAAATCTCCACTTCCCGACAGAAAATCCGGAAGAATACACGAAGTCCTATGACCTCGCCCGCTGCGTCACCATGCAGGGCGGACAAGGCGAAACCAAACACTGGGCGTTCAACGACCCCGTCAAACGCGAAGGTCAGTACAAAGACAATCCGCCGACACCGGAGGAATACCTCCAGAAGAAGGCGCGCATCGTCGAACTGCACCCGATCACTCTGATCCAGAACGCCAGAACCTCCGGCGGCGGAACAGTCCAGAACGTTCCCTCCTCGGCAGTATCCGTCGGACCGTTCGAAACATGGAAAGCGGAAAGAGTTTCCATCTGGCATCCGGGTCATCATGACAATCCGTTCGGACAGCGTCTCTCCACGTTCATGATCTCCCAGAAGATCGCGGACAGCTGTGTTCCGATGTCCCTGCTCTCCAAGCATCCGGGCGAGATCGTATTCAACTTCTACCGCTTCGGCTTCGGTGTCTGCGACGTGGAGATGCATTGATCATGAGCAAGAGAGCATTTGCCATCGCCTGCCATCCGGATGATCTTGAGTTCGGCATGATGGGCACGATGATGCTGTTGAAGGATGCCGGTTACGAAGTTCATTACATGAACGTCTCCAACGGCTCCCTCGGAACGGATCATCACGATTACCAGACGATTGTCCGGATGCGCCGCGAAGAAGCGCTGAACTCCGCAAAACTGGTCGGAGCGGTCTTCCACGAGAGTATCTGCGACGACATCGAAGTATTCTACAACTACGAGAATCTGGCGAAACTGGTGCCGGTCGTCCGTGAAGTCGAACCCGAAATCATTCTGACGCAGGGTCCCTACGATTATATGGAAGACCACATCAACGCCGGTCGTCTCGCGGTCACTGCGGCATTCTGCCGCGGCATGGTGAATATGAAATGCGCGCCGACCGCAAAACCGACGCTGCAGAATGTCGCGGTTTACCACTGCATGCCGCACAGCATCACAGATCAACTGCGCCGGCCGGTGGAGGCGGATTTCTATGTGAATATCGCCTCCAAAATGGAGATCAAGCGTCAGGCGCTTGCCTGCCACAAGAGCCAGAAGGAATGGCTTGATGTCAGCCAGGGCATGGACGCCTACATCAAGGATATGGAAAACCGCGCCGCGATCTTCGGCAGACAGTCCGGCGAGTTTGAGTTTGCCGAGGGCTGGGTCCAGCACAATCCGCTGGGCTTCGGGCCGGAGAACTTCAATCCTCTGACGGCCGCCCTCAAGGATTTTGTGAAGCTCATGCCTCACGCAATCCGGTAACAGCCAGGGCAAAATCAATTCGCGGAGAATCCGGCAGTGCCGGGTTCTCCGTTTTTTTTGTATCGGAAAGACTGCGGCAGGAACTTCAAGGACAGGAAAGATTCAAGATTGCTTATCCTGAGAAACATTCCCCAGCCCTGTTCCATTTCTGCCGGGGACATCCGGTTCCGCCTGATTTTATGCAAAAGTTTCGGTTTCCGAACTTGAATTACGTTTGAAATGATGTAGAATCTCTCATGAGAGGAGGTATTCGGGGCGAATGAAATCTTATGACTGTACAATTTGTTTTCAATTTTTCCGTTATATCATTCATGACAACGGTGTTCTGGAATATCTCGAACTGAGCGGAACCGGGGAAACAAAAAAATCAGAATCCTGTCCCCTCTCAGCTTATAACCCGATTCCGGAAAAAAAGAAAAAAGACAGTCCATATGCCGGCTTTCTGCTGTTTCTGTTTTTTCTTGCTCTGACTCTCAATCTGGTCAATCTCGTTCTGATTTATTTTTTCCATGCAGGATATGCAAAATCCATGATTCTGACTGTCTTTCCTTTCGTTTTCCTGATTCCGCTTGTCCTGCGGAAAATTACTTACTGTTTTCCCTCATTTACCGACATACATCCGCTTACCATTACGGTCGGTTATCGCGAAAACCGGAAATCCGCGGAATTCCTGCGGGAACTCAGGCGCGCCATCGCAAAGCGTTTCCGGGCGCCGGAAGTAAGTTATGAAAACAGAGAGGCTTTTCTTGAAGCAGTCAGAGAAATGCGCGACAACAAACTCCTCACAGACAGTGAAATCCATGTGATCACAAGGCAGTATGAAAATCACATTCCATTTACGCCGCTTCACACCTTTGTCGTCCTTGATGTTCTCAGGATGGACGGCGTCATTTCGGAAGAAGAATATCAGGAAATGAAATACGAAAGAATCTTTCACCCCAATCCATAAGGAAAACAAATCTCATGCGCAGCCTTATCATAAACGGCGGAGCGGAAATCTCCGGAAATGTCACAATCGGTGGAAATAAGAACGCGGTGCTGCCGATGATCGCGGCATCCATCCTCACGAAAGAGGAGATCATCATGCACGATGTCCCCGCAATCAGCGATGCGGATGTCATGCTCAAGATCATTCAACATCTCGGAGCCAAAGTCACGCGTTCCGGGAAAACGGTCAGGATCAACGCGAAAAACATCACAAAAAGCGAAATTCCCAAAAGCCTCTGTTCCGCGTTGAGAACCTCCATCCTGCTGGCGGGTCCGCTGTCCGTCAGATGCGGAGAAGCGACCATCTACCCGCCCGGCGGAGACGTCATCGGGCGCCGCCGTCTCGACTCGCATTTCTATGGGCTGAAAAAACTCGGAGCAGTCATTCAGGGCGATTCCGTTCCTTATGAGTTCCAGACGGCGGCAAAGGGAATGCACGGAAGCGAAATCTTCCTTGATGAAGCAAGCGTAACCGCCACCGAGCACATTCTCATGACCGCCGCGGCGTGCCGGGGAACCACAATCCTGCGCAACGCCGCCTCGGAGCCCCATGTGCGCCAGCTCGGAGAGATGCTGATCAAAATGGGCGCGGAAATCACCGGGCTGGATTCCAATACGATCATCATCAAAGGCAATCCGGAGCTTCACGGCGCGGAAGTCACGATTGAGGGCGACCACATCGAAGCGGCAAGTTTCATCGCGCTTGCGGCATGCACGCGCGGCGCGGTCAACATCGAAGGCAAACTTACGCCGCGCGACTACTGGATGACACGCCGCGTTTTCGAAAAGCTGGGAATCCGCTTCAAACTGCACCCCGGCCTGATCGAAGTCCCCGGCGGGCAGCGCATGAAGATTCAGCCGGATTTCGGCAACGCGATCCCCCAGATCTCCGACGGACCGTGGCCGCAATTCCCGAGCGATATGATGAGCTGTCTGATCGTATGCGCGACTCAGGCAAAAGGATCGATCCTCTTTTTCGAGAAAATGTTCGAGAGCCGCATTTACTTTGTGGACCGCCTGATCGCGATGGGTGCGAATGCGGTGGTCTGCGACCCGCACCGTGTCGTCATCTCCGGCCCGGCGAAGCTTCGCGGCATCGAAATGTCAAGTCCCGACATTCGCGCAGGCATGGCGATGGTGCTTGCCGCAATCTGCGCAAAGGGACGTTCCGTCGTCAACAATGCGGACACCATTTTCCGCGGCTATGAAGACATCTGCGCCAAACTGGAAAATCTCGGAGTGGAAATTTCCATGGAACAGCATTGACCTTTTTTTGAAATTCATATCCAACGACAAGGGAGAGAATCATGAAAGCATTGCAGATTATGGCGGCAGCGGCGCTGATCCTGGCGGGAGGATGCGCGACAACATCAAACAATGATGAACAATACCGGCTGCTGACACAGCAGATGCAGCAGCTCAACAAAAATCTCGAAACTCTGACAAAGCAGCTCGAGAAATACAACAGACAGGCAACACAAAAAACAGGCAATCCTATCGTAAGAAACCGAGGTGACATCAAAACGCTGGCAACCATCAAACTGCCTAAAAACCCGACAGATGAACAGATTATAGAATATGTTCAAAAGATCAGCAACGCAACGCGAGGGCAAAACGTTTTCGCTCCGGATGACATACAAGTAACGCTGTTAAAAAAAATCGGTCCCGGACACCTCGCCTTGCTGGACCCTTTTTTGAGCGAAAGTTCCCATCATCTCCATTATGCCCTGCCGTCACTGGTAGGCAAAGCGGACAAAAAAGCCGCATTGAAACATCTTCCGCAAGTTCCCGATCTGATCAAGCCAATCGTCCAGCATGGATGGACAGAGGAGGCAAAAGAAGGTTTTTTCATGGCTCTGCAACATCGGTACAACACCTGGACAGCCTGCCAATACGCCAAATATTTCACAAAAACGCCGAAAGACCGCAGTCGCCTGATCGAACTTTATGAGACTGGAAAAGATACCTCGCGTCTATACTCTCTCATCAGCACATTTAAAGATATTGACCTGAAAAAAATCACTGACAATGCATGGAAAAACCATCGCTATGCTCAGGACTGGATCAAGGCGAACTATGCAAAATATGCTGCGATGGTGGGCAATCTGGATGCCCTGTATGACTGGCTCTCAATCTTAGCGCGAAATTCTTATATGAGCAACAATACGGACAATAATATCACCCTCGTCATGCTGACCGGGCAAACCGATGATATCAGGCAAATTCTGTCATGGTTCAATAAAAACAAGTCGAAACTGTATTTCGATGAAAAAGAAAAGACGTTCAAGGTCAGGGAGAAATAACGGGAGAACCGGGATGGCGGAACTTTGAAATGGAATGCAGAAAAAGCCGGGGTGGAAAAGTTTTCACTTTTCAGGCGGAGACGACTTGATTTTCAAAATCCGGACGCTATGATACGGTAGAGCTGTTTGAAAAACCAACAAGGAAGAGTTCAGAATGAATGTTCAGGTCAACCCTCACTTTTACAACTTCCTGGCGGAAGGCAACATCATCAGCGGCACCAAAGCTGAAACCGCACAGGAAGCCATCTCCGAACTGGCAAGGCTCCTCGCACGAAACACCGCGGGACTCAATGCGCAGGAAATCATCGAAGAGGTGATGCTCCGCGAAAAACGAATGCCGACGGTAATCGGTTCCGGTCTCGCGGTGCCGCATGCACGTTCCGAACATGTCGACCGCCTCCTTGTTGCAATGGCGACGTCCGGCAAAGGAATTGATTTTGCGGTTCCGGGAAAACCGAAAGTCAATATCGTGATTCTCATTCTGACGCCCGCCGACGATCCGGGGCTCCATCTTCAGGTGCTTGCGGCTCTGGCGAAGGATTTCATGGAATCCAAAGTAGTCCGTGAAGTCGCAGAGCTTGCAACCCCGAAAGCGGTGCTGAATTATTTCACTTCGTCGAAAGTCGAAATCCCGCAGTTCCTGCGGGCGCGCGACGTCATGATCACAACGCCCGTGACTCTGCTGGAAAACAATACGCTCAATGAAGCGATCGAAATCTTCGCCACCAACAATATTGATGAGATTCCGGTCATCGACGATGTCCGGGAGCTGCGCGGAGTCGTTTCTCTCGCGGACCTCCTGAAATTCAGTCTGCCGGAACATATTCTGTGGATGGACGATCTTTCTTCCGTTTATCGTTTTCAGCCTTTTTCCGAAGTGCTCCAGACCGCCGACGAGACAAAGGTCGCCGACTTCATGCGCGAGGAATTCATTACGGTTCACGCTGATATTCCCGCGGTCCAGCTCGCCAAACTGTTTCTGATGCACAAGCTCCAGAAACTTCTTGTCGTGGACGACTCCAACAGACTCGCCGGCATTGTCGAGCTCAAGGATTTCTGCGCCAAGCTGTTCTGGGAATAAAATCAACTTTTCATCAAAGCTTCTTCTGATTCGGAAGATACCAAAATTCAATATAACAGGAGTGTAGCATGCACGAAGAAGGATCGTCACAACTGAGCGTCAAAGATATGGTAAAAAGGATCGGCATCCTGATTGCCGTCAGCGCGGGAGCCGGAATACTCGGCGCAAAAACGGTATTCGAGGTTCACCAGGCGACGGCGGTGGCGGTTTTTCTGGCAATCATCCTCGGCACGCTGCTTTTCTGGAACATCCGTCTGGCGATCGCGTTTCTCGGACTTTCCGTCCTGATCTGCTCCAACTCGCTGGACATTGCGACTTTCGTGCAGTCTTCGGCGCTGGAAGTGATCCTGTTCCTTGTCGGCATGATGATTATCGTCGGAGCACTGCGCGACCTCGGATTTTTTACATGGATCGTACAATTAATCGTGTCGATGCCGAATATTTCAGGAATGAAATTCATCGCGGTCACAGCCGCCGCATCGGCTCTGCTGGCGTGTGCGGTGGATGAGGTCACTTCGATTATCTTCATTGCAACGCTGGTGTTTCAGGTCTGCGACCGCCTCAAGCTCAACCCTGTCCCCTATATCCTGATCTGCGTTCTGTGCACCAACGTGGGAAGCGCAGGCACCATGATGGGCAATCCCGTCGGCATCTACATCGGCACCAAAGGCGGGCTGACTTTCGGCGATTTCATGTGCTATGCGTTCCCGATCATGCTGCTGGCGCTCGCCGCCACGGTGGCGCTGACCATCTGGTATTACCGCAAAGACCTGGCGCAGTTCGATATCAGTCTCAAGGAGCGTCTTGCGCGCAATCTGACGCTCGCTCCGGTGATCGAGGTGCCCTACAAACAGGGACTCGCCCTGATCCTCATCACGATCTGCGCCATCGCCATGCACCACCAGCTTGAAACATGGCTCGGCATCGGCAAGAACAGCGTCCTCCTGATCGCCCCGCTGGTCTGCTCCGGAGTCGTCATGATCCTCCGCCGCGACCGCGCACGGCATTATGTCGAACGGGAGGTGGACTGGTGGACTCTCCTCTTTTTCATGCTGCTCTTCGCCATCGCCGGGACACTGGAACATACTCATGTGGACCTCATCATGGCGGACTACTTCTCCAGTATCTGCGGTTCCAGCCATGCGGTTCTCGTCCCGTTCATTCTTGCGGTCACGGCAGTCGGGTCGGCATTCGTGGACAACGTCATTTTCGTGGCGGCGTTCTGTCCCGTGATCGAACAGCTCTCCGCAAGCGTGAAGGACCTGCCGCTCTGGTGGGCATTGTTGTTCGGAGCCTGCTTCGGCGGCAACATCACCATGATCGGAAGCACTGCGAATATTGTCGCTCTCGGAATGCTGGAAAAACGTTCCCACGCTCACGTCGGATTCTTTCAGTGGTTCAAGATCGGGGCGCTGGCGGCGCTCCTTGCCGGCGGTATCGCCTGGGGGCTCCTGATGCTGATGTCACCGCTGATGCCGGACCGTCCGGCTCTTGTAAGGCATGAAATGCTCGACGGAGCCAGAACGTTCAGCGGCAAAAACGTCTACATCGAAGGAACGATCCATGCCACAGCCGCCGATTATCTGTTGCAGGAGGAAAAGATTGATCCTGAGGGCTATGAGGCATTCGAACTCCGTCCGCAGGGAGCCAGAACGCCTGTTTTCGTCTATGTCGCCAGAACTTCTCCCCTGCTGGAAAAGCTTCAAAAACTTCCGACAGAGCACTGTTTTTTCCGTGGCAGACTCTATACAAAAGACAGCGACCGTTTCAAGCCGAATGTCAACGCTCTTATCCTTGAGGAAATCACGCAGACAAAGCCCAGACGCTGACCATCGACCGGGCAGGAAATCATGCAATGCCTCCGTTTCTCAAAAGAGGCATTGCATGATTTTCATGCGTCCCTCTCCTGGTCGGACAACTTTTTTATTGAAATCCTGGTGTAAAGTCTGCTCCCCCGGCAATCCGGGGAAACCGTTCACGGCACGAGGAAGCTGCGGACACCGGTGAAGATCATCTGCGAAGCCATTGCGGCAAGAATCAAGCCGGTGACTTTACTCAGGATCACGATCACATGACGCCCGAATTTCTGCTCGATCCATGTCGCGACGAAAAGAATCGACGTCAGGCAGAACAACGCCAGCGCCAGAGCCCCCGCGCTCAGAAGATGAGTCTTCACGGTCGAGGCGTCCGCGCCGATCACCAGCAGAGCGGCGATTGTGCCGGGGCCGACGGTCACGGGTATCGCCAGGGGAACCACGGCAATATCCGAGATTCTCGCCTCGGAATCATCCTCCACAGCCAACGGCTTCTTATCCTCGACTTTGCCGTTGACCAATCCGACAGCGGACAGAAACAGCAGAGCGCCGCCGCCGATACGGAATGCGTCAAGTGTAATATCAAACGCCTCGAAAATCCATTTCCCGAAAAAGAGCAGAATCATGCACGTGCAGAATGCGGCGATCCCGATCCGCAGCGCAAGCAGGCGCTTCTGGCGCATCGCCCACCCCTGCGTCATGGAAAGAAACATGGAAAGCACGAAAAACGGAGTCAGAAGAAATACAAACTTCAAGAAATTATTGATGAAGTAAGCCATAAAATCCTCTTATAAAATTTTGCCCGACCTCCCCATATCGAATGCCCGGCACAAGCACCCGAAGGAAAAAAGAATGACGCGGTTTTATCCGCGTCATTCCACCGCCAGAAATTTCCCGCCTGATGTAATATACGATGCACTCATATAAAACGGGGATCATTCTCCGGGATTATTATACAGCGATTTTGAAAAAAAGCAATTATCATCTCATGAATATTTGTTTTTCCTGCAATAAAGCAGTATGTTTATGAGACGGAAAAGAATCAAAAAGAGGGATTTTCGACAGATGCAGGGTGAATTTGATCATTTTACACCGGAACAGTTTCTGCCGGATGTGGAGAAATTGCTGGGGGGGGGACTGACCGGATACGCCTGTGCGTTCACCAGCTATGTCAACAGAGTCTATGAACTTGAGACAACCTCCGGCGACCGGCTCGTCGCCAAGTTCTACCGTCCGGGCCGCTGGACGCCGGAAGCGATTCTCGATGAACACGATTTCGTTTTCGACTGTGCAGACAGGGAAGTAAACGTCGTCGCCCCCTACGAACTCACCAACGGTTCGACGCTCGGTTTTTCCGGCGGAGTACCGTTTGCGGTCTATCCTAAAAAACGCGGGCGCGAAGCGGAGTTTGAAACAAGGGAATCACTGCATAAAATCGGGGCGCTTCTCGGCTTCATCCACTCCGCAGGGGCACAGTATCCGGCGGAGCACCGCATGACCATGACGCCTGAAACCTTTGCAGGCGGCGCGCTGAAACGCCTGTTCGATTCCGGCATGGTGCATCCTGCGTGCGGACGGGAGCTGGAATCGGTCTGCCTCGACATCATGGACGAGGCGGAACGGGTTTTCCCCGATGAAAATACGTTCATCCGTATTCACGGGGATTTCCACCGGGCGAACGTACTCGACCGCGGCGGCGAGGGGCTTCTCGCAATCGACTTCGACGATATGCTGAACGGACCGCCGGTGCAGGACATCTGGCTTCTGCTTCCCGATACGCCGTCGAAAAGCCGCGGGGAACTCGCCGCACTGCTGGAGGGATATGAGCTTTTCATGGATTTTGACGATTCGTCGCTCCGCGCCGTCGAATCTCTGCGCGCCATGCGGATGATGCACTTTCTTTCCTGGTGCGCCATCCAGTCCGGCGACCTCAATTTCCACGCGACATTCCCCGACTGGGGATCGGAATCTTTCTGGCGGCGCGAACTCTGCGACCTCAAACGCCAGCTCGAACTGATCCGTTATGAACGGCGGAACTTCCGTCTGTAACCGAAGGAGGAAACGGCTTGAACCGCGAACAGCTCAAACTTCTGTATCAGAAACTCGCCCCCCGGCTGCGGCTCCTGCTGCTGACGCTGGCAGCGCTGGGCGGTTTCCTCTTTGCCGTTTTCCTGTTCCGGCAGATTTTTTCGTGGCAGATCTCCTATTTCCGCAATCTGGCGACTCTGCGCAGCCCGCTTCCGGTCGCAGAGGAACGCAACACGGCGGAAACGGAACCAGGCACAGATGCAGGAGAGGAAAAGGAATCCGGCAGTATGGGAAGTTATACGGCACAAGGCGACGCCCGCAGGATATGGAACTGGCCCGACGATCTCGCTCTCCGCAAAAAGGCGCTGGCGGAATTCAGCCGTGCGCAGAAATGGGATGCCGCCCTGAACATCGGGGCAAATCTGAGCCGCGACGTCTTTTTTCAGGACGAAGTTTTCCAGCTTGTGGAACGTTCCTATCTGGCACATGCGGGAAAAGCCGTTGCGGAAGAAAAAGAGGAGATGCGCAGGCAGAATTCCAGAATCACGCTTTTCGACCAGGCGGCGTTTCTCGTCAATCTCCGGCTTCGCCTGCATGACGACGTCAAGGTATCATCAATCACCGATATCATGTTCGAATCCTATCTGCCCGCCATTCCCGACCGTTTCGCCGTCTGGCTCGCGCTCTCTCCGGAACTGGCAAAGCGCCAGACTCCCCTCCCCTATGGAAATGACTCCGAAACCATATTCCGCACCCTGATTGAAAACGATTTGAACAGCATGGGACGCTATATGAAAACCCGCTGGGACCTTTTTGCAGCGGAACTGGCAAAAAAGCCGGAACTTGCCGCGGCGCTCAACGCGGTATCAGCCACGGAACAGCAGCGGGAACTCATGCAGGATTTTTCCAACCGGAACCGTCCGATAATCAAAGCGGAGGAATACCGTTCCCTCCCGCGTGTCTGGAGCTGGTTTTTCGGGAAAGCGGCAATCGACGCATTCGGTCCGGACACCGGTTATGAGAAATTGAAAAATGTCTTCAGCGGCAATCTGAGCGGACAGGAATGGATGGATGCGCTCGGCAGAGGCGTCCGCCTTTCTCCGGCGGTCCGCAGTTTTTTCAGAAGCCGTCCGCAGTGGCTCGGCGCAATGAATGCCCGCGATTACGAAGCGGCGCTTGATCTTTTCCGGCGCAATGCTGCGGAAATTATCCCCGGCGGAGGAGATTCCGCACTGGAATCCGGTCTGGAAAAGATGGCAGAGCTTGAAAAATCCCTGATGAGGGAATATTTTTCCGATCAGATGTGGGAGGACGCAGTCAGGCGTAAAACAGAGACGAGGGCATCCGCCGAACTCGCCACACAGGATTTCATCGACATCGTGAAAACGCTGTTGAAGCAAGTCCCGGAGACAAAGGCGGACGACGAACGCAAAAAAGCATTTCTCGCGCTCTGCCTTCTGAACCGCGGCAGAAACGGAAGAAGCGTTTATCTGCTGGCGGACACGACAAATGAATCATTAATCAAACACCATATTCCGGCGGAGGAGCTGAACAATGAGCAATGAAAACGAATCGGTTCCGGTGACGCAGCTGAAAGTCTATTCCAAGGAGGGAACGCTGATTTCCACCCTGGAGCTGAAAGACGCAAGTTATGTCATCGGAAGAGGCGAGGACTGCGATATCCAGTGCGAAGGCGCCGCCAATGTCTCGCGCCATCATGCGGAACTCACAATCCGCGATGGCGAGGCGTTCATCAAGGACCTCAACAGCACGGTCGGCGTAATGGTCAACAGCAAGGTTGTGCAGGCTTCGCCGCTGGTGACGGGCGATGTGATCCAGCTCGGAATGATGAAATTCATCATTGAGCTGCCGCCGAAGCAGAAGAAAACCGACGGAGCAAAGTCGATTGTCCTGAATGCGGTCACGGAAGATGCCGCCGCCCATATGGAACAGGATCTCGCGCTGATCTCCGGGCGGTGTGCGGAAATCCGCGCGGAGGTGGGCAAAGTCATCGTGGGGCAGTCGGAGACCGTGGAGGGAATCCTTGCGGCGCTTCTCTGCCAGGGGCACTGTCTCCTGATCGGCGTCCCCGGACTAGCGAAAACGGTCATGGTCTGCACATTCGCAAAAGTTCTCGGACTTGATACGCAGAGAATCCAGTTTACGCCCGACCTCATGCCATCGGACATCATCGGAAGCGAGATTCTCAAAAAGAACAGCGACGGCATTCCCGAACTTCAGTTCAATCAGGGACCGATCTTCACCCAGTTGCTCCTCGCGGATGAAATCAACAGAACGCCTCCGAAAACGCAGGCGGCGCTTCTCGAAGCCATGCAGGAACGCCAGGTGACGGTCGCCATGAAATCCTTCCAGCTCCCTCTGCCTTTCTGCGTCATCGCGACACAGAACCCGATCGAACAGGAAGGCACCTACCCTCTGCCCGAAGCACAGCAGGACCGTTTCATGCTCTGCCTCTATCTGGACTACCCGTCGCAGAAAGAAGAACTTGAAATCATGGTGCGCACCACGGCGAGGCAGACAGCCGAATGCCGTCAGGTCATCGAACAGAACGAAATCATCCGTTTCCAGCAGATCGTTCAGGGGATCGGCGTGCCGGAGGAACAGATCAGCTTTGCGGTCAGTCTCATCCGCGCAACGCGTCCCGACTCCCCCGAAGCCAAAGCCGCGGGAGTCTCCGAATTCATCGACTGGGGCGCGGGACCGCGCGCAGGTCAGGCTCTCATCAAAGGAGCGAAAGCCATTGCCGCAATGGACGGACGCCCCGCAGTCGCTCCCGAAGATATTCTCCATCTCGTGATTCCCGTTCTCCGTCACCGGATCGCCTGCAACTATAAAGCACGCGCCGAAGGCATCACGGAAACGGAAATCATACGCAGAATCGTCGGAAAAGTACGGAGATAGCGGGCAATGAGCAGTGATTAGTGATTAGTGATTAGTGGGCAGTGAGCGGAAAGAGCGGGTATGAAGAAAATAATGTGGAAAGTAATTCTGGGCTTTACGGCGGTCCTGCTGGGCATGGCACCGCTTATGGGACAGTTTGTACTTTCACAGGAAGTCGTGGACGGCGAGGTAAAGAATATTGTCGCGCAGTTGAAAAAAATGCAGTCATGGGACGGCTCGTTCAACTACGGGACACAATACAAGGTCGGAACGACTGCGCTTGTCATCTATGCCATGGCATCCGCCGGATATGACGAAACGGACAAAACCGTTGCGGACGGTGTCGCCTATCTTCAGAAAAACCAATCGAAATCAACTTATGAGGAAGGACTTGTGATCTGTGCGCTCCAACGTCTTGCGGGCGACAAATACAAGGCGCGGATCCGCAAGGCTTACCAATATCTTCTTGCGACTCAGGTTCCCATCGGCGGCTGGGGATACGGCGACAATATCAAACTTCAGCCGGATTATGCGGACGAATCATGCAGTCAATATGCGATTATGGGGCTGGCGGCGGCAAAGGACATCGGGCTGGCGCTCCCGCAGAGAACCGTAACCGAAGCTCTCGGATTCTACGGAAAAAGGCAGAATGCCGACGGCGGCTGGCCCTATGTACAAGGGAACTCCACTTTCTCCATGACCTCCGCCGGGCTTGCGAGTCTGCGCCTGCTCGGCGAAACACTGGAACTTCCGGTTCCGGGACGTTGCGGCAGTTACCGGATGAATCCGAAAATGCAGCAAGCCTACAAGTGGCTCACACGCAATACAAGGGGCTTCCTGAACTCGTTTCACCAGCGCGGCATGAACGGATATTACGCGCTCTATGCCTTTGAACGCGTCTGTATCCTGAACGGGCTCAAGGAGATGGGCGGCATGGACTGGTACAGGGAGGGCTGCGTCAACATCATCCGCAACGGCAACTGGCGCACCGACATCATCAGCACCTGCTTCGTCCTGCTGTTCATTGCGCGGAACTCCGCTCCGTATGCCGTGACGAAATGGAAATGGAACGGCAGGTGGAACCCGGATAAATATGATGCGGCAAACTGGACGAAACATGTCTCGGAACTGCTCAAAAAACCGTTGGACTATCAGATCGCCGAACTGGGAACGCCGGACGGCAATCCGGGGCTCTCCAGCATGATCTACGTCACGGGCCACGGCAGGTTCACCGCCACGGAACGGGAACTTGCGGAACTCAAAAAATATATCGGGGACGGCGGAATCGTCGTTGCGGAGGCGTGCTGCTCCGACAAAACATTTTACAACTCCTTCGCCTCCGTCATGGAGAAGGGACTCGACCCCGGAAATCCCCGGAAATTCGTCTCCCTGCATCCGGCACATCCCCTGTTCAGCAGTTACTACAGGCTGTCTCCCGATCAACTCAAAGTCAAGGCGCTCAAACGCGGATGCGGCGCATCGCAGGTCTTTCTTCTCTCCCAGGAAATTTCCTGCGCGCTGAACGGCGATCAGGCGGACCCCGTCAAACGCAGAGAGGCGTTTCAGGCGGCAGCCAATCTGATGGTATATGCACTCAACAAACGCAAGCCAAAGGCGAAATTTGAAAAAATCAATTATTCCGCCCTCGGAGTTGACGCTCTCCTGAACCGTCAGGTCAAAGCGGGCTCCGGCGCAGTTTATCAGTATCAGGCGCCTCTCGGCAGGGTCAGGCACGGAGGGACATGGGATACCGATCCGGGCTTCTCGAAACGTCTCATGCAGACCTTCTCCGACAATCCCGACCTGCCCGTGTTCGATGCGGAACTGCCCGTCGATCCCGAATCCGACGACATCTTCGCATGTCCGGTGCTGCTCATGACGGGTCACGGTTCCCCGTCGTTGAGCCCGAAAGCGGTTTCCAACCTCAAGCGCTATCTTGCAAATGGCGGCAGGATCATCATCGAAGCCTGCTGCGCGGACGTGATCTTCAACGATGCAATTCAAAATCTCCTGCCCGTGCTCGACAACGGACGGAAACCGCAGATCGTCCGCGCGGACGACCCGATCTACCGCACCCCATATCCGCTCACACCGTCCACCCTTGAAACAACGCAGGCATGGAAGATGAATTTCGGCTCCGCCATGCCCGCCATTTACGGCATCCGCGGCGCAGACGGCGCATGGAACCTGATCTATTTTCCGTATGACGTCAGTTGTGCGCTGGACGGCGATCTTGAAGAAAATATTCCCGCTCTGAAAGAAAAATCCGCTGCAAAACTTCTCGCCAACGTAATTGCCGCGCTGATGACGCCGCCGGAAACGGAGGTGCGGCAGTGAATACGGAAATCCGCTGGAGCCCCGAAGCGCTCAAAGCGCTTGGGAGGCTCGACCTGATCGCACATGAGGTCCTTGACGGCATCCGCCAGGGGCTCCACCGTTCGATCCGGCGCGGTTTCAGCGCGGAATTTTTCGACTATCGCAACTACGAACCCTCCGACGACGCAGCGAAAATCGACTGGCGGCTCTACGCGCGCACCGGCAAATTCTTCATCAAACGTTTCGAGGCGGAAACAAGCCTGGAATGCACCATTCTGCTGGATGTCTCCAACTCCATGCGCTGGCGCTGGGAGAAGACAGTCAGCAAGCAGGAATACGGAGCCATTCTTGCTGCCTCGCTGGGACTGCTTCTCGTGAACCAGCGCGATCTTGTCGGACTCCATACGTTCGGAATGACTCCGAACAGGCACCTCTCCGCAAAATCGTCACGCACGCATATCGAAGAATTTTTCGGAATGCTCGCCTCACAGGGAGCCCCGGCGGAAAGCGCATCCGAACTCCTCGAAACCGCGCGCGCCGTCGATACTCTGCGCACGCATAAGGGACTGCTGATTCTGATCAGCGATCTTGAAATACCGGAAATGGACCTGCGCAGAAGCATCTCGCTCCTCCGCGCCCGCGGTGACGAACTGATTGTGTTCCATCTGCTGGACAGAGCCGAAATCGAGCTCCCGTTCCATGACGCGACGCATCTGGAAGACTCCGAAACGGGTGAAATCATCCGGTTCGGCGACGCATACAGGAAACGCCGGAAGGAAATCGCCGGAGCGTTTCAGGAAAAAGTCAATACGATCTGCACGGAAAACGGTGCGCTTTCCATTGCAATCGACACTTCATGGTCGCCGGTCGAAGCGATTCTCAAGATGAATGACCGCAGAAAGGGGATGTTCTGATGATCTCATTTCTGCATCCCTGGGCATTGACGGGAATTCTTGCGGTCGGCATCCCGATCGCGATTCACCTGATCCGCGAACGCCGGAAAATCGCGGTCGTGCCGTCGCTCCTTCTGTTCACGAACATGAAACGGATCACATCCCGCAGAAAACTGGAGAACCTGTTTCTGCTGATTCTGCGCTGTCTCGTGATTCTCCTGATCACTCTGTTTCTTGCGGGTCCCTATCTCAGGAAACAGGCGGACGCCTCCAGCACGGGAAAGGCGGCGCAGGGAATCACGCTGGGCATTCTGCTGGATGACTCGCCTTTTTCGGAGGCATCAATTCAAGGACGGCGGGCGTTCGATCTGATGAAAGAAAATACCCTGAAAAGAATCGGCGGGCTTTCACCGGACAGCACCGTCCTGATCGCATCCGCAGCCGCCGGAGCGGTTTCCGCGCCACTCACGCCCCATGCGGCGGTTGAAATTCTCAAAAAAATGCAGCCGCAACCCCATCAGGGCAATCTTGCACACGCCGCAGCCGAACTGGGAAAAACACTTCTCAGTGTCAAGGGAACATTCTATGCGACGATCCTGATTGAGGCTCTGCCATTCGTCAATACCTGGCGCTCCTTCGACGTCAAGTCCACAGGACTGCCGCCTTCGCTGTTCCATACGGACTCCCAACTCATGGATACGCCGCCCGATCCATTCATCGAATCCGCACAGCGGACGGAACGGGGTTCCGGGATTCAGCTCACACTCGGCGGCAATGACACGCCCCTGCCTCCCAACCTTGAACTGGAAATCAAATCCGCAGGTTCAGGAACGGAACAGAAACTGCCGCTTCAATCCGGGCTTCATCTGAAAAATACTGTTACAGTGCAACCGTCCGGGTTCAGAAAAGACGAAGCGCTCCAACTGACTCTGCTGGAAAAAGGCAAATCCTGCGGCGCTCTTTCCCGCTGGTTCCTCGGCAGTGACGGAAAACAGGAAACGTCATCCGTCCTCCTGCTTCATGACGGCACGCAGGAGACGGCTCATGCGGTGTTGATGTTCCATGCGGCACTCACTCTTGCAGATGCGGAACTGACGGTTCAGGCAGTCAATCTTCAGAATCCGCAGGCATTTGCCGATCTGAAAAATATACCGGTATGCATCATCGTCCCCAGCATGAAACGGATTCCGGCGGAAGTTCTGCGGAAACTTTCGGAACTCCTCGCATCGGGGTCCAATCTGATGTTCTTCGCGCAGAATCATGTTCCGGAGCTTCCGGGGCTTGCCCCCGCGCTTCGCATGGAGTGGCGCGAACCGATCCGCTCCGGAGTGGGCTTCGATCTCACCGTCGCGGAAAACTCCACGGCGCGGAACCTGTTCTTCCGTATTTACGCCAAAGGACTGTCCGCGGTACGCCTCAAGGAGCTTGCGGCGTTCAGAACCGCTTCCCCTGATACGGAAATCCTGCACCATGCCTCCATGCCGGTCCTGAGCATCCGTCCTGTCGCCGGCGGGGGTTCGCTGATCCTGTGGGGCGTGCCGACGCATCCTCTGCCGCTGGCGCTGACCGCAGTTCCGGTCTTTCCCGAACTTCTCCGGCAGACCGTGTTCGCCGGTTCAACAGGACACGGAGGAACCCTGTTCGCCGGCAATGTCATGGACCCGGCGGAAGTGTTGGGAACCGCATCCGCGTCAGGCGAACTGCGCTATCCGGACGATCTGTTCCCGCGCAGCCGGTTCCAGTGGACCCCCTCCCAGCCCGTTGAAATTTATCTGCCGCTGGCGGGATTCAACACATTCGAGCTTCTCATTCCCGGCAGGCACCCGGAACGGAAAAACCTCGCGGTCAATCTCAAACGGCAAACCGGCGGGCTGCTTTCCCCGAAAGAACGCGAACGGCTTCCGCAAACGGCGCCGCCCGGCGACCCCCTGAAAGTCTCGACTCTCACCAGCGACGGTTCGGGCGGTGTCACCGTGACGGACGGCGAAGTTCTGAAAGAGCCGCTCTACGCGCAGATCATTCTTGCGCTGACACTGATTCTGGTTCTCGAAACCGTGTTTTCCATGCTGGGCTCACGCCGGAGAAAGGAGACGGAACAATGCTGAACCTGCCGTTCCTGCCGGAGATTTTTCTCGGAGTCATGTTCCTTGTGCTGATCACATGCGGAATCGTTGAATTCATACGGGCTCCGCGCGGGCGTCTGCTGGCCTGTTTCGTCCTGCGGGCGGGAGCCGTCCTCATGCTCTACATGATCTTTTCCCATTCAGGTATGGCAAAGTGGGAAAAAAGCCGGGAAGGGCTTAAAATCGTCATGCTCAGGGATGTTTCGGACAGTATGGGACTGCTGCCGGAGGAGACACGCCGCGAACTGGACGGAATATATGGCGATACACGGCGCGCGCTCGAAGCCATACCGGAAACGGAAATCACGGAACTGGTCTTCGCCTCGGAAACCGCACCGGCGGAAGCCGGGCGGAAACCGGCGGGCGGAACCACAGCCATCGGGGATGCCCTGACCTCTCTCATGAAACGTCATTCGGGCGCACAGATTTTCCTTTTGAGCGACGGACGCTCCAACAGAGGGGGTCCCCCTGCCGCCGCTGCCTCGTTCCTGAAGAATCAGGGCTCCGCGCTGCATGTGTTTTCCGGCAGCCGGAATCAGGAGAGAGACTACCCTTCGCTCTCATTCGGAGATGTCAATCCGCCGGACACGTTCGACTCAGAACAACCGTCCGTTTTTACGGCATCCACCTTTCTTTCCGGCGTTTCCAATGAAAAACGCGGAACCTTGAAAGCGGAACTTCTGATCGACGGGAAGCGCGCCGCAGAAGTCCGGCTCGACGCGGATGCTCCGGTCAAAGAGCTCCAGTTCACTCCGGCGGATGCCTCTCTGCTGACTTCCGGCTGGCATGAATTTGAAATCAAGGCGGAACTCGCAGTCTCCGGCTCCCCTGCCGTTGCGAGAAGTTATCAGGATGTATTTCAAGTGCCGGTTGAAAATGCCGCCATGCTCCTCTGGAACCGCATGGACCCCGAACTGAACGCCCTTCTGCCGCTCCTGCGCGGACGCTATCAGCCGTTCCACTTTTCCTATGCGACGCTCTTCGGGCGGCTGCCGGAAGCCCGGCAGTTGAAACGGATCGACTCGCTTCAGCTCCTGATGCTCGGCCCGGTCCAGCCGGATGCACTTCCCCTGAATGTCCGGAAGCGCATCGCGCGCAAACTGCATGAAAAAACCCTGACACTCCTCTTTCTGTCGCCGTCCGTCCTGAACGCATGGAGCCGCGATCCCGAAATCGGGGTTTATGTTCCGGCATCCTCCGCCTCCGTGCTCCGGCTTCCGCCCGGCACGAAATACAGTTTCACGGCGGGCAGCCGCAACTATGATCTGCCGGTCACGGCTTTCCGGCGCATGATTCCCAAGCCTTCGGCAGTCGCAAAACAGACTCTCAAAATGCGGAACCTCTCCCTGCCGCTGCTGCTCTCGTCAGGAAATGTCTCCGCATTCGCACTTGCCGGCACATGGCGCTGGCGGCTCTCGCCCGACCGTTCCCTCGCACTCGCCTACGCTCCTTACTGGAACATGATGCTTGCCGCCTGCGACAATTTCGACAAGAGCGATCTTCACTTTTCCATCACTCCCGCGGACCCGCTTCTCGCCGACGACCTTTACCGTTTCACGGTAGAGGACTACAGCAAGGAACCGGTGCGGGAACTTTATCTGCTCCGCCAAACGGAAGACGGAAGAACCATGAAGCGGCTCTACCGCTTCGGCAAGGCGGAAAACCATGTTTATTCGACACTGCTCAAGATCACGGAGCCGGGTATCTGGTGGTTTCAGGCGGAGGACGGGAGACGGACCCGCCGCTCCCGCAAAGCACCGCTGACCATCCGGCGCAACGAGAAGGAACTTCTGTTCAGCACACCGGATCAGGAGGCCCTGCGCATGTTTGCCGCCCTCGGCGGGGGCTCCGTCATCCGCCGCGAAACAATACGCGACACGATCGGGAAACTTAAGAAACAGGCGGAAAATTCAAGTCCGGTCTACCGCAGGAAGCAGCAGGATCCGCCTTACCGGCTGCACCTTGTCTGCGCACTGCTGGCGTGTGCGCTGCTTTCCGCGGAATGGCTGTTGAGAAAAATGGAGTCCAATCATGTCTGACGAACCTTGCAACACACTGCGGAATCTTCCGCCCGCATTCAGAAAGGCATTGTGCTTCTACTTCTGGGGACGCATGATCCGGGCGCTTCTGATGCTGTTCTGCGAACTCGGTCTCCTGATCGTTTTCTGCTATCTGGCGGATGATTTCTGCGCGGACTGGAACGAAGCATTGAAGAAACTCATCGTTTATGCGGCGCTTCCCGGTATCCTCGCACATGTGGTCTGGTTCCTGCTTTCTCCGTGGTTCAAAGAAAAGGGAATCACCGACTTCTTCGGCATGTTGTCACGCGGCTCGGAAAAAGCGGGAAAAATCGCGGCACCGCTCCTCACGCGGAACATGCTGGCAAAAGACACCGGAACAGTAATCCGGGTCCTGACACGCGGAATCGGGCATTTCCTGCCGTTGGAAACGCTCGTCCGCGCGGCTTCCGGCGGAGGGCTCCGCATAGCCGTCATCTTCGCCGCCGTCCTGCTCCTTCTGCTGGTTCCGCTCGGAAAAGACGGCGGATTCGAGGGGAAAATGCACACTTTCCGTTCGTGGCTCATGGGCGCAAAATGGACAAACAATGTCCCGCTGAAAATTCTTTCGGTCTTTCCCGGCGGCACGATCATCAAACCGGATTCGGAATGGCTTGTCAAGGTCGCATTCAACCGCGAACCGGAGGACGCCCGCCCCGCCGTCCGTTTTGAAACGCAGGACGGGAAACAGGAAATTCCGCTGGTCAGAATCTCCGAAAGGGAATATCAGGCGCTGATGCCCCCGTTCACGGGAGAATGCCGTTATGCGGTCTGTGCGGAAAACCGCCATACGGAATATTTTACCATTCGGGCGGAACATTCCAAACCGCTCATCATCCGGAACATCTCATTCCGGGCGGCGGACAAAGAGACGGAACTGCTTCCGAATCTCAGGAAATGGTCTCTGCCGAAAGGAGCGGTCATGACGATTGCCGTCGACGCGCCGGAGAACTGCATCCGTCTTCTGCTCACAGGATCGGGCGGACTGCGCAGGCAGCTCAGGAAAGATCCCCAGACAGGATTCTGGCAGACCTCGTTCACGGTCTGGGAGAGCGGGGCGTTTTTCTTCCGCACACTCGAAACAGACGGCACACGCGGCGGGTCCGACCTCTACACGCTTGAAATCAGAAGTGACAACCCGCCTGCGGTCAAGATTGCGGAACCGAAAAATCTGGAACCTCTGATCCACCCCGCCGCACCGTCGGTCGAGGCATCCGACGACACCGCATTGAAACTTGTGCTGCTTCACCTCAACACCCTCGGCGGCGTCACCGAAACACTCAGACAGGAAATGCCGTCCCCCGATGAAAAAGAGTTCAGGGAACAACTTCCGCTGCCGATCACAAAGTCCGCGCGGCTGATCGGTTCCGTCGTCGCACTTGTCGCGGAAGCCGAGGAAAACTCCCCTACCCGCCGGAACGCATTCTCGGCAATCCAGTTCCACCCCGTCATCGTCGAATCGGACTCCGAACTGCTCAACAACCCCAGAGTCAGGCAGGCTTTTCAGGACTGGTTCAAGAACAAAAAGTATGAAGCGCCCAACAAACAGATTCCCCCGCCGGAAAATCCGGCGGAACAGGAAAAGAAAGAACAGCAGAAGCGAGATCAAAATTCCGGCGGGGACTCTCAATATCGGAAAGAAGACCTGAAAGACCGGAAAGGTTCCGAACGCGGCATGGCGGGTAAATCCAACCGGGCGCAGCAGGAAAATTCATCCGGCGGTTCGGCAGAAAAATCCGACGGAAAGAAACAGAGCGGGGACACGGCATCCAGGCAGAAAAACGGCTCCCCCTCTCAAACGGAACAGATGCAGAGTCAACACTCCTCACAGCAGAAAAAGCAGGATGGACAAGGAGAAAAAGAAAGCAAGTGCGACTGTCCCGGAGGCAACTGCCGAAACCCGGCTCACACTCAGGGAAAGAGTTCCGGCGGACAGCAACCGGGCGGACAGGGAAAAGAAGACCGGCAGCAGAAACAGCAGTCCGGTTCCGAAGGCAAATCCGGCGCCGCCTCCCAGCCGGGCAGGAAACAGAATGCACAGAGTCCACAGGGACAGCCGCAATCCCGGCAACAGGGTTCGCAGGCGGGAAATCAAGCCGGCAGTCAGAGTATGCGGCAAGGCAGTCAAACCGGCCAGGGACAGGATGCCATGCCTGCGGAAAGCTCCCGGAGCGGAGGCAGAAACACCCGTCTGAATCCGGGTGGCAGAAAAGCACTGGAACAGCCGGAAACACAGGCGGAAGTCGTCGTAGGCACAGCACGCCGCGGCGATGAAAAAAAGCGCAGTCCGCAACAGGAAAGCCCCCTGCCGGAAAACAAAGAGAAAGACAAGCCCTACTCCATGAACGGCGACGATAACCGTCTGCAGTCGGAAACCTCCGGCGGAAAACGGGAAACAATCCTTCTGGAAGACGCCAGAATCAAGGTGGTGCCGGAAGCAAAAAAAGCGCCGCGGAACAGAAGCGAACTGGAAAACGAGATCCGCCGTTATGATGCGGTCCGCAGCCGTCTTACGGATGAAGAACGCCGGACCGCCGATGAATATTACCGGCGCCTCCGCGAAATCCTGCAATAACGGCTCATGCCCGGTTCAGGAGAAAAGATCACACATCCCGTGAAATCACCTTGATCCATGTGTAACGGTTCACCTTGTAAGCCGCGACAGCACACTTCAGAATCTGGTCCGACTTCAAACAGATGAATACAGCCAGCGGCGACAGATGAAATACGAAAGCGGCAAGGAACGAGGACGGCAGCACCAGCAGCCACATGAAAAACAGATCATTCTTCAATACGAAATCAGTCTCGCCTCCGGCGCGGACAATTCCCGTCAGGCAGGGCATCTGGTATGCGGTTCCCACCGTTGTCACTGCAAGCACCGTCATAAATTGAAGTGTCATCGCGACGGACTCTGGCGACAGTTCGGAAAACAGAAGAATGACAGGGTCTTTCAGGAAAAACAGAAAAAGTCCGCTGGAAAATCCGACACACAGGAAAAGCGCCTGAAAAGTCCTCGCATAAGGACGGATCAGCTCCATATGCCCCTCGCCGATCGTCTTGCCGATCATAACCGCAGCAGCACTTGCGGACGCGTAAATGAATACGGTCACGATCTGGAACACCGTCGTGGCAACGGAGTTTGCCGCAATCGCGGTACTCCCGAGGTGCCCGAGAATTCCGGTCTGAATCGCCATTGCCCCCCCCAGACCGCCCCCGAAAGAAAAACAGGCGAACCGACCCGGACATAATCACGCAGCAATCCCGTGTTCATCCGGCACAGGATATGCCGGAGCCGCAGATTCACTTTCCGGTCGATCAAACGAGTGTATCCGATGATCAGAATCAATTCCAGTATCCGCGCGCAGAGCGTGGCAATCGCCGCGCCGCGGCTACCGAGTTTAGGAAAGCCTGAGTTGCCGAAAATCAGAAGATAGTTCAAGGTGACATTGACCACAAAAGTCACGATCGAGAGATAGAAGCTGATCTTAACCGTTTCCACACTCCGCAGCATGATCATCAGAATCTGCGACACAGCAAACACCGGATAGGAAAAACAGATGATACGAGAATAATGCGCCCCCTCCGCTATGACCGGCTGATCCGTCGCCATCAGCCGCAGAATGAATTCGGGAAAAAACAGCATCAGCGCACCCAGCCCCAGAGAAAGAACCACACCGGACTTCATGGCGATATTGGTGATTTCATGGATCGGTTCGATTCTGCGCTCCCCCCAGCTGCGGGAGGAAAACACCAGAGCGCCCTCCGCGATACCGAAAACCAACATCTGCAAAAGGAATTGGATCTGGTTCAGCAGAGCAACTCCGGCAAGCGCCGTTTCAGAGTAACGGGAAAGCATGATCGCGTCAGCCAGATTCACGGAAAACACAATCGCACTCTGCATCGCAATTGTCAGAGTCATTGTAAAAAACAGGGAATAGAACTTTCCATCCTGCACAAAATACTTCATTTCTCTTTCCTGCCTTCTTTTTCATCCGGTATATCCTATTAAAATACACCACCGGCGGAAAAGAATCAAGAAATATGGGAAAAAACGGAACGGCTGATTTCCCGCTTCTGCCTTGCGGAAGATGAAAAAAGCGCCCGGACATGCTCTGAAAAACACAGTCCGGGCGAAATTTCATCCCGTCATGGAATGGAAAACGCAGACTGCCACGCCGATCTTATTCCGTTGCGGTCCCGTTGAAATATTCCAGAACCTCCTTTTTCACGGGCGGAATGTCGAAAGGAACGTTTCCATTCCGCATCGAACAATGCCCGAAGAATCCTGCGGCGACGGCATTTCTGGCGGCTACAGGCGATACAGACGGCGTTCTGCCGTTCTGAATATAGTCGAAAAACGCCTGGATGATTTTCGGATCGGCGCCTCCGTGCCCGCCGCTTGCCGAGGAATCGTCATACAGACGATACGTAAGATCCGCCTCCGAAATCCCCGGACGGCGTTTCGTCCACACGCAAATCCGGCAGTCTCCGGCAATTCCGAAATTCTCCAGACGCCCTTTCGTGCCGATAAAAGTATAGTTTCTCGTCCCGTCCGGCGTGAAGAAACACTCCTCATAGGAAGCCTGCACCCCGTTGTCAAGCTGCATCAGGAGCATGTTGTGGTCCTCGATATCAATTTCCGGGGCAAGCTTCGTCACTTCCAACGGCGGCCAGCAGTCGTCGCTCCATGAGGCTTTTCTGTCGGGCGCCTCCCCGTTTTTCAGACGGTCCGCCGTCCGGTTGTAGACGGAAAGCCCTCCCATTCCGACGACCCGCTTCGCATATCCTCCGGCAAGCCAGTGAATCACGTCAATATCATGCGCCCCTTTCTGAAGCAGGAGTCCGGTGCAGTTCTCCCGTTTTGCGCACCAGTGCCGGAAATAAGTGCTGCCGTAATTCACGAAATGCCGCACCCAGACGCAGCGGACTTCACCGATCACACCGGAATCGATGATCTCTTTCATCCTGACGACCGCCGGCATATAACGCATATTATGCCCGACCATAAGTTTCGCCCCGCTTTTCATGGCGGTTTCAAGAATCCGGTCACACCCATCGAGCGTAATAGCCATCGGTTTTTCAAGGTAGACATGTTTTCCCGCCTCAAGAGCGGCAACAGCCATTTCCTCATGGAAACGGTCCCGCACAAAAATGAAAACGGCATCCACATCGTCACGCACGACCAGTTCACGGTAATCGGAACAGAGAAACGCGTTCGAGCCCGGATGTTCCTTTTCATAGAGTTCAAGTTTCACAGGGTCCGTATCGCAAACGGCGGTCATGACGCCCCGGTCATGCGGATAATGTTTTTCCAGCATTCCCGCCCGCAAACTGAAATCCGCTCCGATCAGTCCCATTCTCAATTTTTTCATTCCGTCTTCTCCTGTCTTATTTTCAAAGAAAGCAGTTTTCTTTCCCGTATTTTCATCAATAATGCCTGATGGCGAGCTTTCTGAGATCTCCCTTGAAGAAAACAAGGGGCTCGTCCGGCGCATATTCCCGTTTGTCGTGTCCGCCGAAGATGGCGGACTTGAAGGCATAAGCCCGTCCGCGGAAAGGAATGATCTCCGATTTCCCGTTCACAGTAAAAGCCAGCCGGCTGAAGTCATATTTGACTTCGATCCTGTTCCACGCCCCGTTTCTCACGGGAAGCGAAGTCGCAAACTTGAAGTTCCGCAGATTCTTCTCCCCCCAGCAGGCGTAAAGTCTGCCGTCGCGGATAAAGAGCGACAGGGAGCCGAGAAAATAATTGAAATGCCGGAACAACACCATGGTTCGGTCTGCGCAATCGGGGCGGATCTCCATTTGCAGAGTAAAAGCGCCCTGCGGAAAAGTCTCACGCGTGAAATTGATGTAGTCATTGACTCCGTCAAAACGCAGCAGCCACTCTTTTCCGTCGCGCACCCACTGCGGAGCGCGGTCTCCTGCGGCAACTTTGGTCAACGGATGACTGAACGCCTCCATGTAGTGAAAACCGCCGCCGAGCCTGCCGTCGAAATAACGTCCGGAATCACTGCGCAGCATCGCGCCGGAATCCGGTCCGAAAAGATAATGGATATCCGGCAGCAGGGCTTCGGGAATCTTCACTTTGACCGCCTTTTTTACGGTTTCGCTGAAACAGGCGACTTCCTGAAACGGGGCGCCCGGAATCTGTACCGGCATCACCGCATGGGAACGGTAAATCCTGCCGGACCTGCCGATGGCGCGAACTGTAAAGACCGGATAAGGCGTATCCGTTTCAACGGTTCCGCTCCAGTTCAAGTGTTTCTGCCCGGACGACTGCGGCAGATCCGGCAGGTTCGTCATTTTGAGCGCTTCGGCGCGCAGAGCAGTTTTCGGGTTCAGAACAACCGCATAAACTCCATTCTTTTCCACGATATCGACCGGAATCCGCTTGATCCCGATGTCGGGATTTTTGAAATCCAGTTCGATGACCGCCTTTCCGGCATCCTTTTTCGATATCTGAATAAAATAGACTGTCTCCTGCGTCCAGAGATGAAAATTGTTGTGAATGCCGGAACCGTCCGGCAGATTCTTCCATGCACCGGGATCAACGTTGGCAAGATAATTGGCGCTGATTCCGGGACTGGAAGCATTCAAGACCCGTATTTTCCCCGGCTCGCGGGAGGACGCATGAGGCGGGGCGGTCAATGCAAGACGGACGATCAGATTGTTTTCCGCATCATACTCCTTTTCCGCTCCGGCTGCGGCGATTTCATCCTCCAGATTCATCAGTTCGACTGAAGCCAGAGGTTCCGACGCCTTCAAATCAACGGCAAAACGGTAGCGGTTCCGGTCAAGTTTTCTGACGTTGAACTTGAATTCCCCGACGTTGAGCATATCACGCAGATTCTGCCGGACCGCCTTGTAGTTCCAGCTCATCGTCGGGTCAATGCGAATCGTCTGGAAATCCGTATAGGTTTTCCCGTTCGCGGTCAGGACGGGGCGGATCACACTGCCGGCGGCGAACGCCTCGCCGGGGACGCAGTAATCAATGGAACCGAGAAGTGTCGATGTAATCTTTTCTTCGGGAAAGGCAAGCAGCACCTTGCCGGATTGATCCGTAAGCTTCAACTGTGCGGTGATCGTATGTTCCGGCGCACCGTCCGGAATATTGAGCAGTTCAAACCGGAGCACCTCTCCGGGCTTGAGCGTGGCGCGGTGGCTCAAGGTCAGATTCGGAATTGACGCATTTTCTCCGGCATAAGGCGCAAATGGCTTTCCCTTGCTCAGGCGCGAATAATATTTGATCAGGCGCCCGACCGTCTGCCCGCTGTAAACGGTAGGCTGAAAACAGGTGTTTTCGTTGGCTTCGTTCCACTCGAAAAAGAGCACATAATCGGGATTATGCTTCAGGACGCGGCGCATGATGTTCCGCAATGTGAAAGTTCCGTATTCACCGTGATTCATCCCCGAAAGATGGTTGATGTATCCCTGATTGACAAAGAAGCCGAGTATTTTGTCTTTGTATTCCGGCCGTGCCATGATTTTCTCAAGAGCTTTCGAGGTGCAGTTGTCAAAAAACGAAGTGTCGTAGCGCGACGTATAATCGCCCCCGGAGGGACGGATCAGTTCCGTCGTAATCAGTTGGATTCCTCCGGCGACATCAAGGACATCGGTGATCAGTTTCTCCAGTTCGGCAGTCTGCTTCCGATTCAGCATCCCGTTTTTCCGGAACGCTGCCTGAAGTTTCCGCAGCCTGCCGAAATCCATATCCCCGATAATCAGGAAGTCATCTCGCCCGAGCATTTCCGCAATCTGCTTCATCAGTTCTTTATGCCGCGCGGCGGAAAGAAGCCGGTAGTTATAGGTTCCGACCAGCAGTTTCCCGTTGATGCGCGGCATACGCGGGGATTCCAGACAGTATTTGAGCATATCGACGATCTCATCCGGTTTCGTATCGGAGCGCACCACAGCCTCGCCATAGGTGATCTGAGGCAGAATCATGACGTCACTGACCTTCCCCTTTTCCAGGAATCCATCCGCCTGTTTCAACTGCCGGAACTTGCCCGCGTGCATACCGAATGCGCCGAGTCCGTCCATTTCATATTTCCGGAGCTGTTCCACATCAATCATGAAACTCGGATAAGTCATATAGGCGAACCTGCGTTCCGGATGGCGTGTGGCGCGGTTCCAGAAAAGCGGACGGTCGATCCAGTAATGAAGATAATTCTGGAACATGCCGTACTTCAATTGAGCCTCGGCAAAGAACATGGTCTCCTTTGCGTTCCGCGCCCTTTCGCCGATTGTCACCGGCGTGAAGTCGCTGGTTCTGGTAAAAGGCACAGCCGCGGAAAGCGCCGCCGCAGACATCAGGGAAATTAAAAAAAACATTATTTTCATGGGACAATCCTCTTTTGAATTCATTTTCACATCGTTTTACGGTTTCAGGCGGAAACGAATATCTCCAACCCGGATCATGATTGCAATCTTCCTGCTCAATACACCTCACCGTTCCATTTCGGAACAAACTGTCTGTATATTTCAACATTGCTGTTTTCACCAGCACGCAGTTCCCTCATCGCGGAAAGCGGAGTTGCATGCCCGTCAATAAATACGGCGTTGGAGCGGTTGCCGTGACGGAACGAAACATAGTCATATTCCTTGCTCCCGTTCCAGCGTCCCTTCGCCAGCACTCCGGAAGAACCGATACACCATACTTCCGAATCACAGAATCCGACATAAAAAGCCGGTTGTTTCAGGCGCGACATTTTATGAGTCGCATCTGGATTCGCTCCCTGAGCCTGACTTCCCAAAGCAAGGGTGTTATGTGCATAGCTGATTGCCTCCTGCTCATATCCAGTCAACGCCGCGCCGTAGTTCTTATTTCTTGACGGACAAGAGTTGATACTCCTTCCGGCTTTCCAGTCTGTTTCCCTCATTTTCGGCATGAGTTCAGTCTGAATGTATCCGCCCCACTGATAAATATACCCAATCGTCCCGGTCTTGTGGTTGACCGGATTCTGAATCAGCAGATAATCCTGATAAGTATGGGCATACATTGCAATTGCCATGCCGTACTGTTTCAGATTGCCCGCACATTTGATTGCACGCGCCTTTTCTCTCGCCGCATTCAAAGCAGGCAGAAGCATTCCGGCAAGAATGGCGATGATCTGTATTCTGTGAAGCAGATAAAAAGTTGTAAATATTTCATTATTAAACAGTTTCATTTCTAATACTTCATAAAATCAAAGTTACTGTTGGAATTTCGTTTTACGCAGAAAAATCTCATGTT
>DPDG01000050.1:187392-187555 GCA_003526375.1 Lentisphaeria bacterium
AGGAATGGGTCGTGTCTACAAGGAAAACGGTGTATTTTTCCTGCAATACACGACAAGGGATCATAAGCGTAAAGCAATGATATTGCGAGAGGGAAACGGTACTAAGATCACGGAGGAACGCCGCGCGGAGAGTGTAGCCCGGGAATTTCTGGAACGCCAGAAA
>DPDG01000051.1 GCA_003526375.1 Lentisphaeria bacterium
CACAAATTCTGGTGAAGAGGCCAATTTCTTCTTCGATCAGCACGGACTCCGTCAATAAAACATTCAATATCATCAGTTGCCTGCTGAGCATTCTGGTCGGGCTCTTTCTGCTGTTCGTGCCGGTTTTCGCGTTTGCGCAACTGGTTCTGGTGACGGGAATTGTCCTGCTGGCGGAAGGACTGCTCTTCGTGATTTTCTCGTTCTTCATGCCGAAGGAAATCCAACAGTAATTTCTGTGGGGGACCTGAACCGGTCAGGTCCCTTTTTTCTGTACCGGTTTTGTATTGGCGTAACAGTAAATACAGCCGTTGCCGCAGGTGTTGTAACTGCCGATGTCCACACTCGGGGCGCAGTTGCAGAGCGGACGCTGGCTCTTGTCTTTTTTTATCGGCAGAGGCTTGAGCGTCAGTTTTTCCACCAGCTCCGGATCGATGCACGCGCCGGAACGGATTCCATACAGCTCCAGCCCTTCGCAGCAGGAACAGAGTTCAAGCGCATATTTTTCCGCAATATTTTTGAACGCTCCGGCTGTTTCCGCGATCATTGATTCGCCGGGACGGATGACCGGACATTCCGCCATATTCCGCTCCGTTTTCCGGTAGAAGTCAAGAAAGCTGATGACACAGCGCTCCGTATAAGGCGCCAGTCGTTCCGCCAGAGATTGAAAACACCGGATATGTTCCGCGACTCCATACTTTGCGGTGAAAAGAATCGGGTCATAGCGCCAGACGATCTTCTGTTTCCCGATTTGCTCCGAGAGCTGCCGGAATGTGCGGATGAGTTCGGTTTTCGGCGGCAGATATTTTTCGATTGTTCTGTCATAAGGCGTCAGCGTGAACTGGAAATAATAACGGTATCCCATGGCGTCGATCTCATGGAGCAGCGGCAGCATCGGAGCCGGATTTTTTGTCCAGAATACGATGCATTCAATCTTATCCGGGGAGAGGATGATCTCCCTGAACTGCTTCGGATTGAACGGATTGCGGATGGAGACCGCTCCGGCTTTCAGCCGTTCCAGCATCCATTTGGCGTAATACGCCGGAATGTCCGTGCGTCTGCTTGCGCTGATGATCATAGATAAAAGTCTCCGTCTTTTGAGGTAACTTACATCTGCTGTGGAAAAATGCAACCCCGGCGGAAACAGAGAAAACAGCCGCACATCCTCTGGACAGATCTGCGGCTGTTACAGGAAAGTTCAGTGATTAAAATTCAGTGATTAAAATAAGGCGTAAGCTGGATGAAGTTCAGAATCAGTTCCTCGCCGTCCTGTGCTTTGGCATTGTCGAAAATCACTTCCACTTCCGGGGCATTGGCTTTGAAAATGAGTTTATGATGATTGATATACGCCACGTCCCGCTTGTTGCCCGCATTGACGGAGAGCATACGTTTTTCAGGCAGAACCTCTGCGCCTTTGAGAGTGACGTCGATGCCGTAGCGTCTGGGCGCGATTTTGTTTGCCTTGATGTCTTTCAGGTCGGCGGTGATGAAATGGAGAGCATACAATTTGCCGGGTGTCAACCCTTTTGCCGTCTGGCTGATTTCAGCCGTTGCATCGGGTTTTTTCGTAAAACGGCAGAAAGTGTTGCCCGTCCCGCCCCAGCGCTTCTGGTTTTTGCCTCCGTAGCGGATCTTTGCGGCGGAATCGGAAGATACCGCTCCTTTTGTGTTCCAGTGCTCCAGCCCGGACTCAAAATCACAGTTCTTCAGGAAAGGAAGCCGATACGTGAATCCGTATTTTTTTGAAAGCGGCTCCGTGTTTCCCTCAATCGCATAATGGCGGAGCAGGGCATATCCCCAGCGGATCATTTCCTCATCCGCATAGCTGAATCCCCAGTAGCCGACACCGCCGAGCTGACTGAACTCCGGATGATTTGCCAGAACGTTCATCTGGATGTCGAGGGCGCATTTGTAATCGACTTCGGAAATGGAGTTCAATGTCATATAACCGGGTTTGGTGAAAGCTCCGAGAATGATATCCGTGCCCTTTTCCGCTTCCGGGTGGAACTGTTTGAACTGCCGGAATGTGGCGACGAGCATATCATCAAGATAAGTGCGTTCCGCTTCCTCCGTGGGGTAGGGGATGCAGTAGGCTTCATAAAGCAGGCGTCCGCGCCCGTCCGAAGCATTCAGCGCCGCCGACATGAAATCCGTATGGAGGATCGTGGATGGTTTGCCGACGATCCATGTGTAGACCAGTTTTCCTTTCGGATCGAATTTCGTCAGCGCCTTGACATAGTTCGAGAGCACCTGCGGATTGGTGAAAAAGCACTCATCCGAAGTGAAACCGCTGATTCCGGGGAGTTTCAGGGCATCGTTGGACTGCATCGCCTTGAGCATTGCATCTTCGGTTTGTTTGACTCCGCAGGAGGCGATCACAACGGCGCCGGTTTTCCGTATTTCCCGTATCTGTTCCTCTGTCAGCTTTTCCCCGCTGCGGTTCATCGTCGTGACATTGCCGAGGACATGTTTCTTTACAAACTGCCAGCCGCCCGCCGTGACGGGATAACAGAGGATTTCGGGAATGGAACGGACAATGATTCTGCCGTTTCCGCCGGCAGCTTTGAGAGTATGTTTCCCGGCATTGAGATTCTGGAACATCTCCGGTGCCGTCAACCGGATTTTGCCGTCAAGAATCATGTCCGCGCCTTCCGGGGATTGAATGTAAACCCAACCGTTGCGTGGGAGATGAAATGTAAGTTCCTTTCCACTTTCTGTATCGGTGTTCAACACCTCCGTAACAAGATTGTTCAGGCGTTTGAATTGATCGTCTCTGATCTCCGGCGTTTTGCGCAATGTGACTGTAAAATTCGCATCCGCAATCGTTTTGCCTGTTGCCTGTTCCCTCAATTCCGCTTTCAGCGCATACGTTCCGGCGGGCATCCCGTGCAGGGCAGCCCGGAATCCGCCGTTTTTCGCAACCGGAGTGTTGAACTCTTTTCCATTGATTCGGAAGCGGCATTCATAAGATTCATTGGGAAGCGGGAGTTTGCCCACGGTGAAAGAGAGAACCGGATTTTCAACCGGAATTTGAGTCAGAAGCGGCGAAAGCGGAATGATCTGGCGCGCGGGAATCGCCATTGGATTTTTGGAGTCAGTCCTGGCTTTTTCCGAAAGCGGCTCAAGTTTCAGGTCCGTAGCCATAAGCTCTCCTGTTGCTCCTGCGATATGGAGTGCTACGCCGTAAACATTTGCCGGCGTGTTGGATGGAACCAGTACAAGATCCTGTTCCAGCTTGACCCAGCCGTCGGTGTTTTGCGGGATACTGCGGAATCCGACGTCTTTCTGCCATGCAAAATTGTGAACTACGAACATAAATGATTTCGCCTTGAAATCTCTGGTTTTGAACATGCCGCTGAGACGGTAGGTTTCCCCTCCGGCGAGAACCATTCCCTGCTGGCGCAGATTGGCGTCTCCCTGCATGATGACAGCTCCCTTTCCTCCGGGGCCTCCGCTTCGGGTATACCTGGTTTTTGTCGGTGTCTGCGTATACCAGAACGGCGGAAAGTCGGATTGTTCCGAATCAAGCGCGCTGTTCATCAGCAGGTTTGCACCGGGGAGTGCTTTCGGAAGAAATGAGATGCCGGTGATTGTCAGTTGCACCGGATTTTCCGGCCGGCGCGCGGCAAGAGTCAGCCCCGTCAGCGGGTCATTCGGATCGTATGGCAGGGAAATACGCGAAACAGTCCGGTATTTCAGGCGGCCGTTGATATAGACAGTCTCTTTTCCTCCGAGATAAGGCCACAGCTTCTTTGCCAGTCCGGGATTGTCCGACGGAGCCAGGGAAATTCCGCCTTTGACCTCCTGATTCGGAGTATCCAGACGTATTTCAATGAGAACCGTTCCTGTGTTTGCCGGCGCCTGTGGAAGTCCGAGCTTTAGAATCGGCCAGCCTTTGGGCGCAGCGGGGATGTTGACTGCTATGCTGCCATTCTGATAACGGCTCTCCATTTTTCCTGTTTGCGAGATGATTTTGACTTTCTGTTCTTTCAGGAGGTTCTGTTCTGCCGCGAAACCTGCATTCAGCAGAAAAAACAGTGTTCCGGAGAATAACAGCGTGAGACATTGATTCCGTTTCATTTTATTTCCTTTCTTGAATGATCTTACGGTTTTGCATACCATGTATTGGGACCATAAACATAACGGTGCGGATAGGCATAAGGAAGATTGCGATGCAGCTGTTTTGCCGGAATACCGATGGCTGAACCGTCGAAGAGAGTGGCATTGAGACTGCTTTTCCTGTTATGCCTCGCACTGACCAGCGCCCAACTGTTGCCATCGCGCAAAGGGTAATAGGCAGGCCAACTGTAAGTGTCCAGTGTCCTGTAATCCACTTGAAATTTGATGGAACTGTTGAGGTGATTCATCCACTGCGCCTCCGGAGTATCGGCAATATACATGGTTCTTACCGAACCACCCTGAGCTCGTGAGATGATGGCGGAGCGTTTCATCAGCGTATAATCGGTATCCTTATAGGAATTGCCGAACGTCAGGTAATTGACCCCGTAAGTTGTGTGGTATTCCCAGCCCAGCGCATCCGCCGGATGATAGCTTTCGGAAGGACAACGGAACGTATATATCTGTTTTTTCCCGCCGGAGAGCCTGCCGCAGTAGCCGAGGTCTGAAAAACCTCTCATGAAATGATGTCCCACGGTACTGGCATGACGGACCGGGTCATAGATTGCCCCCATCATATATTCCTTATAGTCGTCGGCATACATCTGTCCCATCAATCCCATCTGTTTTACATTGCTGCGACAGGAAATATCCTGTGCTTTTTCTCTTGCCTGGCTTAATGCCGGAAGAAGCATTGCCGCCAGAATCGCGATAATTGCAATTACGATCAGCAATTCTATCAGTGTGAATATTCCTCTTTGCCTCATGATTTAAATTCCTCCTTTGTTAGAATATTGATTTTGCTGACAGTTTTTCTTTTTCGACGGCGCGGGGCCAGTGCTTTCTCCGCGGATGCAGGGCATTTTCAGAAGTTTTTCTTCCGGCTGTTCCGCCTGCCGGTTCAACAACTGAAGCATCCGCCGGAGTCCGTACAGCCAGATTTTACGGTAATCGAAATAAATTTGCGTGAATTCCTGCGGAAGCCGGGACCCCCAGGAAATCAGGGAAATATCCTCCGGAATGTGGAACCCCTGTTCCCGCAACTGCTGTTTCAGTTCAACAACATAGCTTGATGGCGCAATGAACGCCGTGGGCGGTTCCGGCAGAGAATGGAAATACTCCAATAACCGGGCAACGTGCGGGCGCACATCCTCCCGCTTCGGCGGATAGGGTCCGAGGTCGGGGAGAGGATAACACAGTTCATCGGCATAGTCTGCTCCGAGATATTTCCGGCAGATGCTGTTGATCCACTCCTTGTGATGACGGTATTCATCGGATACGGGGAGCGTCAGAACCGCGATCCGCCGGTGTCCGAGCTTCCTCAGGGAGGCGAAGATTTTCCGGTAATGCGCATCGTGATCGAAGTCGACCGTATCCAGCCACGGGATGTCCGGGCGGCGGTTGCAGGCGATGATCGGTATCTGCTCCGAGTGCAGATAGGCGGCAATTCCGGAGGTCAGGGAGGAATAACAGAAAATGAGTCCGTCCACCGGGAATGTCGTGAGGAGTTGTGTCCGGGTGGCGAAAAGCTCCATGGAACCCGTGATGCCGAGCAGATGATATCCCGACCGCTCCGCATACGGCTCCAGATTGTCAAGAATGTAATCCCGTTCGTCGAGCTTCGTCACTCCCACGAGCCCTATGACCTTGTAGACGGGACGGCTCCTGCGTTCTTCATTGACAAATGTTCCGCGTGTGCCGTTGATGGTAACGAGTCCCTTTTCCTCCAGCAGACGGATTGCCTTGCTCATGGTTAGCTGATTGACCCCGAACTCCCTGCTGAGCGGGCCGAGTCCGGGCAGGCGCCCGCTCAAACCGCGGTCATGGATATATTCTTCCAGTTTTTCACTCAGACTATGGTAAATCGGAGTAATCATCATTTCCTCTTTTGTAATAGACTACCTTACATACTACCCTATATTATAATCACTACCTTACATCAGTGTCAAGGGGGGATTTGCAAAAAAATTGATTTTTTCTTTGGTGTGGATGCTTCTGGCAAAAGTCAGGAACCGGAGCTTTGGCGACTATCGTCGGCGGCATAAAAAAACAACCGGCGGACCAGGTTGAGCCGCCGGTTGTTTTTGCGCCGGATATTTCAGCAGGGTTACTGGAAAATATCCTTCGGTTCAACGAATTTCACTGCGTTGTCCGCCTTGAGTTTCTCAATCGCGACATCAGGCGCATCGAAACGGAAAATAATGACCGCCGCTTTGGTCGCCGCAAACGCATACATGTATTCCACATTGATCGAATACCTGCTGAGCGTATCCAGAATCGAGCACATGCCGCCGGGACGGTTCGGAACCTCGACCGCCACGACATCCGTTACCCGGACAATGATCTGATTCCGGGTGAGGACGTCGCGCGCCTTTTCCCAGTCTTTCGTGATGATGCGCAGGATTCCGAAATCCGTCGTATCGGCAAGGGAAAGCGTCAGAATATCGATATCGTTTTCCGCAAGCAGTTTGCAGATTTTGTTCAGAGAGCCGGGTTTATTCTCCGCAAAGATCGAGAGCTGATTCAGTTTCATCGTGGAACCCCTTTCCGGTTAATTGTTGTTGCGGCGGTCAATGACGCGTTTTGCCTTGCCTTCGCTTCTCGGAATCGAGTTCGGCGGAAGCATTTTGACGGCGACGCGGATGCCGAGGATTTTTTCTATGGCGCGGGAGAAGCGTGCGGTCAGCGTCTCTATCGCGCTGATTTTGTCGCTGAACATCTCCTGCGTCATTTCAATATCGACTTCGACGTTGTCGAGCCCGTGGTGCCGCGTCAGAATGATCTGATAATGCGGCAGGTTCTTCTCCTCGTTGAGGATCGCGGTCTCGATCTGTGACGGGAAGACGTTGACGCCGCGGATGATGAACATGTCGTCGCTGCGGTGCGATATCTTTGAAATCCGGCGGATTGTGCGTCCGCAGGCGCATTTTTCCGTCATGATGCTTGTCAGGTCGCGCGTCCGGTAGCGGAGCATGGGCATCGCCATCTTTGAAAGCGTGCTCAGGACAAGTTCGCCCTCCTGGCCGTCCGGCAGGACTTCCAGCGTGTCGGGGTCGATGATCTCCGGGTAATAGTGGTCTTCGAAGATATGGAGTCCGCACTGGCACTCGCACGCCGCGCCGACGCCGGGCCCCGTGATCTCGGAGAGTCCGTAAATGTCGAACGCCTTGATGCCCGCGCCTTCTTCGATGTGGCGGCGCATTTCTTCCGTCCACGGTTCCGCGCCGAACAAGCCGCGGCGGAGCGGAAGCTTGTGCAGGTCGATTCCCATTTTCCCAGCTTCTTCGATCATGTGGACGAAGTAGCTGGGAGTGCAGGCGATCACGGTCACGCCGAAGTCTTTCATCAGCATGATCTGGCGTTCCGTATTTCCGCCGGAAGCGGGAATCACGGTGGCGCCGAGCCCCTCCGCACCGTAGTGCGCGCCGAGTCCGCCGGTGAAGAGCCCGTAACCGAAGGAGACCTGCACGATGTCGTCATTGGAGACTCCCGCCGCCGCCATCGTGCGCATCATGGTTTCCTGCCATACGTCAAGGTCGCTTTTTGTGTAAGCGACGACAATCGGCTTGCCCGTGGTGCCGCTGGATGCGTGCAGGCGGACAATGTCCTTGAGCGGGCTTGCGAACAAACCGAAAGGATAAGTGTCGCGGAGATCCGCCTTGATCGTGAACGGCAGGTGTTTCACATCGTCCAGGCTCTTGATGTCACCGGGCGTCAGATTTCTGTCTTCCATGCGTTTGCGGTAAAAGGGCACATTTTCGTATGCCCGCCGGATGATCCGGGCAAAACGCTCCGTTTGAAGTTCCCTGAGTTTTTCCATCGGCAGATAGTCCGGCGCACTGACCGGATTGAATCCCGGATTCCCCATTCGTTTATACTCTGACATTCTTCCTGACCTGTATTATGTGATTGTAATGAGTTAGACTTATTCCTGCGCCCGCTTGAATGCGGCGATGTTCTGCTCTGCAACTTCGCCTTTGAAAGACTCGCGGATCAGGGTGATCCAGAGCTCCTCGGGGAATTTGAGATATTTGTTGAGACGGCCGAGCATTGCGATATTCAGCATCTTGGATTTCGCATCCTCCTCATTGATTTCGGAAGGACGGATGATGACGGCGTCTTTTTTCAGAAATTTTTCATTGACCTCGATCTGGTCCTCGGAAACCGCCACCAGATAGTCCGCCTGGCCTTCGGGGATCATCGGGCTGTAAACCTTGTCACCGAAACGGACGTCGCTGGAGACGGAACCTCCGCGCTGGCTCATGCCGTGCAGCTCGCTTTTCTTGACGTCGTAATTCATGCGGAATGCGGCTTCCGTCAGCATGTCGGAGGCCTTGATGATACCTTGTCCGCCGATTCCGGCGAACAGAACATTTGTCAGTTTATTTCCCATTGTCATGACCTCTCTTACTTTTTGAGCTTGGAAAGTTTCTTCATCTGAAGAATGCAGGGGCGGCGCGCGATGATGACGCTGGCGTCGTTGGATGCAAGGCGTTTCTTGACGAGTTCGACAAACTCGTCATGCTTGAGCGTCGGGTCGATCACATCCACGTTGTCCGCGCCTGCCGCTTTGCAGATTGCCTCCAGATTCAGCTGCGAGGCGTCGGTCATGTTCAGATGGCGACCCGTCGCGGGATTTTCCTGAAGCCCGGTCATCGCCGTCGTGGAGTTGTCGAGAATCAATACCAGGTGCCCGGTCGCCGGCTTGTTGTAGACCATTTCCACGATTCCCGTGATGCCGCTGTGGACGAACGTGCTGTCGCCGATGACGCTGACGACTTTCCGTGCGTCTTCTTCCGCGAGTCCGTGCCGGAGTCCCAGCCCCGCGCCGATGCTCGCGCCCATGCAGACGCAGCAGTCGATTGCGCTGAACGGCGGAAGCACGCCGAGCGTATAACAGCCGATGTCGCCGGAGACGATGCAGCCCAGGTCTCGCAGGGTTTCAAAGACTTTGCGGTGGGGACATCCCGGACAGAGCTGCGGCGGACGCCCCGGTTTCGGCGGAGCTTCCGGCGTTTCATCCCTGTTGACCAGCCTGACAACTTTTGCGACATTGAGTTCACCGAAAAGGAAAGCGTCGCCTTTGGGCTCCACCTGAATTCCATGCGCCAGAATCTTTTCCGCCATGACCTTTTCGCCTTCTTCCACGACGACGGTGCGCTGATTGCCTTCCGTGAATTTGCGGATCGCCTCATAGGGCAGGGGCCATGTCATGCCGAGCTTGAGAATGCGCGCTTCCGGAAACGCTTCCCGCGCGTGCTGGAAGGCGGCTCCGGCGCAGATGATGCCGAGATCGGATTTTTCCGGGCCGAAGACCTGATGCAGATCGGATTTTTCATTCCACTCCGCAAGCGCCTTCATGTTGTTGACCAGTCTGACATGCGCTCCCTTGGCAAACGCGGGGATCATGACACGCTCTCTGACGGCGCGGCGGTAGTTTCTGGATGCGGGAGCTTCTTTGGCTTTCCAGCGGTTCACGATGCCGCGGGAGTGGCAGACGCGCGTGGTCATGCGGAGCATCGCCGGTACATGGAACTGCTCGGAAAGTTCAAGCGCCCTGATCGTGAAATCGTAGGCTTCCTGACTGTCGGACGGCTCGAACATGGGCATCTGGGCGGCAATCGCGTAAAGACGGTTGTCCTGCTCGTTCTGGCTGGACGCCATGCCCGGGTCGTCGGCGGATATGAGGAGAAGCCCGCCTTCGACGCCGATATAGGTCAGAGTGAACAACGGATCGGCGGCGACATTGACTCCGACGTGCTTCATTGTAACAATCGTTTTTGCACCGGAGAACGCGACTCCGGAGGCGACTTCCATTGCCACTTTTTCATTCGGCGCCCATTCTGCATTGCCGCCGATGGCGGAGAAATGTTCAAGAATCTCTGTCGAGGGAGTGCCGGGATATCCGGTTCCGAGTTTCACTCCGCAGGCAAGAGCCGCCTCGGCGACCGCTTCGTCGCCGCTGAGGATAATACGTTGTTCAGCCATAATATTTCACCTGTGATTTATTTCAGTAAAACAGTAATCTAATCCGGATTCAGTTGAATTGCAAATAATTTCATCTTTTTTACAGAAGAATGATCAGGACCGCTCCGGCGACCATCACAAGAGAGCCCGCCAGCTTCCGCCGGAGTCCCTTTTCATGGAACAGGAAACCGCCGAAGAAAACACTCAATAATGCCGAAAGCTGGAACAGAGCCAGGGCATAGCTGACCTGCATTCTCCGGAAAACGATGTTTGTCGTAAACTGCATGATGCCGGTGGTCGAGGCGAGCACCAGCAGGAGAAGCAGAGATTTCCTGTTCAGGGCAAACGCCTGCCGCACCGTTTCCCACATCTTGTCATGATAACCGGAATGATACGCAGGAAAACCGTCGTATTCTTCCCATTCCGCCGCTTCCTCCTGTCTATGGCTGACAAGATAGACAAGAACCGTATTGCAGAAGTAAAGCAGAGTCGAAAATACGGCACTCAGGATGCACCACATCGCAAACGAGGTGAACGGATTCGAGGCGGCGATTGTCTTTTTCAGGAAAACGGCCTCCGTCGCGGTGCAGAAAATCGCGTAGAAACGGAACTGAATATCCGGGCGCAGAAACAGTTTTACGGAAAACGACTCGCCTTGTTTTTTCTGCATGACCGCAAAACTGCCGGCAAGAATCAGAAGAATTCCAATGATGCCCCAGAGTCCCGGAATCTCCCCGATCAGGAAGAAAGCGACGATCATGCTGACGATGACTTTATAGGAGTTGAGCGGTCCGAGCACGGAGAGTTCTCCGCAGTTCACCGCTTTGATCAGGCACGCATTTCCGACTGCCGCGAGAATTCCCGACGCCGCCATCGGCGTCCAGAATGCGGCTCCCAATTTTTCGAGTTCGAGAAATGGCAGACACGGGATCATGACTGCGGAAAGCGCGATATAAGAAAAACAGTTGACTTTCAGCGACGGTTCGCCGTGAGAAGTCAGTTGTTTCTGGACGACATTGGAATAGGCGTTGGAAAAGATTCTCGCGAATACCGCAAGGAGGGTAAGCAGCATGATGTTCCGTTCTTTCCTGATTTTCAGACTGTAAACAACATAATATATTCATGAAACTCTCTTTTGCAAGAAAATGCGGGAGGAAATGATTTGAATCGGGCGCTTTGCGCATTTATATTGCAGGGTCAATCAATGAGGTGTAACGTATGGAACGCAAGAAGATCGTGATTCTGGATGGTTTCGCCGCAAATCCGGGAGACCTGTCGTGGGGCGAAATCGAGGCGATGGGCGATTGCAGTGTTTATGTGCGCTGTGATTCCGAACAGGAGATTGTGGAGCGGGCCTCCGATGCGGAAATCATCCTGACGAATAAATCGTTGATCTCCCGCCGGGTGATGGAACAGCTCCCGAAATTGAAATATATCGCGGTTCAGGCAACCGGTTACAATGTCGTGGATATTCAGGCGGCGCAGGAGCGCGGGATTCTGGTCAGCAATGTGCCGGCATACAGTACGGACTCCGTGGCGCAGCTTACATTTGCGCTGATCCTGGAACTGATGAACCGCGCGGGAAAATATGCTGACGCCGTGGCGGAGGGGGAGTGGTGCCGGTGCAGGGATTTCACATTCTCGCTGGGACAGTCTCACGAACTTGCCGGATTGACGCTCGGCGTTGTCGGTTTCGGCTCCATCGGCAGGGCGGTCGCAAAGATTGCGGATGCATTCGGAATGAAAGTGCTGGCAGCGGCGCGGACTCCGAAGGAATCCGATATTGCTGAATTCGTTTCTCTGGAAATGCTGTTTTCAAAAAGTGACATTGTCTCCCTGCATTGTCCGCTGACGGACGAGACAAGATTGCTGGTTAATGAAAAAACATTGTCACTGATGAAGAAGACTGCGCTCCTCATCAACACGGCGCGCGGCGGTCTGGTGGACGAAAAGGCGTTGGCGGATGCCCTGAACAACGGGCGTCTTGCCGGTGCGGGACTTGACGTGCTGTCAACGGAACCGCCGTCTGCGGACAATCCGATGCTGACGGCGAAGAACTGCATCATTACGCCTCATGTCGCCTGGGCGTCTTTCGAGGCGCGCCGCCGCCTGATTGATGTCTGCGCGGCAAATGTCCGGGCGTATCTTGCGGGGAAACCGGTCAATCTCGTGACGAAGTAACTTGAGTTCAGGTGAAATAATATGCTGAAAGCGCCGGAGCCGAACAACTTTTCATGTATCCACAGGCCGGAACCGAATGTCATGCCGGATCTTCCCCTGCCGTTCTGCCTGCGCTCCGCAGGGCATTATCTCCGCCTGAAAAAGTATTACGAACGGATTCCCGCCGGAGCCAAGCCGTTTGTCCAGTTTTTCTGGGGGATCAGCGGCGACGGCGAGTTCATCGTTGACGGCGAATCGCAGATACTGCATCCGGGGGATGTCTTTTACCGGATGCCCGGAGAGCCTCATTTTCAGGGGGCGCTTTCCGAACGGTGGGAATACCGCTGGTTCACTTTCGACGGAGAGGGGGCGGAAAACTTCATGCGTTCCTATGGATATCCCCACCGCTGTTTTCACGCGGGAGTCTGTCCGCATGAACTGTTCATCCGTCTGGAGGAACTGCTTCAGGAGATGAGCCCGTATGCGTGGCGCGAGATGGTTTCCGTGGCATCCTCCATTCTCGCGAGGGCAGGGGGGCGCGAGGACCGTTCCACGCGCGAGGGGCGTCTTGTCTGCGAGGTGATCCGGATTTGCAGCGAAAACTGCGGCGATCCGGATCTGAACGTCAATTCCATCGCGGAACAGCTCAAGGTGAACCGTTCCACTCTGCGGCGCATCTTTCAGGAGAAAATGAAGATTGCCCCGAGCCAGTATCTGAGCCGGATGCGGATTCAGCGCGCCCTGTCTCTGCTCCAGGAGACCATTCTTCCGGTTTCGGAAGTGGCGAAAGAGTGCGGCTTTACCGACGAAAGTTATTTTTCCCGCGTGATCCGGCGCAGTGTGGGCGATACTCCGAAACGTTTCCGGGAACGCGCCTGACCTTTCTCAGATTCCGTAGCTTTTGCGTTTGCGCCAGAGAGTCGCCTGGTCGATGCCGAGTGTTTCCGCCGCTTTCTGAAGCGAAAGCGAGGTGGCGATGACGTGACGGATGTATTGTTCCTCCAACTGCGCCAGAGTCGGGCTGTCCCCGAAGCGCACGGCGGAGGAGCTGTTCTGCAGGGTGTCCGGCAGATGGCAGAGCTCGACCGTTTCGGAATTTGCCAGAATCGCGGCACGCTCAATCGCATTGCGAAGTTCGCGCAGATTGCCGGGCCATGAGTAAGAACGGAGCGCATCCAGCACTTCCGGTGAAAAGCCGTGCAGGAGTTTGTGATTGGTTTTCGCGAAAAAGAGAAGCATTCCCTTTGCCAGTTCCTCAATATCCTCCGGGCGTTCCCGCAGAGGGGGGATTTCCAGTTGGAACACATTCAGGCGGTAGAAAAGATCTTCGCGGAATTTCTTTTCCCGGACCGCTTCTTCCAGATTCATATTGGTCGCCGCGATGATCCTGACATTGGCGCGGCGCGTTTGAGCTTCTCCGACCCGTTCATACTCGTGATCCTGAATGAAACGCAGAAGCTGCGGCTGAATCGACAGCGGCAGATCGCCGATTTCATCCAGGAACAATGTGCCGTTGTCGCATGCGGCAATGCGCCCGGGGTTGTCCCTGACGGCGCCCGTGAATGCGCCGCGGGCATGTCCGAACAGCTCGCTGTTGAGCAGTTCCGGCGTCAGGGTGGGGCAGGAGATTGTCCCGATCGGATATGCCGCGCGCCTGCTCCATGAATGGATTGCCCTCGCGAGCATGGTTTTTCCGGTTCCGCTTTCACCCCGGATCAACACGACAGCTTCGGAATCCGCCACCTGCCGCGCCATTTCAAGCGTGCGCTGCATTTTCGGATTATGCGAGGAGAAAACGGCTTCCGGATGCAGGCTTTTCAGGTCTTCGGTGAGAGAGTTGATCTTATTTTCCATGACAAGAGCGGATTCCGCCTTTGCCACGATGAGGTTGATCTGCTCCGGGTTGAACGGTTTGGCGATATAGTCGAACGCGCCGAGGCGCATGGATTGAACCGCGGTGTCAATGGAGGAGTATGCGGTAATGACGCAGATCTTGAGCCACGGGGAATCCGCCAGCAGTTTCGGGATCAGGTCAAGCCCGCTGTCGTCGCCAAGCCTCAAATCAAGGAAGACAAGGTCGAATTTGCTGTTGCGGTTTTCCTCAAGGGCGTTTCTGGCGTTTTCCGCCTGACGCACCTGCTGCCCGTGGGATTTCAGCCACAGCATCAATGTCTTTCGTATATTCGACTCGTCATCGACAACCAGTATATTCAGCATCGGTCCTCTCCATTCGGAACGGTTTTCTTCTTCATACATGGCAAACATACGCCCGTTTCTCCTTTTCTGCAAGTTGTTTTTTATTTTTTGCCGGGATATATTATCCGTCGCACCGGTTGAAAAGCGGAACAGGAACTAAGGAGAACAGGAAATGGACGAACCGCGAAAAATGAGGCGCTCCGAACGGAGAATTGATGATATTGCCGAAATGATTGAAATTCTCCGGGATGCCGAATACGGGCATCTCGCGCTTGTGGACGGCGGGCGTCCCTATCTTGTCGCCCTGAATTATGGTTTTACCGCAGACGGCAGCCGGATTACGCTTTATTTCCATTGTGCGCCGGAGGGACGCAAGCTCGACTGCATCAGAAAAAATCCTGCCGCCTGTTTCATGGTGGAAAGCGGCGTCAGGGTGGTTTCCGCCGGACCGGAAAGCTGTAAGTGGACTGCCCATTACCGCTCCGTCGTTCTGGAAGGGACGCTGGAACTGGCAGAGTCCCTGCCGGAAAAGAGGGCGGCGCTCTCCTGTCTTATGAAACATTTTGACGCCGGGCACGAGTTGAAGGCGCCGGACAGAATGATGAATATGCTTACGATTCTGAAAATGAACGTGGAACATATTTCTGGCAAGCAGAACCCGAATACGGGCAAAGCATAATCATTTGAGTCCATATTCTTCGATAACCTTTTCCGTCAGCACCATGATGCCTTGTCCCGGTTCGATCAGAACAAAAGACACTCCGGATTCAAGTGTCTGCCGGACAAATTCTCAGCATCGCAGGATATCTTTTCCGGCGTCTTGTTTTACCTGTCCATATTGAGTGTTCCGTATTCATCCAAACGGTTTGAATAATTTTCCTGTTTCTGTGTCTGTTCCCAAACATAAGCAATACCTGTATTCTTATTAATCCGGACTGCATTGAATCCGATCTTTTCACAGGGGGCAGGTGTGCCTCCGACTGTTTTCCAGGGAATAGTGAGTTTTGCCGTAAATCCCTGCTTTCCGGATGTTGTCCGAACCGTATATGCGGGAGCATGAATCTGTTTGAATACATTTCCTTTTTCATTGTTCTCTGCAGATGTTTTTTCCAAACGGGAAAGATAGCTCCAGGGACCTTTTATACTTAATCCGGCGCTGACACGCCATCCGCCATTTTTTCGGAAGAAATAAACATGGAACCCGTTGTTCATCAATTGTTTTTCCGATTCTTCCGGCATGGAAAAGACAATCTGAAAATTTCTGTCATCCGCAGTGCAGGAGATTATGGTTGGTTTACTGGTGATTTCTTTGGAAAGAGGATGCAGTCCCTGTTGAAAAAGCATTTGCGGATGATTGTTCGGTATAATTCGCCGTCCGGCGGGTTTGACTTGATTTTGACGCATCCATCTCCAGTCCCAGCAGAACGGTGAGGAGACTTTGCCATACAATCTGCCTCCGGCAAGCAGTTCCGTGAATTTTGCACCTCCGAACAGGCGGATACCCTCCAGATATCCCAAAGAGTGCTGATTATGCGGCAGTTCTCCAATCATATGTTCACGTTTTTCCAATGTGTCGAGCAGTTCAGCAAAATTCTCATCCGTCCGTGAATCCAGAAAGTTTCTGTATGCCATCAATGCATTTACAGTTGTTTTCAGATAATCAAATTCCAAACGTAAAATGCGGACACTCAAAAGATTCCCGGCATTTATCTCCATCTTTTTCAGGTAATCTTCCAACTGTTCCATTACTTCCGGCGGGTAACGGCGGCAGATCAGTTTTGATTGGTGTTCAGGGCGGAGCATTGCCGGATTTGTGAAATCTTCTACTTCATCTTCTGTTTTTTGGAGTTGCCTGTCAAGAAGAGTGTAGAACTGAACTGCTGAATCCGCTGCCATGCCGAATGTGCGTTTGCAGTAGAAGTCCAAAAGATCCGTAATTTGTTTCTGTTCATCTTCCTGTAGTTTATTCCAGATGAAATAAGCCGGTCCCTCCAGTCCTGGCAGTTCGCCGAATCCGCAGGTATAGATACCGCGTATATTATTTTTCCGGAACAGCTGCAACTGTTTTTGCAGTTGTCTAAAACTCATTTTCGGAGTGAACCCCGAAGACTGATACCAACCCCAATTATAAATATAGGCGGAAAAACCTCCTGGGACTTTTACTCTTTTCCATTGAGCGATCTGTTTTTCCGTAGCAGGTGCCAGTTCGATGATGACATTTTCGGGAAATGTGTCGAATGTTTTTGGCGGATAAACGGTCGGACCGTATGCGAGAATACAGACTTTTTTCCCTGGACGCAGTTTTGCGACTTTCACGGCAATGTCGCGATGCAGAATCCACAATTTTTCAGATGAATCTGACTCTCCGAAAAGTTTTGCACAGGTTTCACATTCGCACCAATGAAAACCATCGGACTGCGCCAGTTGCGCAGACTCGAATCCCTGATCCAGACGTTCAATCACATTTTGCAGGATCAGCTTTTGGACTTCAGGATTGGAAAGGCAATATTGCGTTGAATAAAGCCGAGGATGAAGACGTTTCCCATGGGACATGGCAAAATATTCAGGATGTGTTTTAGCATATTTATCGCGTAGAATGGCAAAATTATGCGAGTGTCCTCCATATGAAGCATACCATGAATGCGGTAGACGTGAGTTATACAGGTCATACCAGAGCCCCCCGGATCTGGAAACTGAAAAATTATACTGAAAATAAGGTTTCTTCTGTATTTGAAAATCTGCAGGCACTGTAATTTTTTTTCTCGGTAAAACTGAGACTTTGTCTCCGGGTAGCAGGACAGCGGCTCCGATAAAATGTTCTGCAAATACAGCGGCCGCTTTGCAGCTTCCCAGGACAAATGCGTCATGTTTTTTTTCTCTTTTCTTATTCCAGAGATGATCCGTACCATACAGGTAAATATTTCCATTTTGATTCTTGATCCGGTATTCCCAATATCCCGATGGCATGCAATCTTTCAATGCCTTGACTGGTCCGATAAAAATGGCTTTTTTTCCGGGGCTGCGGCGACTTTCCTGTATGACCGGAAGAATCGTACCGTTTGCACTCCGGATGCTGTCGGAGATCATCCTGCCGGCTTCGGCATAGAATGGACTTAATTCGTTATTCCCATCCGGTAGAACGATCTCGTAGTCCGATTTCCCATTTTCTGCAATGGTGAGTTCCGCGCCGGAGATTGCGGACCATAACAACACACACAGTATAGCGAGCAGATTTTTCATTTGAAATGCATTTCCCCAAAAGATTCTCGGTTTTTATTGATTCTCATATCTTCAAAATTCGGCGACCAGAGTGAGAGTTCCGAATACATTCTGCCCCCGATTTTAAATCCTTCCCGCGCTACGTTCAGGCACCAGACGCTTCCCGGTACGGGTTGTGTCGTTTGCAAGGTGCTGTAAGGGATTGTGACCAGTGAATACCACAGACCGCCTTCCCGTCTGGTTCGATAGCTCCATTTCCCGTTCCACAAGATATCGTCCGCATCGTATTTCGGGTGCAGAGGATCTTTGATCAGCCCGTAGGCACCGTCCCATGTGGAATTCTGGACAGGATTCCAGATAAAATGAAAGAACTTTTCGCGCATTCCGTCAGGATCAATCATAATTTCCAGGCAGTCCGTTGCCCAAGCTGTGCCGTCCTTGCCGACAGGATTGTATTTTTTCTCAGGAGCCAGTTTGCTGATGAATGCAAAATAAATATTATCTTTATCATACAGCACTTTGAATTTGCTTTTTTCCTTGATTTTTCCCAGTTGAATCCCATTCAGGTGATTCCATTCAGCCTTTTTCCAGTTTCCCGATTCGAATTCATTGAATTCCGGAATAGAGGACGTGCGGAGGACGGTCAAAGAGGATACTTTTGCTCCCGGCAGATAGTTGATTTTTTGCAGGGCATCCATATCCCAGCAGAATGGCGAACCGATGGAAGCGCTCAGGCGTCCGTTGCTGAGCAACATGTTCATGGGCGGATTTCCGAATATCTGCAGTTCCGGCCATTCAGGAAAGCCTTTGATGCGTTTTTTGGCATCATAACGGTCCAAGACAAATTTTCTGAATTGTTTGACTCGCAACACCAGATGCTCAAAATTTCCCGAATTGGGTGCAGCCTGATAGTGCTGATATTCATGGAGCGCCAGCAACAAAGTCTTGAGGTAGTCAAACTCCAGCCGGACAAGTTTCAGGCGCCGTATCGTTTTGAGATTCCGAGCATTCCGCTCTGCTGCCGCGAGTTTGCTTTCCAATGTGTTCAAGATCCCAACCGGATACAGTGCTGTCAGAAGGGCACGGGGATCGCGCGGCAACAGGCTGGCGATAGTCGAGTCGCCGGAAATTTCGCTGTCGCCAGCCAAGCGGGAATAGATTGCGACCTGTCTGTTCAGCAACTCATGAAACGCGCGCATCGGGACATAGACTTCATTATACGCATACCGGTAATATTCATCAGCCAGCTCTTTCGCACTGACATTATCCCGTTCCAGAGCCTGACCGAAGCAATAGTAGATCGGGCCTTCAAGACCGAAATTTTCCCCGAATCCGCAACGGTAAACCCCTTTGATTCCGTATTCCCGGAACATGCGGACCTGATCAATGCAGTACTCTGGTGTGCGTTTCGGAGTAAAGCCTGGCTGATTATAACAGCCCCAGTTGTATATATATGCAGTAAATCCGCCATCGACCCGGTATTGACTCCATCTGCGGAGATTGCTTTCCGTGTAGGTGCAAAGTTCAATGATGACATTCGGAGGAAATTCACGGAAACTGACTGGTGGACGTGCCGTATCCACATAAGCCAGGATATGAAGCTTTCTGTCTGGAAACTCTCGATACAGTCGTTCGGCAAGCTTTCTGTGGACGAACCAAATCTTCTCTCCGGGAGTGGATCCGCCGAGTTTTGCGCACTCTGGGCAGAGACAGGGAATGTAACCATCCGTTTGCGCCAGCTGGACAACCTTTGCACCATCGGCAAAGCGACGAAGAATTTCCTGATAAAAAAGTTCCTGCACCTGTGGATTGGAGATACAGAGATGCCCACCTGCCGCAGAACGCTTACCGCCTTCCTCCATACGGAAATACTCAGGATGTTTTTCCGCATACAGTGAGGCGCTGACAGCGCTGTAGTAAGAATGTCCGCCGTAACTGTAAAAATCGCCATATCCGTAAGAAGCGTTCGCATAGTCATACATTAGTTCTGTCGGGCGCCCGGCTGCAAACAGAAGCAAGGGCTGTATTTGGTCCACACCCTGCTTCAGATTCAATTTCTGAAATGCAGGTGTTGTGGTTCCTGTTTCACCTGGCATCAGGAAGCGACTTCCGAGATAGCGTCGCATGAATTCAACTGTGGCTTTGACTGACCCCAGTTTGCAACGGTAGTGCCGGTACTCCTTCCTTGTGACATGGCGATTGGTATGAATCGAAACCAGACGATCACATCCGGCTAGAAAAACATTCTTTCCAATGACCGCAATGACACTGTTGAAATTCTGAAACTCCGATGCTTTGATCCCGTTTTTCCGGGTCATTGCCGTATCTCCGATGTAGATACCTGGACGTTTCGGATTGCGCGACGATTCCAGTACCACTGGCAACATGACATTGCCACCTTCCTGAAACGCTTTTTGCAAGGCAGACGCTGCCTCTTTCAGATATTCCGCAGTTTCCTCGGAGTCGCTACGGTCCGGCAAAACGATCTGATAGTCCGATTTGCCGGCAGAAACAATTTCCAAATTCTCAGCTTTCAAAATACCGCCGTAGCAAAACAACAACAGACATACAAGTTGCACATATTCTTTCATATAATCCTCCTATGATATTTTTTATGACAAGTTTTCTGAAAAGGGTGCGAAAAGCAGATACGTGGTAACTGCGGATTCCGTGCAATTGTTTTTCAAAAAAAGATTTTCAACCTTTCCAATCCGGCCATGTATCGGTGGGGTTGCGCCTTATCGGCTGGTAGAATTTGCATTTCCAGGCATTTGAGGTGTCGATATTGTTGGATGGAATCTGGTATGGCCCCATTAATTGAATATGAAGATCACCGAAAAGCACATTGGCTTTGTTGTTGTGGCGGAATGATACAGTCCCGTCATTGCGGTTGCCTCCCTTTATAAGAGTATTGTAATTATAATTAATGTAATAGGTTTCCAGCATGAAACTTAATCTGGACGGGTAATGAATTCCAGACCATTTAGGATACCTGGGGGTATAGTCCGCAATGTTGTCGCGATTGGATACGAATTTATTCAGACCATATGACAAATATTTATCGTTGACCCCTATCCCATCATCAAACTGCTTCCACGAATGAGATGGACAGGCGTTTTTGCGATCGATATATTTTTTCCCGCTTTCGATGAAAAGTCCTCCAATCACCCCTTTCTGGTTGATCTTGAGATAAGAGTTGAAAAAGCCACCATCGCTGGTTCTTGACCAAAACCATTTTCCATACTTGCCCATGCTCAGAGGAAGAGCGTAATCATTGTAATCATCGGAATAATAGCGTGAGGCCAATCCATATTGCTTTAGAGTGTTTGCACAACTTGTTGTCCGTGCCTTTTCCTTTGCAATATTCAAGGCTGGAAGCAACAAACCTGCCAGAATCGCAATGATTGCAATTACGATCAGAAGTTCTATTAGTGTGAAATTTCCGACTTTTCCCGGATGATTTCCGACCATTACCTGTGTTTTCATGATGACATTGCTCCTTGTGTTTGCGTTTATATTAAAATGTATCATTCAGTTCGATACGGTAATCCGTGTAATATTTTCTCTGATCTGTATCGCTGTTTTCAATCAGTGCTTCAGCAGCCTTGCTGCCCATTGTTTCAGGATTGATTGAGATACAGGTCAGTCTTGGCGATTCATTGTGTGTCAACTCAAATCCGCCGTAAGTCAGAAGTGCAAAGTCCTTTCCCGGATGGAACTCTCTTGCAAGGAGTTCCGTGCAGAGACGTCGTCCCAGAAAATCATTGAGTGAAAACAGAAAAGTCTTATTTTTTCTGCTAATACAATCCGCAATTTTCCGGACAAGCTTGATATTGGCTGCGATATCTGATGTACTGTATTTTTCCTGAACATGAATGATCTTTGCCGGATCAATTCCGGAAACCAGAAGTTTTTTCTGAAAAGACCGAACCAGTAATTGCTGATCCGCAGTACCGACAACCGGACAGATAATGAATTGTTCCGCATTTGTTTTCAGCGCCAGCAACGCTGCTTCATTACCGCACTCAGGAATGGGCGGAGAGACCGTTTTTACTGGCAGTTCACTCATGCGGCCGAGCAGAACCGCAGGAGTGGAGCCGCAAGCTGGTAGCAGATATTTTTCAAGCATCTCATCCGAATAGCGCATATCAAAAATAACTCCGCCCGGTTTTTTGAATGCGGCGATCTCGGCAGCCATTCTCTCTACTTCCGCTACGGTCGGGACTCGTCCACTTAAGGAGACCGCTGACGGAGGTATGTGCAGAGCAAATCCGCACTGTACGCAACGTAGCATGATACCGCTGATGATCCGGTTGCCGAAGTTATCATATTCGTTGTAAGATACCAAAGGACGAAAAGCGCAGAACAGGACATTGTTGCGGGATTTCGCTTCCGGTGGAGCTACAAAATAGCCGGAACCGTCATGGCGGACAATGATTTCTTCTGCCGCTAGTTCACGGAATACACGCAATGCGGTAATATGACTGACATTATAGCGTTCTTCTATTTCCCGGACAGACCATACCCGGTCTCCCGGCTTCAGATCGCCATTACTGATCGCGGTGTGAAGTTCTTCTGCAATAGTACGGTATATTGCTTTTTTCATGCTTACCACTATCCTGGTTTTTATGTTACTGGTATATATTATAATGCATGCTTTATAAAGCGTCAAGGTCTTTTTTAGAAAAAAAATTAAGAAAAATAGTTTTCATGGTAAAACAAAAGGTGCTTCACAGCAATTTCTCTTTTGCAGGATATACAATGCAGACGGTATATTCGTTACAACTTGTTTGCAATTTTGCATGAAAAATATTCCGGAGTCTGCAAAGATCGCTTGAAATTGGAGTCCATACCGGATATTTTACCGGATGAAATATCAGCCGGGAGTGGAGTATATGAAAAAATCAGTTGTAATTGTTGCCGGAGTGATTGTCCTGCTGGCGCTTCTGCTTGCCGCTTTTCTTCTTTTCATCCCGGAACGCAGGATTTATGCACAGCCCGGCGCCGCAATCTCAAAGCAGGAACTGGAAAGTGCCGATCTTGCGAAAATCGCGACTCGCGGTCTGCGTGATCGCGGCATTGAAACGAAATGCGCCATGGTGAAGCTGGACGGAACATTTCCCGACGGCTCGTACCGGGTGGTGCTGGTTCTCAGGAACGGGCGCGAGATGAAAGGACGTCTGTACAAGGAACGCAGCCGTTTGAAGATCGCGGTGGATGTCATCAGTGTCTTTGAATCATAACACGGAGGAATGAGAAATGTTGGCGATGATAAAAAGAGGATTTGCCGTATGTTGCATGGCGGCTGTGTTCGGACTGGGGGCGGCGGATGCGCGGAAAGCGCCGGAGGCGGAGACGGCTCCGAAAATGAAGATCGCGGTGCTGGATTTCACCTGCATCGATCTCGTCGGGCAGAAACTGCGTTTGATGAAAGACAAACCGTTGGATACCGCTTACAAAGGGATTCTCAGCAATGCGGACCGTCAGAGCATCGACGACCGGATGCAGGGGTTTGTGAGAATGATTGATGCTCGTGTCGCCGGTGCCGGCGCAATGACGGCAATCGGGCAGGGACTTCAGGAAAATGCCCGTGACCGTGCTGCAAGAGAGGCTCTGGCAAGGAAGATTCTGAATTCAGAACAGCGTCCCGTTGTAATCGGCGCGGAATATATGGCCGGTTATCTGGGGGAATATCCGGAGACTTTTTCTCTTGTGAACCGGGAGGGAATCGAATCTGCGTTGAAATCTCTGGATTTCGGGCGCGCCCAGACTGCGGATGACGCCGATCAGCGGATTCGGGAATTCTCCGAAAAAAGCGGGGCGACTCATGTCCTGATCGGAACGGTTGCCGATCTGAAAACGGAACATAAGAAATTTTCCGGTTACGGCGTCAAGACGGACCGGGTGAATTATTCACTGGATGTGCTTGTGAAAGTGATTGACCTCAAGACCAATCAGATTGTATTTGCAAAAATCGTCACGGGGGAACGCTCCCTGATGAATACAAAATTTGCGCAGACGGTCAATGATTCGCTTTTTCAGGATCTCATGAAAGATGCGCTCAGGCAGACCGCTGAAGCGATGAATGCACGTTTTGCCGTGGATAAAAAATAAGAAAAGAGGGTGTGGATCATGTGGAAATCGTTACTGTTTCTTTGTCTGTTTGTCGTCGGCGGCGCATTGGGCGCGGCGACGAGGGAAAAAATTGCGGTGGCTTCGGACAACCGCGCGAAGCTTTCTGAAAATGAGATTCAGGCTCTCACCAGCCGGATTGAGGCGAAACTCAATGGAAAGTTCAATGTCGTGACCCGCTCCGCTCTGGAGGCGATTCTCCGTGAGAATCAGTTCCAGACGGAATCGGGGCTGGTCGATGACCGCGGGACTCTGGCGCGTTTCGGCAAGGTTTCCGGTGTGAATCTGCTCCTGCATTATACCGTGGCGAAGCTCGGAAATAAATACACGATGAGTTTCATGCTTGTCAACTGCACGACCGGGGAAGTTGATGCGGAGAAAAAGGCGGTTGTCGATGCCGTTTCTTTTGCGCAACTGATTGCGCGTATGGAGATTGCGCTGGATAAAATGGGGCTTCTCGCCAAAGGCGCGGATGCCGTCCGCAAGCTTGCAATCCTGCCTGTGAAAGTTGCCGGCAGAAACATTTCCCCGGCGGATGCCGCTGCTTTCGGGAGCAAGCTGGGCAGTTCGCTTCGGGGAAGCGGCGCTTTTGAACTGCTGGAACGTGCCGATCTCGACAAGATCGTTGCGGAGTCCGGAATGGTTGATTTCGAACTCGCGGACAGCGGGCAGTATTCCAGGATTGCGCAGATGTCCGTGGCGGACGATATTCTTGTTTTGAACCTGACGCGCCTGGAGAACAATCTGATCTCAAGTTCGACGCAGATTGCCGGAACCAATTCCCGAATCGTGTCGACCGTTCAGGCGAATTTCAAGCTGCTGGAAGTGAAGACAGGCAAAGTCATTGCCTCCGGAGATTTCAAGTTCACAATGCGCTCCACGGAAATTCCCGCTTCGGAGAAACGCGACTGGACCGCCGCCGATTATACGAACGCACTTCTTGACCGCGCCGTTGCCGCTTTGACCGGAACCATTCTGGAGCAGGTCGATCCGGTGCTCGTCGCCGGAGTGGACGGCGGGCAGGTCTATCTGACGCGCGGCTCCCTCGGCGGCGTAAAGACGGGAGATGTTTTCCTGGTTTATGCCAGGAGCGCGGGGATCGTGCATCCTGTGACGAAAAAAGTGATCGGGCAGGCGGAAAAGATGGTGGGAACGGTCCGTGTGAATTCCGTTCAGCCGGAGTTGAGCACTGCGTCGATCGTGACCGGGAAAGCCGCTGATTTTACAGTTGGCGCCGCTTGCCGGAAACAGGCGCAGGCTCCTGCCGCACAACCGCCGCCGGCGTATCCGATGGCGCAGTAGGAGAGGGCAGGGGATGGCTGGAAAAAGGACAGCGGGACGTCTTGCGTTGTGCCTGACGGGAGGCATTGCGCTTCTGCTGTTATCCGCGTGCGGCACGGTTTACACTCAGGCTGATCAGGAGCATGTCGCGGGGCTTTACTATTCCAACCGGCTGGATGAGGCTTCCGTGAAAGCGTCTGAAATGAGCGATGAATTTCAGGGGGAGACCGGCGGGAATGCGCTTCTCTGGCATATCGAAGCCGGGTCGGCAAACATGGATGCGGGAAAATACGGGGAATCGCTCAAGCATCTCCGGCGCGCGGAAAAGCTGCTGTATCTTCATGACTCCCAGGGGAAACTGGATTTGCAGTCCCCCGGCAGGGCGTCTTACAGCGGATTCCGGAGCGACCGCATTCTCTTGAGCATGTTCAAATTTTTCGACTATCTCTCCAAAGACCAGTTCGAGGATGCCCTTGTGGAGATTCGCCGCATGAGGCAGAGCCAGTACCGGTTTCTGCTGAATGATGCGGACAAGGCGATGCTGGAATACAACCGTAAGAATTCCGGCAGGGATGTGCCGCCTTACCGGATGAAGACGGAAGTTTTTGACGATAAGACAAACAATTCCGCGTTCGGGCTGGTCAAGGTCCTGCCGGATTATCAGGAATACAACAGTCTGCGCCGCCCTGTTTACAGCGCGATGTTTCATCCGCTGGCGTTTTATCTGTCCGCCGTTGCCTATTACTGGGATAATGACTGGGATGAAGCCGCGATTGATCTGAAGTATCTTTATGAAATGCAGTCGGGAAACGAACTCATCCGGAGGGATTATGCTACCGTCCTGAAACTTCTCGACGAGCCGTATCCGGACAGTTTGAAGAATGCCGCCCCGTGGAGTTATTCCCTTTGCGACGATATTGTGTTCGTAATCGTCGCCGACGGGCGTGCTCCCGCATGGACAACGCGTTCCGTTTCCTTTCAGATTCCGGGCATGGTGCCTGCGAAATGGCGGTTCCCGATTCTGGAAAAGGCGTCTTCCATGCCTGCAAGCACCGTGACGGTTTCGGCGGGCGGCAGACAGGAACCACTGTATGCTCTGGCTGATCTGCACCAGATTTTCAATGACGAATACTGGCAACTGACGATGCCGGAGATGATCCGCCGCGCCGTGAACGCAATCAGGAAACAGACGCAGGCGCATACCGCCGCCAAAGCTTCTCTTGCCGCCGCGATTGCCGCTCCTGATTATGAAGGAAAGGCAATCGCCGTCGCCGCCGCTGCCGCCGCTGTCGCAGCAACCAGAGACATTTCCATGAACGATTCCGACTGGCGGCGCTGGGCGACGGTCCCGCGCCGTTTCATGGTGACGCATTTTCCGATTCCGGAAGACCGGAAAGTTACGCTTGCTCTTGACCGGACACAGACGGTTGTGCTCAAGCCAGAAACGCACCGTGCCGTGATTTTTATTCGCAAACTGGATAATGCCTATGTCCCGCATGTATGGGAATCAAGCGATTAAGGAGGAGACGCTTTTATGCCGAAATTGATTTTTTTCACACTGATGCTGGTTCTGATGACCTCCTGCGGCACGACGGCGCGCATGATCGAAATCGGGTCGGATGAGGACCTGACGACAATCAGCTCCATTGATCCGCGCGACTGGCAGAAAGCCGCGGCGGACAGCATCAGCGCCATGCTGGAATCCGGTGCTTTGAAACGTGCGGACGGCAGAAAAAATGTCGTGATGATCAGCCGCATCCGCAACTATACGCTTCAGCATCTTGATTCACGGCTTTTGACGGCGAAGATGCGTCAGGCGATTCTGGCTTCGGGACAGGCGATCGTAACTTCCGCGATTGGCAACAGCAGCAATATCGATCTTGCCGTGAGGCGGATCCGCGACAAGGAATACGACGATCTTTTCGACCAGTCGACGGTTCAGAAACGCGGCACCGTCATCGCGCCGGATTTGAGCCTGTCCGGGTCAATTACCCAGCAGACGACGGTTCAGGGGCGCACGGAGGAGAGTTATTTCGTGTTTCATCTTGTCCTGACGGACTTGAAAACGGGTCTTGCGCTCTGGGAGAACAATGTGGAAATCGCGAAACAGGGAACGCATTCGATTTTTGAATAAATGAGATAACCGGAAAAGGAGAAAAAACCATGAAAAAATGCAGAAAGACGATCGTTCTGCCGGCAGTGCTGGGGGGAATGATGCTGGCGCTGTGCGCCTGTCAGGATTCGGTAAACACACTGGAAAACACGGATAAAACAGCACAGAGGGAGTATGTCAACAGCCAGTATTTCTCAACCGATTCCTATTGCCGCGACCGCATTACGATTCTGGCGATCAACAAAGCCACGACCGATTCGGGGCTCATGAAGCTTCAGGTTCAGATACGAAGCAACCGCTACGGATTCTGGTCCGAGCTCTGGAGCGACATCATGGGAGCGAACCCGTATCATATCTCTTACAAGGTGGACTGGCTTGACGCAAAAGGCATGAAGGTCAATACTGCGTCAAGCGTCTGGCTGCCCGAAATCCTGATGCCCGGGGAAGTGAAATACATCCAGTCCGTGGCGCCGAACGCCAACTGCAAAGATTTCTTCATCAGCTTCAAGGAAAATTAATCAATTACAGAAAGGATTTGATTTATGAATCACAAGTTTTATTCAACATCCGCCGCTGTTGTTGTCCTTCTGGGGGCAGCCGGCTGCGGCTCCGCTCCGGTCAGGATCGACACCGCTTCCAATCAGGGAATCACGACGGTTCATCAGATTGACTTCAAAGACTGGCAGATTGCGGCGGAAAAAGGCATCAACTCCATGCTGGAATCCGGCGCGATGAAACGTGCCGACGGTCGCAAGACGATTCTCATGATCAGCAATGTCAAAAACAGCACGACGGAAAGCGTCAACACCCGTATTCTGACCGATAAGATACGGCAGGCGGTTCTGCGGTCGGGACAGGCGGTCGTGACGACGGCAGTCGGCGCCAAAGGCGCGGAGGAGACGGCGGTGCGTCAAGTGCGCGAGCTTGAGAACGATGATCTTTTCAACCAGTCTACAGTCCAGAAACGCGGTACCGTGATTGCCCCCGATATGAGCCTTTCCGGCGAGATTGTCCAGCAGCAGAGACGCTCGGGGCGGACCGAGGAGTCTTATTTCTTCATCCACATGGTTCTGACGGATCTTGCCACCGGGCTTGCCATGTGGGAGGACAATGTGGAAATCGCGAAACAGGGAACCAGATCCATCTTCGATTAAAATCATTTCAGTATTCTTCCGGAATGCCGTTCATTCAAGAAAATTGGTTTGATACCGCGATGCGTTGCATCGCAAAAAAGACAATCGTGCAGGATTTTCAGTCCTGACTCAGGCGAAATTTCCCGATGTCCCGTATGCTTTTTTGCATCGGGGCAATTCATTCCGGAAAGAAAAACGCCCTGAAATGGCGAAGTCATTTGCTCGTGTCTTTTTCCGTTTTCTTTTCCGGTTTCGGTGCGAAATATTCTTTCAGAAGCAGAAGCCCGCAGATTGCCGCGAATGCCGGGAAAACCCATTTTGCATGGATGTGACCGGGGAACAGGAACTGCGCACCGACTGCTCCCAGTGCGATTATGAAGACGATCCAGTAACACATCCGTTCCGTAATTTTTTTTGATTTTATCAATGCCGCCAGCAGAAAAAGAAAAACGGCTCCGATTGTAATAACAGCGATTTTGTGCATGGCAATAACCTCTTTTCATCATAAAAACTTAAAGAACAGCAAAAAAACGGAAAGGACGCAAAAGACAAAAAGAATGTGATGGAGTCAGTTTTTATGTTCTGTTCCGGTTTTTCTGCAACCTGATCAATATACCTTGCCGCGTAGATTTTGCAATGATCTCCAACTCCCTCGGATATTCTTTTTCATGAAAAGAAATCAAACATCTTCTCGCCCTCTCGCCCTCTCGCAATCTTTAAAACTCCGGACAGGGTCGGTATGTTTCCTGACGTGGCTTTTCCTCCAGCGGCGGCAGTTGAACTTTTGCCGGAAACTGGTTGCGGAAACTGCGAGGCGAGGTTCCGGTTTTCCGTTTGAAATAGTTGGAAAAGTAATACTGGTCCGAAAAAGAGAGCTGGGCTGCAATTTCCTTGACGGAAAGCTTGGAATAAAGCAGCAGACGCTTCGCCATTTCGATCTTCTTGTTCATCAGGTATTCATAGGGGGTCGTATTGAACGCATGACGGAACGAGCGGATCAGATGAGCTTCTGAAAATCCCTGTTTCCCTGCATATTCCTCCAGATTGAAACCGCCTTCCAGAGCCTCATCCAGCGCTCCTTTCAACTGTTCGACTTCCGGCGGCAGTTTTGTGTGCATTCCATAGACGATGCGGGCTGCCTCCTCCACAAACTGGTGAAAAATCAGCGCCGCCTGCTGATTGGAGTCGGGTGAGTTGTGGTTGACCGTGAACATTGCCTCGAAATGCTTTTTCAATCCGGGGCAGTTCGGAATATAATAGACCTCCTCCAGACGGTATGCCTTCAGCAGATAATGCATCATATCGCCGCTGATGACGAAGAAAAGTTTCTGCCAGGGATCGTTGCGGTCCGGCCAGTAGGTGTGCGTGCTGTATTGCGAGAGCACATAAACGCTGTCTCTTACAGGATGATAGGAATGCCCGTTGATCTCAAGCCCGCCGGCACCGGCACTGACATATTCAACGGTGCAGAGCTCATAATTCTTGCGCGTGATGCTTCCTGTGCGACTGTTTGCCACGGCTTCCGTTGCGGCGAAAAGCTGAAACGGAAACGGTGCCTGCCGCACTGTTTCAAGAGTTGTTTCAGTCAAGATTGCTCATCCTTTGTTGTATTTTATTCATGGATTTTATTGTAATAAATCAATCTTTTTATTTGATGTTTCCCATTAAAATACTACATTATATCATGGAAGCGGAAAAAAGCAATCAAATAACTAACCTATCAAAGGAGTTTTTTTGGAAATGGAAACATTGAAAGTGGGTCTTATCGCGACCGGCGGACGCGGTCACAACGGATGGCAGGCGCATCAGCCTGAAAAGGGTGTCACGATCGTTGCCGGCGCAGATATTGCGCCGAAAGCCAGAGAGGAATTCAAGGAAAAATTCCCGGAAGCCAGGATTTTCGAGGATTACAGGGAACTGCTGAAAATGGATGAAATCGGTGCGGTTTTCATTTCCACACCCGACTATCTCCATGAAGAAATGGCGATCGACGCTCTGAAAGCGGGCAAGGCGATTTATCTTGAGAAGCCGATGGCGATCACAATCGAAGGTTGCGACCGCATCCTCAAGACTGCGATGGAAACCGGTTCCAAACTGTTCATCGGGCACAATATGCGTCACTTTCCCGTTGTCCTCAAGATGAGAGAGATCATTCAGTCCGGCATCATCGGCGATGTCCAGATCGGCTGGACAAGACACTTCATCGGTTACGGAGGCGACGCCTATTTCCGTGACTGGCACTCCGAACAGCGCTACTCCAACGGTCTTCTTCTTCAGAAAGGCGCACATGACATCGATGTCATGCACTGGCTGATGGGAACCTATACAAAGTCCGTTGTCGGTATGGGTATGCTCTCCGTTTACGACAAGTGCGGCAGACGTTCTCCCGAAACGCCCGGATGCGCGAAATGGGATCCTGCCCAGTACCCGCCGCTTGAACAGACCGGATTTTCCCCGATCATCGACGTGGAAGATCACAACATGATCATGATGCAGATGGAAAACGGCGCTCAGGCGACTTATCTCCAGTGCCATTACGCGCCGGATGCCGAACGCAACTACACTTTCATCGGCACGAAAGGCAGAGTCGAAAATATCGGTGACAGCGGAGACTGCTATGTTCATGTCTGGACCCGCCGCGGCCCTCGCTCCACGCCGGATATCATCTATCATATCAAGCCGGCGGTCGGCGGACACGGCGGCGCGGACGGCCCGATCGTGGACAACTTCCTTGACTTTGTCATGCACGGAGCCAAGACGAATACATCCCCGATTGCCGCCCGCAACTCTGTCGCGACCGGTGTCCTCGGACATTATTCGATGCGCCACGGCTGCAACCGCCAGGATATCCCGCAGCTTCCGAAGGAGCTCATCGAGTACTTTGAAAACAATCAGGTAAAGAAATAATCTCTCTTGATCTGTTGTGATCGAGTCGAACGCCCCTGCCGCTGGTATTTACCAGTTGCAGGGGTTGTTTTTTACGGCCTGATACGGTTTCGTGCGTCCCATGGATTTCAGGATAATGCCGGCGGCGTCGATCACGGATGTGAACGCCTGGCTATATGACATCCTTATGAGTATGAGAGGCGGTTCAATACAAGAGAGTATCGGACGGCATAAAAGTCTGTCTGGCGGATCGTTTCCGCATAATGCCGCCTCCCATGAGCCGGGATATTGCTGTTTCCGGATGCCATTACTTCCAATACTTGTCAAAAATCGAATTATACGTTGATGATATGCCGGTGCGTATTTGCCCATACATCGCAACCGTTACGCATTTGACGCTTTCGACATGTCCGTCCAGGCATGTTATATTGACGGCTTTCTGATGAATTCCTTCCGCCTGTCCGTATGCTTTGTCACCGTAATGTCTGGTGAGACGTCTCCAGTATAAGATGTCATACTTGGAATCATCGTCTCCATCGACAAAGATCATATTAGAAGAAGTGTTTCTGTACCAGGTATTGCCGTCGGAAAGTTGATGTTCTGTTTTTGAATAACGGTTCATGGAATATTTATATCCCGGAGCGTTAGTACCGTCGGAATTAGGAGGAATCCCGTCTGGAAGGGAGGGACACATCAAAGAGGTTCGAGAAAATGTGTTTTCCCTGCACCACTTGCCGTAATTGGCTGTGGAAATCCCCGCGCGAATTCCCAGATAGGATGAAATGAGGTAATGCCAGGACAACCATCGTTCGGTATGATCTTTCAGGTAATCAGGATGCGGCGGGCGGTCATAATCACTCAGATACATGTGATAAACAACTCCCAGTTGTTTCAGATTCCCGGAACAGCTGATGGCGCGGGCCTTTTCACGGGCTCTATTCAAAGCCGGCAGCAACATTCCCGCCAATACAGCGATGATCGCAATTATAATGAGGAGCTCTATCAAGGTAAAAGTATATTTTCCACGTTTGGCTTTGACTACAGTAAAAATGGAAATTCGAGTTAAAAAAATATTTTTCAATGGATACCTTCCTTTCTTCAGTGAGTATTGATATGAGACGTGGCAGCAAGACGTAGTATGAAATAGGCACAGTCTTTTATACTGTCACAAGAAGCATGAACTTGAACCTTCTCCAGCGGGGTCAGGATGGCTTCAGGTGTGAACTGTCTCAGGTCCGGTATAGCTGCCATCGGATGCAGTTCCCGGATAATCTTTAGATGTTTAAACATTGGCGTATGACGATCCCGCAGTTTTTCCAGTTCGCGATCCAATTCAACTTGGAACTGGGACGCAATACCGTGGATCAGCCAACGTCCCTGTGCATCAATGTACTTCCGAAACAGCCAGCCATCGGCTCGGATCGGGACGATGAACTGTTCAATGAACTCCTGGGCTGCATTCGGAAATTCCGATGAGACCCGTGCTGTCAGCCAAAGCAGATGAAACTCCTTCAATACTCTGGGGGCCTCAGACTCAGCCGGAGTCAATTTTTGAATAATAATCGGGGAAATCAACGGATGTCCCGTCCGGTTCAGCGGGGGGAAAGCGGCCTGCCAGCCATGCCGTTGTGCAAAAGTTGTCTGCCGGGGCTCGCCGGTTTCGTCCAAAAAGCCACAAGGTCCAAGTAAAAGCAGCGGTTTTCGACAGTGCCAGCGTTCTAGTGATTCCAGTTCGTAATCGGAGAGTGCTACTGCAGATGGAACAATCAATATCTTATAACGGCTCTGCTCTGGATCAGGGATGCTGGTGAGCACATCTGGAGAATACCCTAGTTCGGTACAACGTTTGATTACGAAGCAGAAATCATCTGCGTAATCCGTAACACTGTCACCATATTGTTCCATTGTGGCATTGGAATAGAAGACGGCACATTCCGAAGCACTTTCCGACACAAACCACTCTGGGAATTGTTTTTCTGCCTGAAAACAGTGTCCCAGTTGACATGGATCGTCGGGAATCCGGATGAGATCCCGGTCAGATAAACCCAGGCGCTGTACGAGCGACGAATACCAGGTTCCGGAACCGAGGAATTTATTGAATGCCCAGATTATTTCCGCATTTGAGGAAGAATAACCGTATCCCAGCCCAATACAGGGAAGCCGATGTTCACGACTCAATGCAAGATGGTAAAGCTGTTGAGGATAGCCGAAACTCAACAGTTCTCCGGTGGTGGCATCGGGTGTGTTTCCGCTCATTTCCTGCATGATCAGATTTGAACCTCCGGCAATGAAGTTCCGGTAATTGAGTCCGCGTCCGGAACTGTAAGGCAACATACAATAGGCACAACAGTTCATCAATGGAAAGTCTGTCGGAAGCACGGACTTGACTTTGGCAGTGAATTTGGTGACCGTATGTCGCCGCAAATCCAGATAACGCCGGTATTTCGGGTTTTCGTAATTGCCCCAGAACGAAAGATCGTCGGATGCGGGAAAAGACATGCCCAGTTCCTGACAGAATAGCTCACGGCAGTATGGACACCCGCAAGCACGATGCGAGTAATAAAACGCATCATCACTCATCAGACCTCCGATTCCCGTTTCACGCAACAACCGTCGGACATAATTCAGATACGCCGCGACAAAATCGGGATTGCTGAAACAAAATTCCTCGGCGGAATACTGCGGCAAAAATACCGGCTTCCCGTCATCAATGTTCAACATTTTCCAGTCATCGTGAAAATCTGTGGTACGGCTTCCTGCTGGACGGGACAGCAGAACCTGTCTGTGGTTGCTGAAATTCGCCGAACGATCCGAAGATATTTCCCGTCGACAACTGCAAGTCAACACGGTGGAATGGTGGTCAAACAGTACAATTTTATATTGCGCAAGCTCCTCTGCGGCAAATGCGATCAGTTCATGAATCTGGTCCATTTCATGTTCAAAGTCCCAACGGAAATGCGCTCCGAAAATGATGGCGCTGTCCGCTCCGGCTTGTGCAAAATCGGAAGCGCGGCGTCGAAAATCATCGCGGACTTTTTTATTGAACGGCAGATGCCAGGGGCGCAGCCACCAACTGGCCATACGATAACTTTTCATTTTTGCTCCTTGTTTCCGGGCAGCTGATAATTCCAGTATTCCTGCTTTTGAGGGCACTTCCATTTTTGTGCCAATGCGGTGAAAAAGACATTCCATCCGGTTTTCATGACCGCAAAATCAGAATTGCCGAACGGCTGTGCTGCAAAAAAATAAACAACCCCTTTGCCAAAATTCCGTTTAAATCCCGCACATGCCCCGTCCGAATAAAGAGCCAGGAGTTCCGCGTCTTTCGGCATTTGAACGGAAAATGCATGAACTCGGCCTCCATCCCGCATATTTTTCACCGCTGCAAGCGGAAGTTTGCAATCCGGACTGATGCCGCTTGCAGGTCCCGGTTTCAAGCAGGAAGCGGCAACTGGGCGCAGTGGAGCGTTCAACCCGAACAGATTGTGCCGGATTTCCGGAGTTTCAGAACCGTCCGGTGCAAACGACAGCGCTTCGGGATCGAAGATCACCAGAGCGCCTCCATCTTTCACGTAGCGGATCAGTTTTTCTGCGATTCCCGGCTCCGCAAAACGGAGTCCCGGCACAATCAACAGTTGACAGCTTTTCAGATTCTTCTGTCCGGAAGCTGCCGACGAGGCAGAAATGTATTCAAAAGGTATGCCAAGGGATTCCCCCAAAATCGCATAAAGCGCATAATATCGGTGTGCGGCATCATCGGCACGCCCCCAGAAATCAAAATCGGAATACAGAACCCCGAGTGCGGGAGTAACCGGAAGACGCAACAGGCGTGTCGATTTTGCTTTTCGTGCAGTTTCGAGCGCTGCGTGAAAAACTTCCGGGCAGGTTTCCAAATTGGCATCCGAGTAATAGTTCAGAATTTCCGCGCCGTTTTTCAACGCCTGGGCAACCCATTCGTCAAGCTCCGTTCCTTTCGGCGCCCGTCCGTGATACCGGAATGCCTGAATGAAAGAATAGACCGGCTTTCCCCCGGAAAGATCCCGGGCCATCTTGACAGAAAAACCTGTGTGGTACAACGCCCGGGCACGCCCCAGCACAGCCAGAGCCGAAGTCGGATATGGATCAACGCCGATCCAGTCGGCATGCTTTGCCAAGCGTGCGAAGTCCACGATTCCCCGGTAATTGGCGACCGTATTGACAACAACCGGAGTGAACGGGATTTGCGGAAAATGTCTTTTTACCTCATTCCGATAAAAAGCATTCGCTTCGTCCAAACGATCATTCCAATAACGCAGGAAGGCGATACGCCGGAAAGGAGCCTCCGGATCCCGGTTGTCAGCAAAGGCGTCATATATGCCATAGCGTCCTGCCCCATACTCCCGGCGGATGAGCGCATCCAAATCATTCAGGTTTTCCCGGTTCTGCGGATTTTTTGCAAAACTGAAAATTTCTTCCAGATTGTTGGAAGGCTCATCGAAGCCGCGAACCATGATCGTCAGCGGTTTTACCCACGGCTCTTTGGCAAGATACCCGTTCAGCCAGTCGGCAATGACGTTTCGCAACACAGGATCAATTGCATTCACGGAATTCTTGAGGGAGGGGTTGCTGAACTTTGCTCCGCGGGACAGTGCTGCCGCACTGTGCGAGGTATTGTGCATTGCCAGCAGGAAACCGCTCTGGGAACGTTCGGCATACTTTTCGGCAGCTTGGCGGCTGCCGAACCGGGCGGATACCCAGGGAAAAACCGCAGGCGCCTCCATTCCTGATGCGGCGATCTCCTTGAATGCCTGATCGCGTATTTTTGTCCAGTCTGAGGCATGTTTGCGCTGGAAAGAGGAGGAATAAAGCTGTTTCGTCACTGTTCCCGCCATTCCCATGATCCTGGGGGAAAGAGCATCGCGGTATGCCAGTTTCTCCGCCTGAAGAGGACGCCGGACTATTTTCAGCGGAGCAGCGGAAATCGGTTCTGTATAGCGTCTCAACATCGCTGTGCGGGGGGCATCCAATTCCAGCGTTGCAAACTTTTCAACATTGTTGAACGGACCTTCAAAACAGTTCAGATGACTGCTTTCTCTTATGGATGCCCGCGCATGGCGAACTGCATTGATCCGCCATTTTCCAGATGGACCGGCGCCGAAATCGGAAAAGGGAATGGCAAATACTGCCGTATATCCATCTTTTCCGGCGGAAGCCGCCCCTTTCCATTTTCCGTTCCAACTCTCCTCCGCGCGCCAGGGATCGCCCGGCACCCGGACACTGAGCCGTCCATCCCAGCGGGTGCCGTTGACATTGAGTATGTATTGACGTGCTTCCTGATTGGGCGCGGCGACCATCAGCTCGACAGAATCGTCGCTCCAGACCTGAGAATCGAATTGTGTCATATTGCGTTTGATCCGGTTCATTTCCGGTTCGCTGCAACGGAACGCCGCATACAGAAATTCTCCGTCATAAGCCATTTGAAGTGATGTGTCAAGACGGGATGCCTCATCGCTGCCGATAACGCAGAAGTTACCAAGTCTTCCGGTTTTCTGCCAGGAGTTGTCAATTTTTCCGTTCAAAGACGGAGCATTGGAAAGGTATGGTATGGACGCTGTATCAGGCAAGTCACGCAAGGAGAGATTGCTGATATGAAATGTTCCGTTTCCATCGTTCCAGACAGGCAGAAGCAGGCGGAACTTATCCGCACCCTCCGGCGGCATGAATTCATATCGGAATTCCGTATCCTTTGTTCGGACAGGCAAATCCAGTGTGACAATGCCGCGTGAACCGTATTGTGCATCTCCCGCTGTAAACATCAGCTTCAACTGCTGCCTGAAACGTTTCCCCTGTGTTATTCGTGTGTTCCGGTATTGGAAGCGCAAGAGTTTCCGACTGGAACCGGAAACAGGAAAATATGTATAACAGCTGGCTTCGCCATGAAAATCCTGAATGCTGAATTCCACGGCTCCGTTCTGACTGACGACCTTGATATGTTGGTCATCCCGGGGCCAACTGCGCCATACGTTTTCCGCATGGATCTGGAGAGCGGACCCGACCAGCAGCAAAGCTGGTAAAAAAACTGATTTCACTCCTGACATTTCTTGCTCCTTTTTCTTTACTGTTGCTACTTTCCTGTTATTTTTTATCTTATTAAACATAGTTTCCAAAACTGTCGTTTTCAAGTTGTGATTTTGAGTTGAAATATATTATTGTATTATGATAATTCTGAAAAATGTAATATGATTCATAAATATTTAATTGAAATTATGTATTATTGTATTATCTTTCACGATAAAAAAAATGAGATTTTTATGCAAACCAAAACTACTTTGATCGAAAAATATCTGCTGAATGCCATCGAACGAGGCGAATACATGACAGGTCAGCCGATTCCGACCAGGAATCAGCTGGCGCAGATGTTTCATTGTTCCCGGACCATTGTGGAGAGAGCGATCGCTTCTCTGTCCGCCGATGGCTGGCTGGAAAGTGGCCGAGGTTGTCGAACCATCGTGCGGAAAGAGCTTCGCAGACCGACAAGCATTAAAAGACTGAACGTGATTTCCCAACATGATTGCCATCGTTCAATTTCGGACGTGTTTTGTTCTTTTGTCGCTGACCAGGACTATTTTGGAATTCCCGTTCGCTGGTTTCCTCCGGACAGGGCTGGAATCATGGCTTCGGAATTGTGCCGTCAAGGCAGTGCTCTCATCTGGATGTTACCCCGTTATGAGGATTTGGAACTGTTGTATTTTCTGAAAGCGCGAAAAGTTCCCATCTTGTTGCTGAACCGTGATTATGACGATTTCGACAACATCCGGACCGATCAGCTCGGCAGTATTCGGGAAAGTCTGTCATGGCTTCGAGAAGTCTGTCATGGGACAATTGCCTTTTTAGGATTTCAGGCATCAATCAGCCGACCTTACCAGCAGGAGAGAATTCACGCCACTTATCTTGCCGCGATTGAACTGGGACTCCGGCTATCCTCCGATTTCTGCCGCAATGAAAAATTCCTCAATTTCCAATCGGATCTGGAAAATGTGGGAATGAGTTTTTTCCAGAGGATGAATCCGGTCAAAGGTATCTTTATCCAGAACAGGGAACTGGTTTTCCCTTTAATTATGTGCGCACGCAATTATGGACTGATTCACGGGAAAGACTATAAGTTGCTGACTTTCGACTATTTTCCGGAATTGAAAAATACTCCGGGGGTGGGAATGCTGAATCAGACATATTCCGTTTTCCGTGAAATAAGCCGGACTTGGCTGAAATCGCTCAATAACCCAGATCGTAAACCGTTCGAGTATCTGGTAAAATGTGAATTTCATTATTGCTGAACACTGCCGTGCCGCAGGACATTATTCGATGCGCCACGGCTGCAACCGCCAGGATATCCCGCAGCTTCCGAAGGAGCTCATCGAGTACTTTGAAAACAATCAGGTAAAGAAATAATCTCTCTTGATCTGTTGTGATCGAGTCGGACGCCCCTGCCGCTGGTATTTACCAGTTGCAGGGGTTGTTTTTTACGGTCTGATACGGTTTCATGCGTCCCATTTTTGTATCTCTGATATTCCGAAGGTTCTATTGTGCATTCAAATGAAACTGCCGGAACAGTGATATCATAGTTTGCAGCACAGCCGTTCAGGGGTTCCGCAATTCCGCAGGGGCGGGATATCCTGTGGAATGTCTTTCCTTCAAAACGGCAATTTTCTTTTCGATCAGCTCAGGAGAGAAAGAATGGAAGTTCCCCTCAATGTGCCATCCCTGTTCCGTGTCGGCTGCGACCAGCGGCAGCGCTTCTTCCGCGACCGCAAGTTCCGATTTTTCAAGAATACGGTATTCCGGCAGCAGTGCATCGTTCCAGTTTTTACGCAGACGGTAAATTTGATATAAATGAAAGACCGACTGCCAGACCAGACCGCAGATCGCGGCATTGATGAAATCCCGGTGAGCGGTTCCCAGCGCCTCCCGCAGCAATTCGACACCCGCTTTCCAGTGTTCTGCCAGCGTTCCCAGGCGCCGGATTAATTTTTCCAGCGGAAATTCTGCCGGTTCCGGATAGACGTCGCCGCGTTCGTCCGGCAGCCAGGAACGCCCGACGGGTTTGCCACTTAAAGGACCGGGTTCCGGAATCAAAGCCAGCGAATGATTGACCGGGGAATCGTAAAGAAACGGAACGCAGAACGGATAATCCATTGCCAATGCATCGGCAAATATGTGCCACGCCGCGATAATTTTTTCGGCATTGCATCCCGGATATTCTGAATGCGCGAACGCTGTCATTGCCTCATCGCAGTCCGTTTCTCTTTTCAATTCAAGGAAGAAATTGAACGCTTTGAGCGAACTGGAATTGAGATTGCCGAAGTTCCAGCAGCCCATGAAACCATGCAGGCCTGTGCTGCGCAGATAATCCGCTTTACGGAACAGATTCGGAATCACCGGCAGGGTGCGGACCGTTGCCAGTTCATGCGTTGTTCCCAACTGATATTTCGGCATGACTGTGATTCCATGCCGTTCTGCCGCCTTTCTGACTTCCAGAAACTGCTCGGAGGGACCGGCATATCCCAGCGAATATTCATCGACGCGAATGCCGTCAGGCCGAATGCCTCCACGCTCAAAATCCACCATCAGAGTAATATCCTGCGGCAGACGCGAAATAATGGTTTCACACGGAGGATCGGCATACATGGTCCATGACCAGTTCCAAAAGATCAGTTCCATTTTTGAAGAAATGCCGCGGACTCCATCGCGGACAGTATTCAACAGTTCCGCCACCACGTCCTCCGGGTTCCGCGCTCCGCATCGCGGACAGTTGGTCGGCACCTGATCCATGATGAGTTTCCGGGGACGGCGGGGACCGGGACGGCAGTTGCGATTCGCGTAACAATGTGCCGGATATTCAGAGGCGGAAATAATGATGAACCCACCCAGTTCCGGCAGCAGTCGCGTGAAGTCCGCGAATGATTCCCGCAGATAATCCCTTACATACGGCGTCGAAGTGCAGAGAGCCCGTGTATCGAATCTGGTATTGTCATCGCCGCGGCAGTTGAGAACCTGTCCGCCGATGTCAATATGTTTTTGCCAGAATGCCAGATCGCTTGTTGGAATTGCCCTCGGCGGTTGCAGGTAGACAAAGACCCGTATTCCGTATTTTGCCGCCCGGAGACAAAGGCTGCGCAACGCATTCAGATGAATCCTGCCATGCGGCGCAAACTCCGGAAAATGCGGATTTGGAATGATATGATGAAGCTGTCCATGAATCCAGATTGCATTGAACCCGCAGTCCATGATATTTTTCAGAACTTCATCCGTATAACTTTTTTCCGCAGTTACCGTTTCATCCTGCAAATCGTCCGGATATTCCACATGTATTCCGAATCTGCTGTAGGGACTGCGCCAGATTTTCAGCATTTACCACTCCTTTTTCAAAAATTATCTTTCAAAAATTATCCCGGAGAACGATGCGGCCCATGCGTTCCGGGGTGTTGTGCGCCGGAACGAAGATTGGACTCCAGCATCCCTTTTTTCCACCTGGGAAAACACGGAACAGATTCAGGCGGATCTCCTTGCCGGAACCGGTGCGGAGGCTCCTCAGGGGAATCGCAGTTTCCATGAACAAGCGTCCATTTTCAGTCTGAACAACCGGTTCGGGTCCGTAGTTCCAGGCCGTCGAATATGCGGCGTCATTCTTATAATAATGCCCGTAACGCTCAATCATGCCATTGGCTCCGATGCAAAGCTGATGAACCGGCAGAGCTCCCTGCGAAGCCAGGAAGATTTCCAGATGATCGCCTTCCCAGAGTGACTTCACACCCTTGCTGAATTCATTGCCCTGTTCCTCATACCGCAGATAAAGATGTGTCTTATCCACGGCACAGAGCAGTTTTGCCTTCAATGAAAACGGAAAACCGTCGATTGTACGCCACGAATCAATCTTTGCCGCTCTGTTCCAATCAACCTTTTTCAGATTGCCGCCGGCTTCGGGCATGGGCTGATATTCCGCCGACAGGACCGGGCGGTTGATATACTTCTCCTTTTCCTCCCACCTGGCACGTCCCCGCAGCATGGGATTCCACATGCCCTCGCGCAGGAGGCGCAGCCGCTCCCGAACTTCGGGGGTGTCCGCAAGACGATCCGCCTGTGTCAGAAATCTGCCGAGCTGTTTCATGCGCTCTTTTGTTCCGCATTTTCCCCAGTTGACTTCCTCCGACTGGAATGCGCCGAGCGTATTGAAGCGGCTGAGCTGATCGCCCGGATAATTGGATGGATTCATGTAGGCATACTCGATCAGATCATAGAACTGTCTCATCGGCTGTGCCGCCGCGCCGTAATAAGAACGGAAAAAGTCATCCCGCAGTTTTTCCGGGTTCAGAGAGGGATCGTCCGCCAGCCGGGAAGCCAGATACAGCTCCAGATGCTGATACCAGAACGGCACGCTGATTTCATCGCCCGATTCGATAAAATACCCCATGACCCCGCCGTCAGTCATTTTCCTGAGATGTCTGGCGAATTCATGATAGTAGTAACCGGGAAAGAAGTCATTGTATTTGTAAACGATTCGCGCATCCCATGCCGGTGCCAGCAAATGCAGCCATACCGTCAGCAGACGTTTGTCTTTTTCATTGGCTATCCAGCCGTCCAGCATGTGGTCCGTTCTCTGCCGGGAGAGTCTGTGCCAGAAATTGGACATGTTCAATACGATCATGACACTTAAATTCGATGGCAGGTCGAGCCCTTCCGGATACGGTGTCGTTGTATTGTATGCAAGGGTGCCGATCCCCGCATCCGGTGCTTTTTTACCGGCTTCACGGGCGATTTTGCTCATCCATTCAAAGTGGATGTAGTTGTCGGGGCGCTGCCCGTCCCTGTATTTGTCCGGGAATAATTTGAGGCAGTCTGCACAGCGGCAGTATCCGTGATTGTCATCCGGCTGGATTGGATAATAGAACGGTTCGTCCTTCATTTTCTTAACCTGATTGCTCAGGGAGACTCCGACCACTTTCTTTCCCCGGCTGCGGTCAACCGCCTCCTGCGCCAGAATCCGGATCACATCTTTGTTGGTGTTGCAGAGCTGGGGCGGAAGCTGTTCATCGTCAGGATACTGCGAACGCATGGCGATCAGGTGAGTCCGGCTGGCACCTTTGTAGTTCTGCGCGAAATACTCCGGGTGTTTCTTTTCAAAATATTTTGCGAGCCATGGCGATTTGCAGGGTGCGTAGAAGCGAATCCAGATGCCGTAAATATTATGGTTGACGATGCCGTAACGGATTGTCTGCTTCCAGCGGAGTTTCAACTGCTGCACCTCATACGGAGTGTAGGGCTGTCCATACGCCTTGAAGATTTTCGGGGCATAAATCATGCGGAAAGCTTTCATGAACGGATGCCGCCGGAGCGTGAACGGCGCAACGGAAAGCGAAGTGTGTTTCTGATATGTGATCCCGTTGTCTCCGGGTGCATACCATTCGAAACCGCAGCCTTGACGCAGAAAATCATAAACCGCCCACAGCGTCCCGTGATTGTGATATTCCAGCGGCGGCAGGGCGGATTGATTGCCGTATTCGATGCTGCCGTATTCCTCATCGTCCACGCCTGCCAGATATGCGGCGTCCGTGCGGACAGCCACCAGATATTCCTCCCGTTTCAGTTTGCCGACTTCAAGCCCGGCATCTGCCGATGCAAGAGTTTTTCCCAGATAGATGGGCTGTCCGGAAAACTTTTCGCCTTCCCGGACAATGGGAACAGTGCATCCGGTCATCAGTCTGAAATGATGTTGCAGTTCAAATGCGGCATACTGCACGGACTTTTCCGGTTTCGCAGGAATGACGATTGCACTTGCAGGTTTTCCCTCCTTTGTCACCTCAACTGCATTCAGGCAGAGTGTAATGCAGCAGACAACTGAAATCAATCCGATTTTTTTCATGCGTTCATCCTTTCAGAGTCATTTGACGGCATCTGTGAACAGAGAAGGATCGTCAAAGTGATATAGGGTGAGAGTATTGGCATCTGCGGAAAACGGGGCGGACGGAACTTGAGCGCCGTCGCGGACTGTGTTTGAAATGCGTATTTCATCCAGCAGAATATTGGCACTTTCGATGATCTGGTAGCTTCCGCCTTGATTGTGGATGCGCCCGCCCAATTCAATGCTGGCAGACGTGCCCCCCGCCGGATCGGTGAAATCTTTTTCTCCGGCAAGCTGTCCGTCCACATGAAATTTCATCTTGCCCGCTTTGGTGTCATAAGTCGCACAGAAATAAACCCAGCCGTCTTTGTGAATCGGTTTGGATGATACCGCTCCGACGGTCGGCTTGCCTTTGGAACGGTAAACCAGATACTGGAGCGCCCGCCCCGGAGTCACACGGATTGCCTGATAACTCCACGGTGACGTATCACCGGACTGAATAAACATGGCGCAAACCGCACTTTGAGGATTGAGCGGCGGCAAATAGATCCATCCTTCAATCGTGCCGCACTGCGGATCAAACTTTTTGAATCCTTTCATGGTCGCCTGACTGCCGGGGAAATGAGCCGCGCCGCCGAATTTGCCGTCCGCACTCCGAATTGCGCCCGCCGCCTGAAGATCCGGCAGTTTTTCAAATCTCCACGGATTGGGAACGGCGGCTCCTTCAATGGTCTTACCGTTACGTGTTATGCTTGGAACGAAACGAAGACTGCCTTGACGGGGAGAACCGAACCGGTAAAAAATGTTTTTGAGCACCGTTGCGGCAGTGAACGTCCTGCCGTCCGCACTGCGTTTCAACGCAATGGTGCTTTCCTGATTGTAATACGCCGGAGCTCCTTTTTGGTCTGTGACCTTGATTGCAGCGGAGTCTGCGGAGAGATCGGTATTGAGCGTGAAGGTGATCTGTTCTCCCGGTGCGACTGTCGTTTTTTCCGTTCCCGGTGTAATGGACAGCGTGTCGGCAGACAGGATGCCGACCCCCAGCGAGGACAGCAGCAAGGCGGTGTAGAAACTCTTGTTCATGATGTTTTTTCCTTATATGAGTTGATTATTAGAAACTGCGGACGAAAGGTAGCTCCGAATTTGTAACCTCCCACTTGATATTGTAGAAGTAATAAGTCAGATTCGGATTATACTTCGGAGAAGCGATGCGGCCGTCTCCCATGAATGCATTGGCGGTTCTTGCATGACGGAAGTCGATGTAACCGGATACCGCACCGCTTCCATTTGCAAGAATCTGGTGTCCGTGATACTCCGAGGCGGGAGCATCCGTGAATCCTTTGCCGTAACGCGAATCTGCGAAAAAAATCCGGCTGCCGGGATATTTGATGCTTCTCCGTCTCCGGAAAGTCGAAGTTGGAGTGACTGTTGAGTTTGTATTTGAAAGACTGGAATTCAATCCGTACGCAGGAGTGTTGTAAGTCCAGTAGTCGGCTTTGCCGGGGATGGGAGCCAGCCGTTCGCGGCACCCGGTGAAGATTTTGCGGTTTTTGACATATTCATTGAGCAATCCCATCCACATCTGTTCCATTTCATAAGACATGCATTGGTTGGCGACGATATAGTCGTCATAATCATCGGAATACATGTGGGACGCCAGCCCGATATTTTTCAGATTGGAGGCACAGGAAGTTTTCAGTGCGGAAAGCCTGGCTTTTCCCAGAGCCGGCAACAGCATTGCCGCAAGAATGGCGATGATCGAAATTACGATAAGGAGCTCGATCAGGGTGAAAACATTTATTTTCACCCTGCGGAACAGGCAGAGCGGACAAGAGATGGTGAACAGATTCAAGAAGCTGGATGGAGTTTTATTCATGTCGGAATCCTTTCTTTTTATAAAAATAATAAGTATGCAGCTTGTTTTTCCTTTGCTGCCATATATTATATGAAAAAACGGGAAAAAGTAAATGTCAAAAACTTGGAAAAAAATACCGGAAAGCACCATGCGGAAAATAAGGAAGCTGGCGCATATCTACAATACGCAGGATATGGAATCTCTGATGATTCAGGTGTTTTCCTGGGGCTTTTATCCGGTGGATGAATGGGATTTCCGCCTGGTCAATCAGCCGCACTGGATTTTATACTGGAACCCGACTCCGGGGTTAAAACTGGAAGTGGGCCGGAAGATCGTCGAACCGAACCCGGACCGGATTTATCTGTTTGCCCCGCATACCCGCTTTTCGGGAAACGAAGTGAAGCCATTCATTCAGTTTTATCTGCATTTCAGCGTGGGAGAACCGTTTAACAGAGTCCGGAACAGGTTATTCACTTTTCCAGCGGAAAACTTTCCGGAGATGATGCTGGAGGCAGCACATCATCGCGGCAGATTGACACGCTCGCTTTATCTCCAGCAAATTGCGCTGGCTGCACTGGCGAAAGTTCCGCTCAACGCGTTTGCACCGGACAAAAGGATGCCGCTGGATCAGAGAATCTGTCTTGTGCTGGATCAGATCGACCGTGATCCGGCCAAGGCGGGAAGCGTTGAAGAACTGAGCGCTTCGGTAAGGATGTCTCCCAATAATTTTCACAGAAAATTTGCGGACGCAACCAATACCACGCCGAAACAGTACATTCTGAGGCGGCGTCTGGAACACGCGAGATATTTGCTGATGCATTCATCTTTGAATATTGATGAGATTGCTTCGGAATCCGGCTTTCAAAACCGCTATCATTTTTCCAAGACATTCAAAAATTATTATGTCTTCCCGCCGGTGGCTTACCGTAAGATGATGGAACGCACCCATTCCACTTCAAAGCCGTGTAAAACTGCCTCCAGGGAGAAATGAATACCCCGGTACGGATATTGGAAACATATCATCTCATCCGTGATGCTGGCTCATAGGAGGATGGAGCAGATCGTTGAACTGCTATACTTCAACTGCATTGATTGGAGCGCTGAAGGCAATATCTTCACAGCGGCGATTCCATCAGCCTGATGAGGTCTCGGGAACTGTCGGAAAGGACAGCCGCAGAGCTCCGGACCGGGATTTCCTCTTACCATGTAGTCAGTGCACTGATACCGACTGCGACAAAGGCAATGTTTTTGAAGCAGAGGGAAAGGGCATCAACTGATAATGACGGATTTCAGAAGTTGAGAAGCGTGACGCCGTTCCGGTGAACCGCGCCTTTGAAACCGATCTCCTGCAATTGAGGCGCTTTCAACTGTTCCACTCTGCCGTCGGCAAAGGCGGCAGTCGTTTTGTTCTGGTGCCGTAATATGGCGCGTCCGTATGCCGCGCTTGGCTTCGGAGTGACAAAATGGAACGGTTTGTTATTTCCCGGCGCCTGATTGATTGAATCGTAGAGAAGCCCGAATCCGGATGGAATCCTGGGCAGCAGCATAAAACCGGATGCCCAGGTATTCCAGCCGAACGGAACTATAATTTCCGTGCCTTTGGGGGCATTTTCCCAATTGTTGTATGCCGGACAGCCATAAGTCTGCTGGTATTGTGCCAGGTTGCTTCCCGCCTGCGGCGGAGTCGTGGATGGGCAGTATGCCGCTTTGGGACCGGGGAGATATGCCGGATGGTTTTCCGTCCAGCTTAAATAACTTTCCCGTCCGGGATAGGACGCCTTGATCAGATAACAGAGCCATACCTCACTTCGCTCGCTTCCGGAATCCGTCGATAGTGCGATATAATCCCTGTAGTCTCCCGCATACATTGCCATTGCCGCAACGCATTGTTTCTGATTTCCGACACAGTTGACGGATTTTGCCATCTCTTTCGCCTTGCCCAGCGCCGGCAGCAGCATTGCCGCCAGAATCGCAATAATTGCAATCACGATGAGGAGCTCTATGAGGGTGAAAAATCTTGTTTTTCCCCTGAAAGTAAGAACAGAGGAACAAGGAACATGGAAATAAGAAGGAACATTTGAACAGTTGAATGAAAACTGGCGGAATGGGAGCTGTTCCTTTCTGAATATTCCGTTGGGAAAATATTGTTTTTTTACTTTGCACATGATTTCCGACTCCTTTTATTTCAGTTTCTTCTGCATTTCTTCCATACATTCCGCCAGCTCTCTGCGGACACTGCGCAATGCTTCGGGATCCGTATTATACTGATCTGTGGATAAGATCAGCGATTCGGGAACGGTCAGAGCTTTTTGGGAACGTGCAAGAAGTTCCTTGTCGAACCCGGATTTCCCTTCCGCCTGTTTTACCAGTTTTTCCAGCATACGGTAATACCAGAGGTCCTCGACTCCGTCGCGAAAGTTTTCAATGCGGATCGTCGGCAGGATTTTCAAGTCGCGTCCGGGGACGAAAAGATTTCCCTCCTCATTATCCGTATTGCAGGTTGCCGGATTCCAGTTCGTGCGGGGACCGTCGGCAACGGCGCCCAGACCGCTTCTGACACGCGGCATCCATGAGACGATCGACCAGTAGAGAAAACCGTCCGGACGGTATTTCTGCGTCATGGCGCCCATCAGGAGACGCGGCACCGCGGCGGGGACTTCCAGCATCAGCGTCGGTTCCGGCGGACGCGGAAAATTGCAGACATACCACCAGACTTGCTTGTTTTTCCGGCGGAGCTCTTTCACCAGTTCCTGCTTCTTTCGGTAGACCGGTACGGTAGGAACCCAGATATCAATGTTTTCAATTCCTTTGACCTGCGCATCCGGTATTCCTGCCGTGGTCATGACGGGGAGTGCCGGATACTCTTTCTTGACGGTGCCGAAGACCCGGTTCGTGACTTCATCGATTCTTCCCTCGTCGAATCCGTAGAAATATGCCTTGTCCCATACGCCGTATTTCTTCGCGACTGCGCCCCAGTATTCAAGATGTTTTCTTGTTCGTTCGATCAATCGGCCGACTTCGGGATGATCGGGGTTGTTTCCGACCTCCGCAGAGTATTTCGGGAGAACCGTGGAATTGACCACACAGAAACTTTTGAGCTCGCCTTTGTCATTGAGGCGTTTCAGTGCGGGATATTCACCGTCGCCTTTTAGGTTGGTGTAGGGACCCCGGTAAAGGTAGTCCAGAGTGATCTTATACTCTGCCGCCCGGTCGATGAAATCATTGGATACTTTGTGCCAGAGCTGTTCATCATTGATTTTGTAAAGCCGTCTGATTGCCGCCATGTGGAAGTTGTTCGAGGAGGGAAGCGGGGAGCCGGCAGGAAGCGGGAAATCATATACTTTCACCTGAACTGGAAAAGAATATGGCTGTACTCCGGCGGCACTGACCGTGACTGTCCCGTGGTAAATTCCGGGCTTTGCATCGGCAGGAGTTCGAAGCCGTACCCAGAACGGCACGTTTTCTCCGGGTTTGACTGTTGCTGTTTTCTGGTATTCGATCAGAAAATCCGGATACCAGCCGACATATTCGGCAGGGTAGGTGGGACGTTTGTTCCGGGCGTGTCCGACAACGGAGACATCGGAATGTATTTTACCGTTGTCCGGCCCGGCAAGCTCCGAAACGGTGACTTTAACCTCTTTCAGTTCTTTTTTCATTCCGGCAACGACGACTTGGAAACTTTCCGTCTCATTTTTAGCCATTTCCAGTTCCGCCTTTTCCGCGCCGCGGACATGGTACCCCGCATCCTCAAGAAAAACGGATGTCATGGAGTCCGCGACTCCCACGCCGTATTCGCCGGAGGGCACCACGGCGCTCATTGCCAGATTTCCGTTTTTGCGTTGAATCGCGCTGACTTCTCTGCGACCGCTGTTGACTGCATTGATGTATGCTTCGATGTCTTTGCGCAAAGCCTTTTCTCCTTTGACTTTATCATAGAGGTCATTGAGGTTTGCGAGTAGCCTGTCAGCTCTTTCCAGGTCCTGCGGAAGAAGTTTTTCCCGGCGGAGCCTGTTCAGCTTTCCGATCAGTCCCCGCTGAATTTCATCCGGACGGAATTCCAGCTGAAGCTTATTGATCTTGTAGGCATAGGCAAAGCTGGGCATGGTTCCTCCGATTCCGAGAGACTTGATGTTTTTCAGATCGACGCCCATATCGAAAATCATGCGGTCCATTTCGACTTTTCCGCCGTTGAGTGAACCGAACCCGTGCCAGAATTTTTTCTGATCCGTATCGCTGAAAGAGAGTCCGATGCCGAGACTGTGTGATCCCGGTAGTTCTTCAAGCTCCGCGACAAGGTGTGTTTTTGTTGAGAAATCGCCATTGTTCAGGGCATCGTCAATTTTTGCCGTCAGCTGAAATCCGGGCCATCGGTCCATGCCCGGCTGATACCGGTCCGTAAAGACGGCGATCGACCCGTCGTTACGGGTTTCCAGCCGGCAATTGCCGTAAGTCTGAAGCCCGCGTCCTTTTTTCAGCAGTTCCTGACGCAGATCATAGACTCTGGAGATCATGTCGCCAGGGGCGGATTTCCTGTTTTTCAGCAGTTCGATGGATTTGAAACGAACGGCAAACTCTTTCTGCGGACGGTTGAACGCCAGTTGAATCATGGATATTTCGCCGGGATTGATCTTTACCGCCACCTTTGCGAGATCCACCAGCAGACAGTTCTGCGAGTTTGCACGGACCCAGCAACCGGCACTGCAAAGTTTTCCGCCGCTGCGGATGACCACATTGAGCGTCGGGGAAATTTCAGGGGACAGATTGGACACATTAATAACCAGATTGTCATATCCGGTCCAATTCCGTTTTGACAACTGGTCGCCTCCGATATTGATAACGGGCCAGGTGTCCCTGGCGGATTTCATGTAATCCGCACGGAGTCCGTCTTTTTCCAAAACCGTCTTTACCGCACGGTTCTGTTCCGGAACGGAGGGATTGAAGAAAGTCTTTCCTTTCGAGAAATCGAAAATTGTTTCTCCCGCCGATGCTGTGAGGGCAAGAACACCCGCCAGGCAACTGAGTAGTGTGTGTGTCATTTTTATCCTTTCTGGTATTATTTTGAAAAATTACAGATTCAGAATTTTTAGCCGCATCAGCTCTGCCGCGGTGTAGACCGTATCGCTGACGGTCAGATAACTGAAGTTCAGAAGCGGAGTTGTGTCGCCGGTCAGTTTTTCATATTCAGCCAGCAGAGACCGATAGAGCAGGTGAGTGCTGTTGCAGAGCAGGATATGGTCGAGATGCAGTTCCTTTTTCATGACGGCGACAGCCCGCGCGATATAGATCCCGTTCTCTTTTATGATCCGGCATGCATCAGGGGCTCCCGCCTGGCTTTGAATCAGAATATTATTGTAGGTAAAGTCGTCGCCGTATTTGCCATGGTCGTTTTTTCCCGTCAGTTTCAGATAACGGCGTATGATGGAGTCATAGGTCAGGAGGGACTCGATACATCCGCGCCTGCCGCAGATGCCGCAGATTTCGGAGGCGGCACGGTCGATCTGCCTGTGCCTGAAATTGCGGAAATAGCCGTCCAGGTCATTGCGGAGTTCACCGTTTGTGATGACATAGGCATGGAGATGCCCGGGAACAAAAAGCCCGGCGTTTCCTTTGAGCAGGAGAGACTTGTAAAGGCGGCGGAAAACCAGTTCCGAATCCTCCATCAGTTCCACATGAATACCGTAAAGGCGGCGCAGGATTTTGACCAGTTCCCGGAATTGCAGGCTTCGCCGGCTGTCCTGCCGGTAGGTGTTGAGATTGCAGCCGATTGCCGCGACAGCCATATCCGGAAATCTGTTTCTGATATTCTGGATTTCCTCCAGTGAAAGGCGGATCACATCCGTGGACGGCGCCGGTTCCGGGATGATGAGCACATTGCTGTAAAGCAGATAGGAATTGATGTCAATCACCGCAAAACACAGCTTACCTGTGAACAGAGAAACGCTGACAAAGATGATCCGTTCACTGTTGGAGCGGTAAATGATGCCGGGACGCCCGCGCTGTCCCTCCGCGGTCTCTTCCAGAATCAGTCCGTGACGCTTCAGCTCATTCGTGTAGTTATCCACTGTGCGTCCGCTGAATCCGGTCTGGCGGATCAGTTCCTGCCGGGAAATGCAGATGCCGGAAAAGATGGCGGTGCGTATTCTCTGCTTTTTCAAATTGATCTTTGATATTTTCTTTTCCATATCTTCTCCGGTTTCTGTTTATATTATACGGAAAAACATTTAAATGGCAAGATTAAAATGCTTTTTCGATATGAGAATGCCGTGATAAAACCGGATAATCAAGTGAAATGTGTTCGGATTTTAATGACTTTTCGAGTAATGGAAAATGATTTCATGCGAAAGATGCCGCAGGATGTGCGGAATCAGCTTCTTACGTAGAACCACATTCTGAGGAAGCGGAGGCGCGGGAGGAAGAATTTCACAAACAACCCTACGGCGAATGCCGCAATCGCTGTGCCTTCCCGTATGCCCGTGAGATGGGAAATGAACACCCAGGAAGCGAGTGCGGCACAGGCGACAAGAGAAAAATCGAAACTGATCTTGATGAGCCCGAACTCTTTTTTGAGTCTGGCTGAGAGAGCTTTCACGAAGCCTTCCCCGGGAATGAACATGACGTCGGCGGTCAGTTGGCAGCTGATGCCGAGCCCCAGAATTGCACAGCCGCAGAAAAGCATGATCAACTGCAACAGATAATTGCCTGTCCGGAACGGTTCCAGAACAAACATTCCGAGGTCAATGAAGAAGCCGAATACGCCCGTAGCGGCAATCTGAAGATACTGTATCTTCCGGAAATCCCTGCCGAGCAGAAGCACCTGCCCGAAGACAAGGAAGACATTCAGGAGCAGAGTCAGCATTCCGAGACTGAGAGGCATGAGAAAGGTCAGGACATAGGGCAGACTGGAAATCGGCGTTGTGCCGAGTCCCGCCTGAGTCGTCATTGCCACACCGAATCCGCTGAGCCCCAGCCCGAGAATAAATACCGATATCCGGCGTTTGATGTCATCTTTCGTCATTTCAAGTCCTGCCGCATCTGTGAAACCGGTACTATACTGCAGAATCGCAAAAAAACAACAGGTGATATCCGGTATGTAAAAAGTCCGTATTTACAATTTTTTCAGATGTTTTTGCAATAACTTTCTCTTGTTAAAACAGTTGTAAATGCTAATATGAGTGAGGGGAAAAAGAATTGTCCATGAACAGAAACCGGAAAGAGAGGGGTAAAGATGAAAGCAGATGAGTCACTGGAACAAATTTTCAAGGTTCAGGCGGGGAAGCTTGAAGAGAGCTATGCGCGCCTGAAGCAAGTCATGCCGTCTTATTTCTTCAAAAGCGTATCGACGGAGGATCTTGCCGCAATTCTTCCGATGGCGGCGGAACTGGAAAATAAATCCGGCATTCAGATGATTGAACGCCCGGACCGGATTCTGATGGTTTATCTTAAAAGCGAAACATGCAATCCGGTCTGCACCAGTCGTTTCTTTGCGGGGAAACGGATTCTGCGTTCGATTATTCATGAGTCGGCGCTCCTTGACGGCTCCGGCGGAATCATCGTGATCGAGCAGATAACGAAGGATGTTCCCGGACCTGAAATGAAGCCGTTGTTCAGCAGCGGGCAGATTGAGGCGGAATACCGGAAATTTTATGAGCGGCTCCCTGAAAATTTGAAGGAAACGGCGGAATCCATCTGCTGGCGTGATGTCGAGGACCTTGATCTTGAACGGATCGCAAAGAGACTGCGTCTTGTCTGCGAGGTGCGGAAACGCGACTATTCCCTGACGGAGATCGAAAACGTCGGCGGAAACGAATACCGTATCACGATGGCGGTTGCGGTTGTCGCCCGTTCGGAAGGCTACTATGCACAGACTCTTGAACAGCTTGAGGCAAGCGGATTCAAGGTGACGCGCTCTTATCTGCGCAATTTCACTGCCGGCGGCGCTCCCGATGATTTCCGGCGCAAGGCGGTGCGCGTCAACACATATTATATCGTCCCCGTAAAGCCGGGGGCGGATGCGCCGGAAAAGATGATCAACCTCAAACGCGAACTGAATGAACTCGCATGGAGCCCGCAGTTCGATCTCTTTGAACGGGAACTGCTGGTTCGCAACGAGTTCTGCTGTGCTTCGGTCAACCTTCTGCGCGCTGCATCCGAATTCGTTCATTCGCAACTCTCTTTTGTGGACCGCAACGCCTATTCCCTGCCGGAAATTCAGCGTTTCATGGCGACATATCCGGCGGTTCTGCGCAGACTTGCCGATGCTTTTGAATCAAAATTCCATCCGGACGGCCCCTCTCTGGATTTCGGCAAAGCAATTCAGGAGGTCCGCGAGGAGATTGCGAACATCAACAGCGGCATGGCGGAGAAGGACGCAAAGGTGAAAGTCGTGCTCTCCTCCGTAACGGATTTCATCTGCTGCATTCTGAAAAGCAACTATTATTCCGAAAAGAAAACGGCTCTTGCATTCGGGCTTGATCCGGCTTTCATGCGCCATTATGAATCGATTTCCGAATCTTACGGAAAGGCGTTTCCGCCGGAACGTCCGTACGGCGTTTTCTTTTTCTGGCGGCGCAATGTGAGCGGTTTCCAGATCCGCTTTTCGGAAATCGCCCGAGGCGGCTGGCGGACCGTCGCACCGAAACCGGTGAAAAGTCTTCTGGAGAGCGGCGATTCCTTCGAGCAGGCGCGCAGTGAACTTTTCCGCGAATGTTTCGTGCTTGCCAATACACAGCATAAGAAGAACAAGGACATTTACGAGGGAGGCTCGAAGCTGGTGACGCTTCTCAAAGTGACCGGCGAGTTTGATTTCAAGACTGAATTGTGGGCTGCCCAGCGTGCTGTTTTCGAGGCATTTCTCCAACTCGTCAATTATGGCGCGGACGGGAAACTCAGAGACGGAAAGATCGTTGACTTCACCAATCGCGCGGACATCATCGAAATCGGGCCGGATGAAAATATGTCCGACGAGATGATCTCATGGATGGGGGACCGTGCCGGAGAAGACGGGTATACGCTCGGTTCCGGGGTGATTTCCGGCAAAGTGGACACTGGAATCAATCACAAACACTACGGTGTGACTTCATTCGGAGTGTTCCAGTATCTTCTGCGCACGCTCCAATATCTGAAGATCAATCCGGCGCATGACGATTTCAGCATAAAGCTTTCCGGCGGTCCCTACGGAGATGTCGCCGGAAATATGATCAAACTGCTGAATGCCGAGGATGGAACCGGCGGCTATCGCATGCCGGGACTTCGCATCGTGGCTGTGACGGATGGACCGGCGGCGATCTTCGATCCCGCAGGAATCGACCGCAGGGAGCTTTCGCGTCTCGTCCATAGCGCAAACCTGGATTCTTTCGATCCGGCGAAGCTCGGAGGCGAGGGTGCATTCATGATCTTCAATCAGCCCGACGGTGATTCCCGTTACCCGATGGCTTCCGTCAGCGGCGGGAATCTCCGGCGTGCCATGATTGCGCGTGACGATTTCATGAGGATGTTTCAGGCGAATATCTGCCATGAAGCGGATGTTTTCATCCCCTGCGGCGGGCGTCCGCAGACCATCAATGCCGGAAATTACGGGCTCTATGCGCCGGACGGCAAGCCGAGCTCAAAGGCGATTGTCGAAGGTGCGAATTCATTCATTACGCCCGAAGCGCGTCTTGCTTTGCAGAAACTCGGGGTTGTAATTGTCAAAGACTCCTCCGCAAACAAGTGCGGCGTGATTACTTCCTCTTACGAAATTCTGAGCGGGCTCCTGCTGGATAAAAACGAATTTTCCGCAATCCATCCGGAACTGGTTGCGGAAATCATGGACCGGCTGGCATTCTGCGCTCGGCGCGAGGCGGAATGGCTCTTTCATGAATTTGAACTGCGCCGTTCCGTTCCCATGACCGAACTCAGCGATCAGCTTGCCGACCGGATCAATGAGTATAAACAACAGCTGTTCACAATGCTGGATTCCCATCCGGAGCTGGTGACGGACGGAGTGATTTTCGCGCATCTGCCGCCGCTTTTCAGGAAAAAGTTCGCGGATCGCCTGCACAGGATTCCGCCGGTTTATCGGAAAGCGATTGCTGCTGTGGAATTATCTCTGCGGATTGTATTCCGCAAAAAACTCTCGCTGGAGGAGGACGTGCGGCAGATCGTCAGTTCCATCGGATGATTTGCTGTTCCGCGCCGGCGGATATTCTCCGTTTTTTCATGGTTTTTCCGCCGGTGCCCGTTTCCATGGACACTAGATGTCCATCTGGCGGATGTATTGTGTCTTCTGTCAATTAAAACAAGGAGACAGAACCATGAACGTCAGATTTTACACCCGCTATTCGCTGAAGCGTCCTCTGAGCCTCTGGGAGAAAGTGATCCGCTGCCTGAGCCATTGACTGTCCGGTTCAGAAAGCGGTCTGCGGCACAGGCAGCCATGACGCAGAGAAAGGGCAGGGCGGCGAGCTGGTAGCGCGGCATTGCAACGGGTCCCGTCATGAAAAGATAATATTCCGCGAGCAGGAGAAAAAGCAGGAGCATCATCCAGTCTTTTTTCCAAAGTGCGCGGAACAAGGTATAAAACGCCGACAGATAGGTGAGCGCCGCCGCAAGCAGGAGCGGAGCCAGCAGGCAGGGAAGCAGGTAATTGCCGTTGAAATAGTGGCGGATTCCTGCAATGATGCCATGTCTGTTGATGATGTCCCATGTCCCGCGACCTGTCTGCGTGAGTCCGAGATTCTCAAAGAAACTCGCCGCGTCGGGAATCAGTACCACCGGGCGCACATGCAGGGAGAGATAACGGAAAGGATGTGCCTTGATGATCTCGGCAAGTTTTCCCTCGAAATAGGAGAAACGGGCTGAAGGCGTCCCGTATCTTTCCGGATGCGCCTTGAATTCCGCTTCTCCCTCCGCGCGGTAACGGTTCCGCAGTTCCTCACCCGGAATTCCGGTCAGGCGGCTTTCCAGCGCGGAACGGTTGTGCAGAGCCGTGTCCGCGGAGACGGCGTCGATTCTCCAGCCCGCTCCGTGGTGATGGTTGCGTATGGTCCAGGGGGAAAGAATGCAGAGAAAAAGAAACAGGGAGAGCAGGGAGCCCCGCAGTTTTTTCCGCCACGGCATTCCCCTGATGCACCAGACCACGAAAAGGCAGGGAACGATCCAGAACAGATTCAGCGGTCGGATCAACAGCGCCAAGGCGGCAATTGCGACTGACGCAAACAGGAAGACAAGACGCTGCGTCCTGATGAATTTCAGGAAGAAAAAGATCTGGAATGCCAGGAAAAAACAGAACAGCGTATCGGAAATGAACATCGGGGCAACGGCTATGGCGGTCGGATTCAATGCAAATAGAATTGCCGCCGCAAGCGAGGCTTTCCATGAAGCATAGAGACGCGCGGACAGAAAAACGGGAATTGCAATCAGCCCCCCCAGCAGAGCCGAGACGAATACGCAGAATCCGAGGCTGTGCCCGCTGATTCCGAGCAGTCCCGCCAGATACAGGGGGTAGAGCGGCGTCCTGACCAGCGCAGGGGTTCCGCTTCCCGCCGCCGTGCTGTAGGTGCCGTCATGAAGCAGGGAAAGGGCGGGGCCGAGATAGGTGGCGGAATCGGTCCGCATGACCAGTTCCGGGTTCATGATTCCCGGAATCGCATACAGCAGACGAATCAGGATTGCCGCCGTGGTCACGCAGACCAGAGCTGTCTGTATTTTCTTCGTATTGTCCATGAAATGCCTGAAAACCGGAAAGACCTGAAGGACAATGCATTCATCCTTCAGGTCCTTCGTCTCTGTTAAAAGTCCGGCTGTGATCAGAAGTTGAAGTGCGCCTTCATCTTCTCGATCACGGCGGGAACGGTGAATCCGAATTTCTCGGTGAGAACCTTATACGGTGCGGATGCGCCGAAGTGATCCAGACCGATTGCGAGTCCCTCGTCGCCGATGAACTTCTCCCATCCGAACGTGGAACCGGCTTCGATGGAAACACGTTTTTTGCAGGACGGCGGAAGGACGGAGTCTCTGTAAGCTTTATCCTGTTTGAGGAAAAGTTCCCAGGATGGCATGGAGACCACGCGGACTTTCTTGCCCGCCTTGCGGAGTTCTTCGGCTGTATCCAGTGCGAGATTGAGTTCGGAACCGGTTCCGATCAGAATGTATTCGAAGCCTTCCTCGCAGGAAACGACATAAGCGCCTTTTTCGAGGGCGACCTTCGGGCGGGCGCATTCGCAGAGCGGACGGAGATCCTGACGGGTCAGGATCAGCGCGACAGGGGATTGCGCCGTAATCGCGTGAGCCCACGCATGTGCGCATTCGATCGCCTCGGCGGGGCGGATGACCGTCATGCCGGGAATGGTACGGAGCATTGCGAGCTGTTCGATCGGCTCATGGGTGGGACCGTCTTCACCGACGAAGAAAGAGTCGTGCGTGAACACATAAATCACCGGAAGCTTCTGGAGCGCGGCGAGCCTGATTGCCGGCTTCATGAAGTCGGAGAACACGAAGAAGGTGGAGGAATATGCGATTGCCGCGCCGAAAAGCGCCATGCCGTTCGCGATAAAGCCCATGCCGAGTTCGCGGACACCGAAATGGAAGTTGCGTCCGGCTCTATTTTCCGGCGAGAAGTAGGGGACTCCCTTGAGATCCGTTTTGGTGGAGGGGGCAAGGTCCGCCGCGCCGCCGTAGAGGGCGGGGACGAGAGCCGCCGCTTTCTGGAGAATGGTTCCGCTGGATGCGCGGGTCGCAACCGGTTTTTCGACCGGGGCGGCGGCAACCAGTTCCTCAAGCAGATTTGCGGGAACTTCGCGGTTCATCATCTTGGAAAGCTGAGCCGCCTTGTCGGGATTCGCTTCGACGAACTGCTGGAATTTCGCATCCCATGCCGCTTCCTCTTTTTCGAGTTCCGCGACACGTGCGTCGATCATATCCCTGACTTCCTGCGGGACATAGAACTCCTGTTCCGGGAAGCCGAGCGCTTTCTTCGCCGCGGCAAGTTCTTCGACTCCGAGCGGTTCGCCGTGGCTGCTCGCCTTGCCCGCCTTGTTCGGCGCGCCGAATCCGATCGTGGTGGAACCGATGATCAGGGTCGGGCGTCCGTCGCTCTTCTTCGCTTCCTCAAGAGCCTTTTCGACCTGTGCGTAATCGTTGGCGTTGGCACATTTGATGACGCGCCAGCCGTAAGCCTCGAATCGCTTGCCGACATCTTCCGTGAATGCGATTTCGGTGGAGCCTTCGATGCTGATCATATTCGAATCGTAGAAGACGATGATGTTGTCGAGCTTCTGGTGCCCGGCGAAAGAGGCGGCTTCATGCGTGATGCCTTCCATCATGCAGCCGTCGCCGGAGATGATGTAGATCTTGTTGTCAAGCAGTCCGGTGCCTTCGAGCCCGCATACAGCGGCGGTGTATTTTGCGGAGACAGCCATGCCGACGCCGGAGGCGAATCCGGTTCCGAGAGGTCCGGTCGTGACTTCGACGCCCGTTGTGTGGCCGAATTCCGGATGTCCGGGGGTTTTGCTTCCCCACTGGCGGAACTGCTTGATTTCATCCATGGAAAGTCCATAGCCGAAAAGATGAAGCAGACTGTAAATGAGCATGGAACCGTGTCCGGCGGAGAGCACGAAACGGTCGCGTCCGAGCCAGTTGGGATTCCTGGGATTGTGTTTCATGTGGTTGAACCAGAGGTCGAATGCGAAATCCGCACAGCCCATGGGCATGCCGGGGTGCCCTGATTTTGCTTTCTGGATTGCGTCTGCCGACAGAAGCCTTACGGTGTCCGCCGCAAGTTTCATCATTTTTTCGTTTGCCATTTAACTTTCCCTTTTTTGTGTTATATTATATAGGCAGAATAGATTATAAGGTGATACGATACTTTCATAAACGGAAAAAGCAAATTTTTTTCATACAAAAAAGGTGAGCAATGGCGGAAAGATTCATTACATCCACTTTGAACAGGAAGGACGAGGAGGTGGAGACCACTCTGCGCCCGCAGTCTTTTTCCTCGTTTCCCGGTCAGGAAAAGGTTAAGGAACGCATGGAGGTCTATGTGCATGCGGCAAGGTCAAGGAACGAGCCGCTCGGCCATCTCCTGCTCAGCGGTCCTCCGGGACTCGGAAAGACGACGCTCGCCTATATCGTCGCCAACGAAAAGGGATGCGGAATCAAGACTTCCAGCGGACCCGTCATTGAGAAGCCGGGCGATCTTGCAGGGCTTCTGACCTCGTTGAACGAAGGCGATGTGCTTTTCATTGATGAAATTCACCGTCTGAACACCACGGTGGAAGAATACCTTTACAGCGCAATGGAGGACTTCTTCATCGACATCATGATCGACCAGGGGCCCGGCGCGCGTTCTGTCCGGCTCAATATTCCGCGTTTCACACTGATCGGCGCGACCACGCGGCAGGGAATGCTTTCCGCGCCTCTGCGTTCGCGCTTCCTGCTTTCACTCCGCCTTGACTATTACGCGCCGGAGGATCTCCGGGACATTGTCCTGCGTTCCTCTAAGATTCTGAATATCGAGATCGATTCCGCCGGAGCTCTGGAAATCGCGCGGAGAAGCCGCGGGACTCCGCGTATTGCCAACAACCTGCTCCGCTGGACGCGTGACTATGCGCAGGTCAAGGCGGGCGGCAAAGTCACCGAGGAAATTGCGCACAAGGCGTTGACCATGCTGGATATTGATGACCACGGCCTGGATGAAATGGACAAGCGCATTCTGGAGACGATCATCGCGAACTTCAAGGGCGGTCCCGTCGGATTGAACTCTCTTTCGGTGGCGATCGGCGAGGAGGCGGATACCATTGAGGATGTCTATGAGCCTTACCTGATTCAGGAAGGCTATATGATGCGCACGGCGCAGGGGCGTCTCGTGACCGACAAGGCATGGCATCTGTTCGGGCTCACACCGCAGGTTCGCAGAACCCGCAACCCGAAAGACGATCAGCCGTTTTTGCTGTAACCGTTACTTGAGATTTGAAATACGGCAAACTTGTTTGCCGTGGTGCAGGTGATTCTCGCCTGCCGCGGAGTTTGAGGGCGCGAAGCCCTCATGTTCTTTTCCCGTCGGCGGTTCCACCGCTAAGGGACGAGAAGCGAAGCTTCGAGAGCCGACGGGTACAGCGCATGACCGCAGGGGATTCCGCCGTAGCTCTCGAACTTGATAGATCAAGTTCTCGCCATTGAGCGGATTGGACCGCTCCGGCGGGGGGTTTCGTGCTACGCACGACCAGCCTGCGCGGCTGGACTTCGGCAGATGCAAAGCACCTGCACCATACTAT
>DPDG01000094.1:0-15497 GCA_003526375.1 Lentisphaeria bacterium
GTTAATTTGTCCAGCACAATAAGTATTTATTCGGGTTCCCGCATTCCAACGGCGCAAACGTGCTGTTCGTGGACACTCATGTGGAATGGCTTCCGATCAGGACGGTTCCGACGCAGGAGAATGTTGATTACGGCGACCGGAGAATCTTTTGGTATTTTAATTGACATTTTCAATATAGAGTGTTTCAATTTACCCCAATTCAACATAAAAAAGAAAGGACCCGCCGCATGAAAACAGGAAATCTCATGGCCGCATTCGCTTGTGTCCTCTGTCTCGGACTCGGCGCTTATGAAAATTTCGATGCCGCATACAAGGATGCGCAGCGTCTGGAAAAAGAGAACAAAAATCCCGAAGCTCTGGCTGCCTTGCAGAAAGCGGCGGAGCTGTCACAGGCGGACTGGCAGAGAGCCAGGGCCTTTGACATAGCTGCAAATATTCACCTCAAGATGCGGAACCCGGAGGAAGCCGCAAAGCAAGTCGCCGCACTTCAGGCATTGGCATTGAACCAGGAACAGACGATTGCTCTGCATCTGTTGAATGCCCGTGTCCTTACCGCGCAGAAAAAAACGGCGGATGCCAAGACGGAACTGCGGAAGATCATCGCGATTCAGAATGATTTTGAGCCGTATTATCTTTATGCCGGCGCGACTGTCAGCCTGAATCAGTTGAATGATCCGGCACTTGCCGGGGAATTCATCCGGAAGTTCAATGCAAACAAGCGCGGCAAAGCCGAATGGATGCTGTCCCGTGTCAAGGACATGGAGAAAAAAATCGAAATAAAAAAATAACGACAGGAGACTCCGATGAAACACATCATGACATCATTGCTCTGTTCCTTCGCATTGATCGTTTCCGCGGTGCAGTTTGAACAGGGCGCAAGAATCGTAAATGTCGGCGGCGTTCCCGCCAGGGCGGAAAAACTGGAAATTGTCCTGCCGGCGGAAACGCCCCTCCTCAAATTCGCAGCAACGGAACTTCAGACTTTTCTTGAACAGGCCACAGGGCGGAAACCGCCAGTCGTGAAGGAACCCCATGCGGACAGCGTTTCGCTGATTCTCGGCGACAACGTCTATGCCGTGAAAGCCGGGCTCAAAGTTTCCGCACTTCCCGAACAGGGATATTTCATCCGGCGCGTCGGCAGCCGGATCTATCTCGCGGGGAAAGACTCCGCCACGGACGCGCCGTCGCAGAACGGGTGGGCGCAGTGCTACCGGCGCGGCACATTGAGCGCGGTCTATGACTTCCTCGAACGTTTTGCGGACGTCCGTTTCTTTTTCCCCGGCGAAACGGGAACGGTCATCCCGGCGAAAGGCGCCCTGATGCTTCCGCCGGTCATTGATATTCTGGAGCGGCCCGATTTCATAGACCGCCGTTTCCTGCACTACGACGGAAAATGGTATGAGGGAGACGGCAGTTATGGCGGCGTCAAAGGAATCAACCTGAACCTGCTGCGTCTGCGCATGACTGAAAACTACATTCCGTTCGGTCACGGACTCGCGTATCTGGATTATCTCCGGCGGTTCAAGGATCATCCCGAATATTTCGCATTGATGCCGGACGGCAGACGTCACAATGACGAGGGTTTTGTGCATACGGGACATCTCTGCTTCAACAGCGGAATCCGCGAGGAGATCTATCAGGACGCCAAAACGTATCTGACCGGTGGTTCCGCTCAGTCGCGCGGACTCGGACACTGGAATTCCAATGCGGCGCGTCCCGGATATTTCTCCCTCATGACGCAGGACTGGCTTTACTGGTGCGGCTGCGAAAAATGCCGCAGGATTTCTCCGCCCGGACGCGACGAGGCATACAAGGAAAACAGGCAGGCGGTGAGCGATTTCATGTGGCAGTTCACGGCGGATCTTGCAAACCGGCTGAAGAAGGAAGGTGTTCCCGGAATCATCACGCAAATGGCTTACCTGCCGTATGACAAAATTCCGAAATGCGACATCCCGCAGAACGTCGCCGTCCAGGTGGCGGTGACGGGTCCCGGCAAGAACGACCAGAAAGCCGATGACGAAAAGATCAAGGCATGGGTCGGCAAACTCAAAAGCAAGGTCTCGCTGTGGACCTATCCCGGCAAATGGGGCAACAGGGCAATGCCCGGAATTCCGGCGATGATGCATCATCACATGGGAAAATATTTCCAGGACCGCAGGGACTGGCTTTTCGGCGCGTTCATTGAATCCGAAACGGATCACTATATCTTCAATTATCTGAATTATTACATCTTTGCGAAGGCGACCTGGAACACGGACACCGACCTGAACGCGGTTCTGGACGACCATTACCGCGTCATGTTCGGCAAAGGCGCTCCCATGATGCAAAAATTCTATGATGAACTGGAAACGCTCTGGGTGGACCGGATTGACGGAAATACCGCAGACACCGCGCTCGGCCCCGTGGCGACCCTCCCGACCGACATTGAGATATGGACAAAGATCTATTCTCCGGAAAAGCTCAGGGAATTTGAACGGTTGTTCAAAAATGCGGAAGCCGCCGCCGGAAAGGATGCCGATGCGTTGAAACGAATCCGCTTCATGAAGAAAAACATGCTGGAACCGCTTCTCGCCGCCGCGGAAAAATTCCGCATGTCGCAGAATTCGCTGGACAGTTGGAAAGTCGACCTTCCCGGAACAGTGTATCTGCGCGCTTACAAGGGCGACGTCAACGAAGTATCCACCGCCGTAAGGATTACCCGGGATCAGGATTACCTGATTTTCACGTTCCTGTGCGAAGAACCGCGCATGGCGGATATCAGGGCGGTCCAGCATGGCAAAGATGCGCCGCTGACTTTCGAGGACTCCTGCGTCGAACTGTTCCTGAATCCATCCGGAGACAGAAAGAACTATTATCATCTGATCGTCAATGCCAACGGAGCGCTGGCGGACTACTCCAACCAGGTGAATGCGCCCCACGACCTGAAATGGAACAGCGGAGCGGAAGTCCGGACGAAGAAACTTGCCGGCGCATGGGAAGCGGTCATCAAGGTGCCGTGGAGCGCATTGGGCAATTATGACAAGGAAGGTTTTCCGGTCAATTTCGCGCGGCATCGCGCACTGAACGGCGCTCCCCCTAAAGAAATCTACTATCAGTGGAGTCCGCTCCCCGGAAGAAGTTTTCACGCGCTGGAACGTTACGGCAGACTCATGCTGAAAAAGCAGCCCCGCGTCAACGTGATCGACGATCCGGATTTCCAGGTGGAGCGCAAAGGACGCTATCAGGCGGGGAAATGGCTTCTCTGGACCAGCGACGATCCGGAAAAAGGACAGAAAATTGAACTGGACGGCAGGATTTTCATTACCGGCGGGAAAAGTCTGCATCTGAAAAACATCCGGGGAAAACGGATGAACGCAGCGCAGAGGATCCCGGCATTGGAGCCCGGCACGAAATACCGTCTCTCCTACTTCATCAAAACGGAGAACCTGCAGTCTCCGGAAGGGGCGGGGGCATACCTTCACTTCACGAAAAACAAAGGAACGGCATTTCCGGGCACCCAGCTTGCGGGAACACATCCGTGGCATAAATTGACCTTTGAGTTCGTGACTCCGCCCGACACCGGCAAGGATGCAGTTCCGGTTCTCGGACTCTGGATCTGGAACGCGCAGGGCGATGCGTGGTTCGATGATGTCCGGCTGGAAAAAATCAAATAACCGGAAAAGCGCATCATCTCTTTTTCCGGTGTTCCGCAGGCGACATGTTGAAACGTCTGCGGAACACCCGGATGAAATAACTGGTATAGTTGAATCCGCTTCTCCGGGCGATTTCCTCAATCGTCACGGTATCGTTTTTCATCAGTTCAACGGCATAATCCAGGCGCATTTCATTCAAATACCCGCTGAATGTCTGCCCGCGGTATTGCCGGATCAGACGGGAAACCTGGGCGGGATGGACTTTGGCAATTTCCGCAATATCTTCGCGGACAATCGCATTCTGGAAGTTGCTTTGAAGCGCCTCGTGAACCCGTCCCCACTGCATTTCATGCGGAGAAAGATGGTAGGTATTGTCCTGCAACGCCTCTTTCACGATTTCCAGCAATGCACGGAAATTGAGCCGCGCAGACGGATGATCCTTTTCCGCACTCAGCAACGCGGCAAGAGTAAGTTTTCCCTCCTGATTCAAAGGATACTTTGTGTGATAATAGACATCCGGTCCGTTCTGATCCGGCGGTTTTCCGTTGTGTGCAATATACAAAACCCGGATATAATCCTCGTGAAATACGATTGAAATCATCCGGTGCGGCATGTCCCATATCTCTTTCGTCCAGCCGTAAGGCTGTGTCACAATCACATCGCCGCTTGTGAAAATAATATTATTCCATTGCCCATGCGAAGCGAATACAATATGCTTTTCTCCGCTCAGCGGCATAATGATCCTGGATGGGGGATAATACAGATGGAAAGCCGGAGGAGGCAGGGGGTAAGGATTGCCGAAATAAAGGTTCTTCAGTTCAATCTCTCCGGCTTCCGATAGAAAATCAATCATTTTCTCTCTGCTGACCTGCATTGCGCCCTCCGTCTTCCTCTTATAATAGCCGTCTTTTTCAAGGAAACAAACTACTTTGTTAAAAAAGTATTATTTTTCTTTGGATTTTCTTATTGCCGCACTCCCCGGTATGAATTATAATTAAACATAAACACAAGAAAAGGATATTTTATGGCAATTCAGAAATTCACGGTCAGCAACGATCCGGATATTTACGAAGCATGGCCCGACGTCGTGCTTGCGAATCCGGAAAAGATGGTCTGTGTTTTCAGCGAATGCACGCACCACGGCAATCGCTCCTATACACGGGTCATGCTCACGGAATCCACGGATCGCGGACGCACATGGACGCCGAAACACCCGTTGACGGAAGGCACCGCCGGAAAGGATTATTATTACAACTGTGCAAGAATCAACCGCCTCTCGGATGGGCGGCTGGTCATCACGATCGACAGGGTCTTTCACAAAAACGACGAGTCAAAAGAGCAGAATGCACAGGTTCTCCTCTATTTTTCCGCAGACGAGGGCAATACATGGGAGGGGCCGTTCAGTACGCCGATGAACGGAATCGTGCCGGACAAACTGATCGAACTTCCCGGCGGACGCCTGATCGTTTCCGCACACTACCGGAGCAACGGCAGACTGGCACAGTTCATGCACTACTCCGACGACGGTGGGGAAAGCTGGAGCAGACGCATTACCGTGGCAGAATCTCCGCAATTCAATTTGTGCGAGGTCTCCATGCTTCCTCTGGGCGGCAATACGGTCGTCGCCTTCCTGCGGGAGAACTCTCTCGTCGGTTATGACTGCAAGAAAGTGATTTCATATGACAGAGGCAACACCTGGGGGAAGATCATTGATTTCCCGCTTCCGGGATGTCACCGTCCGACCGCAGGAATGCTGAATGACGGGAAAATCCTGATTACTTATCGTTTCCATCAGGGCGGAAAGGGGTGGCTCGGAAGCTGGACTCAAAACTTCTTTGCCGCAGTAACGGACAGGGCGTCGGTACTTGCCGAAAACCGCGGCGAATCCTCTGCCAGAATCCTCCCGGTCGACTTCGACCGTTCCCCGAAATCGGATCTCGGCTACTCCGGCTGGGTTCAGTTTGCAGACGGGGAAATTTATATCGTCAATTATATTGTGGATGACGCATGGGATAAAGCGCAGATTCGCGGCTACTCTCTCCGCATGAACGACTTCTTCTGCGATTCCGGAAGAAAGGAGGCGGACCAATGCGTATCCTGAAGCTGAAAGGATTGATCGCCGCTGCATTTACTCCGTTCGCGGAAAACGGCGAAGTGAATTACGGGATGATTCCGAAAATGGCGGATTCACTGTCTGCGGACAGTATTACGGGAGTTTATGTCTGCGGTTCCACCGGGGAAGGTATCTCCTGTTCCGTGGAGGAACGGATTCAGCTCATGAAAGCGTGGAGCAAAGCTGCGAAAGGCCGTCTGACATTGATCGCACACACCGGAGCGCTGTCGCTGAAAGATATTTCTGTTCTGAACCGCAAGGCGGTCGAACTCGAATACGACGCTTTTTCCGTGATTCCCCCGACCTTCTTCAAACCCGGCAATGTGCGGGAGCTGACGGATTACTGCCGCGCCGCCGCGGAGTCCGCGCCGGAACTGCCGTTTTATTACTACCATACCATGAAGTCAGGCGTGGAAATACCCATGCGCGATTTTCTGGAATATGCGGACGGCAGAATTCCAAATCTGGCGGGCGTCAAGTTCAACCATCACAATCTGCATGACTTCCAGAATGCGCTTCATGCCTGCGGGGGGAAATACGATGTCGTATTCGGTGTGGACGAGTTTTTCGCGGGAGCGCTTGCCCTCGGGACAAAAGCGTTCATCGGCAGCACCTATAACTATTCCGCATGTCTGTATCACCGTATCTGGAAAGCTTTTGAAGCGGGAGACTGGAAAACGGTTGAGGAAGACATGCGCAGAGTTTGTCTCGGCGTGGATCTTCTGATACGGAACGGCGGTATTTCCGCCGGAAAAGCCATGATGCTTCTAAAAGGAATCGACTGCGGCAAAGCGCGCCTGCCTTTGAAACAGCTCTCCCCGGAAGAACGCAAGGCAATCTCCGAAGCAATGAAAAGACTGCTGGAAAAATAAAGAATGGAGGCAATCATGTTTTATGAAAAACGGCAATTATATTTCAAAGGAGTATTTTTTACTCGAAGCTCCTTGAAGAAAGTTTGTGAAAGTGGTATTTCATTGCGGTTGCGGCAAGGCAGGGCATTGTCAATTCCGCTCCGATCTTACTTCTTCTTTCTTCCTTCGATTGTTCAAATGTTCAATTGTTTTTCCGTTCCTTACTTCAGAATTCCCTGTTCTTCTGTTCTTACTTCAAGGGTGAAAACAAAGATTTTCACCTTGATAGAGCTCCTCATTGTAATTGCTATTATAGCAATTTTAGCTTCAATGCTTCTCCCTGCTTTGAATAAAGCAAGAGAGTCAGCAAAAAGCATCTCATGCCTGAACAATCTCAAACAAATCGGCACTTTTGCCAATTTATACGCCAACGACTATAACAGTTACATGCCTGCGGGCAACGCCGATAACACATTGAAGTCACAATGTTGGTTTAGAGTATATGCGCAATATGTAAAGAACAAGGATGTGAGACTGGATGTTGATTCCTTGAGCAAAGTCAGTTCGAATACCAAAATGTTCTGCCCATCGGTGGAAGCAACAAGCACAAACGCATCTCCATGGACTTATGGAGTCAATATCGAAGAAACTTCTTCTTCGACGGCGAGTGCCAATAGCCGAATTCCTTACCGCTACTGGACAGTTAGTGCTCCGGTGGAATCTCAGAAGTTGGATTTTCTGCCGAACCAAATTGCGTTGATTGCAGATGCCGACAGCTATTACGCGCTTAATCCGAAGTGGCGTGCCGTCGGGGTGGATATGTCCGGCGACGGCATCAAAGACTCAAATGGTGACAAGAAATACAATTATTGGGGAGCAATGCGCCATAAAAAAGGTCTGAATGTTTTTTTTGTCAATGGCTCTGCGGCGTGGAAAACTTTTGCTGAATGGCAAATGAATATGCAAGCTACGCAAACAACAGGCTGGATCTACGATTCGAGATATAATCGTTAACCATAGAGGAAAGCATGAAAATATTAAGTTTCATTGTAATGTTGCTGGGCATCGTCGCAGTCAGTGCGACGGATTTGATCGTCGACAAGGGAAAACCGACTGAGCTTGCCGTTTATCAACGCCAGGGGTGGCGCAGCGAAAATAATCTCTTGTGTGGCGGAGGTGAGGGTAACAACCTGCGTGCCTTGTATTCGTATCAACCTGATGGTCTGACCGTCGATTTGGATTTTTCCATCGCCGAACTGAATGCCACGGCGGCCGGAATCGGTCTTGGTGACATGCTGTTCGGTTTTGACGGCGGCAAAGCCGCAAATCTCTTTACGGAAGACGCCAAAGGGATTACCGCCGTTATCGGTTCTACTCGTGACCATATCAAACCAGGGGAACGCTTTCTGGCGCAGATCCGTTGCAAGCAGGGAAAAGCGGAATTTTTCCTCAATGGCAAACCGGTCGGTTCGATAGCTTGCGGTATCCAGCCTGTTTCTGTTTATCTGCGTCCGTGGCGGAACCGGGTTGCGGTTCATTCGTTTGCCGTCAATGGCCAACGGGTCGGTGTGGCGGATACGCATGTCTCGGCGGTCGGAAAAATTTTAGACTGCCGCAATGATGCAACGTTTGAATTATCGCCGCCGGTGATTTTCACCGGAAATTGCGAAGCTACACTCTCATCATTGGAAAATTCCGGTGTCAGGGAATCATTTACCACAGAAGTTTCCGCTGACGGCGTAATCCGAATTCCCCGCAGCATCATGGAGCGTATCTATCAGAAGAACGTCGGAAAATATGTGACCACCGCGCTGCGTCTTGTGTTGCGGAGCGGGAAAAAAGTTTACTCCTGTAACATAGTGCTGAGTGACAGCCGCCGCCCGCGTGACTTCGCTCTTGGCGAAGTTCGTCATACTTCGGCGGGAAATCGTTTCTTTGTCAATGGCAAATCGCTGGGCATGCAGACCGGACTTTTGACCGTATGTAACGGAACGGTCAATGCTAAAGGAGCCGAACGCTTCGGCAAGATTGGCATTCACGGAAAGTTGATGTTACTCCGTCCTCGTCTTTGCTTCAAGAACGGAAAATTTGATGCGAAGGCGTTTGCCGCCAAGGTAGAATCTTATGCGGCACAAATGATTTCCTCCGACCCGGATTCGCTGCTGATGCTCCAGTTTGAGCTGTTTATGCCGACGGAATGGGGGAAAAAACACCCGGATGAATTGATCGTGCTTGATAATGGTGTTGATTATTTGGCTAACGCCCCCTCACACAAACGCCAGCCGTCCTACGCGTCGGAGTTGTGGCGGAAAGAAGCTGCGGAAATGGTCTCCTCCGCCCTTGCCGAATTGAGGAAATCGCCGATCGCAGATCGTATTTTTTACTTCAAACTGCTTTATGCAAATTGTGGAGAATGGAACCATTGGGGATATCAGGAAAAGGCTTTTGTCGATTGTTCGCGCCCAATGAACATTGCATTCGGAGCGTGGCTGAAGAAGAAATATAAAACTGAAGAAGCGCTTCGCCGCGCATGGCAAAAAACGAGCGTTTCATTTCTGTCACCCGATCTTGTTCCCGGACGGAAAGAACGTTTGGCGGGCGGACCGATTTTCCGGGGTGCAAGCGGTCCGGCAAGGCAGAGTGCAGATTACTACAATTTCTTTCAGGAATATGCGGCAGGTACGATTGAGCACTTTGCTCATTTTGCCAAGAAAGCGTCCAGCAGACGTCTGCTGGTTGGTGCTTATTACGGATATTATTTTGGACATTACGGCAGCAATTATCACTTTCAGGACTCCGGTCACTACGGAATTCGTTATTTGCTACGTTCGCCCGATATCGACTTTTTCGGTGGACCGGACGTCTATTCCGATCGTCGTAGTGTCTCACCGCTCAATGGTTTGACTGCATCGGTCGAACTGGCTGGAAAAGTGTGGGAAGCGGAAAACGATTATCGGACTCATCACGCGCTTGGACCGCGTCACCGGGAACTGGGAGCAACTGATAATCTCGAGCAGACTTTGGAGCTGTTGAAACGTAATTTTATCATTACGCTGGGAAACCGTACCTGTTATTATTTCTTTGATTTCGCCAAAGATTGGTACAAAGACGAAGAATCCATGAATCTCATCGCGGATTTGCAAAAGATTGATCAGGTTATGGAAAAGATGCCTTACGCGAAAGCGAACCGGATTGCGGTTTTGTTCAGCGAATCTGTTGTAGCGCAATACACCAGTCGCTTTGACAACGGCATTTATAATGCCGGGCGTATGGCCGGACGGGAACTGCCGTTTCTTGGCATTCCGTATGACCGTTATCTACTGGAGGATATTTCCAGAATTGATTTTTCGGTATATCAAGCGGTGATTTTTTTCAATACGTTCCAAGTCACAGAAGAGCAAGCCAGGGAAATTCAAAAGAAAGTTGCCGGTAACAACCGCACTTTGATTTGGCTCTATGCTCCGGGATGCATTGCTCCTGATGGAAGTTTGCAACCGGAGAAATCTGTTAATTTGACCGGCATCGGACTTCGACTGGAAGAAAACGGAGACTATGGCAAGCTCATCTTCCGAAATAAAACCCGTCCTTACAAGAAAGGCTATCCGACGCGAACCGTGATTGACGATGCGGCCGCTTCGATTCTAGCCTATCATGCGGATGGAGCGCCGGCGGCGGCTGAAAAAAAATTTCCGGATTATCGTTCCGTCGTGATCTGTAGTCCGGCTCCGTCTGTGGTATTCCTGCGCCAAGTGTTGCAGGGCGGACGTGTATTCTCCTATACCAGCGGCGTGGGAAGTTTGGATCAGACCGCATTCGCATGGCCGTTGCTGGGGGCTTATCGGGCAGGAAAACCCATCATGAAAAAAATCTGGTTCGGCAAAAACGTCGAAGTTGTCGCAGATCCCCTGACAGGAAAAATTCTTGCCGAAAACGTCAACATGATCAATTTGAATTATGAAAAAACTTATCAAACCAAATTGCTTTACGCCGGAAGTCGGGCCGATTATGAAAAATGCATTGCCCCGGCTATGAACAAGAGGAAAAAATGAATGTAGCTTGAAAAAGGAAAGTTGCACGTCATTCCCTATGAGATTTGGAATGGTCGAATGGCGTGCAGACGAAATCAGGCAATTTACTTTGTTTTTTTAACCCCCCCCATTACGCTGTTCGTTTACACTGCAGAAATCTGCGGACGTTATTGGGGGGATCAGAGAGGAAACTGGTCCAAAGATTACGTTGCAGTGTCATCGGGAAACGGATGTTGCAAAAATGCCGCTCATGCAATAACAACAAAAAATGCAACTGCTATTTAGAAAGGGAATCATTATGTATTTGGATTTTCATGCTCATTTCGACAGTATTGACCCCGTGCTGATACGGACGTTCGTCCAAAACAGCGAACAAAATCAAATCGTCACAGTCTTCAGCGGCGGTAACATGGGGGGAAACTGTTATGCTCCGAACGAAGAAGTACTTCGTCTGTGCCGTAAATACGCCCCCTGGTTTATGCCGGCGGCAAAAATCGACCTTTGGGACAACGCGGTGGATCTTGGAGAGATCCGTCGTCTCAAAGATAAGGGCGTGATAGCGCTCAAGTGTATCTATCCGTGGTATGAATATGATCATGACCTTTACATGCCGTTCTATGAAGAAGCAGAAAAATTGAACCTCCCGATCCTGTTTCACACAGGAGATTACCGTCCTCATGAAACTGATCGGCAATTTCGCCGCCCTTTTCTGCGTAATATGCTTCCACTCACACTGGACCGCATTGCCCGTTCATTTCCGGAACTTCCGATTGTCATGGCACATCTCGGCACCACCTATTACCGGACAGAAGCGGCAGAATTAATCAAAACCCATGCCAATTTGTATGCTGATCTTGGTGGATGCGGCAGCTGGCTCGCCTTGTCTGCGGAAGAGTTGCGCGATCTGCTCTGTCACCGTCTGTACAAACGTGATGCGTCTGGTAAGTATTTTGGGAAACTGGTTTTCGGCTCGGATTGTTATATTACCCGTCCTGACGTCCAGACCCGTGCGTTGCAATGCTATCGGCACCTGTTGCTTATGAACGATATATCCGAAGAGATAATAGCCCAGGTCATGGGTGAAACCGTAAAGAAATGGATCCATTTATCATGAAAATCACCTGCGATGCCCATCCTGAATACACCATATTGCGTGATGAAGCGCTCGCGCTGGCAGTGAGAAACCTTGAATACCCGACACTCCCGGTTGGAAAAAACAAATGGGTTGCATGCCGAATATCGGCAAAGTTTGGCAATGAGACTCTTGCTTCATAGCGCTCTATGTGCTGTACGCTGACGGGCTGTTCGAACCGATGAACAATCGGAATCATCGCGTTCCATGACGACGGCACCCCGGCGGGGGCGGAGCGGCAGTTCCGCGATCATAAATCCATCGTGATCTGCCATCCGCTTCCGAACGCGGTTTTCCTGCGAGGGCTTCTCGGACGTGAAAAAATCCATTGCTGGGCCAGCGGCAAGTCGGGACTTGATCAGGTCAATTTCGCGGGACCGCTGATTTCCGTCTATTCCAGAACAGGCGGAGACAAAACCATCTGGCTGCCGGAGTCCGTCGAAGTTGTCGCAGACCTTTTTACCGGCGAAATACTCGGCAGAAACAGAAAAACAATAAATTTCAAGATGCCGTCAAAACCGGAGACACGGATTCTCTATGCGGGTTCCGCCGCAGAATATGAATTATTCCGTCCTTGAACAGGAAAGTGCCGGGAATTGAATTTCCGGCACTTAAAAAATGAATTTATTTTCGGAAAAGAATTTGATTTCCGGGAAAAACGTGCCATATTATCTGCGTCTTACGGGCCAGCTTAGCTCAGTGGTAGAGCAACGGTTTTGTAAACCGTCGGTCGGAGGTTCGAATCCATCAGCTGGCTCCATTTTTGTGTACGGATTCTGTCTTTCTGATGCATCCCGCATTCTTTTTCTTTTTTCGCACTTGCAGGATTTTCATTTACGGTGTATTGATATCAGGGAAACATCTATGTATTTCAGGAGGAATCATGACAGAAAAAAGAAAATACTTTCCGAGGACTCTTTCGGCGCTCTGTGCCGGTGCGCTGGTGGCATGTCTGATCGGCGGCGTCATTTTCGCAGGATCGATAAGGTCACGGAACAATGCCGGAAAAGGAGTCAAAGTCCTGAAACTCGGGCATGGTCTGCCGACGGAACATCCGGTTCATGAAGCCATGCTTTATATGAAAGAACGCCTGAAACATCATTCGAACGGAACCATGGATCTTGCCATTTATCCCTCCGGCATGATCGGGTCCGAAGCGGAGTGTCTCAAGCAGACGCAGAACGGGCACATCGACCTCAGCAAAACCTCCTCCGCAGTATTGGAATCCAGTGTCCCGGAGCTGACTGCACTCGGGCTGCCTTACGTTTTCCGCGACGGCGAACACTTCTGGAAAGTTCTGGACGGTCCTATCGGAAAAGAACTGGGCGAACTGACCAAAGGTATGCGCGCAATCTGTTATTATGACTCCGGACAGCGCAGTTTCTACACGACGAAAAAGCCGATCCGCACTCCGGATGATCTCAAGGGGATGAAAATACGCACTCAGCAGAGCCGTCTGGCAATGGATATCGTCAGCGCACTGGGCGGAGCGCCGACTCCGATCCCGTGGGGCGAGCTCTACACCGCGCTTTCCCAGGGCACCGTGGACGGAGCGGAAAACAATCTGCCGAGTTTCGATACCGGGCGGCACATGGAAGTGTGCAGGTATTTTACACTGAACGAGCACACACGTGTTCCGGATATGCTGATGATCAGCCGGCAGACCTGGGACTCCCTGACTCCGCAGCAGAAAAAGTGGGTTGAACTTGCCGCTTATGAGTCCAGTCTGAAACAGCGCGAACTTTGGAAAGAAGCCGACAAAACCGCAATCGCACGCGCAAAAGACCACGGGGTGAGATTTATCGAAGTTGACAGGAAAGCATTTGCCGATAAGCTCAAGCCTCTGCGGGAGAACCAGCCGGAGGCAGTTTTGAAGTATGTGAAAAGAATCGAACAGGTGAAGTGATGAAAGGTAAATTCTATCAATATTCCATGAAATTTCTGGATGGTGCGCTGGCGGTCATGGTCGGTATGCTGGTGCTGGATGTCCTGCTCGGAGTTGCGTCCCGCTACTTATGGGGAGCGCAGGTCAAATGGACGGAGGAGCTTGCCACTCTCCTTCTGGTTTATGTCAGCATCTTCGGAATCGCCGCCGCATTTGACCGTTGCGCGCATCTCGGAATTGATGCTTTGACCTCGCATTTCGACTCAAAGACGAGAAAACAGCTTGCACTGTTCGCTCATGTCGTGACTCTGCTGTTTGTCCTGATCGTATTCGAGATCGGCGGCTGGATGCTTGTCAGGCAGGCAACGGTAAATCTGAATATCCTGCCGGCGCTTCAGGTGTCCGATGTCGTCATGTTCCTGCCGCTGCCGATCGGGGGGCTGTTTGTCCTGCTTGCCGAGATACGCAACCTGACGGAGGACTGCCGCCGGGATTTCAACAGTGAAACGGAGGAAAATTGAAATGGCTGAGGTTGCAATTGTCCTTCTGGTGGTTTTTGCAGTTCTGCTTCTGATCAACGTCCCTGTTGCCGTGGCGATCGGCGTTGCGTCACTGGTTGCGGTATTCGCAAACGGGGGAGCGGTCCAGCCGGAAATGATCGTGGCGGACCGCATGATCAACGGCGTTGCGTCATTCTCTCTGCTGGCAATTCCGTTTTTCGTGCTCTCCGGAATCCTGATGGGACGCGGAGGCATGGCGCGGCGGCTCATCGACTTCGCCGGAACTCTTGTGGGATGTTTTCCCGGCGGGCTCGCTTACGTAAACGTGCTGACCTGTATGCTGTTCGGTTCCATTTCCGGTTCGGCGACTGCGGCTGTGTCAAGTGTCGGCGGATTCATGATTCCTGAAATGAACCGCATGGGGTACAACCGGGAGTTCAATGTTGCCGTTACCACAACAGCCGCAACGACGGGACTTGTCATCCCGCCTTCCAACATCATGATCGTCTACGCGATCGCCTGCGGTTCGGTCTCAATTGCCGCGATGTTCATTGCAGGCGTCCTGCCGGGTATCCTGATGGGGCTCTGCATCATTCTCGTCTGTATTTATTATGCTCTGAAAAACGGCTACAAAGGCGGACGGAGATCAACGTTCCGTGAAATTCTGGTCGCTTTCAAACGGGCGTTCCTGAGCCTTTTCCTGATGTTCGTCATCATCGGCGGAATTCTGGGCGGAGTCTTTACCGCGACGGAAGCGGCGGCGGTCGCCGTCGCCTATGCCTTCGTGCTTTCCGTGCTGATCTACCGCGAAGTCAGATGGAAGGATATTCCCGGAATCCTCGTCCAGACCGGCGTAACGACAGCGGTCGTCATGTTCCTGATCTGCGTCAGTTCCGCAATGAGCTGGATCATGACCATTGCCAATATTCCGCAGACAATCAGCTCGGCACTGGTTACGCTGTCCGGCAATCCCGTTGTCATCCTGCTGATCATCAACATCCTGCTCCTGCTGGTCGGGACGTTCATGGACATGACTCCCGCCGTGCTGATTTTCACACCGATTTTCCTGCCGGTCGTGCGCGAAATGGGAATGAGCGATATCCAGTTCGGAATCATGATGATCGTAAACCTCTGCATCGGACTCTGCACGCCGCCGGTCGGATCATGTCTCTTCATCGGCTGCGGCATCGGAAAGACCTCAATCGCCAAAGTCACGATGCCGATGCTTCCCTTTTTCATCGCTCTGATCGTCGCTCTGCTCCTGACAACCTTCCTCCCTTTCCTGACCATGTGGCTCCCCGGGGTCGCAGGACTGCTGAAGTAAGATTGCGAGATTGCGAAGTTGCGAGATTGCGA
>DPDG01000094.1:15723-67159 GCA_003526375.1 Lentisphaeria bacterium
TGCGAGATTGCGAAGTTGCGAAGTGGGAAGACTGATCACTAAAAAAGATAGCGAGATGGTGAGAATATATTTGAAAATGAGGAAATTAAATGAATAGCCCAATTGTTGAAAAGAGTTATGCCTTTGCACTCAGGATTATAAAAATGTATCAGCATCTCTCCGAAGAAAAACGGGAATTCATTTTAAGTAAACAGGTCTTGCGTGCCGGAACAAGTATTGGTGCAAATGTCAGAGAAGCAACTGGAGCGCAATCAGAAAATGATTTTCTTTCCAAGTATGCAATTGCTTATAAAGAAGCAAAAGAAACGGAATATTGGCTGCTGCTTTTACGTGACTCCGGTTTTCTTTCTCCCAAATCTTCTGAATCAATTCTAAAAGACTGTACGGAATTAATCAAAATGCTGGGATCTGCGATTGCAACTTTAAAGCGCAAATCCCCGAGATAATCAGTGGTCAGTGATTAGTGATTAGTGATCAGTAATCAGTGGTCAGTGGTCAGTGGTCAGCCTTACAACCTTACTATCTCGCAATCTCGCAATCTCGCAATCTGAATCAAGTCTTGCAATCAGTCGATGAAAAGATCGCGGCTGGCGAATTTAGGATCGCAGGTCAGATTGATTCCAAGTTTGCGGAGACCGGCTTCATCGCCGGGGGTCGGCAGATGGGAAATATGCATCTCACAGCCGGCAAGCTTGCGGAGCTGGCTCATCGCCTGTTTTGCCGTCGGATTGGTCGTTGTGCTGACACTCAACGCGATCAGAGTTTCGTCAAGGTCCAGGCTGACACGGCGGCTTTTCAGGATATTCCGTTTCAGCATTGCGACAGAATTGATGACGTCCGGCGCAATCAGCATCTCGGAATCCGGAATTTTCGCCAGCTTCTTGACGGCATTCAGGATACAGCTTGAAGATGCATGCATCAGCGGCGAATTCTTACCGGTTATGACCGTTCCGTCCGGCAGAAGCAGAGCCGCGCCGCAATAAAAGCCGTCGTTGCCTTTGCCTTTTGTCGTGGCTGCGGCAAGCGCCGCCTCGCGGGCGGGAGTCACGACACAGCGATCCTCGTCATGGAGCCCGAGATTGTCCATCAGGACTTTCACGCGATCTACGGTTTTCCGGTCCGCTGCGCCGATAGCGTATTCGCACTGATAACGGAAATAACGGCGGATGATCTCCTGCTTTGCCGCTTCGCAGACAACCGCATCGTCCGTAATGGCGAATCCGACGCGGTTCACTCCCATATCGGTAGGCGACTTATACGCCTGGTCTTTGCCCATGATCCGTTCGCAGATGCGGCGTACCACCGGAAAAATTTCAATGTCGCGGTTGTAATTGATCGTGGTCACTCCATAGTGTTCCAGATGGAACGGATCGACCATATTGATATCGCCGATATCCGCAGTCGCGGCTTCGTAAGCGATATTGACCGGATGATTCAGGGGAAGGCTCCATACGGGGAATGTTTCGAATTTCGCGTAGCCTGCGGCAATGCCGCGCCTGTGTTCGTGATAAACCTGTGAAAGACAGGTCGCCATCTTGCCGCTGCTGGGACCGGGGCCCGTAACGATCACGATCGGCTTGTCGCTTTCGATGTACTCATTGGCTCCGTATCCGGCATCGCTGACGATCAGATCGACATCCGCCGGATACCCTTTGATTGCGCGGTGTTTATATACGCGTATGCCGCGGCGCTCCAGCTTGTTGATGAAACTGTTGACTGCCGGATGATCGTCATAGCGCGTTACGACGACTGCCTTTACGGAAATATCCCATTCCCGGAGATTGTCGATGATGCGGAGCGTGTCGGCATCGTATGCGATGCCGAAATCGGCACGGATTTTCTTGCGTTCGATATCACCGGAATAGATGCAGATCACCACATCGATCTTGTCCTTCAGACGCTGAAGAAGCTGGAGTTTGACATTCGGGTCAAAACCGGGAAGAATCCTTGCCGCATGGAAATCGTAAGCAAGTTTGCCTCCGAATTCGAGGTAAAGTTTATTGTCGAAGCGGCTCGCCCGCTTGAGAATCTCCTCAGACTGCTGCTGAAGATACAACGCATTGTCAAAACCGATTTTACCCATATTCTCCCGCCGGATTCTTGAATTTTACAAACCTGAAAATATAATCTGTTTTTCCGGTTTCTTCAAGAGGCGGAAAAGTTTTTATCAATATGATATTGATGCGGATGAACTTCGGCAGAAACGCCGGGTCCATTCAGAAAGACTGGAAAACTGTCCCTCGATTGAATCTTTCAGTTCTGGAAACGGAACCGGCATCAATAGAGATAAAAAAGCATATGCGGGACTGGAAAAAAACAATTCGCATGGTATGTTACCTTTCCGGACGATGTAAATTTAACTCAATCCGGAAAGAACGGTGAACATGGATTCCACTCCAGACAAAACCCACCTGATGGATGCGGAGGAAATATCCGCACTGATCGACAAAATCGCGCAGGAAATCTGTGACAAAAACAAGTATGCCAATCAGGATGATTTCGTATTCATCGGCATACACCGCGGCGGAGTCCCCCTTGCGGAACGCCTCGTGAAAAGCATTGAGAAAAAAGCCCGTTTCCTGCCGCCGCTCGGCACGCTCGACATTTCCATGTACCGTGACGACATCGGAATGCGCAAGACCTTGCCCTATATCTTTGAAACAAGGATTCCGTTCGACATCAACGGCAAGGTCATCATCCTTGTCGATGACGTTCTTCAGAGCGGGCGTTCCATCCGCGCGGCTCTGGACGCGATCACCGATTACGGACGTCCCGCCATCGTGCGTCTCGCGACTCTGCTTGACCGCGGATTGCGTGAATTTCCAATCAACGCCGACTATGTCGGAAAATTCGTGGATGTGCCGCCGGAGGAACGGATTAAAATCAACTGGCATGAATACTGCGGAGAAGAGGATTATGTATATACGGTGCGGAACAGGAAGGAGAGCATTTCATGAACAATCCGTGGACAAAAAAAGATCTGCTGAGTCTCTATGACCTTTCGGCGGAGGAGATTACATTCATTCTGGATACGGCGGAGGAGTTCAAGAAAGTCTCCCAGCGCAAAATCAAAAAGGTTCCCGCTCTTCGCGGAAAAACCGTCGTCAACCTGTTCATCGAACCAAGCACGCGCACACGCATCTCCTTTGAGCTTGCGGAACAGCGTCTCAGCGCCGATATCATCAACATCAATGCGGAAGCCAGCAGTCTGCGCAAAGGCGAAACTCTCCTCGACACGGTAAAAAACATTGAAGCGCTTCAGGCGGATCTGGTTGTCCTGCGCCACTCTGCGGCGGGTGCACCGAACTTTCTTGCCCCGCGTGTCCGCTGCGGCATCGTCAACGCCGGTGACGGCGCGCACAGCCATCCGACGCAGGCACTGCTCGACCTTTTCACCATGCGCGAGAAGAAAGGCACGCTGAAAGGGCTGAACGTTTCGATTATCGGTGACATTCTCCACAGCCGCGTTGCAAGAAGCGATATGTGGGGACTTCTCAAGCTCGGCGCAAACGTGACTTTTGCCGGGCCGTCCACACTGGTTCCGCGTGAATTCGCAGCTGCCGGAGTCCGGGTCTGCGACAATCTGGAAGAAGCGCTGGCGGGTGCCGACGTCGTGAATCTTCTGCGTATTCAGCATGAACGCCAGCGCAGCGGATTCTTCCCGAGCACGGGCGAATATGCAAAAGTCTTCGGGCTCGATAAAGAGAGCCTCAAATATATCAAACCGGACGCCTTGATCATGCATCCGGGTCCGATCAACCGCGACGTCGAGCTGGCATCTGCGCTGGCGGACGGTCCGCAGTCGGTCATTCTTGAACAGGTAACCAATGGGCTTGCCGTCCGCATGGCGGTATTGTTCCTTGTAGCGGGGTGTCTGAAATGAGTAAGAGAATTTACAAAGGTGCGCGCGTGATCGATCCCGCGCGGAATATCGACAAAGTCATGGACATCGGTGTGGAGAATGGCGTGTTCGCCGATCCCGCAACGTTGAAAGATGCGGAAGTCGTTGACCTGGCGGGATATGTTCTCGCTCCCGGTTTCATCGACCTGCATGTCCACCTGCGGCAGCCCGGCAAGACGGATGCGGAAACCATTCACACCGGAACGCTGGCGGCGGCGGCAGGCGGATTCACCTCCATTGTAGCCATGCCGAACACAAGTCCGTGTGCGGACAACCCCGGAACCATCCATTACATCAGGACTTATGCTCAGGCGGAAGGCGTCGTCAAGGTGCTTCCCTGCGGCGCGATCACCAAAGGTCTGGAGGGACAGGAGATGGCGGGCATCGGCGGACTGAAAGCCGCCGGAGTCGTGGCGCTTTCCGATGACGGGAAATGTGTTCAGAATCATGAGCTTATGCGCCATGTGATCGAATATTCGCGCACTTTCAAACTGCCGATTCTCGATCACTGCGAAGATACGGTTCTTGCCAGCGGCGGCGTCATGCATGAAGGTCACTGGTCGGTGTTTCTGGGAATGAAAGGCATGGCGGCAGCGGCGGAGGAGCTCATCGTCGCCCGTGACGCGATTCTTGCCAGAACCGCAGGCTGGAGAGTGCATATCCAGCATGTCTCCACAAAAGGTTCGCTGTCGATCATCCGCACTGCGCAGAAAGAAGGCGTTCAGATTACGGCGGAAGCGACTCCGCACCATATCTCCCTCACGGATGTCGAAATCAAAAAGTTCGATACCAATTACAAAATGAATCCGCCCCTGCGTTCCGAGGAGGATCGTCTGGCGGTAATCGAGGGCTTGCGCGACGGCACGATCACGGTCATAGCCACAGACCATGCGCCGCATACCAATACGGCGAAGACGGTTGAATTCGACTATGCCCCGTTCGGTATCATCGGACTTGAAACGGCGGTTCAGATCTGCCTTACGGAGCTTTATCACAAACAGTATCTTGATCTTCCCGCCCTGATATCCAAATTCACCAAAGGTCCCGCGGATGTTCTCGGGATGCCGACCGGCACATTGGAAAACGGGCGTCCCGCGGATATTACGATTCTTGATCCGGAGAAAGAGGGTGTCGTGGATGCGGACAAATTTTATTCCAAATCCCGCAATACGCCGTTCAACGGTTACCGCTACAAAGGGCTTGCGGTCGGCACGATCGTGGACGGCAAATGCGTCTTCAGCCTGCTGGACAGTCTGAAGAAAGAGTGAGACGCACTTTGCAGCGGAAAGATCAGCCCCGGCAGAACAGGGTGTTGGAACGGATTGCGGCATCTTCCCCGCAGAGGAAGGAAAGCGAGGGAATGCCGTGTCCGAAATTGAGCCCGGAATAGACCGGGACATCCGTTTCCGCGGCAAAACGTTCAAAAATGCGCCGGTGTTCTTCCGGTGTGCCGCAGTCCGTATAGTCTCCGAAGAGAACTGCCGATACGCAGGAGAACGTTTCTGCCAGCAGGAGCTGAACCAGTGCCCGGTCGAGCTTGCGCGGCGGCTCCCCGATGTCTTCCAGAATCACAATCTTATTCCGGAAGGACGGCAGATACCCGGTTCCCGTCAATGCAGTCAGCATGGTCAGGTTCGCACAGATGATTTTGCCTTTGGCATCTCCGGCATTGCCGACGGGGGAAAGGTCTGCGACTTCCCGGAAAGATGCGGTTTCAGGGTGAAATGCCAAACCTATCGCCCGTTCCATGGAGTCTGCGGTCCGCTTGTCGGCAAGCGCAGCCGAAAGACGCGCCGCCATCTGCGAGGCAATCGGAATACCGGCTTTTTTCCTGAGCATCGCCAGATGAATCGCCGTAATGTCGCTGAAACCGACAACCGGAAGATTGCGTCGTCTCAACGTCTCCCAGTCGATCAGGGGCAGGATCTGCATGGAGCCGTAGCCGCCGCGTGCGCAGAGAATCAGGTCGATGGACGGATCATGGAGAAAAGCGTTGAAATCTTCCGCCCGGTTCTCTTTGGATGAGGCAAAGTAGGATTCCCCGGATTCGGCAAAGATGTGCCTGCCGGGAACCGTCTCGATTCCAAAGGAATGAAGCAGTGCGAGCGAATCGTCCAGCCGCTTCCGGTCAGGAATACCGGCGGGCGCGGGAACGGCAATTTTGCGGACGGAGGATGGAAAAGGATTCTTCACCATTTTCCGCCTGCGTCTTTGATCTTCTTGAGTATTTTACTGATGTCGACAGGTTCGGGGCTGTAATTCGTGACAGCCTCTTTCCAGCAGCGAACCGCGTTTTTCCTGTCTCCGAGAGCATAATAAATATCGCCCGCATGATCGTAAACGGTTGCACTGAATGCCTTTTCCGGTTCGGATGACATTGCTTTTTCAATCCATTCCAGCGCTTCCTTATATTGTTTTCTGCGATAAAGAAGCCACGCCATGGAGTCCTGGTAATCCCGGTTTTCCGGCTTGAGTTTCAACGCGCGGCGGATCAGTTTTTCCGCCTCCTCCAGATTCGTATTGCGCTCCGCAAAGGTGTAGCCGAGGTAATTCAGTGCGTCGGGAGAGTCCGGATTCTTTTTCAGGCAGTCGCGCGCAATCTGTTCCGCAAGCCGGTATTTTTTCGCCTTTTCCGCATTTTCGGCATAAAGAAACGGCATGTAATCCGGGGCGGAGCCGCCGGTATCCTGCGGAGACTCGAAGAACGCCTTGAAAAATTTCAGGGATTCCTCCGGTTTGCCGAGGAAATGACAGCAGAGTGCCGCCAGATAACGCGCGGCGGGTATCGGGAGTTCACGGACGGCATTCAGAGCCTCCTGATATTTCCCCTCGCTGTAAAGAAGCTGACCGATCCGCAGTTTGAGATTGTTGTCCGCAGGAGCCATCAGCAGGGCGAGTTCATACAGGCTGACCGCCTCTCCGGTCATTCCTGCAGCGGCAAGAGCGTTTCCATACGCAAGATAAAACCAGAGCGGCTGGTTCTGCGTCATCCGGAAAATCTGTTTCCAGACACGTGCCGCCAATGCCGGTTCTTTCTGACGCATATAGTGTTCCGCCAGAGAAAGCATGGAGGAGGTGTCTGCCGGATTGTTCAGGAGATTGCCGAGAATCACGGAGTCCGTCCCGGAATGTTTCTCCAATGCAAGGAGACTCAATGCGGCATTGTTCTTTCTGAGATCGACGTTTTTCCCTTTCTCCTGGATCGCGGCGAGTTCTTTCAGATATTCTTCCGCAGTTCTGTCGAACTTCTCGCGCATCTTCTCTTTTTCAGAGGGGAAGATCCACAGGAAACGGCTGTCCGAAGCCGTCTTGCGCATCGCCGCATAGTTGATGAGGCTCAGTTGTTTGAGAAAGAGATTGTCCTTGAAATCTTTCCATGAAGCAATCCTCTGAATCAGTTTTTCGGAACTCTCATAATCCTTTTCCATGGCAAGCAGAATCGCAAGTTTCAGGAGAATGTATTCCGCGTAATTCGGCTTCCGGTGAAGCAGTTCATCCCTGTTTTCCGCCGCCATCAGATAATCCGCCGCTTTCCGGAGGAGAGCAATGGCATCCTGATTGCGTTTCTGCATCTGAAGCAGATCGGCGGCAATCGCCGTCAGCATGAAACGGGAGGGATGTTTCTGCGCAAGAGCGGAAAACTGTTCCGTCAGCAGTCCGGCTTTGTTGTTCAGCCGCAGCTCGGAGAGCAGATTTGCGGCAAGAAACGGCGAGTCCGGAGTCTTGTCGAGCACTTCAAAAAGCTTTTTGATCTGGGCATCCGTGAAACTGCGTGTCCGGCTCAATTCATTGAGAACGGCATAAAAAGCGGTATTGTTCTCAATGGAACGTTCCTCCTGTTCCGGAAGAGTAACATCCCAGACGGCATCCGGTTCCTCCTGCTGCGTATCGGAAACGATATCCGATGCGGAAACGGTACACAGAAAAAATCCGCAGACCGTAACGGAAAGCAGTATCAACGATTTTTCCGGCAGATGTACAAACATTACGGTATTCCTTCCACAACAGAAAGCATTCCATCAAGACGGCTTTATGAGAAGGAATACCGCAGATACGCGTCAGAGGAGAGATTGAACTCTCCCGCAAATTCCATGCACAAAGAAAGACACGTATTACTTGTTCTTGTGACGCATAGCCTTACGCATTTTTTTGCGTTTATGCTGAGCTATTTTTGTGCGACGTTTTTTTCTGAGGTTTCCCATGAAAGACTCTTTTCCTAATAGATAGTTTCCTGTTAAAAAACAATGGGGTTAAATTTAATGCAGAATTTTAAAATCTCAAGCCCCAATTCAATAAAAACTCGTTTTTTTTAATTTTTCGATGATACGGATCGGCTGTTGAGAGTCAGGCACGCAGGAAGAATAGAAAAATCAAGCTCATCCCGGTAACGACAAACCTGTTTGCCTATGGCGGCGGTTCTTTTGCTTCGGGAGCCGTTCGGGATATGGCAATTACTGCGTGAAGCCTGCCGGAACTCTCGGATTTTTCCTGTTGGAACATTTCCGGTTCTGAAATAAAAATCGAATTTTCTTTCTTCCTGCCCCTTGACAAATCCGGATTTTTGCGTATAATATTTAACATGTAAAAGCAACATGTTAAAGGTAAGTGATGGTTAAAAGCGTATTCCAGCCGATTTATGAAGATCTTCTGAGCCGGATTCAGGACGGCAGACTGTTGCCCGGCATGCCGCTGCCGTCGGAAAATGCACTGGCGGTGCAATACGGGACAAGCCGTCCGACGATCAGACGGGCGATCGGGCTGCTTGTCGAGAAATCTCTGGTGATCCGCCAGCCGGGAATCGGCTCGATTGTCGCATCGCAGCCCCGCAGTAACAAAGAAAGAAAACTGAAGATCGGCATTGACTGGAATCCTTCGGAATCATTTCATAATACGGCGTTTTACAGCGACAAACTTCTGAGCGGCATTCTTGCCGCCGCGGAGCCGCACGGGCATACCGTCAAGTTTCTGCCCCGGACACATCGGGAGCTGTATGCAAAAGAGTTCGACGGTATTATCCTTACCAGTATTCTGCCCACGAGCGAGGAGGAGAGCAGTTACGTGACCCTGGCGAAACAGGGAATTCCGGTGGTCCTGCTCAACCGTTTTCCGGTTTCAAAGGAACTTTCCTATATTTCTGTGGATTACTACAAGGAAACCTACCGGGTAATCGACCGGATGATCAGAAACGGTGCCCGGCGGATTGCGCTTTACGGTCCCGACGGATATCACCTGATGCAGTTTTCCGGAAGAGTTGCCGCATGGCAGGACGCCCACAGGGCAAACGGGATTCCGGTGGACCCGGAACTGACTGTGAGAAACAGTCTGCCGGAAAGCATGGAAAAGTTCATTCATGTATTGAAGAACAATCCTCCGGATGTCATTTTCATTCTGCATGGGAACAATACGCTCAGCCTGATGCCGGTGATTTCTTCATTGCATATCCGGATTCCGGAGGAGCTGTCGCTGTTCTGTTTCGACGATATTGCCGAACTTGGCGAGACCATGAAGATTCCTTTCTCTTTCATCAAGATGCCGTTGAAGCAGATGGGGGAGCGGGCGGTGAATTATATTGAGGAATTTCATCTGTCCGGCGCCGCCCCGCTGAAAGAGATTGCAAGCGCTTCCGTGGAGGTGAAAGAATGCAGATTTTTAATATAAAACAAGAGAACAGGGAGGTTTTATGAAAAGAAGGTGTTTTACATTGATAGAACTGTTGATCGTAATAGCGATCATCGCGATTCTGGCGGGAATGCTCCTGCCTGCGCTGAGCAGAGCGCGGGATATGGCAAAAAGCATTTCCTGCAAAAGCAACCTGAAACAGCTCGGCCTTGCCGCAGCACTCTATTCCGATGACAATCAGGAATACATTGTTCCGGGAAAATACGAAGATCTGGAGCACATCTGGGTCAAGCTGCTCGGCGGGGACGGTTCCAGCGGAAAGCCGAGCCAGTACGGTGTTGTTTACAATTACAGTAAAACGAAAGGAACCTTTGTCTGTCCGGCTGAACCGCATCCTTTCGGCTGGTACACGGATAACAAATTCGCTTATTCCCATTATGCGATCAACGGGCTTCTGAGCGGAAAAGGAGGTTCTCCCGATATGTATGGTTATTATCGCAAAACAAACGCCTGCTATCAGACCTCTGAGGCAATGCTGTTTCTGGACAATTACAATATGAATGAGTTTGCCGTGGCGGCAAATCCGCCGCTGGTTCCTTCCGGTTATAAAGTGTCAGGATACCGTCATGCCGGGAGAACGTTCAATGCCGCGTTTGTGGATGGCCATGCCGGACAGTTCCGGATGCAGGAATTTGAAACCCGCCGCGGGCAGTATTCCAGAACGAACGGAACACTCGGCAGTGAATGGGGATGGCGCGATCCATTTTACAAGGGATTCGATCCGAGAAAAACCGCAGGATATTGAAACAGGGAGAAAAGACGATGAGATGGTTCAGTTGTTGCCTGATGATGTGCGTTGCCTGGTGTATTGCAGGGGCTGATTTCGGTTCGCCGAAACGGAATGCCCGGGAACCGGAAATTTTTACGGAGACGGAAATCCGTGAAAACATGCCGTCTGCGCCGTGGTATTTTGTCCCACCCGTCACCGACCGGAATTTCTGGAAAAAATACGGCGGGGAATCCGCCTATTTGCAGAGAATCACGAGACGGGCATACGGACATCTGAAAAAAATGCCCGCCGCGCCGACTCCGGAAGAATATATGAAATTTTATACGGATGAGAAAAAATACGGAAGGGATTATCATACCCGTCTGTTTGCTCCGTACCACAGTGTCCTTTTCGATCTGCTGATCGGGTATTGTGTTTCATACGACACCGAATCGTTCCTTCCGGCGATTCAGGAGATGCTGAAGACTTACTGTGAGATTCCGTGGACGACACCGGATTTCGACCGGAAACAGTATGCTGTGAAGCGCGCCGGTTTCCCGCTGGAACTTGTCAGCACTTCCACCGGAGCATTTCTTTCCTCCGTGGCTTATGTCCTGCGTCCGGTGTTGGAGCCGGAACTGTACCGGAAACTGCAGCGGGAGATCGACCTACGCATAGTGAGTTCGTTCGAACGCCTGTTTGTGAAACCCTATTACGGCGAGGGATGGATCAGGGGCGCGGGCGGAAACTGGACCGCGGTTTGCCTGGGAGGGATCACGGTTGCTCTTGCCGCTGCGGATATTGATCCTGTGCGCCGTGCAAAGCTGCTGACCCGCTGCGCCAATCATCTGGATTATTACATCTCAGGATTCAACGGCGAGGGTTATACTTCCGAGGGATTCGATTACTGGAGCTACGGGCATGGCTATTTCCTGCTGGCGGATACCTTGTTCCTGCAGGCGTCGAAAGGAAAGATCAACCTGATAAAGCGGATTCCCGGCGCTTGCGAGGCGACGATGTACCCTTATCATATTCTGATTTCGGACCGGATAGCCCCTGCCTATGCCGACTGCACAATTTTTGCAAAATGCTCGCCCGTGGTGCTGGACTGGTGCAACTATCTGCTGCAGGATGTTCCAGCGGCTCCTGTGAAGCTGGCGCACCTGAACGGGCATCTGATACCGGTTGCGGATTCCTCCCGTGCGGAAGTCCGGCTGCCCGCCGTCACGGAGTATAAAAAAGCGCAGGTCTGGATTCTGCGTCCGGGCGAGGCGGAGAATGTCCGTTTCGGCGTTTCCTTCAAAGGCGGTTACAACTTGGAGGGACATAATCACAATGATATCGGCTCGTATGTTGTCGTGCAGGGAAAGGACGGTATTATCGCGGTCGATCCCGGTGCCGAAGTTTACAACTGGCGGACATTCAGCAAGCAGCGTTATGAGAGCAAACTCCTGAATTCTTATGGTCACAGTGTCCCTGTGATTGACGGCAAACTTCAGCCGGAAAGCCGCAATGCAAAGGCTGCCGTTGTGGAAAAGCATCTGACCGGCAGTGCGAAGGACCGTGTTGTACTGGATCTGAGCAAAGCCTACTTTGTGCCGGGAATCAGGAACCTGACCCGTGCCTTTGATTACTCCCGCAAAGGCAGCGGAACATTTTGTGTCACGGATACGTTTGAGTTCGATGTGCCGAAGAAGTTCGAGACTGCGATGGTCTATCTCGGAAAACTTTCCGGTCTGTCCGGAAAGAGTCTGACCGTTGAGCACAACGGCGAAAAGATGGCTCTGTCAATAGAAAATTCCGGCGGAGAGGTCGAAATGTTTACCGAAGAAATCAAAGAGAATGTCCGGAGTAAAGTCAAGGTGTTCCGCCTGGGAATCCGTTTCAGGAAACCTGTTGCGAAGGGGACTGTCCGATTGACGTTTACCCCGATGGGGAAATGAAGAACGGGCGGATTGCCGCAGAATGGAAAACCTCTTGCAGACGCAGGAGATGCCGGCAGCGTTGTCTGCAAAGCCGGGAGCCTGTTCTGCAGGTCCCGGCTGTATTTCCTCTGCCTGTTATTTCACGGGTTCGATATGGCAGCCGTCAAATTCCAGTGCGCTGTCTCTGTGAATCAGAAGGACGAAACGGAGCCAGCCGATTTTCCCGTCTGCGGATTCCTGATCGGAAACCGTGGATTCAAAAGAAAATTCTTTCCATTCCGCGGAATCGACTTTGTAATCCGGTGAAAAGGTGTTCGGGCGGACCCAGCGTTTATTCGCCGCGTAGTAATTCGACAGCTCAAAACGGAACCTGCCTTGTCCGCGGACTTGAACGGAGGTTCGGATCTTTGTCCCCGGACTGACCCGGATGAAACTGTAACTCATCAGAATCAGATCCGCCGGTGTTTCGATCCGGAGCGCATTGCCTCCTTCAAAGGGTTTTTCCGTGACAACCGAGATCTTTGCCTGCGGGACGCCGGGTTTCTGCCAGTAGAGTGGAAAACCGTTGCGGATCTGTTCAAAGCCTGCATTGGCAAAGGCAGGGGTTTTCTTCGCCTGTGGAATGAACCCTTTGACCGCCTTTTCCGGGTTGCCTTTCAGCGGCAGAGTGTCGGGATTGGAGGAAAGCAGGGGAATCAGCGGTTCGTACATCTTGACACTGACCTGCCAGACTGCGTTTCTGATCTCGACTGCCCAGATTTCGGAACGGGAGGCGTCGGCGCACTTTCCCGTGAACAGAGTCATGGAGTTGACGTCCTTCTGTTCCATGACCGTCTTGCCTTCGGGGTTCAGAAGCGCGACGGAGGCACGCTGATCGGCAGAGATTCCAAGCTGAAACTCGGAGACTCCCTCCGGCACCTCGAAATAAAGTCTGCCGGAGATCGGCAGCAGAACCTGAAAACCGTCCTTCACCAGGTAGGCGCCGCCCGGACGCGAGGAGGAGATGTCCACACGTTGGACCGTGACGCCCGTCAGGGTGTAATAACCGGATTCCTTTGCCGTGAATGTGACCGCATGATCCTTTTTATCCGGCGGGAATGAAGCATTCCGGATGAGCTTTCCGTCCGGCGCATTCAGTTTGACATCCACATTCTGCGGATAGCCGCCGGAGATGATGCGCACGTTGACCGTGACGGTTTCGCCTTTTTCCGCATACTGGAGATAGGTGAAATTTCCGCGCAGGCATGCTTCGTTCTGGAAGCGGGGACGTGCCGTTTTCATTCTGTTCAGAGTGTTCAGATCGACAGCGGACGCCGTTTTCAGATTGTTGATCCGGTTGAAATAGTCCTGCCGTTCCCTGACAAACGCCGGGAAATCGAATTTTTCCGTTCTGCCGCCGTTCACAACATTCAATGTGCCTGTGATTTCGTCGGAAACGGAACCCGTTCCCTGATAAAGCAGGGCAAGAGGAGGATTTTTTACCGGGTCGCATACAACGGTGCAGTTCTCAAAATCAAGTCCGCCGATCTTGCGTCCGGGTGCGTGCTTGCAGATGATCTGCATTACAGCCCCCGTGGTTCCGGCAGGTGTGAATTTGCAGTTCCTGAACAGGAACCGGATGCTGTCCGTGACGGGGTCCTGAAACAGATTGTTGTTATTCAGGAATTCGCAGTTGATGAATTCCACTTTCCCTTTTGCCGGATATGCTTTGGAGTTGCGCGACGGATAAAGAAAGAGTCCGTGCGCATTTCCGACGGAGCGGCAGTTCCTGAACGTGATGGAGACCGGAACAGAGTCCTTGTTCAGGTGATTCGGGGAGACGCTGATCCCTGCGCCGCGGTTGTTTTCGAACAGGCAGTTCTCCACGATGCAGTTGACGAGGCGCTCCACCGGACGATTCGGCTCGAAGTCCAGTCCGCCTGCGGGAGACGCTCCCGCGGTGCGGATGAAGCGGCAGTTTCTGATCAGCAGGTCTTCCGCGCTGATGATGGCGATTCCGAGACGGTTTCCGTCATCGGCGGTAACATTTTCAATATGCAGATTCTTGCAGTAAGGCTGGATTCCCGCTCCGACGTAAATTCCGTCGCCGCCGCTTCCGGTCAGCAGAATGTCGCGGATCGTAAAGTCCGTGACACCCTGCAGGTAGATGATGTGCCGCCATTCTCCAAGACGGTATTTTGTTTTATCCTCGTAATCCTTGCGGTTCATCATCAGTTTCGCGGAGCCCTCGCCGCGGATCATCGTATTCCTGCTCCCCGGAGCCTTGAACAAGGAATCGCCGAGACCTTTGAACGCCCCGCGTTTTGCTTTGACGGTCACTTTGTCGGCGATCACAAGTTCCAGATTGGATGGCAGGATCAACGTTTTTCCGGTAATCCAGTCCTTTCCTGTGTAGTCTATGACCACTTTCTTTGCGCCGGAATTGATTGCCGCCTGAAGGAATTCCGCGGAATCCTCTTCCCGGAATCCCCACCACGAGGCATACGCCGTATCGGTTTTTCCCGCTTTCACGTCCGCGATTTTTTCCGGATTCGGAGCCGCCGCGAGAGTGAGCCCCAGACATAACAGGGCTGCAAAAAGTCCACCTTTCATTGAAGATCCTTTCTTTGAATTTTGATTTATAATGTAATCTGTACGCCGTTCTCAAGACGATAGGTTCTGACGTTGTAAACCGGCTTCAAGTCGATTGGCATTACGCCGCCGGCATGTCCGTCCGCAAACCAGAGATTGATCTTGTTTTTATGCCTCATATGGAGATATCCCCATTCGCCGCTGCCTTTGTCATAAGTATAATAATAGTCGGTTCCCTGCGCTTTGCCGTTGAGAACCTTGTTGGCTGTATCGCCGACGAAATGCCATGTGCTTGGAATGCCGTCGCCTTTGAAGATGTTGCGGAAATAAACGCCGTAAGGCGCATCGTAGCCGGATACTTTCTTCGAGTAGTAAGTTTGTGTGGTGATCAGATGAGAACCGTAAAGCGGCTGTCCAAGATAAGCGACAGATGTCAAATTCAAATCCGCATTGGAGGCGGGGCAGTGATACGCCTTGAGCGTATCCGGGCGGTTCCATGCGAATTTGATTCCCATTTCCCGTGTCAGGAAAGAAATGAAGTGTTCGGCGCCGTTGCCCTGCAAGACCCATCCGTCATAATCATTCGCATAACTTGTGAGCAGAAGTCCCAGTTGTTTCTGATTATTTTTACAGGATGTTTCGCGGGCGGCATTCTTTGCATTGTTCAATGCCGGCAGCAGCATTGCCGCTAAAATCGCTATGATTGCAATCACGATGAGGAGCTCTATCAGGGTGAAAATCCTTATTTTCACCCTGCGAAGTAAGAATCTCGAACAGGGAACACGGAAGGAAGAAGGAGCGGGAAAACATTGGAACAATGGAACATTAAAACAATGGAATTTTTGAATCAAGGAAGAAACAGGACCGGAGGTTTGATTGTGTTCCGTCTGTTCTCCACCGGAAGAACTGCGATGTATCCCGCACGCTTCCCTTTTTTCTCTTGCGACTGCCATTTTTCCCTCCTGATTACCATGATTTTCCATCTGTTCCGGTAATAGATACCATTTTGAATCTTTATTATATATTATAATCAAAACCGGATTTGAAACAATAGGCATTCAGATATAAATTATGTAAAATCAAAGCAAAAATATATAAAAAAACGATAACATGGCAAAAGTATAAGGGATCTCTCCGAATGAAAATCAAGCGGGATACAACTTACAATCAGAATGCCAAGCCTTTCATCAGGGAAAACATGAATTCGTGGATTCCGCCGACTTTTCAGGCAATGACTCTATGGCCCGTCTTTGCGGGAGACAGCAGATATACGAAAGGATACTGGGTCAGCCATAACCATTTTGAAAATCTGGATATTCAGATTGTCCAGGAGGGGAATCTGAAAATTTATTATGACGGTGGCATTTCCCTGCTTAAGCCCGGAGAACTGGGGCTGATTCCGTTCGGTTCCCATAAACTGGAAACGGGGCCCGCCGGGTATTGCGTCAAGAAATGCATCGGATTCAGCGGAATGGCGCTCAAGATTCTGGTCAAGATTCTGGAACTGGACTCGTTTCTGGTGATTCCCGATTTTGTATCCCGGAAAATTGTCGAACTGCATGAACGGATCTGCTTCCTGCTGCATGAAAAAAAACAGGAGTCCGTCTCCGAACTCTCCATTCTGGCTTATACTTTTCTTATGGAGATCGCAACGACGCGGCAGACGACCGCCCTGCCGCAGGAATTGATCGTCTGCCGCCATTTCATGGAGCAGAATATTTTCCAGAAGTTGACTTTGGAGGATATGAGCCTGGAAACCGGATGCAGTAAGGCGACTCTGACGCGTCTGTTCAAAAAGCATCTGAACATGACTCCGATCCAGTTTCTGATCAGCCAGAGAATCAATTATGCAAAGAATCTGCTCCAGAACAAATCAATTCCGATCAAGGAGGTTGCGGCGCTTTGCGGCTATCAGAATCAGCTTTATTTTTCCAACGACTTCCGCAAACATACCGGCTGTTCCCCGCGCGAGTTCTGCAAGAGATTGCAGGGAGCATAAAAAAAGACGGCTGGAATTCTCCGCCGTCCTGATATTGATCTGATTCGACTCAGCGCTCGCTGGACATGTTGTCCATTTCCTGAAGAACCACGCCGGTACCGTTGGCAACAGCTTTCAAGGCGTCGTCCGCGACAAAAACGGGGAGTCCGGTTTCCTCGGAAATCAGGCGATCCAGACCGCGCAGCAGCGAACCGCCGCCTGCAAGCATGATCCCGCGGTCGATCAGGTCCGCGGCAAGTTCCGGCGGACAACGTTCCAGTGTGCTGCGGACCGCCTCCACGATGCTTGTAACCGGTTCCTGCAATGCCGTGCGTATTTCACGTGAAGAAACTTTAATCGTCTTGGGCAACCCTGAAACGAGGTCACGGCCTTTGACTTCCGTAAAGACTTCATTGTTTTCTTCCGGGTAGGCGCTGCCGATCTGAATCTTGATATCCTCGGCGGTTCTCACGCCGATCATCAGATTGTAAACCCGCTTCATGTGCTGGATGATCGCCTGATCCATCTCATCGCCGCCGACGCGTACGCTTTTTGCTTCGACTATTCCTGAAAGAGAGATGACCGCAACCTCGGTTGTGCCGCCGCCGATATCGACGATCATGCTGCCGGACGGTTCCGATACCGGAAGCCCGACGCCGATTGCCGCCGCCATGGGTTCTTCGATCAGAAAGATTTCACTGGCTCCGGCGCGTTCCGCACTGTCTTTTACCGCACGCGTCTCCACTTCCGTGATTCCGGAGGGAACCGCGACAAGAACACGGGGTTTGACGAGACGGCACCTTGCCGGGACCTTGGTTTTTGCTTTCTGGATGAAATACCGGAGCATTGCTTCCGTCACTTCAAAATCCGCGATCACGCCGTATTTCATGGGGCGGACCGCCTTGATGTTCCCCGGAGTTCTCCCGAGCATCCGCTTTGCTTCTTCTCCGACGGCAAGAACCTCTTTGCTCCGTTCGCTGATCGCGACGACAGACGGCTCGTTCAGCACAACCCCCTTGTCTTTTACATAGACAAGGCAGTTCGCCGTCCCGAGGTCGATACCGATGTCACTTGATAGAAATCTGGCAACTTTCTGAAGAAGCATAGTTTTACTCCATGATTGATACTGTGTCTAATCTAGCGTGTTTTTCCAAGATTGCAAAGTTAAAAACTTAAAAATATCCTGAAAATCAGCTCTTCAGACGGCTCGGCACGAACGTGTGGCGGATCATGTCGTCGAAATCCTCGCGTGTCCGGATCAATGTGGCTTCCTCGCCGTTGACCAGAACCTCGGCGGGGCGCAGACGCCCGTTGTACTGATAACTCATGCCGAAACCGTAGGCGCCCGCATTTTCCACGACGACCAGATCGCCCTCGGCTATGGAGGCGGGAAGTTCACGCTCCTTGACCCAGAAGTCTGTATTTTCGCAGAGTTGACCGCACAAACCGATTGCGGCACGCGGTTCCTGTTCCTTGCCGTCCACATAGATATGGTGGTAGGAACCGTACATCGCGGGACGCGCCAGCGTGTTCATGCCGATGTCCGTACCGGCGATTTTCTTGTAGGACTCCTTGATGGAGTGGACGCGCCCGATCAGGTATCCGGCGTTGCCGACGAAATAACGGGCGGGTTCCATCTTGAGCTGCGGGGGCTTGAGCCCGTATTCCGCCACTTTGCTGCGGAACATCTTTGCGGTCAGCTCCGCCGCCTTTTCAAGGTCAAGCGCCGGTTCGCCGGGTTTGTAGGGGATGCCGAGGCCGCCGCCGAGATCGATGAACTCGAAGTCGATCTTGAGCTCCTTGCCGGTTTTTCCGATGATGTCCATGAGGAGACCCGTTACGAAAGGGAAATATTCCGCGTCCGTGATGCAGGAACCCGTCATCATGTGTGCGCCGAAACGCTTGATGCCCGCCTCTTTCGCGAGCTTGTAGGCTTCCATGACCTTGTCCGGATGAATTCCGAATTTGGCGTTGGGACCGGCGTTCGTGACGAATTCGCCGACATTGCTCTTGCCGTAACCGGGATTGACGCGGAACGAAAGGATTTCCGGCTTGCCGAACTTGAGCAGGCGCGGCAGGAGGGAGATGTCGTCGAGGTTGAAGATGACCCCGCTTTCCAGTCCCTGCCTGATGTCGTCGTCGGACAGGAAGTTGCCGCTGAACATCACGTCTTCGCCGCCGAGCCCGACATGTTTTGCGAGCAGGATTTCATTGACGCTGGCTGCATCGACGCCGGCGCCTTCCTGGCGCAGAATATTGACGATCGCCGGATTGTTGCAGGACTTGACGGCATAGAACATTTTGAAGTCGGGATAATGTTTTGCGAACGCATTGAAAGCGCGCCGGTAATTTTTCCGGATCTTCTGCTCGTCGTAAACATAAGTGGGGGTTCCGAACTTTGCCGCGATATCCGCTGCCGGAATCTCGCCGATGGCTATCTTGTCACCGATGAATTTCACTGTGAGTCTCCTTGTTTTATATTTCTACATGCGGTAATTTGCCACAATTTATTGATTCTGTCAACTTCCGGACTGTTAAAAATGGCGTTTCAGGGTATATTTCTTTCAAAAAAATGCCGTTTTTCCCGGAAAGAGAGATTTTAACTCCATGAAATACAGAAGAATTGATGTTTATGTCCCGGAAACCCATGCCGGAATTGTGAAAGACGCGATGTTCGCCGCGGGCGCCGGTGCGGTCGGCAATTACGACTGCTGCTGTTTTCAGGTCTGCGGGCGCGGACAGTTCCGCCCGCTGGTGGGGTCGGACCCGTTTATCGGTGCGCAGGGACGTGTGGAACATGTCACGGAATGGAAACTGGAAATGATCTGCCCGGAGGGGCGGATCCGGGACGTGATTGCAGCGTTGAAAGAGGCGCATCCTTACGAAACTCCCGCGTTTCAGCATTGGAGCGTGGAGATGGAATAGGGAGAAGGGGCGGAATCTCTGTTTTTTCCGTTTGGCTTTTCCCCGGAGTGAGTTATATTACTGCCATTGTTTCATTCAAACAGGATATGGGAAGACATGCTGAAATGGATGCGTTTGAAGAACCTTGCGCTTGTTGACAAGGCGGATATGGAATTCGGGCCGGGATTCAATGTGATTACGGGAGAGACCGGCGCCGGAAAATCGGTCATCATGGGCGGAGTCGGGCTTCTGCTCGGCGGACGTGCGGACAAGTCGGCGATCCGTATCGGGACCGACCGTTGTGAAGTCTCCGGCGAGTTTTTTGTCGGCGACGGTTCCGCATCCCGCGTGAAAGCGATTCTGGATGAAGCGGGAATTGAGTCCGATCCTGCCGGAAATCTGCTGGTGCGCCGTGTCATTACCGCATCCTCCAGCCGGAATTTTGTGAATGAGTCGCCGGTGACGCTTCAGATCCTGCACCGGATCGGTGAGGTTCTGGTGGATATTCACGGCGCAAGCGAGAATCACCAGCTCCTGAAAAACCAGAATCAGCTTGACATGCTGGACCGTTTCGGCAGGCTTGACGCGGAACTCGCGGAAGTGCGCGCCGTCTGGAGCGAACTTGCAAAACTGCGTCAGGAGAAGAAAAGCTTTGCGGAATCCATGCCGTCTGCCGAGGAAACCGCGCGGTTCCGCAGAGACGCCGCGGAAATCGAGAAGGCGGCTCCGGTGTCCGGCGAAGATGAGGAACTGGAAGCAAGGCACACGGTCGCGGCGCATTCCAAAAGCATTATCGAAGTCGCTCTGACCGCTGCAAACGCGCTGTCCGAATGTGAAGATTCCCTTGCCGACCGCGTGGGGCAGGTCCGGCGGATGCTTGGCGATCTGGAAAAATTCGATCCCGATCATGCGGAACAGTTCATCCGTGCGATTGAAGAAATCTCTGCGCAGGTCATGTCGCTTTCCAACGACCTGACGGACCATGCGTCCGAGGTCGATATCGACGAAGGCGAGTTCATGGCGATGGAGGAGCGTCTGCGTGTGCTTCAGACGATGAAGCGCAGGTATGGACCCACGCTGGACGATGTGCTTGCGCATCTTGCGTTTCTGCAATCGAAGATTGAGGCCTATGACAATTCCGAGGTGATCCGCGAAAATTTCGGGAAACGGGAAAAGGAGCTTTTATCCAGACTGACCGCCGCATGCGCGAGGCTTTCCGCCGCACGGAAAAAAGCGGGGAAGGCACTTGCGAAACAAATCGGCAGTGAACTCAAAAAACTTGGTTTCAAACGTTCGGACTTTGAAGTCGTTGTCATGGATGCGGCGCCGGGGGCGGACGGAGCGGACAGGATTGAGTTCATGTTTACCGCGAATCCCGGCGTGCCGCTGATGCCGTTGCGCGAGGTTGCCAGCAGCGGTGAGCTGTCGCGTGTGATGCTTGCCGCGAAAACTGTGCTTGCCGAAGCGGATTCCATTCCGATTCTGATTTTCGATGAGATCGACGCGAATATCGGCGGCGAGACCGCGTCGCGCGTCGGGCAGGAGATTGCGGCGCTTGCGGAAAACAAGCAGATTCTCTGTATTTCGCATCTGCCGCAGGTCGCCTGCAACGCTTCTGTTCATTTCATGGTGAGCAAGGAGTCCGCGGCGGACGTTACCACCACGCACATCCGCAGGCTGGACAAGGCTTCAAGAATCAATGAGATATCGCGTATGCTCGGCGGCGGAGAAATCGCGCATGAACATGCCGAGGCAATGTTGAAATAAAAGGGATTTTTCCAATGAACATCAAGCATGATTTCCCGTATGATCCGACCAATGGACTTTCTCAGGAGGAGCTGTTGAAGCTGACCGCGCCCCCCGAACCCGCCGGGTTCAGGAAGTTCTGGGAGGAAACCCGTTCGCTTGCAATGGAACATAAACTCTATTACCATATTGAACGTGAAGTCTGGAGCGAACTGCCTGACTGCCGGATTTATGTCGTCCGCGCAAAGACCTGGGACAACCGGGAAATCGTGATGTGGATTTCCCGTCCAAAGCAGTCCAGAGGGGGAATCCTGATCGGGCAGGGATATGGCAACATGTCCACCCCGCCCTGCGATTCTGATTTTACCTTGTGTTGTCCGAACGTGCGCGGTCTGGGGCTTTCCCAGTGCAGGGATATTCCGTGGCGTCCGTTGAAACATGTGCTTCACGGCATCCGCGCGAAAGAGACTTATGTCCTGCGGGGCGTGATTACGGATCTCTGGCTTGCGGCGACGATTCTGATCGACATGTACCCCGACGTCGCGGAAAATCTGAACTATATGGGTTCCAGCATGGGTGGCGGGATGGGGGCGCTGATGCTGCCGTGGGATTCCCGGTTCAAGGCGGCGTTTCTCGGCGTGCCGACATTCGGCAACAATCCGGTGCGCTTGAAATATCAGTCGTCGGGAAGCGGGGAGGCTGTAAGGAAATATGTTCAGGAACATCCCGAAGCTATGGAGGTTCTTGCTTATTTCGATGCGGCGGTTTCCGCGAAATATCTCCGGATTCCGGCCGTTGTCGTTCCCGCGCTGTTTGATCCCTGTGTGGCTCCCGCCGGACAGTTCAGTGTTGCGAATTCGATTCCGGACAAATACCGGATACGGTTCATTGCAGAGACCGGGCATTATGCCAGGACGGAACGCGACAATGAAATTTACGGGGAAGCGGAAAAAAAGAAACTGGAGCTTTTCGGAAAATAAGTTCCCGGTATGCAAGGGAGGAGTGCGGCAGAGTATGAACTTCTGCTGCATTCTCCCTGTTTCGGATTACGGCAGCATCATCGGAATGCGCGGCCCGAAGTCTTCCGTGTCCACGGATTCCAGACTGTTTTCCGAAAGTCCGTGAAGCTCGAAAACGATTACCTCATTGGCTCCTTTTTTCAACAGGGGCGCAGGGACGTACAAAGTCTTCTGCGGTCCGATGTTCCAATAGCGTCCGAGGTTGAATCCGTTGATCCACAGAATTCCTTTATTGCCGGCGGGAATACGCAGGAAGGTGTCGCACAGTTCCTCCGCTTCGAACGTCCCGCGGTAGAATGAGGGGACATTCTTTGTCGTTGCCAACGGCTGGAAACGGAGTTTTTCGAGGTTGTCCATCGGCAGATTGCAGACTTCGCAATGGAACTGCTCCTGACCGTCCAAAGTCAGGCGGCGGATTCCTTTGAATTCCTCGTCCATGCGATACCCGAAGTTGATGCGCCCCATATTCTCGACCAGAATATCCAGCCTGCATTTGGGAAACGGGACGGGAAAAGAATGGTTCCGGTCATTGCGATAGAGCACGGCGACGGTTTCTCCGTTTACCATGGCAAGCGCGCGGTCCTTGAGCCCATGCAGACGCACATTGCCGGGAATTTCCAAATGGTAGCGGTACAGAATGAATCCGTAGTTCTGTCCGTAATATTCCATCGGTTCGGCATGAACTGCTTTTCTTGCCTTGGAAATCAGGTTCAGTGAGTCCTCCAGCGTTGCAAACTCCGTCAGGCGGATTTTTCCATAAGCTTTTTTCATGACTGCACGGGGTGTTTCCGGCCGGAATCCGGGATCGTGTTTTGCGATTTCAGACTGAATCGCGAAATATTTTCCGGTCGGTTCTCCCGATTCATTCAGGGGTGCGTCCACATCGTAACTGGTCAGCATGGGCTTATAGGGATTTTCGAGCGGATTTGCGCCGCCGTTGGCACCGCCCATGTAACCGAAGTTCGTGCCTCCGTGGAACATGTAAAGATTGAAGTTAATGTTGTGCTCCATGGCTTCGGCGATGTCGCGCCGCACGTCTTCGGCTTTATGTTCCGGGCGCATGACACCCCAATGAAGCCCGGTTCCGTTCCAGAGTTCCATGATGACCGGCGGCGTCGGACTGCGGAACGCATCCAGCTCCCTGATCATGTCTGCCGGATGATTTCTTCCGTTGACCGTCGGCAGAAGTTCTGGATCGGTTCCTGCGCTGAGCCAGTGGTTTCCTGCTCCGTCGGAGGTGAAAAGGGGAATTTCGATTCCGCAGTCACGGAAAAGACCTTTGCAATGAGCGATATATTCATGGTCGTTTCCATAGGAACCGTATTCATTTTCGATCTGCATCATGATGACCGGTCCGCCCTGTGTGAACTGAAGCGGTTTGATGAGTTCGAGGATGCGGCGGTAATAGGCGTCCTGCGCCTTGAGAAAAGGCTCGTTCATGCAGCGCAGGTGCATCCCCGGTTTCGTCAGGAGCCAGGAGGGAAGGGCGCCGAGATCCCATTCGGAACAGATGTAGCCTCCGGGGCGCAGGATGACCATAAGTCCTTCCTCCTGTGCGATTCTGACGTATTTCACGAAATCGAGCCATCCGGTGAAATCGAAACAGCCTTCGCATGGTTCGTGGAGATTCCAGCAGAGATAGGTTTCAAGCGTATTCAGCCCGCACTGACACAGTTTTACAATGCGGTCGCGCCAGTAGTCCGGATGGATGCGGAAATAGTGCATTGCACCCGAACGGATCTGTGTTTTTTTTCCGTTGACCAGAATGTCGCGTCCCGAAACGAGAATGGAATTTTGAGGCATTTTTAATGAATCTCCTTGATTTTTTGTATTGCTGTCATCATATTATAACCGAAGAATATGAAATGGAAAAGAGGAAGATTTGTCGTAAAACAAGGATATTTGTCGCATGATGCTGCGTGATTTGAAAAACAGGATCATCAGTCGTCCGAATCCCTATACTCTGCCGGAATGGAAACTGCCGTTCTTTCCGCGTTCCTGCGGCGAGACGACTTCCATATTGGATACGGAGATTCACGGCGGCGGGGAAAAGACATTTGTCCAGATCAACTGGTGCACTTCCGGATGCGGACAGGTGTCCATTGACGGAGGAGATGAATTCACTGTCCGCACAGGAGACGTATTTTACTCCCTGCCCGGCAACAGCCGGAAAAATGCAGGGACGGAGGCTCCGTGGAAGCTCCGCTGGCTCACCTTCGACGGCCCTTGCGCCGCAGATTTCATACGTTCCTATGATTATCCGATCCATCTGAAAAACGCGGGGCGCTGTCCTGAAGAACTGTTTCAGGAATTTGAGCGCGGACTGAAAGAGAACAGCCTGATCAGCCTGCGCCGTCTGGTCGGCATCATCACAGAGATTCTTTCACTGATCGGCGGCATCCATGACGACTCGACTCCCGAAGCAAGGCTGATCCGGTGTTTCATCGAGACTGTCCGGGACCATTACATGCAGAGTCAGGTCAACGTCAACATCATCGCGGAAATGCTGGGCGTGCACCGGTCCACGCTGTCGCGGATTCTCACGGAAAAAATGAACACGAGTCCCGGCAGATACCTGCTTCAGGTCAGGATACAGCGTGCGCTTTCCTTATTGCGCAATACCGATCTGCCGGTTCATGTGATTTCCCGTAAGGTGGGGCTTCCCGATCCGGCGCATTTCGCGCGCCTGATTCATTCCGCCACGGGGATGAGCCCCGGCGCATTCCGCCGGGCCGCGGTGAGCTGATCAGGAGCCGGAGCCGTCCGGATTGATCCACCTGGACATTTTGTCTGTGTAGTAGGTTACTTTGGTGAAGTCATATCTTTTCAGCTTTTCGGCGTGCCCGTCCACAAAACTGACTCCGAACCCGGTGTGACGGTCGAACTTGTCCATTTCGGTATCCTGTGTATAGTTGTCGAGGTCGCAGTCTTCCACCGTGAACATTTCCGTGGGAGCCTCTTCAAAAAGAATGATTCTGGAGGCGGCGATGCGGGCTTTGGAAAACTCCCGGTCATACCAGGAACCGAAGTTCTTCCCTTCCCTGACATAGACCTGAGTGCAGTTCAGAGAGTAGGAGAATTTCCGCCTGTTGTCTTTGGAACACTGGAATATCTTTGCCTGTGCATTGCAGGACCGTCGCAGATTATTCGGCCAGCCGGTATCCTGCGTCCATTCCGCCACACTGACCGCCGGAGCGTAAGTTCCCCCGTAGCTGTCCGCATATTGAATTGCCATGAGCCCGATCTGTTTCAGATTGTTGATGCAGTTGCTTCCTGCCGCCATGTCCCGCGCCTTGTTCAGCGCCGGAAGCATCAGTCCCGCGAGAATTGCGATGATCGCGATTACGATGAGGAGCTCTATAAGGGTGAAAACCTTTGTTTTCACCCTCGAAGTAAGAACATCCGAACAAGGAACTCTGAAGGAAGAAATAGAAAAACATTTGAACAATTGAATGAAGAAAGGAGAAGCGAGGTTGCGCAGGGATTGACTGCATCCTCTTTGTGAGACTGTTTCCAGCCGCGGAAAATAAGCGATATTCGCATTGGGTTCATGATCTCCGGCAGGCTGTGCTGAACCGTGATCCGTGACTGAAATACTCCTTTTACAAATTTTTCTCATGAGGAGTTCCGCAAGGGGAAAGATCCCCTCTTTCTTCAAACTGCAATAAGTCCGCATAAGTCCACCCGTCCTGATTGATAGAGATATCATTTGAGAATAAAATACCAGCCATTGGTAAATAAAGTCTTTTTTGGGGAAAAGTCAAACCCTCCGGCAGATTTTTTCAGGAAATATATGAACGGGTGTCTTATTCCGGCAGACGGATTTCTTTCGGTTTGCCGGGCAGGAGGTTCACGGGAATGCGCGAACCCCTGTAATCCAGAAGAAAAGAAAGATTCCGCGGGGCTGCGAGAGTGACTTTTGCCTTGCCGTCTTTCCATTGAATGCCGGCAGTGATTCCGCCGCGGGCGCGAAGCCCGGAGATTTCGCCTTCTTTCCAGAACGTCGGGAGCGCGGGCAGAATTTGAAGAATCATCACGCCGTCATCTGTTGTCAAGTGACTTTGCAGAAGCATTTCCCCGATTGCGGCAGTGACTCCGAAGTTGCCGTCGATCTGGAACGGCGGATGTGCGTCAAAAAGATTGATGTAAACGCCGCCGCTCCTGTTTTCGCGGGGATCGACAACCGTCAGCAGGTTTTGGATGATGCGGCATGCGCGGTCGCCGTCAAGAAAACGCGCCCACAATGCGACACGCCAACCCATCGCCCAGCCGGTACTGAAGTCGCCGCGGCGTTCCAGGGAAATTTTTGCCGCCTCGTAGTATTCACGATTCTGTTCCGTCGTGAACTCTGCTCCCGGATAGACTCCGTAAAGGTGGGAGAGATGGCGGTGGTGGATTTCCGCTTCCTCGAAATCCTCCCCGAATTCAAGAAGCTGTCCCTCCCTGCCGATACACGGTTTCTTCAGGCGCGGCAATGCGTTGCGAAGCCGTTCTTCCATCGGATCGTCCAGCCCGAGTTCGGCGATGCAGAAAAGCACTTCCTTGAAATTTTCCGTGATCAGTGTCATATCCATGAGGGTGCCGGACGCCACGGAGACGGGTTTTCCCGTGTCAGGATCAAGGAAACTGTTTTCCGGCGAGGTGGACGGGATGGTCAGCAGAGTGCCGTCCGGCTCCTCCACGAGAAAATCAAGCAGGAACTCCGCGGAACCGCGCAGAATGGGATAATGTTCTTTCAGGAAAACGGTATCGCCGGAATAAAGGTAATGGTCAAAGATATGACGGCAGAGCCATGCTCCGCAGACCGGCCAGAATCCCCACTGAGCCTTGCCTGTTGCGAGCGATGCGAAACGCCAGATGTCCGCATTGTGATGCAGGCACCAGCCTTTGCAATGGTAGAGTTTCTCCGCCGCTTCTTTTCCCTGTTCTGCGTATTCGCGGATTAAACGGAACAGCGGCTCCGCGCATTCCGCGAGACTGGTATTTTCCGCCGGCCAGTAGTTCATTTCCGTGTTGATGTTCGTCGTGTAATTGGACCCCCATGGTGGCATGAGCAGATGATTCCAGATCCCCTGAAGATTGGTTGCCTGTGTGCCGGGGCGCGAGGAGGCGATCATGAGATAACGTCCGAAATGATACAGCAGAGCCGCCATATTCGGCGGTACGTTTTCAGATGTTTCACAGGCTTTGAGCCGCTGATCCGTCGGGAGAAAATCCCCGGCAGCCTCCGGAAAACTCAGGAGGGAGCGGCTGAAGATCGGTTGATAGTCTTTCAGATGTTTTTGATATAGCTGTTCAAAATCCACGCCGGAGACAGCGGAGAAATCATGCAGGCATTTTTCTTCGGGAGTTGCACCGGAGGAGCCGGGAACAGTCTTCCAGTCGATGAAATCACTGCGGATGGCAAGCAGGAGCGTGACGCTGTCCGCTTCCGCAATATGAAGTTTTCCGGTTTCATCGGCGGAAACGGTTCCGCCCTGATGCAGAGCTTTCAACCGCATCTGATACCGGATTCCCGGACGGTTTTCACCGTTTCGCCAGACGATTCTGTTGCGGCGGTTGAAGACGGGGCACTCTCCATTGAAGTAAATGGAATCATCGGAACCTGATGCGGTTCCTCGGATTTCCGATTCAAAAAACGCATCGGATGTAATGGCATTCGGACGGTCCGCCGAAAACCGGATCACGATCAACTGATCCGGATTACTTGCGAAAAACTCTCTGCGGAATGTGACGCCGCCTGACCGGAAGACCGTGACCGCCAGCGCGTTTTCCAGATCAAGCGACCGCACATAATCCGAAACCGTTCCATCCAGTTTGAATTCGAATTTCAGCTTTCCCGCCGGAAGATAGCTTTGCGAATCATGATCCAGCATTTCCCTGCTGATGAATTCATCGGCTTCCGTGAAACGCCTTTCGCGGATCATTTTCCGCGCCTCCGGGAGATTTTCAAATACTTTTCCGCTGTATGCATGCTCCGGAAGCCCCGACCAGAGAGTATCCTCGTTCAGGGCGAGTTCCTCATGCTCCGTTCCTCCGTAGGTCATTGCGCCGAGTCTGCCGTTGCCGAGCGGCAGAGCGCCTTCCCAGCAGTCCGCAGGTTGCGTATAATATAGAAGAGCTGAACTTTTATTCATAAAGCCGATCCTTTGCTGTTGACTGAAATTTCTGTTTCCGGGAAGTTACATCAGGGACACGGAATGCGCAATATCGGATGCAGGATATCTTTGATGTTTTTTATGAATATTGCTGTCGTGAAAAGAGTAGGATGATATATTTTATTCATAAAGAAGACGGAAAAGCAGTTCAACTTTTGCTTTTCCGTCTTTGAGGCAATTTGCTTTTCAGATCAGAAAAAGTTTTCCGAAAGGTAGTCATAACTCATTTTGAGCGATTCAAACGGACAGCCGGGGCAGACGTCCTGTTCGACGATATACCAGAGGCATCCGGCTTCGTCGGCGGCTTCGAGGATGGGCTTCCATTCCAGATTTCCGCTGCCGATTTCGGTCATGATCTGCTTGCCGTCGCGGAAACCGCTGTCCTTCAGATGGAGAAGCGGGAGACGCCCGGAAAGTTTTTTGATCCATGTGACCGGATTTGCTCCGCCCTGCTGGACCCAGTAAGTGTCCGGCTCGCCTTTGAGATTTTCGGCGGTCGAGGCGGAATAGAGGATATCCAGCACAGTTCTGCCGTTGAACTTCTCAAATTCGAGAGCGTGATTGTGATAGCACAGCGTGATTCCTGCGGCTTTCAGCCTGGTGCCGACTTCATTGAGCCCTGCCGCCAGCTTGAGGCAGTCTTCTTCGCAGGTCCACTTGACATGCGGGTAAGGATACGCCGTGTAGGGACATTTTACTGCATGAAGCCGTTCAATGACTTCGTCGGTTTTATCGAAAAGCAGCGCACCGGAGTCATGTGACGCACAGCAGACAAGCCCTTCACCGTCGAGAATGCTTGCAAGCTCCTTGTTGTCGATGGGGCCGAGCCCGGAAATCTGGACCGCATCGTAACCGATCGCCTTGATTTTCTTCATGGATTCGGCGATGTCTTTCGGGGTTTTCGTGTATTCGCGGATCGTGTAAAGCTGCGCCGCGAGGTTCTTTTTGCCAAGTTTCATAATTGAAATCCTCCTTTTGAAATATAATATAGACCCGTTTCCCGGATTCTTCCAGTTGTTTTCTGATGCAGTTTACTGTCTGAACAACGGACCTTCTCCGGATTAATGCCGGTGCTGGAAACTATTTTTTTGAAAACGGTTATTATTTTTTGACAAAAGCCGGACTCTCATGTATATTCTGTGCCATAAGTTTCAAAATATTATGAGGAGTTGATGAAAACATGGCTTATGACAAGATAAAGGTTCCCGCCGGAGAAAAGATCACACTGAAATCGGAGGGGGTTCTCGATGTCCCCGATCAGCCGGTCATTACTTACATCGAAGGTGACGGTATCGGCCCGGACATCACGAAGGCAAGTATGCACATCTGGAACTCCGCCGTGGAAAAAGCTTACGGCGGAAAACGCAAAATCGCGTGGATGGAGGTCTTTGCCGGAGAAAAGGCGAACCGGATTTACGGCGAGGGCACATGGCTCCCCGATGAAACGGTCGAGGCGATTCGCGACTGCCGCGTCTCCATCAAGGGACCGCTGACGACGCCGGTCGGCAAGGGAATCCGTTCGCTGAACGTTGCGCTCCGGCAGACCCTTGATCTCTATGTCTGCCTGCGCCCGGTGCGTCACTTTGCCGGAGTACCGTCTCCCGTCAAGAATCCCGAATTGACCGATATGGTCGTGTTCCGTGAAAATACAGAGGACATTTACGCGGGAATCGAATGGCAGTCCGGTACTCCCGAAGCGAAGAAAGTCATTGACTTCCTTCAGAACGAGATGGGAGTGAAGAAGATCCGTTTCCCGGAAACCAGCGCAATCGGAGTCAAACCGGTTTCCAGAGAGGGAAGCGAGCGCCTGATCCGCGCTGCGATCCGGTATGCTCTCGACAACAACCGCAAAAACGTGACGCTGGTCCATAAGGGCAACATCATGAAATTCACCGAGGGCGGATTCAAGGACTGGGGATACGAGCTCGCAAAACGCGAATTCGCGGATAAGGTCGCCGTTGCTTCCGAATGCGACTGGAAAGCGCCGGAAGGCAAGATCCTGATCAAAGACTGTATCTGTGACGCATTCCTCCAGCAGATTTTGACACGTCCTGCGGAATATGACGTGATCGCCACGATGAATCTGAACGGCGATTATGTTTCCGATGCGCTTGCAGCCTGCGTCGGCGGTATCGGAATCGCCCCCGGAGCCAACATCAATTATATGACCGGCATGGCGGTTTTCGAGGCGACACACGGAACTGCGCCTAAATATGCGGGTATGGACAAGGTCAATCCTTCATCGCTTGCGCTTTCCGGCGAGATGCTTCTGCGTCATATCGGCTGGAACGAGGCGGCGGATCTGGTGATCAGGGGAATTGAGAAAGCGATTTCCACCAAACAGGTGACTTACGATTTCGCAAGGCTTATGGAGGGGGCGACGGAGCTCTCCTGCTCCGGTTTTGCGGAAGCCGTGGTCAACAATATGTGAGCTGCTCCATGAAGGCGCCGAAGCTGGAAGATTTTGAATTCAGAATGGAGCGCAGCCTCAATCTTGACGAGGTCGCCGCGCTCTATCTGGAAGCCGGATGGATCACGGAGCCCGTCGACAAGGCGGCGCTCGGTGCGATGCTGAAAGGCTCTTTCGCGGTTTCGGCGGCATTCCTGAACGGCAGGCTCGTCGGAATGATGCGTGCGTTTTCCGATGGAGTCAGCGATGCCTACATGCTGGATCTTGTGGTTTTGAAAGAGCATCGCAAGCATGGAATCGGACGGGAGATATTGGAGCGTCTGGCTGCCTACCTGAAAGAAAAAGGATGCGACTGGGTGCTTTGCGTGGGGGCTCCCGGAACCGAGGCGTTTTATGCAAGGACCTCCGGTAAAAAGATGGACTCGTTTACCCCGATGAGGTTCTGAATTCAACAAAAGGATTTTTATGAATACAGACTTGTGTTTCGACTACGGCAGAATGAAAGCCATTGCGATTGAAGATATGAATGAAATAAAGCGCTGTCTGGCGCTTTCGGATTTCCCCAGTTGTGAATATACGTTCCCGAACCTTTATATTTGGGCGGATGTCTACGGCACCGTGTGGCAGATTTTCAACGGACATTTTTATGTGCACATGCCGTCGATCGATGAATTGCTTTTTCCGTGTTCCGGCGATCCTGTCTCCATAGGGGAGCTTGCCGCCGTTTCCAGGGGAATGCGTGCAAGGTCATTCTCCGGTACAATCGCCCATGTTCCCCCCTCCTATATCGCGACGCACCCGGAGCTTCAGGAGTATTTCACCGCCGTTCCGATGGGAGACGACAACGATGAATACATCTACCAGACAAAGTCTCTCGCCGAGCTTCATGGCGGGAAGCTTTCCAAAAAGCGCAACCTGATTTCCCAGTTCGAGCGCAATTATGATAACTTTGAAATCAAGAAAATCGAAAAAGAGGACTTCCGCACGGTGATCTCCCTGACGGAACACTGGCGTCTGGAACATCTCGACGACACCCGTGTGGAGAATGAGCGCAAAGCGATCAACCGCGCTCTGAACCATTATTGTGAACTCGGCTTCGAAGGGCTGATGCTGATGGCGGGGGGCGAGCTCAAAGCTTATGCCGTATTCAGCCGGATCAACAGCAATTCCTATACGGTTCAGTTTGAAAAAGCCGACCTGGAGTGTAAAGGCGCGTCTCAGGTCATCACGAATCAGACTGCAAAATATCTTCTTGACAAGTGCGAATTCATTAACCGCGAGCAGGATCTGGGAATCGAGGGACTGCGCCACGCCAAACAGTCCTATATGCCGATTCTGATGCTCAAGGATTACTATCTGGTCCCGAAGGCATAAACAAATTCATATTTTCATCGGAGAGAGAGAAACAGATACTTACGGTTTTGTATTTTCGACCTGGAGGGAAAGAAAATTGCTTTTCCCGCTAAAGCGGAGATTATTCCGGCATGTCTTCGCAGGATGTGGTTTTACGGGAGAGAATGACGACGCATTCTCCTTTCCATGAACGGTTTGCACATTTTTTCGTAAGCTCTGCAAGAGTACCGCGGAGAATCTCCTCATGAAGTTTCGTCGCCTCCCGGATGATGGCTGCATGGGCATCCGCGCCGACTGCTTCATGAAGTTCTCTGATGAGTTTTGTCAGGCGGTAGGGAGACTCGAAGATCACGACACTTTTATTTTCTGCGGCGATTTCAGCGATCCTTGCGGAACGGCGGCCGCTTTTGACCGGGAGAAAACCGTAAAATGCAAATTTATCGGACGGAAGTCCGCTGGCGGCAATAGAAAAAGTCAGCGAGGAGACTCCCGGAATGATCTGCGGCTCAATTCCGGCTTTGACCGCCTCCCGGACCAGAAGAAAGCCCGGGTCCGCGACACAGGGAGTTCCCGCATCCGTCACGAGACCGATTTTTTCACCTGACCTGACCCTGGCGAGCAACTCCGGAGTTCTGCCGTGTTCATTGAAGGAATGGTAGGATTCCAGGCGTTTTGCAATCTCATATCTGGCAAGCAGAACTTTCGTCCTGCGCGTATCTTCCGCAAAAATGACATCGCACTCTCTCAGCGTATTTACAGCGCGGAAAGTCATATCCTCCAAATTTCCGATCGGGGTGGAAATCAGATAAAGCGCACCGGCGGGATGCATTGTTTCAGGCACGATCCATACTCCGTTTCATGAAAACACGATGAGTTTTTGCTCAGTGCTTGTTTTCCCAATATTCCGATTTTGCCTTTTCCAAAAGGAGCCCGACCTGATCGAGATCGATCGGAGTGTATCCCTTTTCTTCAAGAGAAGCGCAAAACACAAGCCAGTCCTGATGGTTCCACTCACCTTCGTGGAGCTTTACAAAATCCATGGGCAGACTGGTTTTCGCCAGTCTTGTTAGATTTACTTCTGCATTTGATGGCATAACGCTCCTCTCATTCTTTTTGTCCGGTCATTCGGAACAATTCCATTATACTATAATTTACAGCAGAAACAGAAAATGTCAAGAAAAATCATTTTATTAATGAAATAAGAATTCAATATCAAGGAACTTGAGCTGGAACTATCTTGAAATAAGATGATTGCAAAAGTTACTATGCGGATTTTCGTCTATGGAAAACGGAGAAGATATCCGGAATGCTGGAAAAACGGCGTAACTCATTAATAATTAATTTACTATGGCTGAAAAACAGGCTTTCCGGAAGGCTGGGGCAGGAATCATATCATTAATAAAATATAACAGAAGTTTAACTTGAATCCGTCTGCAGAATGTTTGCAGAAAAGGCGTGCGGGAAGCGAAATCTCCTTTCACCGGATTTCCGGAAAAGCCGGAGGTGCCGTTTAAAAACAAAAACCCCGTCGAAACGGGGTTTTCAGTAAAATCAATGAAAATTGAAATTAAGCTTTGCCGGCTTTGCATTTCAGTTTTTCATAGTCTTCCTTGGCAACGAACTTGGTCAGATTTGTGCCGTCATCATCTTTTGCTCTGACAGCATAACGCTTCTGAATGCCCTTGCTTGTCTTTCTTTCATAGACAACCTTGGTGCATTTTGCTTCCGGGACATCGACTTTACTTCTCTTTTTGACGTTGTAGAACTGCATGTTGCTGCTCCCTTCTGTGTTGGTTTTTGGATACTCACTGTATCTTGCGCTATAAAAAATTATCATACAAGAAAACAAATGCAAATCAAATATCAAAAAATCCGCGTTTTTTTTGAGTTTATTTTGAACCTGAAGCCATTTTTTCCTGAAAAACGATTCTTTTCGGAAGAAAAAAAGTTGCAGTAAGGCGCAGTATGAGGGAAGAAGGACTTTTTCAATCCACCCTCAGGGCTTCCGCATAGGATAGCAGCTTGCCGTCTATGGCTTCTCCGCGTTTATCAGCCTCAAGAAGAAAGGCTTCAAGCGTATGCTTCTCGACAAGAAGAGTTTCAATATCCTCAGATTCATCGAATTGAGTCTGGAGAGAGCCTTGTTCCGCCTCATTTGCTTCCATGATTGCGATGCAGGTCGCCTCGGATGTGAGCCCCGGGGAACTGTACGCGGGCGGGAGGATGCGCAGGACTTTGCCGTGATAACCGGTCTCTTCCCTGAGTTCGCGGACCGCTGTTTCCTCCGGATTTTCACCGCGGTTGACGAGTCCGGCGGGAAATTCAATCGTGAGTTTGTTGACCGGCGGGCGGTACTGGCGTACAAGGATCAGGCGATTGGAGGGTTTCAGTGTGCAGATTATGGCGACGGCTCCGGCGCAGTTCTGCCGTGCGGCGGCTTCCCACGTGCGTATTTTCCCCTTGCGGTCTTCATAAGTGAGTTCATTCAGCAGGAGCCATTTCCCTGCCGCGATCTGTTCGCATGCGATTCTTTTCATCAGATTCAGCCTCGTTTTTAATAAAAAAATAAAAAGATACTTGAATATAATGCAAATTATGCTAAAGTATAGTATCGATTGAGAGATTATGATCCCTTATCTGTCCTTTTCACTGTGTTTTCAACAGTGTTATCCCCCTGCTGTTTTCACGAAAAATATTTTTTCTATGATTTTCAGGGAAGGTCAGGGATAAGAAGTCCTTTATATTTAAAGTGATTCAGGAGAGTTGTTTTTGAAATTAATCGGTTTGACGGGCGGTCCCGGCTGCGGGAAATCCGCCGTATTGAAAATTTTTGAGACGTTTGCTTCATGGAGAGTTTTTGACGCCGACAGGATATGCCATGAGATCTATGCGGAAAAGAACAGTGCCGTTGCAGAACTGATTGCCGCCAGATGGGGCAGGGATTTGATCGGGGCGGATGGAACCCCGGACCGTGTGAAAATCGCACAGAAAGTATTCGGCTGTGAAAATGAGAGAGCATGGCTGAATTCCCTGATGCATCCGGAGATCATGCGCAGAATCGAACTCGGCATTGACCGTTGCGACTGCGCCTCCTTTGTGATGATCGATGCGCCGCTTCTTTTTGAATCCGGATGGGATAAAAGTGTGGAACTGGTCATTGCCGTGTGGTCGTCGCCGGAGATCCAGATGGAGCGTCTTCTTGCGCGCGGCTGGACCGTGGATCATGCACAGGCGCGGATCGCATCCCAGATGCCCGCGCATAAAAAGCTGGAGCTTGCCGACTATGGCATCATCAACAATGCTTCGCTTGCCGTTCTTGAAGAACAATGCGTCGAACTCAGAAATAAATTAAATTAAATCATCTGAAATATTCAACCCATGCAGGAGCTTCCCTATGGAGAAAAGCACACCTAAAGAGAGAAAAACACGCGCAAAGGCAGCCGCTCCGGTTCAGCCTGAAAACAGTGACACGCCCGCAGAGAATGCGGCAGAGCAGCAGCCTGCGGCAGATACGCCTTCCGTGGAACAGCCCGCTCCGGTTCCTTCTGAAAACGCTTCGGATTCCGTGAAGAAAAGCGATACGGCGGCATCGCCCCGTTCCCGCGGAAAAAACTATTCCGAATCCCGCCGGAAAGCGCAGTCCGGCGAACCCGAACAGGATACCTTTTTCGAAAATGCCCAGCCTGATCTGCTGGTCGTTCCCGCGGAACCTGTCGGGGCGGTTTCCTTCGGCCCGCCGGAGGACGATTCCGATGACTCCTATACTCCGGCTCCCGAACCGATTTCCGCCACTTATGTCGATCCGGCGCCTCCTGTGACGGACCCCGATGCGATTGAGGATGCCTATGCCGCCGCTGAGCAGGAGCCCGCTTCCGGAGATTACCGTCGCGATTATTACAATGCCCCGAATCAGAATAACAATCAGCGCGGCGGTAATAATTATCAGCAGCGCCGGCAGATGAACAATAACGACCGGCAGCAGCGTTACTCGGACAATAATAACAATTACAATAACCGCCGGAACAACAATAACAACAATCAGAACAACAATCAGCGCCGCCGTTTCCAGCCGGGACAGGACAACAACCAGCGCCGGAACAATTACGACGACGATTATCAGGACAACCGCCGTTATTATCACAATAACAATAACAACAGCCAGCGTCCGCAGACTTACAGCGAGTATCAGCAACAGCAGAATCAGAACAGTTGTCAGGGGCAGAACAATGCTCCGGCACCCGAAGCTGCGGATACGGCAAATGTCTCTGCGGAACCCAGACCCAATGCCCCGAGCCTGAATATCACCGAACTTCAGGAAATGTCCATGCTCGACCTGAGCAACATGGCGCGCGAGATGGGCATCGAAGGCGTCGGAGCTCTCGAAAAATCCAAACTGGTGTTTGAAATCCTGCGCAACAATGCGGAACGCAACGGCATTATGTACGGCAGCGGCTTCCTTGAAGTCCTGCCGGACGGTTTCGGTTTCCTGCGTTCTCCCGCTTACAGTTACCTGCCTTCTTCGGAAGACATCTACCTGAGCCCCTCGCAGATCCGTCGTTTCTCGGTCAAGACCGGCGACTTCATTGCCGGGCAGATCCGCCCGCCGCGTGAAAAAGAACGTTTTTTTGCCATGCTCAAGGTCGAATCCATCAACCATGAATCGCCCGAACGCAAGAAAAACATTATTCCGTTCAGCAACCTGACGCCCTATTTCCCGACCAAGCGCCTGATCCTTGAAAATGATCCGGACGAGGTTTCGATGCGTGTCGTTGATCTGGTTTCTCCGATCGGCATGGGGCAGCGCGGGCTGATCGTGGCGCCGCCGAGAACCGGTAAGACGGTTCTCATGCAGAAGATGGCGAATGCGATCGTGAAGAACAATCCCGAAGTAACGCTGATCATCCTGCTGATTGATGAACGCCCGGAGGAAGTGACGGATATGAAGCGTTCCGTAAAGGCTGAAGTCGTCAGCTCGACTTTCGATGAGCCGCCGGAACGTCATGTCCAGGTTGCGGAAATGGTGATCGAAAAGGCGAAACGCCTTGTGGAATACGGCAAGGATGTCGTGATTCTCCTTGACTCGATTACGCGTCTGGCACGTGCCTACAACACCCTCCAGCCCCACAGCGGCAAAATCCTCTCCGGCGGTGTGGATGCGAATGCGCTCCACAAGCCGAAACGCTTCTTCGGCGCCGCCCGCAATATTGACGGCAACGGAAGCCTCACGATCATTGCGACCGCTCTGATTGATACCGGAAGCCGCATGGACGAAGTGATTTTTGAAGAGTTCAAGGGAACAGGCAACATGGAACTGCATCTCGACCGCCATCTGGTTGACCGCCGTGTGTATCCCGCGATCAATATTGAGCGCAGCGGCACCCGCAAGGAAGAACTCCTGCTTCATCCTGAGGAACTCCAGAGGGTCTGGACGCTCCGCAAGGCGATGAACGGCGTTCCGCCCGTCGAAGCGATGGAGCTCATCATCGGCAAGCTCAAGAAGATGAAAACCAATGCCGAATTCCTGATGACGCTTCAGATGTAATGAACAGTCCGTTCTGATCAGATGTGAACTGTTCCGTGCAAGATGACGGGACAGTTCATTCAAAAAAACTGGTTTGACACCGTGGTGCTTTGCATCGGAGCAGGTTATTGTTAAAATATAAAATAATTTAATATTTTAATTATTTAAAACAATAAATATTATTTCTTCTCCGTTCTATGGGCATAAGTTGAGAGAAATGGATCAACCCCCAAACAAAAAACAGAGGAGGAATGCAACATGAAAAAGATTGTTCTTACGGCAATTCTGGCAGGGAGCGCGGTATTTGCGTTCGCAGGCAATGTCTCGGTGAATCTCGGCGGAATCGGCGTTTCCGTCGGAAACGGGCGGCACGGAACCAATGTGGGAGTTTCCATCGGTTCTCCATTCTACTATTGTTGCCCGCAACCGGTGGTCGTTGCACCGCCTCCGGTCGTCTGTCCGCCTCCGGTTTATTATTATCCGGCGGGACCTGTCTTCCGGCATGCACCGCCGCGGGAAAGACCCCGGCATCGCGAGGCGCCGCGTCATGACCGCCCCGGCAGACCTGACAGACCGGCACATGGCGGACCAGGGCGGTGACAACGGAAAGACGTATTGAAGACCATTGACGGAAAAGCTGTCATACCGGAAAATCAGGAAGCATTCGGATGTTCCTGATTTTTCCGGGAACTCATTTCTGAGGAATCAAAGTGTCCATTTCCTTCGCAGGGTAGGGTGGAAGACCATCTTTCTTTGTCTGTCTGGACTTCTCGAATTTATCCTTGATCTGCTCGAACTCGGCAGCAGCCTCTTTGGATTTCTTTGCGGCGCGCTCCGCTTCCTCGGCAGCTTCTTTCGCTTTCTTTGCGGCGGCCTCCACTGCGGCGGCTTCGGGCGAGACTTCATAGCCCGGGGCGCGCGGGATTTCCACAATCTTCTTTCTGATATGTGAGAAATCGGCGAAGCAGGCGTAAATTGCAAATACGATCAGGAGCAGGGCTGCGCCGGCATGTTTCGCATACTTCCACGGCGTCATATCCGTTGCTTTCGCGTCAATCGGGACGTATGCCGTTTTGCGCGGTCTGAACCTGCCGATAATCAGCATCATGGCAATGATCAGGAGAAAGACGATCGCCACGAAATGATATTCGTTCATATAGTTGAGAATTCCGTTGAACGGCGGGACGAAGTAACCCATTGCAATCAGGATGATCCCGACGATCAGAGCCGCTTTTGCCGCGACGGACGGCACCCATCTGGACGCCATGCCGACCAGGACGACGGCGAGGATCGGGATGAAGTAGATCGCGTTCATTTTCTGAAGATAGCCGAAGATGCCGCCGGTACTGGCGAGCAGAGGAGCCACGATCACGGAAACAATCGTGATGACGACGCCGAAATAGCGTCCCATTGCAACAATCCGTTTATCGGGCGCTCCGGGATTGATCAGGCGTTTATAGATGCCGAGGCTGAAGAGAGTGCATGTGCTGTTCAGCGCGGAGTTGAAGCTGGAGAGAATTGCTCCGAGCAGGGCGGCGGCAAAGAAACCGGTCAGCCAGTTCGGGAGCACGAAGCTGACCAGCGAACCGTAGGCTTTGTCGGAGGCGATGGTGCCGTCGGGGTTGATGCTGCCGAGATGGAACCCTTTCGTCAGCATGACTGCCGCAATGATTCCGGGGATGACCAGATAGAGCGGCCCGATCAGCTTGAGAACTCCGGTCAGGAGCACGCCTTTCTGTCCTTCCCCGAGGGATTTCGCGCCGAATGTCCGCTGGATGATCTGCTGGTTTGTGCACCAGTAGAATACATTGATGAAAAGGATGCCTGTGAACAGCGAAAAGAAGGGAGCTTTTGCATCATTCGAGCCGATGGAGTTCAGGCGGCCGGCATTTCCCGCCTCGTTGAGAAAGGTGGAGAGTCCGTGGGAGAAACTTCCGGTTCCGGCAACGATGTTTCCGGTTTCATCGGGGGTGCCGCCGAGTGTGTAAATGGCGAAATAGGTGATGAGAAAACCACCGGTCAGGAGCCCGATTCCGTTCAAGGTATCGGAAATGGCGCAGGAGCTCAATCCGCCCCAGATCGCGTAGATCGACCCGATGAAGGCAACCAGTATTACGACACACCAGAGTGCCTGCGTATCGGAGGTGAACCCGAGCAGGGAGTGGAGATTCAGCACGTCGAGCATGCCGCGGGCGCCGGTATAAAGAATGATCGGCAGGAGGATGATCGCATATGCGGCAAGGAAGATGATGTTGCAGATCAGTTCCGTCTGTCTGTCGAACCGCTGTTCAAGGTATTCCGGAACGGTTGTGATTCCTGCGCGCAGAAATTTCGGCAGGAAGAAAAGAGCCATCAGAACCAGTGCGATGACCGCCACGACCTCCCATGCCATCACGGAAAGCCCGTCTGTGAACGCGTCGCCGTTGAGTCCGACCATCTGCTCTGTGGAGAGATTGGTAAGGAGCAGCGACCCCGCGATGAAAGGAAACGTCAGGGATCTTCCCGCAAGGAAAAATCCGTCATTGTTGTCCAGTTTGTTTTTCCGCGTCATGAACCATGTGATTACGGCGACGAGTCCTGTAAAAAACAGGAACGACAGAATTGTTCCTACAAACATCTTGCTTCTCTCCCATTATTTTGCCTTTATTTTAATATAGATTCTTTTTTCCGGTTTGGCAATGCCGCAGAAAGAAAAATCCGCTCCGGTTTCAGGAATGGTGCAGGGCGCGTTTCAACGCACGGCAGGTCTGCTTCATTGCCGCGTCTGCGGCATGGCTTTTTGAGACTGCGTTCAGCATCATGAAATCATGCATCGCTCCGAGATATCGCACTGCGGTGACAGGGACGTCCGCCTGCATCAGTTTTTCCGCATAAGCTTCCCCCTCGTCGCGGAGCACATCGTTGGCATCCGTGATCACAAGCGCCGGGGGAAGTCCCCGCAATTCTTCAATTTCCGCCAGAAGCGGAGACGCAGTGACCTCTTTGCGCCTTGCCTTGTCCGGCGCATAATTGTCCCAGAACCATTTCATTGCTTCGCGGGTCAGCCACGGGCCTTCTGCAAATTCCAGATAGGACGAAGTATCGAAATCCGCGTCTGTGACAGGGTAGAGCAGCGCCTGGAAACAGATTCTGCCCGGATGGTTTCTGTTTGCCATAAGCGTCAACGCCGCAGACATGTTCCCGCCGACACTGTCTCCGGCGACGGCGATCCGTGAAGTATTGACTGCAAATTCGTCCTCATGCGCCAGAAGGTATTCAAAAACTCCGTAACACTGCTCCAGCTGAACCGGATACTGTGCTTCCGGCGCCGGAGTGTAGTTTACGAAAATGACGGCGCATCTGACTTTGTGCGCAATCCTGCGGACCATTCTGTCGTGTGTGGTTTTGTCGCCCAGAACCCAGCCTCCTCCGTGGATGTAGAGGACAACCGGAATTTTCAGACCTGCCGTGTTCTCCGGACGGTAAAGCCGGATTTCAGTCTGTTTTGCGGGACCTGCCGGCAGTGTCATGTCTCTGGTCTGAATGTCGGTGTAAAGTTCCGTCGGGTCAAGCGCTTCTTTCTGTGCGTCAAGCAGAACCTGCCGCGCATCCTGTGGACTCAAGGTGTAGAGAGGCTTTCCCCCTTTTGCATTCAGCGCATCGACAAAGCGCCTGATAACCGGTTCAAGAACGATCTTTTTCCCGTTTTTCATTTTTCATTCCCCCCTTTGGTTGAAAATATAAAATCGGTATGTCTTATTTATAGCATGAAATTTCTGCTTTGCAAATGGAAAAACAGTTCCGTCCGGCATGGATTTCAGTATATCAGGAGAATATTGATCCGGTAGCTTCCGGTTTTTCCAAGTGAAAAAACGGCTTCGGCAGGCTGTAATGCAATTTCCCCGTCTGCCAGGGGCTGCATTACGCTTCGTGTAACCTTGCGGGGAAACATCCCAACTCCTTTCAGGATTGAAACAGAACCGGTTGCGTTCATACAGACCTGAAATTCAGAGTAAGGAAATTTTCTTCCTGCCGGAGAAATTTTATTCGCTGCCCCCGGCTGTATCTGCAACTTCATCTCCATCGGGAATAAACTCAACTGGATTCCCGATTGTTTTTCTGTCATGCCTGCCTGATGCTATGGACGCCTCGCCTGCTTTGGATTTCTGCTCAGACAATGAGTTCCGCTCCCAAAACACGCCGTCCACATAACCTTGAATTTCCGCGTCGGCATCTGCCAGGGCAAGTCTCTGTTCTGCCCATACACAATACTGCGGTTCCAACTCAACGCCGAAATAATGCCGATGCAGTTTTTTTGCGACAACACTTGTAGTCCCGGAGCCCAGAAACGGATCGAAAACAACATCTCCCTCAGATGAGGACGCAAGCATGATTTTTGCTATCAGCTTCTCGGATTTCTGTGTGGGATGTGCCGTATTCTCTGCCATAGACCAGAAAGGAATGGTAATGTCGTCCCAGAAATTGGATGGACAGGTGTCTCTGTAATTTCCGTTTTCAGATTCTGTCCAATCCTTCGGTTTGCCGTCAACGCGATAAGGTGCAACAACCTTTTTCCTGATTCTTACTGCATTGAGATGAAAGGTGAAGTTATTGCTGCTGGTTGCGAACCAGATGTCTTCCATACCGTTTTTCCAATTCGCTTTTGCCCCCCGCCCTTTTTCACGCTGCCATGTAATGCGGTTCCTCACACAGAAATACTCTCCCAGTACTCTGCCGATAATAAGGCTTGTTTCCCAGTCGCAGCAGACATAGATTGAACCGGTATCTTTCAACAGCGGCTTGACTGCACCCAGCCATTGTCTTGTATATTCTTCGTAATCCGATTCTTTCTTTCTGGAAAAAGTTGTGTTGTTAAATGATTTCGTCAGATTGTATGGCGGGTCGGCGATGATCAAGTCAACGCTGTCCCGCGGCAGCAACGGGCACACATGAAACGTATCGCCAAGTATTGTCTTGTCCAATACATTCTCCAGGGAGTCCTGTCGTCCGTTGACGGAAATGCAGCGGTTCAGGTATATGGTTCCCTCGCTTACAGAGGTATTGATCGTTTTATTTCTTCCAGTTTTTTCACTTGCCATGATAATCTCCAGACATTGCATATATTACGCGTAATTATAACATAAATCAGGCGTTTAGTCAATAGGAGGATGCCGGACACATTCACTGTTTGCATTATGTTATGAATACTTGCTTTCCCTGGGGGTGTTGGTCCGGAAGCGGATTTTCATGATACAGAAAGCTACTTGTAAATGAGAATCTGTTCGCCTTCCCGGCAGAAATTATATTTTTCCCGTGCGACTTTTTCGGCTGCCGCCGCGCTGTGTTCGAGATCGTGAACCTCACGTGTCAGGGTAAGGCACTCATTCTGGGCGTTTTTCAGTTCGACGTTCAGGTCGGAGACATTTTTCTGCATATCGGTATAGCGCTTGTAGACGGGGAGCACCAGAATCACGGAAAAGGCAAAAATAATGCCCAGCAGCACATAAAGCGAAAAAGAAAGCATCTTTTGAACTTTCGTATCCATTGCATCCTCCGTTTCTGATTTGTCCCGTTGTTATTCTATTAATATAGCATTGCCGGAGCGTTTCTGCAATGGCGCAAACAGTCCTTCCTGAGAAAGCAGGAGTTGTTTTTTCCGTTTCGTTTCCCCGGAAGCCGCGGCATATTGCGGAAAGAGAGATGAAATTTGTTAAAAAAACGGAGAATTTATTTGTATGCGTAGTATTTTCGATTACATTACGATTTCATGGCAATGGAGTATCCATGGATTCGGCGTCACTTGTTTTAATTTTTGAAATACTGTTATTGATTTTATTCGTGGGAATATCGGCATTCTGTTCCAGTTCGGAGATGTCACTGTTCTCGCTGAGCCGTGCGAAGGTTCTTTCCTACAAAGACAGTTCTTCCTCCGTCGAACGGCGTATCTACATGCTGATGACGGGCTATCACAGAACCCTGATTACCATTATCTTCTGCAATATGTTCGTCAACAGCTGCGTTTCGATGCTCAATGATACGATTCTCAGCAGTTTTCATCTGAACCCGACCCTGACTCTGATCGCTTCCGGCGTGACGGGTATTGTGATTCTGCTTCTGTTCGGGGAGGTCAGCCCGATGACGCTTGCCTATGCCTACTGTGAACCCTGGTCCCGTTATGTCGCAACTCCGGTCGCCGTAATGCGCAAACTGCTTTACCCTCTGACCTTTACCGTGGAAAAAATCTGCGAAAAGATTCTGGATCTTCTCGGACGCAGAACCGAGGAGGGACTGACGCCGACGGAGTATCTCTCGTATATCGACCTCTCCTGCGAACGGGGGCTGTTCACTCCGGACGAAGCCAAGCTGATGAAGGAGACGTTTGCGCTCCGCAGCAAGAGCGTGGAAAGTGTCATGCGCGGACGTGCCAGCCTGCATTTCGTTTCCAGAAATGCTTCGCCGCAGGAGGTCTGCCGGGTGATCCGGGAAAGCTGTCAGGCGTATCTGCCGGTTACGGATTCCGATTCGCTTGATACCGCGGACGCCATTCTTTCGGCACGCGCGTTTTTTACTTTGTCTCAGGAGGAACGCAAATCGTGGAACACATCCGCATGTATGCTGGAAAAAACCATTTTCATCCCGGAACAGGCGACTCTGGAAAAGGCTTTGCGCACGATGAAAGAGGCATCCGCGGGAGCGGCTCTGGCGGCGGATGAATACGGCGCGGTTTCGGGAATGATCATGCGTGAGGACATCTATTCCGAATTGACGGGGCGTTCCGTTGAACTGGACGATCAGTCGGAATGGGAGCTCCTGAAAATCGGCAGAAATCAGTGGCTGTTCGACGGCATGTCTTCTTTCGAGTTCATGAAGATGGCGCTTTCTCTGAAGGTTCCGCCCGGCCGTTTCAGCGCCAGAACCATCAACGGAGTGTTTTGCGAACTGCTCGGCGCAATTCCGCAGCAGGGGGATTCCGTCGCTTTCGGAAATGTCACATTGTTTGCGAAAACCGTTTCGCGGAACCGTGTTACACGGGTTCTTGTCACGGTCAATGAAGAACCGGAGCAGCAGCCGGAGGAGGTGCAGGCATGATATTCTATCTTGTCATGGCGCTCTTTTTCATCTGTATGCAGGGGTTTTTCGCCGGTATGGAAACAGGAATGGTTTCCGTGATGCGCCCGCGGGCTGAACATGCCGCCAAGACAGGGCGGAAATCCGCAAAAATCATGGTGTTTTTCCTCCAGAATCCGGGAATCATGATTGCGACGGCGCTGATCGGAGTCAACATCAGCGTCGTGATGGCGTCTCTGATGACGAAGAAATTCATTGAGTGTTTTCACCTGAGCGGAAGCCTGACACTGTTTCTAACCAGTTCCGTTCTGAGCGTGATTCTGCTTGCCTGCGAGATCGTGCCGAAAAACTGGTTCAGGGAAGCCCCGTTCGACCGGTGCTCCATCTTCATACGGGTGTTTTACGGAGCATATCTTCTGCTGTTCATTCCTGTCCGCATCTTCTCGAAAATTACGGATTATCTGAATTCGCTGGCGGCAAAACTCCAGAAGAACGGCGAGGAAAAGCCGCCGGGCGTCGTCGTGCGTGAAAACTTCCGGCTGTATCTGCGCGAGAGCCAGTCTTCGGGGGCTCTGGATGATGCCACGGCATCGATTATCGACAAGGCGATCGACATTCCCGGTATGCTGATCCAGAATATCATGTCGCCGGCGAACATGGTGCATGATATCCCTTCGGATATGACGATCCGGCAGGCATTTGATTTCTGCAACAGGCGGGGAGAGACGAAAATTCCGATATATCCTGCAAAATATTCCAGGAAAAAGGATGAATTCCGCGAATGGTGTGGTATATTCAATCTTTATGATGCGATTTATTCAATTGATGAAGCGCTGTGGGATGCCACTCCGGTTTCCGCATGTGCGCGTCCGCTGGATTTTATCAGCGACAATCTGAAGCTCGGGGAGCTGATCGAAAAGATGCGGTTCCGCCGGATTCTGTTTTTTGTCGTGCTGGACGGCAACAAGAGACAGTGCGGAATCGTAAAGCCGGAGGATCTGGCTTCGCTTCTTTTTGAGTAATGTATTGTTCAAACAAACCAATGAAAGGAATAGGAAATGTCAGCAGAAATTGCAAGGGCGTTTTGCGTCAGAATGATGACGGACGAAGATTTCAGGGCGGCTCTCGCCGGGGTCAGGGAAACAGCCGAGATCGACAAGATCATGGCAGATGAGAAATACAGTTTCACCAAAGACGACCTGAACAAGGTGGTCGGCGAGGTCGTCGGGCATAAACTCGAAGAGGGAGAACTTGAAAAACTGGTCTGCGGCTTCTATGAGGAGCAGATGGCTTCCGGCAATCCGGACGCCTGCAAGGTCGTAGTGGAGTGGATCCGCAATCTCAAGTAAATCCGGTTGATCCGGCGCACTTCTGAAAAGGGTGCGCCTTTTTTCTGTGGAGGGCTCGTGTCATGTATATGCGCGGTATCGTTTCTGTTCTGCTCCTGATTCCGTTCCTGTTCTGCTCCTGCGGCAGGAAACAGCCGCCCCGGCAGGAGACGCCGGAGCAGCAGGTTCAGCAGGCGGAGAAAAAAGAACGCGGCGCTTCTGTGCCGGAGAAAAAAGCTGTGTCCGGGGACTATCAGGAGGGATCATTGAAGGTCCGCATCTCCGCAAAGGAACAGCAGGAATACGATCAGGCGGAGAAGACGGTAACGGACAACTCCAATGTTGTGATTCTTGACAGGAAACAGGAAACAGCGGAAGCCGGGGAAACGGATCAGAAGAAAAAACACATAAAAAAATCCGAGCTGCATCGCAGGAAGCTCTGGACAAAGCATACGGACGGTTCCCTTGCGGCGCGCCTTGCGTCGAAGAACCCGGATAAAATCATTCGCTGGAGCCCGAAACTGGTGACTGCCGGGACCGTCGGAGTCCGGCTTCCCGATGCGGCGGTCAGTCCGGACAGAACCCTGATTGTTTTTATTGAGACCACCGGAGCGGTCAACGGGCCATACGGCTCCAGAATCATTGCGTTTGATACGAATACGTGGACGGTTCCCGTGCTGTATCAGCTCCCGGAGGAACAGATCGTCAAGGTTGCGTTTATCGGCGATACCGGAAGAATCGCCGCACTCTGCAAAGGGCAGGGGGAACCGGAAAGCAGGGATAAGCTGCTGGTTTTCGATCTTCAGACCGGTGAGACGGTGGAGTCCTGCGATCTTGACTACCGCCCTTCGCGGATCGTGGCGGAAAAGGTTTCCGGAATGCTTTATGTGACGGAAGCCAATGCGCCGGATGTCAGGATTTACAATCCGGGCAATCTGGACGAAGCCCCGAAGCGGATCAGGAGCCGGGGCAATGATCCGGCGATTGCGTTTGCAGACAAAGGAGCGAAGATTGTCATGGCTTCCGGCGGTATGCTGGAATTCTATAAGACTTCCGATTTCCGCCCGCTTTCCAATCTTCCGGTTCCGGAAAACTTCACTCCGCAGGAGATTCTGTTTCTTGGAGGGAATCTTTATCTGCTTGCGCCTCCGAAGACCGAAATGCAGGAGGGAATCTGCGTGTTGAATACCAGTATCCGCCGTTTCGGAGGAAACAGCGCGGGAGTTCTTTCGGATTCTTTTGAACCTGATACCTTTTTCGCCTTGATGAGCAGAAAAGGCGAAATCGCACAGTTTGCGATTCCGTCGCTGGAAAAGATGAGTTCAATCTTCCCGGAGGACCTTGCGCCCAGAAAAACGGGCGATCCGGTGAAAGTTTATTCTGTTCCGCATGCGCGTTGTCTTGCGGTGCTTGATTCCGGCGGTAATTTTTACCTGCTTTATCGTGATGCGGACGGCAGGAAATGGCAGAAGGAGCTTCTTTTTTCTGCGATGAAAGAGTAACGGGCGGCAGATAAGTTCCCGGAGATTTTTTCAGGGCTCTCATGGATGGGAGCCCTTTTTTTCTTTTACCGCCTTTTTTATATATATTACACTCAAAAAACTGTTTTCATCGTATGTCCGGAAGGACTTTTTTCCTCTTTTTGTTTGACGCTCCGGGTAAGGTAACGGAACCCTTAACAAACAGAAAGGAAAAAAGAATGGAAACACAGACTGAACCCGAAGTGCTGGATGCGCTCAGGAACAAACTCGCAACTGTCAGGAAAGAGAGATCCCGGGAGAAACTTTTCCGGCTTGTCCGGATTCTGGACGAGGAGGGGAGTTATGGAACCCTGATGGAACTTCTGCCTGAACTTGCCGTTTTCCCCGCGGCGTACCTCTCTGCGGGAAGAACGAAGATCAGACATGGCGGCCGCATCAGCGAAACCCCCGTTGAACTCTTTGTCATCGACCGGTTTTCCGATGAACCCGGACGCGATGTGGAGAGTTTCAGGACTCTGAAATCGGTAAAGGAGAGCATCAGCTTCAATCCGGGAGATTACCGGCTGTCGCTGGGCAATGTGCGTTATCAGCTTCAGGACATTGAGAACGTTCCTTTGGATGAGGAGCATATCGCATGGTGTCTGAAAATCAGCGCTGTCGCCTCATGCTGAATCTCCGGCGGAAAGCATCGGGACGGTTTTCCCGTCCCTGTTTTTCCGCTTTATTTCTTTTCCCCGATCAAACGGAGAAAGTTATCGGAGAGAATATTTTTCAGTTCCGTCCCGGTGAGATGCTCGGCAAGGACTCCGCCCAGGTTCATGCCGGGGCTGCATATCGGGAAATCGCTGCCGAAAAGCAGCTTTTCCGAGCCGCAGAGGTCAATTGCATACCGCAGCATGTTCCAGCGGAAAAGCCCGGTTCCCGAAATATCGAGATATGCGTTCGGATACCGGCTGACAAGCTCGAAACGTTTTTTCGCATTACCGACATCTTCCGGATGCGCAATGACAAGGTTCAGCGTCGGGAAATTCTTCAGGATGCGCTCGATTACCTCAAGGTCGCTGCAATGAATATTGACCGGCATTCCGAGATCGCGTGCAGTTTCATAAATCCTGAACATTCCCCCGCTGTCATATTCTCCGGTCTGCATCATATAAGCGACGAGTTCACCGATCCAGCGCACGCCGTATTCTTTATACATGAGTTCCAATTCCCGGCAGGATTCTTCCGGATGACCGCCGTGAATATGGATGCCGGGAATATAGAAATCCGGATATGCGTCACGAATTTTCAGCGCCTCCCTGTTCAGTTTTTGCACATCTTCAAAAGATGCCGCCCGGCGCGCGATCACGGAGCCGCAGGCTCTGCTGACTCCCGTCCTGCGCATTTCCCGGATGAATCCATCCAGTGTGGTCGGATCGCCGAATGCGGCAATATTGTTTTCCGGTTCGATGAAAGGATGAATGTGTGCGTCGATGACAGGAAAATCCATTTTCTCTCCCTTATTTTTTGATGATATTCTGAACTTTGAAAGACTCGAAGATCCATTTGCCGTCCACTTTGCGCAGACCGGCTTCCAGTTCGCGGATTTCCCGTATCGGCTCACTGTTTTTCGGACTGCCTGTAAAAACCGCAGTGAAGAATGCCTTGGCGGTGTCTCCGTTGATTTCCAGCTCAATATCGTTGAAATCCAGCGACAGCGTATTAAACATCTGACGTGCGCGGAATGCGTTTGCCGTGATCAGCTCCGGCGAATAGTCTCCGTTCAGCCATGAGAGCCCGTCCACGTCCACCGAAGTGTGTTCCGCAAAAAATTTTCCAAGACTCTGCGAGGTCGCGACGGCTCTGATGCCACCTTCCTTTCCTCGTTTTGCCGCCGCTTCGGAGAATTCCCGGAAACGCCCGCGGATGATGCTTTCCTCCGTCTGGCGGAAAAAGAAAAACCAGATTCCCGCGGCAAGGATCATCAGCGGGACGGCAATCAAAATAATTTTTTTTACTTTTACCATAGTGGAGCTCCCTGAAGATATCTTTTGTGCATCTGTCCGAAAATATGCCTCTGCATCGGAACCGAACGGTTGTCGCCGACCAGATAGTAGTGGTCTTTCTCCACGGTCCGCGGCGGAAGATTCCAGTCGCTTGGACCCTTGATGTAAGGTTCTTCCTGTTCCCTGCCGTTGAGAATCAGCTTTCCGTTCCTGAACTCCACGGTGTCGCCCTCTTTTGCGATCAGGCGCTTGAGGATCATGACCTTGTTCGAGCCGTATTTCATGACCACGACATCCCCGCGTTCCGGTTCTGAAAACCAGTAGGCGGGACGCCAGCAGAAATTGAATCCCCGTTCCGCATAGGTCGGCAGCATGCTTCCGCCCGCTACAATCAGCGGCAGGCAGATGAACTTGAAAAACAACCAGGCGACGGCTGCCACGATCAGAAAACGGATAAAGAAAGAGCGAACCATTTTCGGAAAAAAGAATGCACGCATCAGCAACCGGAAACTGTCGGTGCCGAGCGCTTCTTTCACCTCGTCTTTATGTGCTTCCGTATCAATCAGTTTCATTTGGATTTTCCTTGTTTGCCGCATGAATGAACCTCCTGTCAAGCAAATATTCCTCCTGTATGTTAGACAGCGAACGGAGCAGATTGCTTCGGAGATCCGGAATTTTTTCAGAAATTTTTTCCAGTATGGAACGGAAATAAGCGCGGTCGCCGCTGCTTTCCAGTTGTTCACGGTAGATACATTCTCCCCGCCTGGGCAGTTCCATTTCGGAAGCCATCTGAATGATCAGCGATTCCGGAGTGTATGCCAGCGGGCGGATTACGCGGAGTGCGTGTTCTTCGGCGGGGACATTCGGTCCCATGGTGCTGAGCCCGCTGCCTCGGCAGATGCTCATGAGGAATGAGATTTCAATATCGTCGAGATGCTGCCCCAGAGCGATTTTATTGCAGCCCAGTTTTTCCGCCAGTGAATACAGATTTCCCCGGCGCAGCCGCGAACAGAGCATACAGGGCTTGTCCGTCAGATGTTTTTCCTGAAGCAGCCGCGGAATATTCAGGTTGACCACATGATGCGGTATTCCCAGAGATTCGCAGTAAGAGGCGGTGCCGTCGGTGGAAAAACCGGCAAAACCGGGGTCGAATGTTGCGGCGTACAGGGTGAAGCGGACCGGTGCGGCATTGGAAAGGTGCTTCAGGACCTTCAGCAGGATCATGCTGTCCTTTCCCCCGCTGACTCCGACGAGAATTTTATCTCCGTCTTCGATCATGTGATAATCCACGATTGCATTTCCTGCAAGGCGGCATATTTTTTTGAATGTCATGCTCATTGAATTACTGTCTCCGAATGCCTATAAGATAAAGCCGTGAGCTGAAATTTCAATTTCAGGATTTGAATCTTTGCTTTTTTTATCAGGTCCACCAGCCGTAAAAGAGACGCAGAATTCTATTTTTTGGAAGATTATTTGGATTTTTTTGGAAGATTTTACTTGAATATTGTTTGAAAAGTGATATCCTATATTATCATTTTTTATAATTGTCGGGTCAAACAGTAAAAAAATGAAGTACTTGGCTGAACGATGAACTTTTCAATGGATGATCAAATGAAAAAGGCAATGGCAGCAAATGATTGTTTTACTTTGGATTTCTCCAGAGTATATGCCTGGTTTTCTTTTTCTGACCTGACAGCAAGCAAGCAAGCAAGCAAGCA
>DPDG01000094.1:67371-70670 GCA_003526375.1 Lentisphaeria bacterium
TATTTATAAATAAAGGCTTGCTTCTGACCGTCCGAAGTATTTCCGGTCATTCTTCTTTCCTTATCCCATTTTCTTTCAACAGGGAATCTCTGTGTCTTGAGCTGTCCCTGCATCACGCTTTCCTATCTGCGAAGTCCGGCATGGCTGGATTGTCGCGGATTTTTTTGTATTTAACCATCTTTCTGCAAGGATGCAGAAGAAAAAAATAACAAAACAGAAAGGATAATATAAATGAAAGTTTTTTTGCACAGGATTTCGCACCATGCAGAAATATCCTATCCTCTGCTGGATAGAAATATTTTGACCATCGGATGGTGTGATTTCAATTCAACAGATGGTGCTGCGTCTTTTGACGAGGATTTTGAAAATTCCGGTTATGCTAAGTTGTCACGCAGCCGTTGGGGCTTGTATCGTTTTCTGTTTGAAATGCAGCCAGACGACTGGGTGGTTGTACCCTCATGGCAAACATTCCGTGTTTACAAAGTGGAAAGCACAGCTTTCCCTGTAAATGAGTTGCAGGAAAGTGATTTGAAGGGTTTGGAAGACTGGCATGGACGACAGGTGTATCTAGATAATTCAACGAATCTGCTGAAATGCAGTGAGGATGATAAAATCATAGATTTAGGCTTTTGCATTCGAGTTAGTTTACTTGAAAAAGACATTCCTCGTGCAGAATATGCTGATGCAATGTTAGCTTCCCGCATGAAAATCCGTCAGACAAATGCCGATATCACTGATTTGCAGAAACATGTGGAAGAAGCTGTAGAGGCATTCAGATTGAAATGCCCGATTAAACTTTCAAGTAAAATAATGGCGGAAGTTGAGGAATCTGTTTACGGCATTATTACTGATTATCTGACACCGGACAAATGGGAGCAGTTGATCCGTCTTTATTTTGAAAAACTTGGAGCAACCTCGATTGAGATTCCTGCAAAAAATGAATCCAGCAAAGAAGGTGATTCTGATATTGTTGCAACCTTTGAAGCACTGCGAACAATTTATTATGTTCAAGCGAAGTTCCATAAGGGTGTTACAGAAAGCGACTGGGCGTTGAAACAAGTTGATGCATATACCGGCTGGAAGAATGAGACAGGGGAATATTCTACTGTTATGTGGGTAATTTCTTCTGCTGAAGATTTTTCGGAAACAGTGAAAACTACTGCGAAAGAAAAAGATATCCAACTGATCTCTGGTCCGGAATTTATCAGAATGCTTCTTGAAAATGGTATTGCACGTTTTGATGAAATTTAATCATATCTGATAATCAATTATTATTGCAGTGACAGATATGGGAGATTTATGATGGCAATAATAGATTTGGTAAAACTTGATGTGTCCTCTGATAATTTTGTTGTACAGAAATTTGAATCGGAACATCAATGGGAACTTCAAGCAGGAACGCAACTTGTTGTAAACGAGGGGCAGGAGGTCATATTTGTAAAAGGAGGAATAGCATTAGATGTGTTCATGCCTGGAACACATACGCTTATCTCCGGAAATATTCCTTTGCTACGAAAAATAACGAATGCATTATTTGACAACCATACTCCTTTTACTGCTGAGATCTGGTTCATAAATAAAACAGTGAAACGTAATTTGAAATGGGGGACTTCACAGCGCATACCACTATTTGACCCGCAAATAGGTTTCCCAATTAATGTCGGGGCTTTTGGTCAATGGGGATTTCGTATAGATAATTCAAGAAGTTTTATAACTCAAATTGTTGGGGCACAATTGGGGGTAAATAGTCAAAAAATTTATGAATATTTCATCGGAGAAATTATAGAAAAACTAAGCCAAACTATTTCTCAATTCATAGGCAATGGACTATCTATTTTTCAAATAAATGCTCGTCTTTCAGATATATCTCAAACTGTCAATAGGGCTATTGTTGAGGAATTTGCGAGGTTCGGTGTCGAACTCGTAAATTTTACTGTAAGTAATATCAGTATTCCACCAGAAGAAATGAAGAAAATCCAAAATGTAATGGCAAAAAAAATGGAAATGCAACAGCTTGAAAATGTGCAGATTGGCGCTGGATATGCGGTTGCGAAGAGTTTTGAAGTGATGCAAGATGCTGTTAATGCCCCAGGAAATGCGGGTTCTTTCATGGGAGCTGGTACGGGACTTGGCTTAGGAATGGGGGCGGGATTTCCTATAGGACAGGAAATTGCACAAGCAATACAGCCTGCTGTTCAAAAAATGAACAAAGTTTCAAATCCTCAGCAAGAAGCAGACCCCGTAGCAAAATTGGCTTATTTGAAAAAATTACTTGACGAGGGTATTTTGACTCAAGATGAATATATTACAAAAAGAGCTGCAATAATAGAAAAATTATAAAGGACCCTTGATCATGTTACAGGAATACCAAAATGGTGTTAACTCTAAAAAGAATCAGATATTGGCAATCATCTTGTATCCCATCTGCTTAATTGTCTTTGCTGCTATCGCTCTACTTACATTCTCAGACAGCGAACCGGAAGGCTCTTTCTTAAGACGTTCTGAATTTTTTTATATACGTTTGATTTGGTTTGAAATACTGTTTTCGTGCGCATGGTTTGCGGGTTGTATAGGTCCGATAGGAAACATGCTGAAATATCGGCAACAAACTGGAGGTGGATATGCGGTAATGGCAGCGACTGTTCTTAATGTGGCAGTTTTATCTATGCTGATTTTGTTTTTCAGTCTATTCTTCCCCCGTAGTCGTTTTTTTGATATTCTTCCCATTGTTATTCAAATTATTATTTTTATCGCTTGCCTTGTGAAATTAGTTTGCTTGAAATATGCTCAAGCATGGCAAATGGATGGACTCAACATTATTCCAACCACAATCAAAACGCCTGAGCAACTTATAGCAATGCTGTTAATCTGCGAGCAACAATCTATTGTTGAGAATAATTTTTCTGTTACAGTAAAACGCATTAAAGAGAAAATAAAATATTCTATTCCCCAAGCAGGGAAAGTGAGCTCTTCTGATGCCTATAAAGATTTAGCAATACTTGTTGAAACTTTTTATAACAAGCTCATGGATGGGAAATACGATGATATTTCCTCCGATATATCCATAATAGAGAAAAAGATAATCTCGGTTATAGCAGATTGTAAATACTAATTATTTATAGGAAATAAAATATGACAGCAAATATCAATCAAATGAATTGCCCCGCCTGTGGAGCACCGGTTGAAATTTCCAAGAGAGTGTGTGAGTTTTGTCATGGTCCAGTGATAATTTCGACTTTTCGTAGCGTATATGAGATGCCGATTTCAAGCATGAATGCGCCTAGCCCCTTGGCTGGACA
>DPDG01000061.1 GCA_003526375.1 Lentisphaeria bacterium
TTTTCTATGGCCAGCACAATAATAGGAGAAATGTGTGTATGAGAGAATGTATCATGCAGGGAACGCCGCGGAAATTATGCGGGAGTGTGTCAATATTTACATTGATAGAGTTGTTAATTGTAATTGCGATCATCGCGATTCTTGCGGCAATGCTGTTGCCTGCACTCGGAGCGGCGCGTGCGACTGCCAGACAGGTTGCGTGTGTCAACAAAAGCAAACAAATGGCAACGGCTCTTTTATCATACACTGGTGATTGCGGTGATTATCTGCCTTATGATTATACTGGAACGGACAATCACAGGCCATGGGAACAAACATTTGCCCCTTGGTATGCCGACAGGTGGAAGTCTCCCATGATGTTTCATTGTGTGGAATATGAAGAGGCAAAGGCTGACACCTCACAAATAGGAGACAAATCAATTCCGACGATTCAGCTTAACTACCATCTCAGCGGCACTACGGTATTTAATGATTCCCCCGTAAAAATTTCCCGTTGTCCGCTGCCATCCCGGGGAGCTCTGCTTATGGAAAAGAACTGGCGCGGCAAATTTGATACTCCCATTCTGATTGGAAGTAATATGAACAGGCACGGCATACACATTCAGTTTCATCCATGGTATAATGCCCAGTATGGGATTTACCGTCACAAAAGAAAAAATGCGGTTATTGCACATGTGGACGGGCATGTTGATGCAACGCCGGAACCGATTTCCCGCACGCTTCATGGCGCGAATCGTTATGACTTGTATTATCTTCTCTCCGCAGGTATTAAAGACCTTCCCTATCTCTCCTATGATTGGTGAGTTTGATACCGCACGGGAAGAAAACTGCGGGATATGGGATTTGTTATTGGAAAATCGACTGTTTCAATGAATAATAAGGTGAATCATATATGAAGACAGGTATCTTATCGGCATTCCTCATTGCTCTCTCCGGTATTGCATTCTCCGGCGATGACGGGAAAGAGGTTTCGGGAAAATGGCTTTTCGACGATCCGGAGAATTTTCTGGGGTCTTCGGTCAACCGGCAGGAATTGCGCGGCTATGCGTCTCCTGCAAAAGGAATTGTCGGCGGCGGTGCACATTTCAACGGCAACAGTGAATTTCTTGAACTGGCATTTACGCCGGAGATACAGCCCGGGGAGGAGATGACGGCGGCATTCTGGTTCAAGGCGGAGCCCGGCACGGACTGTTTCCCTGCCGTGCGCCACCGCAACAGCTTTTTTGTCGCCAGCGGAGGGCGCGGCTTCAGCTGGTATGAGCTGACCGGAACCAAAGGACGGGTTTATGACGGTTATGCGCATCCGCGGGAACTGGACTACAACGAATGGTATCACTTTGCTCTTGTCTATAATCAGAAAGAACTGGCGGTTTATCTGGACGGAATGAAAATCCGGTCGGTTAAAGCGGAAAATCTCGGTGCGGTCAAACCCGGTTCGACGGTGATGATCGGCGGGCGTCTGGCGCGATTCAACGACAAATGGGTGAACTTCAAAGGCACGATGGACGAAATCGAATTTCTGAAATACGCCAAGACGAACTGGGAAAGAGTCCGGCTGCTCAAGAAACGGGAACAACTCCGGAAGTTCGGGAAACTGATCTCCGGCGAAACCTCCTGGCAGGAACGTTTTCAAAGATTTTCCGAAGCCGTGGAGACATGCACATCCGATGAAGTCGCAAAACGCACCCTGTTTCCACAGGCGGAAGCCCTGCTGAAAGAGGGGGAAAATCTTTATCACGGTACTGACGCCGGCTTTTTTGTCAAAGCTGTCAGCCCGATGCTGCGCGTCATGCCGGATGACATTCTTCTTCAGGCTCCGACCCGGAAAGCACGGGTAAGCATGGCGGGGAACGAACGGGAAAACCTTCAGCTTCTGGTTTTCCCGCAGTCGGAGGATTTGCAGTCGTTTTCCGTCGAGCTGCCGCGGGAACTGAAAAAAGCGGACGGGACTCCGGGAAATTTCGAGCTCAGAATCAGCGAGACGGAATATACTCCGCTCAGCAGGCCGAGTCACTGGATGTATCTTTATCCGGCGGTTCCGGACAAGTTGATCACCAGGGAAAACTATCAGTTCGCCCGGAAAAAGTTCCTTCCGCTCTGGCTTGAAGTGAAGTCCGGTGTCGATGTGGTTCCGGGAGTCTACTCCGGCGAAATCAGGCTTACGGCGGACAACGGAAAGAAGCTTGCCCTGCCGCTGGAGGTGAAAGTTTACAATTTCACTCTTCCGAAGCGCAATATTGTCCCGTCAATCGTCAGCATCTGGGAACGGGACCTTCAGACCTATCTGCGGGACGGCGATGTGGAAGGATTCATGCGGCTGCTTACCGCTTATGCCGACATGCTGGTCGAACATCGCCTCAATCCGGTCATCATGCATCAGGGGGATCTTGTTGCCGGCTGGGTCAGGGACAAGATTTACCCGAACTACAGAGTTTCCGCAGACGGCAAAGCCGAAATCAACTGGAAATATTATGACAGGCTTGTCAGCCGTCTCCGCGAAAAGGGGCTTTCCACCGTGGTGATGGGACCCTATTACCGGAGTGTGAACATCTGGAAGAACAGTAAAAATCAGAATCTCATCTGGAAAGAAGTCGCGCAGCATGCACGTGAAAACGGGTATCTGTCAGACGCTGTCGCCTATCCGATCGACGAATGGAGCATGAAATATCTTGACGAGATCAACCGGATCGGCGAAATGGTGAAAAACAGTGCTCCCGGAGTCCGCTGGCTGATGACGTTCGGCAGTCAGAATTCTCCGCTCCCGGAAATCAAAAACGTCGGGCTCTGGATTCCGCAGTTCCACTGGGTGAACATGCCGGAAATGCGCAGATCGCAAAAGGCGGGAATTCCTGTCTGGAGTTATGTCTGCACCGGGCCGCAGTACCCGGTTCCCAATCTTCATCAGGATACGCCTCCGGCTGGAATTCGCATGGTTCCCGCGGCGAACTTCCGTTTCGGGTTTGACGGGATTCTCCATTGGGCGGCTAATTTCAATACCGGAAAAAACGCCAGGCCGGTCGAGGAATATGGAGCCGGAGAAGGGCGATACATCTACGCGGACGAAAATGGAAATCCGGTACCGACGGTCCGGCTGAAGAATTTCGCCGACGGCATGGAAGACTGGATGGTTATGGAGATGCTGAAACAGCGCAGTCCGGAAAAGCACCGGCAGATGCTTGCGGAACTTTCCCGGTTGATCCCGGGCAGAGAGTTCGATTCCTCCATAAAGATCACGGCGACCTCTCCTCGCGAGGCAACTTACCAGACCTTTATGGACACCAGCGCTTTCTATCCGGTGATGTCACAGCCTGAACGGTATCTTCAATGGCGCGAGAAGCTTTACGAAACGTTATCATCTCTTGCAAAATAAAGCATAAATATAAGGAAAACAGAATGAAAAAACACTTTTTTCTTTCTTTGTTGTGTGCATCTGCCGCAACATTGTCCGCGGGCAATCTTCTGGAGATTCCCGCTGCCGCCGAAACGCCGGTAATTGACGGCGTGATGGCACCGGCGGAATGGGACGATGCCGCCGTCTTTACCGGTCTGCAGCTCACCAATGATCGCGGTCTCGCCAATGAACAGACCAGGTTTTATATGAAGTGGGACAAGGATTTCATCTATATTGCCGCGGTATGCAGTGATTCCAATGTCAAAGGCATCAGTTCCAAGATACCTTACGACGATTGTCTGGAATTCTTCTTCATGGCTCCCGGAGAACTCGACGTGGTTCACTGGCTGGTTTATGCTACCGGTGGGAATACTCTCGACTTCATTGATTCCGAATACGGCAGCGGATACCGGGGCAATCCCGGCAGAATCAAAAATGCGGCGAAGATCAACCGGAAAGACTGGACGATCGAATGCCGTATTCCGGCGGAGTCTTTCTTTAAAGAGTTCTTCGATCCAAAATACAGTTACAAATTCAACGTGCACCGCTCGTTCAGCCATAATGGAACGATGCGCCCGGATGGACGGCGTGCCGAATTCAGCAGTTTCAGCCATGTCCGCGGCCAGCTTCTGAAACCACATGACTTCGCGGAGCTTCGCCTGAATCCGCAAACAGTCACTCCGGTGCGGCTGGAACGCCTTGACCAGGGCGGAATGTCTGTCACGGCTGCTCAGAACAGTATGGTGCTTCTGACATTTGAAGACGGGAAATCAGTCAAGGTTCCCGGACATGACGGTAAATTCAGTTATAAATTCCCTGAGAACTGTTCGGAAGTGACGCTTCGCGTTCTCCGCGATAATGGAGAAGTGCTGCTGAGCAATCGTTACAGATTTTTCCCGGTTGATACGGAGACGCCGAAGAAGATTGCCGCGGAGCAGAAGAAGATTCAGGGACTCGGAGTTGATGTCGTCAACTCCATGGAACGGATTTTTCACACCAGACCGTATGCAAAACAAGGCGGCAGCATTGAGCTTGCCGCCGCACGCAACGAGCGGGAGAATTTCCAACTGGTGCTCTTCACCGGTAAAGACGCCGTCAAGGACATTACGGTCCGGGCATCGGAATTCCGCAATGCCGAAGGCAAAGTACTGCCCGCATCCATCTGGGAGCTCTATCGGGAAGGATATGCGATTGCCGATCCGGTCGGTTACCCTGTCGTTAACGGAACCGGTGATTATCCCGATCCCCTTTATCCGCTGGCTCCGATCTCGCTGGAACCGATGTCGGTCCGTGCCGTCTGGGCCGGCTTCAGAGTTCCGATGGACGCCGCTCCCGGTGATTATGCCGGAACGGTAACGATTTCCGCGAACGGGAAAACGGTCAAAACGGTCAAAGTCGCTCTGAAAGTCTGGGACTTTGCCATTCCGAAAAAGCAGAGTCTCCGTACTGCGTTCTGTCTTTGGGAGCGTGAAATCTACAATCTTTATTTTAGCAGACAGGGGCGTTCTGCCGAAGATTTTCAGAAAACCGTTCACCGATACGGTATGATGCTTGTGGAACACCGGCTTACGCCGCTGGTGTTCAAAACCGACCGTCTGCTGCCGAAAGAAGTGATCCGCAAGATCGGCCCGGTTTATGACGACAAACTGCCGGACGGTTCTTACCGCTATCATCCCAATGCCTATGATGACATGGTGCGTGATTATCTTGCCGCCGGAGCGTCTTCTTTCTACGTGGGACCGGAGATTCAACATACAGATTACGCGAAACTTGACGAGAAAGATTGGAAAGCGCAATGGAAGGCAATCTATGACCATTACAAAGCCAATGGAATGCTCAAATATGCGTATGCTTATCCTTTCGACGAGCCGGGGAATAAGAACCGTGCTATCGTAAGTCGTCGGATGGAACTTTTGAAAGAAGCGGCTCCCGAACTGAAATTACTGTTGACCGGAGCTTGTTCGCTCTTTCCTTCCACCAGATTTTCCAGCGTTGATATCTGGGTGCCTCAGGAACACTGGGTTCATTACCGGAATAAAAGGGAGGCGCAGGAAGCCGGCAAAGAGGTCTGGTGGTATCCCTGTTCCGGCCCGTGGTATCCCTATCCGAACTACCATCTGGATATTGAACCGGGAGCCTGGCGCATCCTCGCCTGGGCGACTTATAAATACAAATTTGACGGCATTCTTTACTGGGCTGCTGCATTTTTCAACAACAAAAATCCATTCCGGAACAACAGTTACAGCTGCAATGGAGACGGTGTGCTGATGTATGCTTTGCCGGATGGTTCTCCCATGCCGAGCATCCGGCTGAAAGTGATCGCGGACAGCATGGAGGATTATGAATATCTGCTTCTGCTGCGTGATGCCGCTGAGAAGGCAGCGGAAAATCCCGCAAAACAGTCCGCTGTGAGAAAAGCCCGGGAGATGTTGCAGCTTAAGGAGATGATTCGCTATATTGACGATTACGCTCTCAAGGCGGAGGAATACAATAAATTCAGGATGGAGGCGGGCAAATTGATTGAGGAGCTGAATCACCGCTGAGGATGTTCCTTCATTTCGTGCACGCTCGAAGTCCTTGCCCGGGACTCCCGGATTTTTCCAGTAGAAAAAGTCCGGGGGTTCCGGGTATTCTTCATTTTTGTATCACCGCTATGTGTTTCCGATACTCAGCATGATTTGCATCGGGAGCGGTTCATTGCATTGAATATGCCGTTTGAGGACGATATGACTTTCCCTCGGCGAAGATGATTTCCTGTCGGCGCAGGGTATTGTGCATGATAGCAATTTTTCTGCTTTTTTTCATATATTTTCAAGTAGCCCCTTGACAAAGAAGAGATTTTGTGTATACTTAAATATGCATAAAATGGAGATATGTCATGAGGAAAAGCGGAAAAATGGTCAGACAGTCGGATATTACCCGTTATGTATACAGTTGTCTGATGCACAATCCTTCCGATGAGCCGCAACCGCTTGGAGAACTGGAACTTGCAAAGAAATTCGGGACAACGCGTTTGACGATTCAACGCGCTCTTGCCACGTTTGAGCGTGACGGCAGGCTGATACGGATTCCCGGGAGACGCGGGCTCTTCATGAATCCGGCGGTGGCAAAGGCAATGGGCGATTATTATTTCTTCGGAGTCATGACTGCGGAACGGAGAAACAGATTCCTGGACAGCGGCACACAGGCCGTCATCAGCGGTTTTGTCGATAAAATGCAGGGGGTTTCCTCTGATTATCATTATCTGGAGATCAAGTCGGAAAGCACAGCGGACACCGTGGAGGAGATTCTGAACTGCGGGCTTGACGGGTTGTTGTGGTGTTCGCCTGCGGAACAGGATATTCCGGTGATCGAGGAATTGACGCGGCGCAGATTCCCTGTCGCCGCCGTTGCGCCGCCGCATAAATCCCGTTTCCCGCTTCCCGCATGGAATTGTGTTCAGCCGGATTTTGCGCAGATCGGAATTCTGCGTGCCGGATGTGTCAGGAATGCCGGATGCCGCAGAGCAGCATACTTCGGAAGCGAAGGGCCTACTTTTGACGCTTTCTGTGCTTCGCTGGCTCCGGCGGAGCGGAGTTATGTCCTTGCACATCATTGTGCAGTGCTTGACAGCGGGGTTTCGGGGATTCGCGCGGTATTGGAGGACCGGCCGGATTGTCTGGTTGCCGACGGGAAGATTTTTTCCTGTCTTGCGGAGCTCTGCCGGGTTGCACCGGAGTTGAAGCAAGTTACTCTGCTGCTTGATCCGGTTCCTTATGCTTTTCAGTTTCAGAAAAAATATCCGGATTTGAAAATCCGCACTCCTGATTACAACTGGTTCAAGGTTCTGCGGAAACTCGGAGAGCGTGCCGCAGTTCATCTATGGAAGACGATACGCAGCGGAGAGGCTTTTCAATCGGAGATCCTGAAGGTATCTGCGAAATAGAATTTCTACAAACGGGAGAAGAGGGGCAATGATCAGACTGGGGCTTTACGGAACCGGGAACAGGACGAAAACCTTGCTTGATTCGCTGGGCGGCGATGGGTTTTACAAGGTTCATGCGGCATATGACCGGAATCGGGAGTCTGCCGCCGCACTGACTGCAAAATACGGGGGAACAGTCTGCCGGAGTGCGGATGAACTTGCGGATTTTGAGGGGGTCGATGCATATTTCATCAGTCTTTCGCCTTTTGCCCATGCGGATGCCCTGCGGCGGGTGATTCCGAGGGGAAAACCGGTTTTTGTGGAGAAGCCGGTTTCGTTTTCCTCTGCGGAAGTCGATGAACTTGCCGGACTTGCGGAACAATATCGGGTTCCGGTGCAGGTAGGTTTCATGCGGCGTTGGCTGCCTGAGTCGATTGCCATGCTGGACTACATCCGGCGGAACGAGCCGGGACGTCTTTTCTGTATGGACTGCAACTGGTTCCATCACGGAGACACGGAGATGAATTTCAATCTGTATCATCAGCCGGATAATTTCAGGCTCAAGGTGTCGCAGATTCCGTTTCACTGCTGTCACATGCTGGATATTTTTCTGCTGGCGGGAGGCCCTGTAAAACGTGTGAGCTCGCAGTTGATCAAGGTGACTGTGCGTCCGTATCCGAGTCCGGATGATCTGATTGCGAACATCGAATTCGCCAATGGCGCGAACGGGCGTTTCCACTATTCCAGCATGGTCTATTATACCGAGATGTCCTATCGGCTCCATGCGGAAAATTACAGCATTAAAATGAATGCCGGACAAAATCAACTGGAGATTTTCCGCCGTCCGAGGTTCCGGACATCGCAACTCGGATGTGAGCCGGAGCAGCGCAGGGATTTTCACAGTTTCAATGAATCTTATGAAAGCTTCTGCCGTCCGCAGACGGTCAATTTCTCCCAGTCGCTGAATGTGGCGAATGAGAATATCATGTATGATTTCGTACGAATGGTGCGGGACGGTGTTCCGCCGCAGGCGGACCTGAGGACCGCGGTGCGTGTTCAAGGGCTTGCGGAAGCAATCGAGGCAAGCGGCAGGTTGAAGCATCCGGTAGAGCTGTCTCCGGTCGGTTTGCCGGTCGGAATATAGGGAGGAGATGTCATGGCGGAAGAGAGACGCTTCAAGATCACCGATTTTGCGGATATTCCTGCGGTGCCGTGTCCGTGCGGAATGAGCCGTCGGGCATTTGCGGAGAGTTCCGGCGGGCGGATTTCGTTTCATGTTGTCGAGATCAGTACAGATGCACGTATGCATTATCATAAGAATCATATTGAGATTTATTATATTCTTGAGGGGAGCGGATTTCTTGAGGTGGACGGTGAAAAGACGGCAGTCAAACCGGGGATGTCGATTCTGATCAAAGAATATTGCCGTCATCGATCGGTCGGGAAGCTGAAGATTGTAAATGTTTCGCTGCCAGCTTTCGATCCTGAAGATGAATGGTTCGACTGATTTTCTGCGGATTCGATTTCCATTCAGGATAAACCTGCATGGAATCTGTTTGTGAGATTTCATCTTCAAATGTTATCGGGAATAAGATTTCAGACAATAATAAAAGGGAGGATTTGATGGAACAGACATCGGTTATGTTATTATGGAAGCTGCATTCCGGACGTTTTGCATTTCTGTCCTTTTTTCGTCGGGCACTTTCCTGTGGTTCCATTCGTCTTTTCATCAGGAGAAGGTATGATTTCACCTTGATAGAGCTCCTCATTGTAATTGCTGTGATTGCGATTCTGGCAGGGATGCTTTTGCCTGCATTGAATATTGCCGGAGAAAAAGCGCGCGCCGTCAACTGTATCTCCAACTTAAAACAGATCGGAGCGGCATTCAATATGTATTTCAATGATTACAGAGAATATTCACCGGCTTACAAAACGAGGGAATCGGGAGTGGATCATTCCTGGGGTGTCTCTTTGCTGGAATATCTGGGAGCTTCAGGCAGGGATGAGGCGTTTGCATATGCCTTGTCTGCGGGTTCAAGCTGGCAGTTGCCGCGGGGGAAGAAACCGAAAGTTCTGATGTGCCCGGGTATGAGTTCCTCTATTTGCAATAAGCCGAACAGTTCGGCCCATCTGGGATATGGGATGGCGGACCCCGGAGCGACCGGAATTTCCATGAAGCAGATCGGAATCCCCGGCCAGCATCTTCTGGCGGCGGATAATATTGCCGGTTTTTCCGGTGCAGAAGCAACATATGAAGCTGAAACATCCGGAGTGCATATTGTAATACAGGGAACAAGCTGGAATTTTTCCTCCGTCAATACTTTGATTTCCGGAAGTTCCGCAAGAGTGATCGGACTGCGGCATAAGCGCATGGCGAATTGTCTGTTTTTCGCAGGAAACGTGCGGCCTTTGAAATACCGCCAGATATGGGGGGAGAACGGCGATCCTAAAAATTATCCGTTCAATTTCAATAAAGAGGGTTCGGTATTTGTCCCATACAACAAAGGCAAGCAGATTCGGGAGTGGTGACGGCGCAGACAAGATGGAAAACCGTAAATTAAAATAGAACAGGAGGAGTGTCAAATATGAGGAGAATGATTTCCGCAATCGTAATTATGGCATCGTTTTCACTTGGGGCGGCATTTCCGGTCGCGGAAAACGGCAAGGCGAAATGTGTGATTGTGCATCCGGACCGGATTGAGGCATGGAATCGCGGGAGATATCCGAATCTCATGGTTCTTGAATTGAAAAAATATCTTGAAAAAATGACGGGAGCCGTATTTGAAATCTACCCGGAAAGCAAAGCGCCGAAAGACACGCCTGCAATTTTCGCCGGCAATACAAGAGCCGCGAGAGAGGCGGGGATCGACATTTCGAAACTGGGAAAACGGGAGTGGAGAATCAAATCGGACGACAACCGCGTGATCCTTGCAGGAGGTTCCGTCACCGGTTCCATGTATGCGCTGTATGTTTTCCTTGAAAAGAAGTTCGGGGTTCTCTATCTTTCGCCGGAAGCGGAAAGAATTCCTTTTTTCAGGAAATTGTCTCTTGAGAGAACCGAGCTTGGAGGAAAGCCGGCGTTTGAGTCGAACTATAATTATCACGGCTATTTCAGGGCTTCCACCGGAACGGCGGGTAAAAAACTGGTGGAACTTTACGAGCTGAAACATAGAAGTGCGGAAGCCTATGAAGATATGGGATATGACCGGAAAGTCTCCGTAAAGACCGGACACTGCCATTCCTTTTTCCGTTATGTTCCCCCGAAAAAATATTTCAGGGAGCATCCGGAATATTATTCTATGAATAAAGACGGCAAACGCACCTGTCTTCCGTCCGGACAGCTCTGCCTGACCAATCCCGATGTCAAAAAGATCGTGATCCGGCAGTTGCTGGAATGGATTCAGGCGGACAAAGCGGAAAATCCTGGCAACCATGCACTGGTGTATGATTTTTCGCAGGAGGACAATACCAGTTATATCTGTCTCTGCAATACATGCCGCGCGGTGACGGAGAGGCATGGTGGAGAAGCGGGTTTGATTCTTGAATTCGTAAATGACATGGCACGGGCTGTCCGGGCGGAACACCCGGAGATCATGATAAAAACATTTGCTTACGTCTCGACCGAAAATCCCGTCCGGACGATCCGCCCGGAAAAAAATGTGATTGTCTGGCTCTGCGATCTTTACAGCAAATCCAACCGGATGAAGCCGCTGACCGACTCCGAGAACAAAGAGCGTCTGAAACTGCTTGCTGACTGGATGAAACAGACGGATCAGGTCTCTCTCTGGGACTACTGGAACATGGGAGCGGGGGAGCAGCCGGAGGTGCTGATCGATGCCATTGCCGCAGATACGAGGCTGTTTCATCGGCTTGGCTTGAAATATCTGTTCAATGAATGTGAAATCGGCACCAAATCCTGCAATCTCCGTCCGCAGAGCTTCATCTGGCTTCAGTACTATGTTTCCTACAAACTTCAGGAGAATCCCGCTTTGCCTCTTGAACCAGTCGTGACGGAGTTCATGGATGCATATTATGGCGAAGCGGCTCCCCGCATGAAGGAATATCTGGCTTTGCTGCGCAGCACCGTAAAGGAGAATACTCCGACATTCATGCAGATACAGAACCGTCATTTCCCCTATGTGACTTCCGGCTTTCTTGCCAAGTCCAGGGATATCGTTTTGGGGGCGCTTCGCGCCGCGGAATCGCCGGATATCGCACAACGCGTCAGAAATGAGCTCAATGTAATAGATTATGCTTTCATCAAAGTTCTCGGCAGAGAAACGGTCCCGGGGGTCACACGGGATGCGGTTATTGCGGAATACCGGGACAATATGCTTTCTTATGTGAATGCCACCGCGCTGCTTGCGGATGGAAAGCACCGTGATGCAGCGAAAAAGGAGGTAATGGACGAAATTGAAACTTTCAATCTCAAGTTTGATGATCTGCCGCCGCAGTTTGCGGGCGCTGCCGCAGAGGACATCAAGCTGTTTGCACATCCGCATTTTCCGTTTTCTTATCAGGATGCCAGGCGGGTGAAGGATCCGGAATCTTCCATGCCGCTCAGCCTTGCCTATCTGCCTGTAGATCAGTCGAAGCATAAAGTCCCGTGGGTCATGGGGCTTTATGAGCCGACAGCGAAGAAAGCGAAGACGAAAAGACTTTATGATATTCCCCAGGATGAAAAATATCATTGGATTCTGATTGACCGCTTCAAGATCGGACCCATGACGAGAATCTGGGCTCCGGGGTCATGGCATATGGGGATTCAGCTCAAGGATGCTTTTACCATTGCCGATGGAATCGAGGAGGCGAATAATCCGAATTATTTTGATGTCTGGGTATCGATCCGTTTTCAGGGCCCCGCATACGTGAAAGGGTCTGCAAAGGAAAATGCCGTTTATATCGACCGCGCCGCTCTGATACGCCGCCGGAAGTAGGCAACATGGAAAGAGACGGGTTCATGCCTTGTGAAACGTCTGTTTGTCACGCAGAAAATACGATCGTTTCACAAGGCAGAGAGCGGGAATCTGAAAGGATCACCGGAAGCGGAGAATCCCGGACGCCGGAATGCGATAACGGACCAGACTGCCTTTCTTCCACATGACGGGCAAGGTGTCGCCGTTTAATGTGAGCTCGAAAGGTGTCTCTGAACGGAATTCAATCCAGGCGTCCTGGCTTTCGATTACAGTCACTTCAAGTTCGGGATAGGCGGCTCTGCGGGGAATCAGCCCTTTCCACAAGGTTGCCTGCACCTGATGAAAACAGGATGCCTGGCCGAGAAGATACACGGCACACCATTTTGCCGGAACTCTGCGATAACTGAATGCATGGGCGCCCAGAAACTCTTTTGAAAGCCTTTGATTGGCAATGGCTTCCTCTATTCTGGATTTTATTTCCGCCGGGGAATATCTTCCGCTGAACAGGCACAGGAGCAGGTAAGAACAGACCTCCTGTTCCCCAAGCTGTTTCCGGTTGGTATGGTAAATCGAATCCGTGCCGTTTTCAAGCGGGCCGGTAACGGAAAATCCTTCAGGCTGGCTTTTTTCAACCGCATTCAGCGTATCCTGCAGGGCTGCCGGCATATAAGCGGCGTACATCTGAAATGCCTCCGGATAATGTCCTTCCGTCGTCATGTTGTAAAGTGCCTGTTCCCGGTAGGTTCCGTGCAGAACCGGTGTCGGATATGCAAGATGATGGTGGCTGAATGTCAGTTCCTCCGGAAAAAGTTTTGCGGTATACCATGGGGAAACCTTAAAATATTTACAGTAATAGTTCTGCGATGCGACGAAAAGCCCCATGCGCTGGGCAGTCATTTTCGCATAGGCATAAATACCGGTCTCGCAGGCTTCACGGTCGCCGGTCATTTCCGCCATATTGACGAAACCGAGATAGCCGCCGTAATTGGTGCCGTCATTCCATGCCCGTCCGTTTTCACAGTATCCGGAACACATGCATGCCCAGTCCATGAGAACAAGGTAATAATTGAAGGCCTCTTTTATCACATTCCAGCGGCTGCGTATGACATCCCAGCGGTTGGTGAAAAGCGCGGCAAGGTAGATGGAATAGAGTGCGATTCCATTTCCCCAGTCCACCTCGATAAATGGAAATCTGTGGTTGCTGACGGTCTCTTTTCCGCAGTCGGGAAGGTTGTTTATTCCGGAGACATGCAGATAATTGAAAATGTAGGATACTCCGGTAAACGGTTCGGTGCGTTGATACCACATATGGCATTTTTTTCCGTCACGCCCGATGTAACTGCTGTCCGGGTTGCAAGCCCGCTCCAGATTGCGTTCCAGGCGGTTGATCAGTTCTTCCCGTTGTTCTTCCGTCAGTTCATTGAATGTCAAGAGCGGAATTATGAACGGGAAAAGGAACTGGTGGACGCCGGGATTCGGAATTTCCTTCAGATGATCATGAAAGGCGAGGTATTCCTTGAAATCTTCGCCGAGAGCCCCGGAAGTCCTTTTTTCAAGTGCAAAAGAGCGTCTGGTATCCGGAACCGGAACGGAATAACGGCTCCAGTCTGAATGAAAGACTGTAAAAAGGGGACCGTATTTTGTCGGAAGCTCAAAATCCCTGGCGTCCGGATCAAGCACGATTTCAGATGTTTCCGGCGCGGCAAGCGCCAGAGGGGGAGGAAGCGGCGCACAGCAGATTTTTTCCGTATGGAACGCATCATCGAAAAAGCGGAACCGGTAGTGCTGAAGAATTTCCACACGGTTGTTTTCCAGTTTGAAATATTCTTCACAGCCGACCGGCCGCGCCGGAGCCGTCCGGGAGCGTTTCCGGCAGATGGAAACAGTATGTTCAAGCCATGCAGCATCCAAATCTTCCGGCTCAAGCATGGAAATGCCGCCGGGGAAGCCGAGCATTGCCCATTGAATGCTGGTTCCGAAATGAAGATCGATCCGTTCCGCCGCGCCGGCGGAATCCCGTTTCACGAGAATTTTTTCCGGGGGGACACGGAAAAGCAGAAGGATCGGTATTTCCGGAAAAGCGCCGTTGCCGTAAATGAGTATCCAGTTTTCCGCAAGAGTCCCATTTATGTTTTTATCATAGAACACGCCGTCGCAGTCGGAGTGTTCCAGAACACCGTCTGCAAGAGGAAGCAAAATGCGTTTGCAGGCGGCGGAACCGGCAAGTCTGCTCAAGGTGAACGTGTCGGCATCCGTTTCAATCAGCAGTTCCGGTGCAAGCAGTGAATATTCCAGTGTAAACGGATTCCGGTTCGCATCGGGACGTGTCCAGCGCACGGATGCCCAGTCAACGACAATTTTTTCATCCTGCTGCGGCTCATAAGATTGCTGAAGAGAACCCGCCGGGCACATCCCGTCGGGAAGAACCGAAAAACTCCAGAGCAGATTCTTTTTCCATTTCGGATTGCCCGCAATATGCGGTTTTGCAATGATTCCAAAGTAAGGCATACTGTAGTCCAATACACCGTCTCCTTTGGTGAAACCGAACCTGCCAGCGCTTTTGAATGCCTTGCCCGCGCCGGGATGCCATGAAGATAGATCAGGCATCTGACGTCCGGGATTGTCCTGCGGCTGAAAATCATTGCGGTACGGATGCTTCCTGTCCTGTAGAACAATCTCTCCTTTGCCGTCGATCAGACGGACACGGAACTGCGGGGAAAGTGTCTGTCCGGTCGGATTTTCCAGGCAGAACTCCAGCGGATTTCTGCCGCGGCGGAATTTCCATGCCGTCTGCGGCAGGAACCCTTTCAGGCGGATACCGCGGGAGTAATCAACAGGAATTTCATTGATCCGCAGACGGATTCTTGTATCCAGTTCAAACTGAAGCGTATATTCGCCAGCCGAAGGAACCGTGCATTCGCATCTGTACCGGATTTCTCTGCCGGGAAGCAGATGTTCCCCTTTGCCCCCTTCCAGAAAGTATCCGTTGTCCGTATCGCAGAAGTTGTGAACATGGGAACCGACATAATGAAACCAGCTCATGAGACAATACTCCTTGTTTTTTATTGAAATCATTATATCTTCGCAGCGTCAGAATTACAAGGAACACCCCTGCCATAAAATAGAATAATTGTGCCGTTTCATTCTTGTAAAATCGTTGCAGCAAAGTATGTTTTCATAAAATGGGAGTCTGCTTATGAAAGATGTTACGGTTCAGTTGCAGGGGTGCCTGCGGCAATTCTCCGGTTTTCCGGCAGTCAGGAGTGTTCTTTACCTGAATTCCACACAGCATCACCGTCTTACAACCCACACCTCAATTGATTTCGGGTTGGAACTGACTTCCGGTGTTGAGTTTGCGGAAGAGGAGATCGACGGTAGGGTTTTCCGGAGAAAATTCCCGTGGGTCAGCACCCGGATGCCGGGGCATACCTATCGGATGCTGACGCCGGAACCCTGGGAAGTTCTGGCTATCTCTTATGATTTTTCTTCATTCAATGCATTGAAACGTTTCGGGGCGGACGCCGAGAACCCCGGCTGGGAATTTGTTATGACGGATGAAATCACGCAGAAAACCGCCCGTCTTCTGAGTCTGCTGGCACAAACCCATCTTCCCGGCGTGGCGGACCGTATCGACTTGCTTTCCGTGGATCTCCTGAATCTGACCCTGCTTGAAAACAGGGAAAATGCCCAGTCGCCGGAAAGCACGGCAATCCGGCAGATCGCCTCTTATTTCTCTGCGTATGTTTATGAAAAGATTGATATTGCGGCGGTCATCCGGAAACATAATCTTTCCGCACGAACCTTTTTCCGTCACTGGAAAGAACTTTATGATGTCTCCCCCGCTGATTTCATCATGCAGAGGAAAATGGAAGAAGCGTGCCGTCTTCTGCGGGAAACCTCCATGCGGATTTATGAGATATCGGAACGTCTGCAGTTCATTGACTGTAGTCATTTCTGCCGCAGTTTCAGGCAATGGAATCAGATTACGCCATTGAATTACCGCCGCAGGCAGTGACCGAACTGTCGGATAGACTTATTTTCCGCCTTGCTGACGGAATTGCCGCGGAGTCATGCCCAGATGTTTTTTGAACTCGGCGGCAAAGAAAGACGGCGATGAATAGCCGCATACGGCGGCGATTTCAGTAATGCTCATGTTGCTCAAGAGGAGGAGCTGTTCCGCGTGTTGCAGCCGTAAAGCGATCATATAACGTATCGGAGCTTGCCCCGTCTCTTTTTTAAACTGGCGGATCAGGGAATATTTGCCTACGCCGAAGTGATCTGCCAGAGAATCCAGACTCATGCCGGATGCCATGTCGTATGCCGCTTCGCGCAGATTCATCTGGAAATGTCCTGCGGCAGTTCCGTGCATGATCTGATTTTGAATTAAATACAGCAGGCGGTAAAGGTGGACGGACAAGTTTTCCATCGCCTCTGCGCCTCCTTCGGACATTTCCTTGAAAACAGCTTCAAAAATCGGGCGGAACTCTGTTTTGTCCTTGCGTATCCTGACGCCTCCGCTTTGGATTTCTTTATTCAGCAGAATATCCGGCAGCGGGCCTGAGCGGAATATCATGAAATATTTACGCATATCCGTCTGTTCCGGCACGACATAGGTATGCGTGAATTTCGGCGGTATGACCAACAGATCACCCGGGTAAACGGAATAAACTCCATCGGATGTTTCCACATGAGCCTGTCCGGAAATCTGTAACTGCAGCACCCAGCGGTCGGAGGTGATCGGTAAACGTGCGCCGCCCCGAAACAAGGATTTCCCGAAAGCGGAGATATCCAGAAACGAGACCATGGAATGCCTTGCCAGAGTGGAGAGCAGCACCTGTTCCTCATAATACTCGCTATTCTGTTCCACCATTTTGCAAAAACTGATAGATTTCATATTTACAGATTAAAAATCCTTATATTAATTGCCAATATAATGATATTTTATTTTATTGATATTCCGGAACAATGCAACTATTTTTATTATGAAATTCAGAAAAAAAGGAATTTTTTTTATGAAGCAACGTGTCTTGGTGATCGGTTTTGGTTTCATGGGACAGACCCATGCCGGAAATCTGTTGAAAAATCCAAATGCCGAACTTGCAGGTATTGTGGATCCCTGTGACCCCGCAGAGCGTCTGCGGACCATAAAGGGAAATAAAGCCACAGTGACCATTACTCCGGAATCGGTTGCAGGAGTTCCTCATTATCATGACATGGATGAGGCTCTCCGCGGTTGCGGTGCGGATGCCGCTGTAATTGCCCTGCCGACAAAACTGCATTACGGCAGTGTGATGAAAGCGCTTGAATGCGGTTGCCATGTCATGGTGGAAAAACCCTTCTCAATTGACTGTGCCGAATGTGAAAGCATGATCCGTAAAGCAGCGGAACAAAAACGCATCCTTGCAGTAGGATATGTCGTTCGTCATATGCGTGAATATGAAATGCTGCGGGAAACAGTGAAGTCAAACCGTTTAGGCAGGCTCAGATATATGTCTCTGAGCCGCTATACAGGCATTCCCGCATGGGGAAACTGGAATGATCCCGAATTCATCAAAGCTTCCGGAGGGGCATTGTTCGATCTGGTTTCGCATGATATTGATTTTGCACGATATTGTCTGGGCGAACCGGATTCCATTACTCCTGATCCGGTGCTCTGCCGTGAGATGAACGGAAATCTTATTGCGGCTGTATTGCATTATCCGGGCAACAATGTATTTGTCGAAGGCGGATTTGTGACTCCTTCACATTTTCCTTTCCGCCGGAATTATACGGCATATTTTGAAAACGGGACCCTGATCAGCGATGCTCCCGGCGATTTCAGGGAAATTGCCGCCGACGGGGAGATGCGTGTCGAAGACTATTCACACTGTGATCCTTATTATACGGAAATGGATCGTTTCCTTCAGGCAATCGTGACCGGAGACGATGCCGGGCTGTGCACCGGCGAAGATGCGATGCGTTCCATCTGCTGCTGTCACGGGATTTTGTCCCGTCTGAATGTCGTGGAGCAACCGGGGAAATTTCAGGGAGCTGATTTATGAAACTTTGCATGATGTCCTGCATGATGGGCAGGTTTACACCGGAACAGATTGTTGCGACCGCAACTGCATGCGGCATGGAGGCTATCGACTGGGTTTCGACTCATCACACGGAACCGGCGGAGCTGCGTAAAATCTCAGAGGATGCCGGGCTCAGGATCGCTGCACATACCATGATCAAAGAAAAATTTCTCCGGCGGGAGACGGATTATTTGGATGAGTTCAAGGCTTCTTTGGATGACGCCTGTATTCTTGGGGCGCCGGTTTTGATGCTGCCGCCATTCCCGCGGATTCGGCAGGTCTCTTTGGAGGATGACCGGAAAGCATGGACGGAATATTATGCACAGGCCCTGCCGCTGGCACGGAAAGCGGGAGTCACGCTGACGCTGGAAAGCACCGGCATGATCAACTCTCCCATCGTCACTGTCAGCGAAGCGCTCGAAGTCCTTCGCAACGTTCCCGGATTGAAACTCACATTGGATCACGGCAATATGCAGACTGCCGAAGATGCGGTCGAGGCTTACTCCATATTGAAAGAGCATGTCGTTCATGTCCATCTGAAAGACTGGAAGGTTTATGATTCTCCACGGGCGGATACCACGCTGAAACGTTGCGGTAAATATTTTGCGAATGCTGTCATTGGCAAAGGCGATATGGATTTGAGGACGTTCTGGGAGAACCTGGATTCCCGCAGCAGAAATTTATATGTAAATCTGGAAACGATGGATTTTATGAATCCGGATTCAACTCCGGATGTTTTGAAGCAAGTCTCGGATCTTTTGAGAAACTGGTGACAACACAGGGGGAATACCGGTGAATACGAAAGTAAGAAAGGAAACAGGCGTTCCTGCCATGTTCAGGAAAAACAGGGCACCTGCCTCAATTTTTCCGTATCTTCCGTTCTTCCTGCGGGCTGTGCGCTGTAACAGAAATACGAAGCCCGATTCTGATGTGCCGCATCTGCCGTTTGCCCGGCAGATCACTTTTCATTCCATTGACTTGCCTCTGTAAAATACTCGGATACGCTGGAAGCCCTGCCGGATTTTTCAAAACAGCCAACGGCGGAATTTCTGATTTGTCATATTCAGCGATGATTTCATACAGCCGTACTACATGCCGGCTGTATTACCGCCGGAGCTGGTCTATGAAATACGGTTTATTTTTTTTCTGTGCTCCGGATGAATATTGTTGTGTGACATTCTGTGAAGGAAAACTTCCGTCACGACCCGTTCTATCGGCAGCCCGGTTTCCGCCATCGTGTCTTTGAGCCATTTTTGAATGTCTTTCTGGTATTTTTCTTCGATAGGAAGTTTCACCGCCCCATCTTCGACAACATTCGCAGAATTGTTGTTCATTGATTGTCCCTCCTTTTCTATTACTGTCAATCATTCTATAATATGTTACGAAAATTACGTTTTTCAATCTCTTTTGTGAGAGAAATATATAAACTCTTAGTATTGAAAATCCTGATTAGTGAAGATATATTATTGAATTAAAGGGAAAGTCATAATGGATAGTCATGCCCAGATAATTGTTGATTTTATGGCGGAACACGGTATTACGCAGGTGGAAATGGCACAGCGTCTGCAAGTTACTGCTGCAACGCTGAGCCGCTGGCTTTCCGGCAGTCATGGAATCAATAAGAAGCACAGGAGAAGCATTGAATTCATCTGTGCCGATGCCGTGCTGCCGGCAGTGACCAAACGCCTGTTTGCGAGAATCCGCAGAATGCCCGAGCCCGTTCAGTGGGAACTCTACGAAGAAATCATCCGCCGCTACCCCGAATAATACTGCCTGCTTATAAGATTCCTGCATGCCATGCAGTCCCGCCGGATGCAGGAGATGGCTTTGCTGATTTTCATAATGAATACTGATATTAATCCCTGTATTTTTCCCTGATCTTTGCAATACAGAGAAAATCACCTTGCCCGGCAGCTTCTGGAATGAAGTTGCTTCCTGATTTTTCCAGTGAATCCTGCCTGCACGGAAAGGCAAGCATTATTGAGGGAAAATTCTGTCCGGAGCACTGTCTTGCGTTTGCACCAGACGGAAAAAATCTGTTTTTTCTTATTTTTTTTTAGTGCAAAGGCTTTTTATACTTGAATTTCGCAACTTTAATGATATAATTATTACGAAAATTACGATTATAGCATCCGCGGAATTGCGGGACAAAGGGGGTAAAAGGCTTTTTATAAGCGGATTATTTCATAAAATTGAGTGTGGAATACTGAGTTCGAATGTGCTTTACGGTTTAGCGATATGGCGAAGGTAAGAAAAAATCTGAATTACGAAAAATATAACCAAATAACGGAGGAAGAAGAAAGATGGAAAACAAGAAAGAGATTTTCGCAGACGGAATCAGCCAGATTCACTTTGCGGGCGGGATGGTCCGGTTCGATTTTGTGACTCTCCAGCCTGCCGAAGACGGAGCGGCGCCGGTTCCGAGTGTAAATGAGAGGATCATCATGCCGCCGCAGGGGTTTCTCGGCGCATACAATTCCATGCAGCAGTTGATCGACAAACTGCTTGATGCCGGAATTCTTCAGAAGAATGAAAAAACAATTGCAAATAAGAAGAAATAAATGAACACATCACTTCAGGCTCTGTACACCGAATCTGATTATGCCGTTGTTTCCGAAACGGAGGGAAACGACTGTATTGTGTCGGTCTGCAATGAACTGAGTGATCAACAGAAGGAGGCGATTTCTTTTTCAGGGCTTTTCCAGACGGCGGCAATCGGATTTTCAATCCGGGTTTCGCCAGATCAAGCCGCTTATTATGTGAAAGCGACAGCGGCGGAACTGGAAAGGTTCTTCATCTCCGTAGGTGCCTTTGTCAAAAGGCAGACAGCCAGAATCCGGAATGCGTTCTGCCGCGTGTTCAGAAAACGCACAATTACATGCCGGGTTTTAACCTGCTGCTACAGATTGTGAGACAGAAAAACAAGTTTATCCGCTGCGGGACCATGAAAAACAATGCTCCGCTCTTTTTATGGTTCCGGGGCGGATATCAAAAACCATAACATGGAGTAAAAAATATGTCTGACGTAAAGTATTTCGTTGGAACAGAAGAAGCCTGGAAGGCGCTTGGAAAGGCCGTTCAGGACACGTATGCAAAGAGAGTCGACAACATCGGGGATGCAGTAACCGAGGCTGCCGCTGATGTGAAAATTGCCGCGGATACCATTGTGACATTTGATGTATCCTCCAATTTGAATGCGGACGGTAGCAAATTCGAAGGCATTGCCACGATTGCAGGGATTGCCGGAAGCGTCGTCGTAAAGGAATTTGATCAGGACGTCACTCTGAACTGTGGAATTAAAATCGCCCAAAGCAATGTGACGGTGGATGGGTTTGATTTCGGCGTGAACGGGGGGACAATTCCCGCTGGCAACGCCGCTGCCGTCATTTATGTACAGGGTGCAGGCATTGAGAATGTTGCCATTCTCAACAATACCTTTGATACGGGTGATTCTTATGAGACCGCCGGTGCCGGTGATATCATTCGTGTGGAAGCCGCAAAGGATCTTACCATTTCCCATAATACGATCCTCAGCGGAACACATCACGGAATGAATCTGAACGATCTTTCCGGTATCTGCGATATCACGGACAATACACTTTCCGGACTTGAGAGAAGCGGCATCCAGTTTGCCAAAGGTGCAACGGGGACGGTAAATGTTTCCGGAAACACAATCACGCTGGAAAAAGATCCTGTTTCCTCCAGAGTCGATCAGGATGATGCGGCAATTGTCTTCGGCGGCGACCGTCCCTACGGTGCCGGCGGTGCTCAGTTCAATGTCACCGACAATACATTGACCGTTTCCGGAACCGGTATGAGCGGTGACGGAATTAACGGAATCGTTTTCGGCGGCAAGACCGCCGGAGTTGACACTCAGCTCGGCAACCTTGCCATTGAAAACAACACGATTGACTTTTCCAATGGCGCCAACTCCGTTCGCATTGATACGGCAGATACCACTGTCGATATGGCAAAGAATGACTTGACGGTCAATGGCGCTGATGCGACATTTGAGGAGATTGCCGGCAGTATCAGCAATCCGACCCCCGGAAACAACGGCGGCGTCATCGTTTCTTATGTTGACGGAACCGGTGAAAGAAACAATGCAACGATCGGGGCGGACAATCCCGCGAGTGAGCGGTCAATTCTCGTCGATGCGGAACTTTTCTACAACCGTGCTCCCGGTGAAGTCGTCGTTGTTGACGGTGTCACCTATACGGTGGGCAATAATCTGGTCGGCACGATTGAAGCCGCATTTGATAAATTTTCTGCCGGTAGCGCGGCGGGAACCATTCTCATCAATGGCGAATATGACGGTTTTGATTTCGGTGCTGTAACGAATACCAACTTGATTTCGATCAAGGCTTTGAAACCCGGGTCCGCCACAATTAACGGAACGTTTCAATTCGACAACGCTTTCCTCTTCAATATTGAAGGATTGATCTTCAATGCCGCCGCAGGCGAATACGGTATGGTAATCGGTTCCGATTGTTCCAACTCATCCATAAAGAACAATATCTTCAATGGAAACGGTCTCCATGTCATAACGGGCAATGTCGGCGTGTTCGGCAATACGTTCAACGGCGGCGCGGATACTGTCGGCATTAAAGTTGACGCAGGTGCGGATATCGCAGCCGGCGGTTCCGATACGGCAAAGTACCCGGGCAATGTCATCAATAACGGCATTGACGCGGCGGACGGAACTTTCACCAACAATACAATTTCCGGTGCGGAAGTCGTACTGGGAACCGAGCTCAAGAACAATACGATTTCCGGTGATCTTACCGTTACCGGCGGAGTTCCCGGCAAAGATACGATTTCCGGCAACAAGATCACAGGCAGTGTTGTCACTGACGAATTTGCCGATGATGATGCCAGAAAAGACTTCACCGGAGCAAACAATGGTGCGGCTCTGGTCGACAAGGACATCGCCGGTGAAGTGATTGTCGACAAACAGTATGAAGGCATGGAGACCGGAGCAACGGTGATCGTAGACGGCAGGAAAGGCGTGATCGGAACAACAGTCTTTGCCGGTCTGGATGATGTCACCGGACCCGCGACCATTCAGGTCAAGGATATTGATGCGGCGGAAGTGACGGAACTTGGCGGCGGGAATACCTATGTATTCGGGCAGTCCGTAAAATTCGGAGATATTGAGTTGACTGGCGGTGCGACTGTCAAAGGCGATGTTGAATTCGCCGGAAGCATTTCCGGAGCATTCACGCTTACAATTGCTGATGAGTCCAAAATTACGCTCGGCGGAATGATTGATTCTGAGGTAACTATTAACTTTGGTGCTGATTGTATTCTTGCTGTTTCCGGCGATCTTTTCATCGTCGGAGACAACGCCAATACGGTCCTTGCGTCACTTCTCACTGCATCGCAGGTTTCCGGCAGCGGAACGATCTGGGTACAGGGACTTACCGGAGGCAATACCGTTGTCGGCGATGTAAAAGTGAACAAGGTGACTGAGGACATGCTGGCGGATCTGGCAAACGGCAAGCTGGAAACCACGGCTGGTTCCATGATTCAGAAGCTGGTCCACGGAACAGTCGGCAGCGATGTTGTCTTCGATCTGAACAAGGTCGGGAATGACACATCGGTATCCGATATTTATGCCGGCGATATCGCCTTCAACAACAATGATCTGGATGTTACGCTCAGCGGCGGCAAGGCTTTCCTGCGCGGCAGTTACACCGGCATTGATCACCTTGAGATTACCAACAGAGGCAGACTTTACGGTTCCCTTGAAACGGAATCTGTAAGTTTTGAAGCGGTTTCCGCCACGATCGCCAATGAGGCAAAGGGAACACTTGTCGCCGATGTCGAGACGACGGGCGATATGACGGTCACAAATAGCGGAGTCATTTCCGGTGACTACAGTGCCGCCAGCCTTATGTTCGGAAATACCGGGTCGATGAAAGATGTTGATCTGACAACAACAGCAGGCACACTCAGCTTCACAAATACGGGGACATGGACCGACGGCTCCATTACTTCCACCGGCAATGTGACTCTGTTCAACGACGGAGTCATTTCAGGCGTCGATATTGATGCTGCCAGAAAGGATGTCACTTTCCACAGTGAGCCCGGAACACAGGGCAATTATCAGGAGATGGTTGTCAAAGCGGATTCCCTGTATCTCGGCGGAGCGAATTTCGAACTTGTCAACGGTTCCGACCTTGCCAGGACCGGAGGAGCGGCAGATCATTCCGGAATGATTTTCTTCGGTGATAAGGTTGCGGATACTGCTCTGAATCAGGTTCTTTCCAACGGTTTCAAACAGGAGCTGACCATTGCGGATACAACAGCAGTTGGCTCTGTCCGTCTCGGCTTCTGGCAGAATCCGGCGGAATCTAATGCCGATGATGAGGCGAAATTCATCCTGAATCTGAAAGGCGGGACAACGCTTGCCGGTTACGCAAATGCAATTGACTTCAACAACAGTTCCCCTGTGGGCAGTACCGTACCGGATATCACTGTCGATCTTGAAATCAATCAGGATGCGGGTGCCGCCATCAACGGCAACGTTGTGAACCGTTTCGGCGCTCTTACCTCCGGAACTGGCTTGAACGTAAGCGGCAATATCACCGCCCGCGACGAAATCGCCGTGGCGGATGATTTGATTGCAACAGGCGATATTACAGCCTCCGGTGCAATTACGGCAGGCGGCGACCTGACTGCCAATATTGTCACCATCGAAGGTGAAAAAGCTGTGCTTGCTGTCGGCGGCGACCGCATGGATGTCGCGCAGTTCGTTCTCGGAGCCGATGCGGAAATCAAAGCGGCGAATGTGGATATCACGGAGCCGCTTAATATCGCAAACAAGATTGCCGGAATCGAAGCCAAGTCTGTGTATTATACAACCGGTGATATTGATGACTTCGACAATATTGCGACAACCGGACGCATTGTCGCTGTTGCCGGCAGTATCATTGCGGAAAATATCGAAGCTGCCACCGGAACGGTTTCTGCTTCTGCGGATATTACTGTTGAGAAGAAACTTTCCGGCGGAAGAATTGAAGCCGCGAACGTAGAAGCCGATGTTATCACAACGGTGAAAGACGATGCGTTGAAAGCCGATGGCAAGATTGAAATCACAGGCAATCTCACTGTCGGAACTTCAGTCGATGCCGAAGGCGCCATTCTTGTCGGCGGCGGGATTGACGGAACGGAGGCTGCGATTCATTCTGATGATTATATTGATGTCGTCGGCGTGATCACGGCGAAGAACCTTTCCGCCGATGGAGCCGATGAAAACGGCTTTGCAATTGATGCCGGGAATATCACGGCAACAGAGAGCATTACCGCCGTAAACGGCAAGGTGCATTCCGACAACAATATCGCGACCGGTGAAAATGCCGTGATCAACGCACAATCGCTGATTGCGGATGATTCCATGACAGTCGGCAAGGTGACTGTCGCCGAAGATGGAACCGTTCAGGCGGGAGCTGACATCATTGCAACGGAAATCACGCAGGCTGGCACAGTCCGTGCGATGAACGGCAAACTGGATGTCGGAATAAACAGAAAACCGGTGGTACATGACCCGTCCACATGGTATTTTGTCGGTGGAAAAATCAATGCCGCGGGTGAAGTCGTTGCAAACGGTACCATTCGCGCCGGAGATGTCACGGCAGAATCTGTCCGGTCCTATCACGGCGATCTCCTGATCGGTACAATGACCACGGAATTTACTGGCAATGATATCGTCACGACCGGTGCAACGGTTGATGCTGCCGGTAATCTTGTCGGCGGAAATGTGGAAGCCAGCGGTTCGATCATGGTTGGAAGTATCGGCAATGCGGAACATTATGCCGGTGCGGTCATCGCACACGGAACTGACGCGACTGACCCGGAAAGCGGCAGACTGCATGCGCAGGGCGATGTTTTTGCGGCAAGCGTCATGGCGGAAAAAGATCTCACCATCGACGGTGATGTCACCATGTATCGGAAAGATGAGGTAAATGCCGGCAATATTTCTTCCAGAACCGGCAAGGTAACTATCGGCAACGTCCATATGGCGGGTTCCATCACGGCGGAAGGCGATATTGAAATCGGGGATCTCACAGAGATTACCGGTGCACTTGTCTCCAATACCGGCGCGGTCAATGTGGCGTCTCTCGGCAATGTCGGCGGAAATCATGACGCGCTTGATGCGAGACAGGAAGGTTTTGCGATCTGGGCAATGGATACGGATCAGAATTCCGGTCTCGGATTCAAAGAAGGCGCGGTGATCAACGGCCATATCGGTCTCGGTTACGGAGCCGATACGTTCAGTCTGGTCAATGGCCCCACGGTCAACGGCAACGTCTATCTCGGCGGCGTCGAGGATGTGAATGCGTTTGATACCCTCCTTGTCGGAGACGATTCCGCTTTCACGGGTGATTTCGACCTGAGCAGATCCGAAAGCGCGGATGCTTACGGCAATCTCCGGATTGAAGGAGGTGCGCTGAATCTCAATGGCGGCAGAATATTCGATGAAGATGTCAGAGAGACGGCTCTTGCGCTGAATGTGGGAACACTTTCCAACGCAAATGTTGAAAAGATTGACGCCGTAATTGTCGAAGGCAGTGAAGTCACATTGGAAAATACCAGGATTTACGATGTGGCGGAGAGCTTTGATGAGGACGGAAACAAACTTGCCGACTGGTTGGGAGACGGCGCACTTAAGATGAACGCCGGAACAACCCTGAATCTGACCGGAGGATCGATTGCATTCTTTAATACGGCCGATCTTGGCGGTGAAGGTTCCGTCATCAATGTGGAAGCCTCAAGACTGGACATTAATTCTGCATTGGACGGTGATTTCCTTGCCGAAGGCGAAGCAATCAACATTTCCAATGCCGGTAAGCTTAACCTGACGGCAGCAACCGCTGATTCTGAAATCGCCGGAACAATTGCAGTCACAGGCAGAGATTCCAGCCTGTCGATTGCCGGTGTTGGCACGGCTGCGCTTACGGGACAGATCTCGCTTGCAGACAATGCGGATCTCTTTGTCGAATCCACACTCAATGTGGAGAAAGATGGAGTAATCTTTGCCGGCGGGAAATCCAGTTCCGCCGCAGTCAGCGTTGAAGCAGGGAGCATATTGAACCTGAATGAAGGTTCCTCTCTTGCATTGACGGATGGAAGCCATCTCATCAATAAGGGAGCCGTCAATGTAAATGGCGGGACCGTTACCCTGCAAAGCAACGGTTATATCAGAAACATGGGGACATCCACGACTTTCAACGGCGGTCAGTTCAATATTGAAACAGATGCACTGATCGACGGCGGATTCGTATTCTTCACGAAAACCACCGGCATCAAGATCAAAGATGCAACCGTTACATTTGCAGCGGGTGTGCTGGGTTTCGGCAATGTCACAATGACCGGCGAAGGTAATGCGACAGCCAGGATCGAAGGCGTCTGGAACGGAGCTACCCAGACTCAGTACGCCCAGGATGTGATTGAGATTGCAGATGATTTTGCAATTGATAATTTCGCATTCGAGGCAATCAATGACAGCACTGTCGTCAATCCGCCCGACAGGGAAACTGTAATTGAAGTCAGTGCTGCACTCGCCATGAGCGGAAACTTCTCCGTCAAAGCGGATGTCCTGCATGTCTTCAATACGGCAAACCTCACGGTAAGCCTGGACAATGATACCGCGACAGATGAGTTCCTGTTCCAGATCGGCAGGTATGAAGGTTTTGCAGATACTCCCGGACAGCTCGGACAGCGTATTGCGATCACCGTGACACAGGACCCGGCAAAGGATATCGTTTATTCCTACAAACTTGCGGAAAAGGCGGATAATCTCAAGGCGGATTACTTCACGGTCAATACGCCGGATTACAAGGTCGTGGAAAAAGATGGAGCTTTCTATCTTAACTATGCCGTCAGTCCGGAACTGAACCTGTCGGTGAACGACCAGTCCGGGGCAAAGGGCGATTACACTTACACAGGAAGTATCGGCACCGCGAAACAGGAAGGCTTTACCTACAGTGTCTCTTGCACAGTCGGCGAAGATGTCTTCAGCGTTGAAGTCGATGCTGACGGAAACTTCTCCGTTGATCTTGTCCCGGCAGCCGCCAGGTTCGGAAATGTTACATTCACCGCGACAGTGACCGACCCCGCCGGCAATGAGACATCACAGAATATGGATAAGCTGATTTCCGACGTCACCGATCCTGTTCTCGGCGCAAGCCTTGATGCTGTTGTCGAAGACAGAAATGTTACGATCAACTGGGATGCTGCGACGGACAATGTCGCGGTTGCAGGCTATAAGCTCACGGTCGGCAGTGAAGTTTACGAGCTCGCGGCGGATCAGGTCAGCTTTACGCTGGAAGGTCTTGCCTACGGTTCCTATGAATACACTCTTGAAGCATTCGATGCGGCAGGCAATTCTGTTGCCGGACTTGCACAGAACTTCGTGATCAGCCTTGAATTGAACCTGACGGTCAGCGACCAGTCCGGCGCCATGGATGATTACAGCTTCACGGGCAGTGTCGGAGCAATGGAAGCGGGGTATACCTATACCGTAGGTTATACAGTCGGCGAAGATGTTTTCAGCGTTGAAGTCGATGCTGACGGAAACTTCTCCATTGTCCTTGACCCGGCAGCCGCCAGATTCGGTGAATTCACTGTCAATGCCGCAATTACCAATGCGGCGGGTGAAATTGTAAGTTCCGGCAGTGTGGTCAAGGCTGTTTCCGATGTGACCAATCCTGTTCTCGGCGCAAGTCTTGATGCTGCTGTTGAAAACAGAAACGTTACGATCAACTGGGATGCTGCGACGGACAATGTCGCGGTCGCAGGCTACAGGCTCACGGTCGGCAGTGAAGTTTACGAGCTCGCGGCGGATCAGGTCAGCTTTACGCTGGAAGGCCTCAAGGTCGGTTCCTATGAATACACCCTTGAAGCATTCGATGCGGCAGGCAATTCTGTTGCCGGCACAACCCGGAACTTCGTAGTCGAATCCGGTTCCTCTGCAAAGCAGGACCTCGACAATAACAACATCAGTGATATCATCCTGAGTCATGATGCCGGATTTGCAGGTGCATGGCTGATTGAGAACGACCAGCCTGCATGGGGCAATCTGAGCACGCTTACCGGTGACTGGAAAGTCTTCGGAACAGGAATGACCGATGCGGCGAAGCCGAACTATGACGTCTATCTCTATGATGCGGTGAACAACAATGTCGGCGCATGGGTGATTTCCAATGTTGACAAAGGAATCGCAGTCAAAGAGTATCAGACCATTGCGAACCTGAACGATGACACCAGACTGCTTGCTCTCGGCGACTTCAACGGCGACGGAGAGACAGATCTTCTCGTCCAGTCGATCGAATCCGGCAATCTTGGTTACATCAAGGACGGTGCATGGAATGAGTTCAAGGCGGATGGCCTCGGCGCCAACTGGAGTGTTGCCGGAGTCGGCGACATGAACGGCGACGGTATCGACGACCTCGTTCTCCATGACAGTCAGGACGGCAACTCCGGAGTATGGCTCCTCGGCGGCGAACAGCCGGTCTGGGCTGATCTGGACAAGCTTTCCGACAGTCAGAGTATCCTCGGCACCGGCGACTTCAACGGCGATGGAATTGACGATGTTCTCATCTATAATTCCAGCGACAGGACAGTCGGCGCATGGCTCGCGAAGGACGGCAGTATCTCCAGTTGGATGAACCTCGGACAAGTTGAAGAGGGCGCTTCCGTTGAAGGAATTGCCGATTTCAACGGTGACGGAATTGCGGATCTTCAGATTCGCACAGACGCCGGTGATATCGGAGCATTGCTTGTCAATGGCGAAAACGACATGACATGGAAATACTACCAGTCTGTCGGCAGCGAGTGGACCTCGAAGCTTGCCTGATCGACTGCGGGAATGAAACAGCGGCGGAATTTTCACCCGCCGCTGTTTCCGGACATTACATTTTTCGGATGCCGGTCCCACCCCTGCATCCGGAATTTTTGTTTCCAGTGAAAATAAGTTATGTTGATTCAAAAGTATATTGCTGATCTCCGCCGGACAGGCAATTACGGCAGCCAGAGAGATTCCGGGGTCCAAAGAAAGCATAAAATAAGGTTTTTTTCTCTTATCCGTCTTTAATCCTGAGAAAAATACACTATAATATATATCCGGGAGGAACTGGAGCCGGGAGTCAAAGTTAAATGTCAAAAAAGCGGAGGAAACAGAATATGGGCAGCCAAATACTTCAAGAGGTGGAATTTCGGGAAGATTCAGAGAGAGTTCTTCAGACTGTTGCATTGCAGGAACCGGTATCTCTGCGGGGCAGAATCGACGGGAATTACAATACAACTCAGAAATCAACGACCGATGTCACCGTCGGAAGCGGGACAACCGTCAACGCTTCCTCTCCCGGCGCGCTGCAGCTTCTCGCAGACAGGCTTACCGTGACGATCGAGGGCGGCTCCCTGAACAGCAGCGGCATCCGGAATGCAGCCATTCTTTTCGGCGATGACGCATACTGGACGGATTTCTACAACTACGGGTCTCATTATGACGGCACCGTGACATTTACGGGTGCCAATGCGTCTTTGAGCTCCACTGTCTCGAACTGCATCAATGCCGCCGGAATCGTGGGGAAAAACCTGACGGTCAACTTCTCCGGCGCGGCATCCGGTTCCGGCGGAATCACTTTCAAAGCCTCCAACGGAACGGGGCGCGGCAACTTCGCTTCGGGAATTACAGCCGATGAAAATCTGACGGTCAACGGGATCTTCGGAGGCAGAATCGACAGCTCACTCAATCTGGCGGGCATCGCCAGTTTTGCAACGGTCTACGGACTTCAGGCGAAAAAGAATCTGACGGTCACGGAAGAAATAAAGGGCGTCATCAGCGCCGTTGCAAGCAATGCGTCTTCCTCCACGGCATACGGTGTTTATGCCGGCGGGACATTGAGCGGGCATTTCGGCGGAACCGTCATTGCATCCGCACAGAACAATGCTTACGGGCTCTATGGCTCCTCCCTGGACATCAAAGTCAGCGGCACGGTCTTTGCCGGGAAATCGGACAGTGCCACGACAGCGGCTTCCCTGACGGAAAAACTGAACAATTTCAACGCCAATAAAAATGAACTCCTTCAACTGTCCGCCGGGCAGAATGCGATTTACGGCAAAGGCAGTGTGACGGTGAGTTCCGGCGCTCTGATTGCGGGAAACATCAATCTTACTTCGGGTTCCAGCAATCTGACGATCTCCAGCGGCGCCCGGATTTACGGCAATGTCACCGGTTACGGAAATGTCGCGTTGAAGTTCAATATCGGGACACTTTTGGATACTCCGGTCATCTCGACCACGGCGGCGGGGATCTTCGGCAGCAGCTCCACAGCCTATGCGCTGAGTTTGAATAATGCTCAAAGCGGAACTTATCTTCTGGTCAGCGGAGCCGCGGCGGACAGTCTCGGCGGAAAGATTTTCACCGTTACACTGCAGAATCAGAGCGCCAATCTTGCCGTAGGGAGCAGTTACCAGTTTACAAACGGCGTATCCGCGGCGCTTTCCATTGTCAACAATACATTGCAGCTGGTTGTCAGCGGAAAGGAAGGCGGTGGCGGAGGAGGCGATGACGACGATACGACTTCTCCGGTATTGAACGGGCTCCCCGGTGCCAACACGTCAAGAAACAATGTCATTGTCTCATGGAATCCGGCATCCGATGATACGGGAGTGGCGGGATATTATTTCCGCTACGGGACTTCCAGCGCATTGAGCGGCAACGGCATTACGGTCAGCGACACCGGCTATCTGCTGGAGAACATGAGCAATGGAACTTATTATTATCAGATCTGCGCCTTCGACGCCGCCGGAAATATGTCGGACTGGAGCGCCGCGCAGACTTTCACGGTGGATTACGACCCCCGTTCCAAGGTCGCCTACGATGTTCCGGAGGCGGAATACATGTATGGATGCCTGGCAACGGCGGTCGGTATGATGCTCGGATATTATGACCGGTACGGATATATGGGATATGATGTGTCCAATGTGATCAATGGCACCGTCGAGAAGAATTCACGGGGGCTGGACGGCAATAAATACAATATGAACGCGTTTGACACCGTCATGGGGTCTGCCATCGCATCCCGGGAACATGTCTCGCATTTTTATGAAACAACCCCGGAAGCGGAACTGCCCTATACCTATGTGGGGGATTCCATCACGTTGAACACGGCGGAATGGAACTGTATCGCCGACTACCTCGGAACCAACCAGTACTGGCGCTACAACGGCGATCTGTCCACTTCCTTCTACCCGGATTCCACCCTGGCAAGCATCAAAGATGCCAACTGGGAGGAGACGATCACTTCCGGCAGCACCAGCAAAACGATTCCCCCGAAATATATTGATGTGAAATACGGGCTGGAACTCTATCTGGAACAGGCGGGTTATCAGTTGGATCAGGTGAAAACCGCATCCCATACAACGGACAATGCCGGGGGAACATTCACTTTTGAAGACTATAAGGCGGAAATCGATGCGGGACGCGTCGTCATCATCGGAATTACGGAACATGCCATGGTCGGTTACGGTTATGACGATGCAACCAGGGAAATCATTCTGGATGACACCTATGACCATGACTGCCGGATGAAATGGGGCGGAACCTATTATTACAGCGGAGAAGAGCGGCAGCTGGAAGATATCATGACCGTTGTGTTTGATACGACAGGTCTGAGCCAGGCTGCTGTTCCCGTGAACCATGACCTCAACGGGGACAGCCGCAGCGACATCCTGATGGCGAATTCCTCCGGATATGCCGGAACATGGTTCGTTCAGGACGATGCTCCCGTCTGGGGGAATCTGAGCACGTTAAGCGGTTCCTGGGAGATCCTCGGCACGGGCAACGCCACGGTTGACGGTTTTTCGGATGTGTATCTGTATGATTCCGCCGGACACAATGTCGGCGCATGGGTTGTCGGAGCGGACGGGCAGGTTCAAGGCTGGGAAGGAATCGCCAATTTCGATTCAGCCACGCAGGTTCTCGGGCTCGGCGACTTCAACGGCGACGGGATTTCCGACCTTCTGCTCAGGAATCTCAACGGCGCTGTGGGCGGGTATTATACCGACGGCTATGAATGGACCTTTTTCCAGAGTCTTGGGAATGAGTGGAATATCGCGGGAATCGGCGACCTGAACGGCGACGGAATCGATGATATTGTCTTACAGCATGAAGCCGGTTTCTCCGGAACATGGCTCGTCAAAGAGAACGGAACCGTATCCTGGGCAAATCTGGATACGCTGGACAATGGTTTCAAGATTGCCGGGACGGGTGATTTCAACGGCGACGGAGTCGATGATGTGCTTCTGCAGAAAGGCAATTATTACGGTGCATGGATCGTGAAAGACGGTTCCGTCAGCAGTTGGATGGGGCTTGGAACGGCAGAGGACGGGAATGTTCTCGAACAGATCGGCGACTTCAACGGCGACGGAGTCGATGACCTTCGCGTCAGGACTGCGGCAGGCGATCTCGGAGCCCTGTGTGTCATGGGAACGGACAAGCTGGAATGGAATTATTACGGCAGTGTCGGAAGCGAGTGGAAGACGTCTCTCGCGGCGACGGTGTAAGGAGACAGAAAGCTGGAATGGCAAGAAAAGAAACATGGGGCGAACTGCTGAATTTTTCAAGTCCCTGGAGGAAACTTTGGGCGAACCGTTATTTTGTTCAGCAGATCACCCTGCGCAATATACAGACGAAGTTCAAAGGCAGTTTTCTCGGAGCCGTATGGCTGCTGGTCTTTCCGCTGCTGATGCTGACGATTTATTCGTTTGTCTTCTGTGTCGTATTCAAAACACGCTGGGGTGCGGTTGCCGGGCAGCAGGATTCGAAAATGATGTTTGCGCTGATGCTCTTCTGCGGGATGGCGGTTTATAACATTTTTTCGGAAAGCGTGGGCGGCGGAGTCAGTTCCATCACGGACAGAGTGAATTACGTCAAGAAAATCATTACTCCGCTGGAGCTGCTGCCGCTGACTTCGGTCGGCTCGGCTCTGATTGTCAGCCTGTTGTGGTTTGCAATTCTCGCCGTCGGAGTTCTGCTGGTTTACGGCTTTCTGCCGTGGACCGTGATCTGTCTGCCGCTGCTGCTGATTCCGGTGACTTTATTTTCTGCGGGATGCGCCTGGTTCGTGGCGTCTCTGGGGGTTTACATCCGGGACTTCGGGCAGCTTGTCCCGATTCTGCTTCAGGTGCTTTTCTTCCTGACGCCGATCTTTTATTCCCAGGATATGCTTCCTGAACCTTACCGCAGCATCATGGCCTACAACCCTCTGGCAGTCCTTGTGCAGCACGGGCGCATGATTTTCCTGTATGGGAAACTGCCGCCGTTCCACGAAGTGTTCTGGATGTATCTGTGCTCTTTTGCCGTCTTTGAACTGGGGTATCTCTGGTTCATGAAAACGAAACGGGGATTTGCCGATGTTATCTGATCAGGTCTGCGTTGAAGTGCGCAATCTCTCCAAAATTTATGAAATCTATGCCAGACCGGTGCATCGCCTGATGCAGACTCTGTTCTGCGGGACAAGGCATTTCTACCGTGAATTCCGCGCGCTTGACAATGTTTCCTTCCGCGTGAAAACCGGACAGTGTTTCGGAATCATCGGAATGAACGGAGCCGGGAAAAGCACTCTGCTTCAGATTTTCGCCGATACGCTGGAGCCGACTTCCGGAGAAGTGGCGGTCCATGGCAGAATAGCGGCGCTTCTGGAGCTTGGAAGCGGTTTCTCGCCTGAGTTTACGGGAAAAGAGAATGTCTATATGAACGCGTCCCTGCTGGGACTCACAAAAAGCCAGATCGACGCCAGATATGAGCAGATTACGGCATTTGCCGATATCGGAGAGGCGATTGATCAGCCTGTGAAAACCTATTCCAGCGGTATGATGATGCGCCTGGCATTCGCCGTCATTGCGCATATTGACGCGGATATCCTGATCATTGATGAGGCTCTGTCCGTGGGGGATGTCGTTTTCACGCAGAAGTGCATGAAGTTCATGCGGTCTTTCATGCAAGAGCATACGGTGATCCTCGTGACGCACGATACCGGCGCAGTGCTGAATATGTGCGATGAAGTTCTCTGGCTGGATCATGGCAAAGTCATGGAGATCGGACAACCCAAGACCGTTGTTGAACATTATCTTGCTTTCTGCTATAAAAAACAGCAGGGGGAATTCCGCTCCGCCGGACAGATTTCCGGGCGCTCGCCGGAAAAGAGAAAAGTCCGCGATGTGCGTCAGGAACGGTTCAATTCCAGCAATCTTGTCCATGAATATGAATTTTTCGAGTTTAATGAAAACGCACCTTCTTTCGGCGCCGGCGGAGCGGTGATTGAATCCATTCAGTTTTATGATGAGAATGGAGGGATGCTGGTGAGCACGCTTGGCGGGGAAGATGTGCGGCTGGAAATCCGCTGCCGTGCCAGACAGGATATTTTCAGCCCGATCGTCGGTTTTGCGATCCGCAACTATTTGGGGGAGAACCTGTTCGGTGACAATACCTATGTGCAGTACCGGTCGGAGCCTCGCTTCGCTCCTGCCGGTTCCGTGATCAAAGCGGTGTTTTCATTTCAGATGCCGCGCCTGAAAAGCGGGGAATATACGCTTCATGCCGCAATTGCGGAGGGAACGCAGACGGAACATATTCAGCACCAGTGGTTTCATGATGCTTTGAGAATCAAATCGCATTACATGGGTGAACAGGGGGTGCTCGTCGGGATTCCGATGGAGCGGATTACTTTGGATATTGAAAGATAGAAGGAACTTCATGAAACAGATTATTTCAATATGCCACAGCATTATGAAATCCATTTATAGAATATTGCCGCTTTCCGGCAGTCACAAGGAACTGCTGAAAAACTTCTGCTACGGGAAAAGCGGGGGTATCTTCAAACATATACAGGGGTATCAGAACTGGCAGGTGCGCCAGGGGGTTCTTTGTAGTCTGTTTTCCAACACTGACAGCGGGTTGAGTATTCCTGATGATATTCCGCTGACCACAGTGATAATTCCTGCCTGCAATTTGAAGAAAATACGAAAATGTCTGACTTCCATCCGCAATGCAAAGATAAAGTCGCCGTTTGAAATCATAATTATTGATGGCAATTCTCATGAGGACATCACAACATTATGCAAGGAGTTTCCCGGGATACGGATGATTCACAGTGATGCGACTCCAGGCTTTTTGTCTGCCGCCAACCGGGGCGCCGAAGAAGCAAAAGGCGAATATTTACTTTTTCTGAATGGAAATACGGAGGTTTTATCCGGATGGCTGGATGAATTGGCTGTGGCGCTTTACAAGCATCCGGAGGCAGGAATGATCGGTTCTCAAATTGTCCATGGCAAAACCGGAAAGCTGTATGAGAGCGGTAACCTGATTTGCAGGAATGGTGAAATACTGCCGCTTGGCTGTAACGATGTTCCAGAGTCCCCTGAGTTCAATTATTTCAGAGAAGTAGATTTTTCTTCTGCCGTCAGCATCATATTGCGCAGGAAGTTATTTTTGAAATTCAACAGCTTTGATGAGGTTTGCGGCTCTGCATATCTGGAAGAAGCCGATTTTGCCTTGAAATTGCAGCGGGATGGCTATCGGAATTATGTAATGCCGCTTTCGCGGGTTTTTTACCATGGAAGTAAGCATTGCAGTGTTTCTGATATCTTTTTCAAACGGTGGGGCAACTATTTGGCTTCGCATTCTCTGTATGATAAGGCGTCAGATTTTTTTGCGATGCGCAAGTATTCTCACTCCCGTATTTTCTACCTTGATGCTGAAGTTCCTATGGCTGACCGTGGTTCCGGGGGAATGGATGCGATTTTTTTCATGGACTATATGAAAAAACGGGGGTATGATGTTGTTTTTCATGGAGAATATACACCGGACTTTATTCCCAAGTATACGCCGATTTTGCTGAGAATGGGCGTTGAATGTGTCTATACACCGCAGCGGCAGGTATGGAAATATCTTGAACAGTATGGATATTCTTTTGATTATCTGTTTGTTTCGCGTGTTTATCAGGCTCAATGTTTTGACTGGTTGTTTCGCAAGTATTGCAGGAGAGCCGTTTACATCTTCAATACTGTGGATATTCACTTTGTCCGTGAGGAGCTGGAAGCTCAGATTTTCAAATCATCTCTCCTGCTTTCAAATGCCATGCAGACCAAAAGAGTTGAATTATTGATCGCATCTCAGGCAGATGCTACGATTGTGATCAGCAGAGATGAAAAAAGACTGTTAGAAGAAACATACGGGCTGAAACGGATCATGCATATTCCACAGGCAAGGACAGTCCGAGGCCGCTCGGGTACATGGGAGGAACGAAAGGGGGCTGTTTTCATCGGCAGCGCCCATCTCCCGAATATTGACGGCCTGCTTTATTTTTACAATGAAATCCTGCCTTTACTTCCGGCGGATTTCGAGTTGACGGTCATCGGGGAAGCTCTTCGTGATATGGTGAAGTTAAAGGATGAATGCCATGCTTTGCTGGAGTGCGGTCAAATTAAATTTGTTGGTTTTGTATCCGATCTGGCGGATTACCTCGATCATGCAAAAATGACAATTGCTCCGTTGCGCTATGGGGCGGGAACCAAGGGAAAAGTCGCGTCAAGCATGTCTTACGGAGTGCCCTGTGTCAGTACTTCCTTCGGAACACAAGGCACCGATATGCAGCATGACGTGAATGTTCTAATTGCGGATACGCCTCGGGATTTTGCACGTTGCATGGTTCGTCTCGATACAGATTTTAATCTGTGGATGAAATTGTCGGATGGCGGAATTGATTTTTTAACTGAAAACTATGCACCGGAAAAGGTTGCTTCTATGATGGACCAGGTGTTGTCGTTGGCGACTGTGCACAAGAAAAGTCTTTCCGTTTTGTGCCGTCCTGTTGTTTCCGCTTCTCAATTGGAGACAATATCGGCTGAGCAGACAGGACGAACAACTGCAGAAGATTTCGCATCTGCATTGGAGGTGCTTGGTTTCTGGAATCATTTTATTTTAGGAGTCGATACGGTTGAATGGGCGGATTATTTTAAAAAATATACTGAAAAGATTATTGTGAATACAAAAGACAGGAAGGATATTTGTGATGTCATACTGTCTTCCTGCATTCCCGAATATTCTTCTTTTCAATATTCAGAATATCTTGCCATGGGGGGTGTCTGGCTGCTTCCGCTGCCTGCGAAGAATTCTGCAAATCAGTTTTTCAATATGTTGAAAAGATCCGGTTTTAACCAGATGGATTTGCTGGAATCGGGCGGCAATAAGATATTATGTTGTCGGAAAACAATCCAGCAGAAAGAAGTATATGGTAAAAAATAAGACTGCGTTCCCGTATATTCAGGAGAGAAATAAGATGCAAAAAAATAATGATGTCTTTTTAAATAGTTTCGCAGAGGAAAGTATTCTGCCCCGCACGGGAGAGCGGTATATTCCCGGAGAGAGCCGTGTGACCGGAATTGAAAGCATGCACCGTTATGCAGTGGCGGCGGAGCTCGTCGCCGGACGCAGGGTTCTGGACATTGCGTCCGGAGAGGGCTACGGCAGTTTCATGCTGTCGCAGAAAGCCGCCTCCGTGGTAGGGGTGGATCTGAACAGGCAGGCGGTCGAAGCCGCAAAAGCCAAATACAGGAAAGAGAATCTGACTTTCCTTTGCGCCGATGCCGTCGCTGTGCCTCTGCCTGATCACAGTTTTGATTCCATTGTTTCTTTTGAAAGTATTGAACATATTCCGTCGCCTGCATCGTTTTTGAAGGAATTGCACCGTCTGCTCGTTCCCGGAGGGCTTCTGATCATTTCCTCTCCCAACAAGACCCCGTTCGATGCCTATCACGGGAAAGACGTGAATGATTTCCATATCAATGAACTGGAACAGGCGGAACTGGAAGAAATGCTGAACGGGCTTTTCCAACATAACAGGGTCTTTTCCCAGAATGCTTTCTTCAATTCCATCATTACCGGAGACGGACAGCCGGAATTTTTTGTGCAGACTCCTCAAAAGGACATTGTCCGGCAGAGCAGTCTTCGCGATACTCAATATTCTTTTGTGCTGGCTTCCGACGGGGAACTGCCCCGCATCCCTTATTCCTGTTATCTTGATGCGTATTATGATGCGGGGAAGGGATATTATGAAGATGATGAAGCCGTCATCAATCAGTTCGGGATACGCGGGGAGATCCTGAAGAAAACGGAAGAAAACGAAAAACTGAGCGGGGATCTGAAAGAAGAATGCGCGAAGTCGGAATATCTGTACGGGGAACTGAAATCCGCAGAGAAACGGCAGGAGGAAAACAGAGAAAAAATCCATTCCCTCCAGGAAGACAAGGACAGGCTTTTCAAGCATATCGCAACGGTTGACGAGTTCCTTGCGGAGAAGAAGATACAGCTCGGAGATCTTCTGAAGGAAAAAGAGAGGTTGCTGCTTGACAATTCCGCTTTGAATCAGAAGCTTGCCGTTGCCGAAAAACAGAGGTCGGAATTGCAGACTGCTCTGGCGGAATGCGGAAAAGAACTCGAAAATATGCGGAATGCCGAGAGAGACTGTCATCTGGAAGTCAAATCCAAAACAGATAAGATCAACGAAATAGAATATGTCAATTCCGTGCTGAAGTATGAGAATCACGGCTTGCGCAGTCATATCAGCTTCATGGAAAGCAAATGCGCTTCTCTGGAAAACGAGATCGGCGCTCTGAAAAACAGCAGGGCTTTCCGGTGGATGCGGAGATATTGCGATTTTACCGGCTCCATAGTGCAGGGAACCTGCCGGTTCCTTTACCGGATTCTGAAAGCGGGAGATAAGCTGCTGCCGCTCAGGTATCATACCCGGGAACAGTTGAAACTCTGGGTATACGGACATTTCGGCGCTGCATTCCGGAACATGAAAAACTATCAGGAGTTCATGAGGCAGCAGGAGCTGAAAAAGTATCTCTGCCCGGATGCCGATACCGGGCTCCGCATTCCCGGCGATATGCCGTTGACCAGCGTCATTATTCCCGTTTACAACAATTTGAAACTGACTGTGAAATGCCTGAATTCGATCTATTCCGCGGGAACCGGAGTTCCGTTTGAAGTCATTCTTGTGGATGATGCCTCGAAAGAAAACATCAGGTCTCTGACGCATGATTTTCCGAGGATCCGGGTGATCCGCAACGAGTCGAATCTCGGATTTCTGCGGACCGCCAACCGTGGTGCGAAGGAGGCGCGCGGAGAGTATCTGCTGTTCCTCAACAATGATACCGAAGTGCTTCCCGGCTGGCTTGACGAGCTGGCTGTTGCGCTTTATCATCACCCCGAGGCGGGCATGATCGGTTCCCAGCTGATTCATCTTCATACGGGCAGGCTTCAGGAGAGCGGCAACCTCATCTGCGGGAACGGTGAAATCATTCCGCTGGGACGCGGCATCGATCCCATGCATCCGGAATTTACTTATTTCCGCGAGGTCGACTTCTCCTCCGCCGCCAGCATTATCGTCAGCCGCCGCCGTTTCGAGTCTGTGGGAGGTTTTGACCCCGTTTATATTCCGGCTTATTTCGAAGACCCCGACCTTGCATTGAAGTTCAGGAAGAACGGCTGGAAAAATTATGTCATGCCGCTCTCCAAAGTCCTTCATCATGAGATGGCTTCCTATGGAGATACCCTGAATACGGGTTGTGAAAAGAACCGCAGGACATTCCTTGCACGCTGGAGCGCTTATCTGCGTGAAAATTCTCTGTACGGTTCTGTGGATGAGATGCGCCGCGCCTACCGGTTTTCACGTCCGAGAGTTCTTTACATTGATGCGGAAGTCCCGATGGCGGACCGTGGTTCCGGGGGAATGGACGCCGTCTTTTTCATGGAATATATGGTCAAGCGCGGGTATGACGTTGTCTTTCATGGAGAATATACTCCGGGGTATGTCGGGAAATATACCGCGATTCTGCTTCGTGCCGGAGTGGAATGTGTCTACGCGCCTCAGCGGCGTATATGGGAATATATCAGGGATAACGGGCGCACTTTTGATTATGTGTTTGTGTCGCGTGTTTATCAGGCGCAGTGTTTCGACCGTCTGATCCGGCGCTATGCTCCGCAGGCGGCATATATTTTTGATACGGTCGATGTGCATTTCGTCCGGGAGCGGCGGGAAGCGGAACTGAGTCATTCCGAAGAGAAAATGCGGAGAGCGCTGATGACGGAAAAACTGGAAATCACCCTGATGGCGCGCGCCGATATGACGATTGTAATCAGTTCGGACGAGAAGAAGATGCTGGAAGAACAGTATGGCATGAAGCGCATCCGGCATATCCCGCAGGCGCGCAAGGTCTTCGGATGCAGGGAATCCTTCAGGGAACGCGAAGGTATTGTCTTTATCGGCAGCGCCCATCCGCCGAATCTGGATGCTTTGAAATTTTATGTCGAGGAAATTCTTCCGGCTCTTGAGAGACGGGGCATTGACGGAACTCTTGACGTGATCGGCGAGGCTTTGCGCAATGACATTTTCAAAAAGAAGGAATATCAGTGCGTGGCGGAATCTCCGAAGATCAGGTTCCTCGGTTTTGTGGAGAATCTGGGGGATTGCCTGGACCATGCGAAGATCACGGTGGCGCCGCTTCGTTACGGCGCCGGGACCAAAGGGAAAGTCGCTTCGAGCATGGCATACGGCGTTCCCTGCGTCAGCAGTTGTTTCGGAACCGAAGGCACCGGAATGAAGGACAGGGAGAATATCATGATCGCGTCAAGCCCGGAGGAGTATGCGGAGGCGATTGCGGCGCTGATGACCGATGAAGATTTGTGGAAGAAGATTTCCTGCAACGGGATCAGGTTCCTGCAGCAGAATTATGCGCCGGATGCAATCGAGAGGCAGATGGATTCTCTGTTTGCGGAGGCGAAGGAACATAAAATCCGGCTGGACGGACTTCTCCGTCCGCTTGAGACAGGACGGGCTCTGGCGGAAGCGGCAAGATCTCCGCTGTCTGCAAAAACGGCTGTTTCTGCGGAACAGCTCGCCCTTGCGGCATTCCGCTGCTGCCAGCCGCATGACGGCGCCGCTGTCTTCATGGAAAGTACGGCGGAGGATATGCGGAAAGAACTTGCCTCTTTCGGGCAGGTACGTTTCGGTGAAACTGTTCTGGCGGAGTCCGGCAAGTTTGATTATATTGTGCTTCCCCTGTCGGCACGGCATCCGCAGCGGTTGAAATGCGAACTGGAACACAGCCTGAGACTGCTGTATGACGGGAGCCGCGTCTTTTTCACGGTCCCGAGGAAAGAGTTCGATCATGAACAGTTTTTTGCATGTCTTGTCAATGAGCTGAAATATCAGCAGGTGTTTCTGGCTGCGCCGTTGCCTGGAGAATGTGCGGAGTGCTGCTGTCTGTGCGCGGTCAAGGCGATCCCCAGGGAAGGGGAGGTTACTGATGAGGTCTGATTCCGGGGCGAAAATAGACATTCTCCTTCCTTTTTATGAGGGAGAGACTTACTTTCCGGAAATGCTGGATTCCCTGAAAGAGCAGAGCCTGATGGATTTCCGCCTGCTTGTGCGCGATGACGGTTCGCGGGTTCGGCTGGACCGATTGCCGGAACTGCCGTTCCCTGCGGAATTGCTTCCGTCTCACCGGCATGTCGGTGTTCTGGAGGCGGTCAACGAACTGTATCTTCAGAGTTCCGCCCCGTACCTTATGTTCTGTGATCAGGATGATGTCTGGTTCAAGAGCAAGGTGGAACTCACTCTGCGGAAAATGCAGGAGGCGGAACGGCTGTATGGAGCCGATACTCCGCTTCTGGTGTTTACCGATATGAGCGTTACGGACCGGAATCTGTTCTGTCTGTCCGGTTCCTTTTACAATTATGCCCGGATCAACCCCGCTTTCTGTTCTCTGGAGCGGCTTTTGACTCAGAATGTCCCTTCCGCCTGCACCATCATGATAAACCGTGCGACTGCATCGCTTGCATTTCCTCTCCCCCCGGAGGCGGTGATGCACGATCACTGGCTCAGTTTGTGCGCCGCGGCATTCGGGAAAATCGTCTATCTGGATTGCGGGACCATGTTTTACCGTCAGCACGGCAATAATGTTTTCGGAATCGAACCTTATGGCGTGCGTTATCTTCTGCGGATGATGAGGCGCGGGCTGAAAACGGTCCGGGCGCGTTTTTTGCGGAATGTGGCGCAGGCGGGAGCTTTTCTTGAGCGTTACGGCGACAGGCTGGACCGGGAACGTGCGGAGCATGTCCGTGCATTTGCCACCATTGCCCGCCAGGGATTCTGGAGGCGGCGTTATACGCTGCTGTCCGCCGGTGTATTGAAATCCGGGTTCCTGCGTAACCTGGGAACGATGCTTGTGATTTGAAAAATTGATATAAGATAAAAATAAGGAACGCAAATGAAACAGGAAAATAACTTCAGCGGACTTCAATGTTTGCAGATATTGTTTTCGCAATACCGCCGGAATGTTAATTTTTCAGCATTGATTACTGTTGAACTGCAACAGAAATATCTGGAAAATCAGGGAGAGGTGCTTCTTGCTCTCTCAAATGAACAACAGCTCAGAGCGGAGCTCCTCACGGATGCGGAAGTGTTGAAAACTTATGCCGGTCCGGTTCTGGTCCGGCTGAAAAATGATGCATGGATTCTGATGGCGAACAGCCGGCAGTTTGTCAGTTCGGAAACGGTGACGATCATTGATCCGGCAGTCGGTTCGAAGCAGAAAACCATTGCGGTTCCAAAATCGCAACTGGAGGAACGGATGAGCGGAGCCATGATCATTTTCCGCAATCTGGCACAGGTGGATGCCGCCAGGCACAGCCGTCTTTTCTGCCTTGCGGCAATTGCCAAACACAACAATACCCAGATGGATCTCCGCCGTGTCATGCACGAATATGCCGTCGGAGAGGAGGAGGTCAGGGATTCGCTTTTCAGGCAGATTGCCTCGGATTATGAATTCAAGACGAAACGGCTCAGGCTCACATGGGAGAAACTGGAGAAAGGGCAGAGCATTTTTCCGGTGATCGCGGAAAAGAACAACGGAAAATATGCGGTATTCTGCGGGTTCCGCAAGAACGGCGAACAGGAGGAGGCGGTTCTCCTTGACCCTGAATCTGAAAATCATGATGCTCCGAACCATTTTACGTTTCTGGCGCGGGAACAGTTTGAGTCGGATTACACAGGCAGTTTCATTCTTCTGAAAAAGACTTACAGGCTTTCTGACGAGTCACAGCCGTTTTCCCTGCGCTGGTTCATTCCGGAATTCATCAAGAACAAAGGCATATTCGGTGAAATCGCCCTGATGGTGGCGATGCTGACGGTGTTCTCCCTGATCGTGCCGCTGTTTTTCCAGATTGTCGTAGACAAGGTGCTGGTCAATCAGGCATATAATACATTGAATGTGCTGGGAATCGGAATCCTGCTGGCGGTGCTTTTCAACGGGCTGGTCAATTATGTGCGCAGTTATCTGCTGCTGTTCGCAACGAATAAAATCGACATCTCGACCGCCACCAAGACTTTCACTCATCTGATGCGTCTCCCCGTGGACTTTTTTGAACGGGTTCCGTCCGGAGTTCTTTTGAAACACATGCAGCAGACGGAAAAAATCCGGGGATTTCTCTCCGGCAATCTTTTTTTCACGATTCTCGATGTGTTCGCTCTGTGCATTTTCATTCCGTTCCTGCTGCTTTACAGCGTGCAGCTGACACTGGTTGTCCTGGGATTCTCTTTCCTGATGGCTCTGGTGATCGCCAGCCTCATCAAACCGTTTCAGCGCCGTCTTGACGAACTTTATCAGGCGGAGGGCAAACGCCAGAGCATGCTGGTGGAATCCATACATGGAGTCAAGACCGTGAAGTCGCTGGCGCTCGAACCGGTCGAAAAGAAGATCTGGGACGATTCCACGGCTTACGCCATCAAGTCCTATTTCCGCGTCGGTAAAATCTCCATGACCGCCCAGAGCATCAGCCAGGTTCTTGAAATGATGATGACGATCTGCGTGATCTGGTACGGTGCGCACCTTGTCTTCAACCATGCCATCAGCATCGGCGCCCTGATTGCGTTTCAGATGCTTGCGAACAGAGTGACCGGGCCGCTGGTGAAGATGGTCGGGCTGATTCATGAATACCAGCAGATCGCACTTTCGGTCCGTATGCTCGGTGTCGTGATGAACACGCCTCCGGAGCCGGCGGGCGGAGGAGTCCGGAACCCGCTGAAAGGACGGATCGAGTTTGAAAACGTCACGTTTCAATACCGTCCGGACCTGCCCCAGGTCATCAAGCGTTTTTCTCTGAAGATACCGGAGGGGAGCACGATCGGTTTTGTCGGCAGGTCCGGTTCGGGCAAAACCACGCTGACCAAGCTCCTCCAGGGGCTTTATCCCGTTTCGCAGGGGTTGATCAAAATTGACGGAATCGATATCCGTGAAATTGATAAGGCGCATCTGCGCCGGAGCATCGGCGTGGTGCTTCAGGAAAACTACTTTTTCAGCGGCACGGTCCGGGCGAATATCAGCCTTACAAAGCAGAATGCCACGCTTGAGGAGATTCTTTATGCGGCGAAGCTTGCCGGTGCGGATGAGTTCATCCAGAAACTTCCGCGCGGTTATGACACGGTGCTTGAAGAAAATGCGTCGAACCTTTCCGGGGGGCAGAAACAGCGCCTGGCAATCGCTCGTGCGCTCCTGACCAATCCGCCGGTCCTGATCTTCGATGAAGCAACCAGTGCTCTGGACCCCGAAAGCGAAGCGGTGATTCAGAAGAATCTGAAAGCCATCGCGCGGGGGCGGAGCGTTTTGATTGTTTCACACCGTTTAAGTATCGTCAGCCATGCGGACATGATCATGGTGCTCGACAACGGCGAACAGTCCGCCTGCGGCACTCACAGGGAATTGCTGGCGCAGCCCGGCATTTACCGGGAATTCTGGACACAGCAGATGAGAGGAGATGAAGAATGATGAAAGAAGATAAAATACCGCAGGAAATGGTGGAATTTCAGCCGGATGCGCTGGAACTGAAAAATGAGCGTCTGCCTTTCGCAATACGTTTCTGTGTCTGGATGCCGTTCATTGTCATGCTTGCCGCCATCATCTGGGCATCCCTGGCGGAGGTCGATGTCATTGTGGAGGCTCCCGGCAAACTGGTTTCCCGCACTCCGAACATCACGATCAAACCGCTTGAGCGGACCGTGATCAAGAAGATCAATGTCAAGGTCGGCGATGTCGTGAAACCCGATCAGATACTGATCACATTCGATCCGACGATCCATCAGGCGGAAAATGAGCGTCTTGAGCGGGAAGTCGCCACCCTGACGGCGCAATTCAACCGTCTGTACGCGGAATTCACGGACAAGGAATACAAGATCAAGGATAAGGATCAGGACGATCAGCGCTGGCAGCACGCCATCTATCTTCAGCGCCGGAGTTATTACAAGGAGAGGATGAACTACTTCAAGCAGGAGATCGAGCGCTGCAAGGCACAGCAGGAAACGACCCGCGAGAGCCATAAGACGCAGACCGGACGCCTGAAAGCCATCAAGCAGATCGAAGACATCATCGCCGATCTTCAGAAAAAACGGGTTGCCTCCATCAAGGAAGAACTGGAGATCTCGATTTCGCGTATGCAGATGGAGGTCGAAGTGGACCGTCTCCGCAACAATCTGAAGGAACTGGAACATGAGGAGCAGTCGGTCATCGCCAGCCGCAATTCCTTCATGGAAGAATGGCGCAAGGCAATCTCGGAGGAGATGGTCAAGGTCCGCCGCGAACTGACCAGCACGCTCATGGAATATCAGAAACAGCGTCAGCTTGCCACCTATGTTTATCTGCGCGCCCCGTGTGAAGCGGTTGTGCATGAAATCGCTTCTTTCTCGGAAGGTTCGGCGGTCAGGGAGGCGGAGGCGCTGGTCACGCTGGTTCCGATCGACGCAGGGATTGAGCTGGAGGCGGAAATCGCTCCGAAAGACATCGGCAGGATCCACAAAGGAGCGCAGGCAAGAATCAAACTGAACTCTTTCCCGTTCCAGAAACACGGCACGCTGGAAGGGGAAGTCGTGGATATCTCCGAAGATACGCTTCAGAAGCAGGAGCAGGGCGGAAACAGAGCCTACTACCGCGCAAAGATGACCGTATCGGGGAAGCTGAAGAATATTACGGAGAAATTCCGCCTGATACCGGGAATGGAAACTCAATGCGAAATCAAGGTCGGACGCCGTCGCGTGATCGAATATATCATTCATCCGCTGATCAAGTCTCTTGATGAAGCGATTCGTGAACCGTAACGGGTTTTGCCATGAAAACTGCACTGCTGCACTACTGGATGATCAACATGCGGGGAGGGGAAAATCTCCTTGCCGAGCTTGCGGAAATGTATCCCGATGCGGATATCTTCACCCATGCCTGTCGTCCGGAAAATATGAGTGCGGTTTTCAGAAAGCACAGGATTACGGAAAGCATGGTCGGCAGACTGCCTTTTGCGCGCCGATGCTGCCAGAAGTATCTCTGCCTGATGCCGCTTGCCTTGCGGCGCTGGGATCTTTCCGGTTATGACCTGATCATCAGCAGTGAATCCGGTCCGGTGAAGGGCATTCGCAAGCCGCGGAATGCGTATCATCTCTGTTACTGCCATACTCCGATGCGTTATTTATGGGACATGTACCGGGAATACTGGAACTGTGCCGGTCCGGCGGAAAAGCTTGCCATGAAACTTTTCACGCCGTATCTCAGGAACTATGACCTGAAGTCGGCGGAGTGCGTGGATGCGTTTCTTGCCAACAGCGAGTTTGTAAGAGCGCGGATCAGGAGGATTTACCGTCGGGACGCCGTCGTTGTTCATCCGCCGGTCGATACGGACTTTTTCCAGGCAGGAACCGGTAAAAGAGAGGACTACTATCTGTATGCCGGGCAACTGACGCACTACAAACGCCCTGATCTTGCCGTCAGGGCATGTTGCAGGCTCAAGCGCAAACTGGTGGTTGCCGGTGAGGGGCCGATGAAAAAAGTGTTGCAGAAGCTTGCGGGCGGCAATGTCACATTTACGGGACGGGTTTCCGCAGAGGAACTGAAGCGTCTCTATGCGGGGGCGCGGGCTCTGCTTTTTCCGGGAATCGAGGATTTCGGAATTGTCCCCGTGGAGGCGCAGTCCGCAGGAACACCGGTGATTGCATTGAGAGCGGGCGGTGCGCTGGAAAGTGTCATAGAGAATGAAACGGGGCTGTTTTTCGATACGCAGAGTCCGGAAGCGCTTGCGGAGGCGATTCTGCATTTTGAATCTGTTTCATGGGACTCCGCGCTTTGCCGCAGACAGGCGGGGAAGTTTTCCCGTGAGGCGTTCCGGAAGAATTTCACTCTCGCATTAAAACGGCTCAGATAGGGAATGGTATGGAAAAGCCTCGGAAAAAAACTTTGCTGCTCCGGATGGCGGATGCCGGAAACCGGAAACTGCCGCGGAATGTTTACGTCATGCTTCTCGTTTCGTCCGTACTGCTTGCCTTCGGAATGCGGCTTCTGCAGTTTCATCTGGAACCTCTCATTTCACGGGACGGGACAATTTACATCCGGCTGGCGGAACAATGGGCGGTTTCAGGGGATTATCCCCGCCATGCCTACCTGCCGCTGCTGCCCTGGATGATGAAGATGCTTTTTTATACGGGGCTCAGTCTCCATGCCGCGGGAATTGCCGTCAACCTTGTTTTCGGCAGCCTGCTTCCTCTGGTTGCGTGGGGAATTCTCCGGCAGCTTACCTCTTGCAGGGAGATTGCGCTGGGGGCGGCATTCCTGATGGCGTTTCATCCGTCCGCGATCGGATTGTCCGCAGACGTCACCCGCGACACCCTTTACCTGTTTACCGGCGGTTCCGCCGTTCTTTTTGCCCTTTACGGTATCCGGTCGGGAAAATGGCAGGGATGGTGTTTCAGCGCGTTGTTTCTGGCATTCGGATTGTTTGTCCGTTATGAGATATTGGAACTCGTGCCGCTGACCGTCGCCTGTTTCCTGATTGCTCCGGCTGTCCGTTCCATTTCCCTGAAAACCGCTCTGGCGAACTTTGCCGTATGGGGAGGGACATTCCTGATATCGGCGCTTGCCATTGCCCTGCTTACGGGAGTCCTGCCGCAGACTGCCGCTGCCTATAATGAACGGATTCAGCGGATATCGATACAGAAGATTTAGGAGAGTGCCATGTTGTCCGATACATTCATAAAAACATCGCGGATTGTGTTCGAGCCCGTCTTTTACATTATGGCGGGGGGGATGGTTCTGGCACTTCTGAACCCGCCTTACCGCAAACGCTTCTTCCTGCCGCTTGCGCTTGCCCTTGTTTTCATGTTTTCCTGGCGCTGCTGCATTACCATGCTTTCTGCGCGCTATGCGGCGATCTTCATCTATGCCGGCGTTGGTTTCAGCGCATATGCGGCATACCGGCTGACGCCGTTTCTGACCGCCGCTTTTTTTCATCCTGCGAACCGCTGTTTCCGTTTTCTGCATCGCCATATGCGCCTTGCCGGAAGAATTCTGCTGCTGGCGATCATCCTTATCTGTATCGGCAAGTTCCTGAGATACAACCGGTATGACGGGTGCATCCCGGAGAGCGTCGCCCTTGTCAAAGCGGATTCGGAACAAATGGAGGAAGCAAGGTTCTTCGACTTCTGCGGAGAGGCGGCAAGACTTCAGTTTTATCTGGGGCTGCCGGTGGAGACATGGAAAGAGGCGGAACGTAAATTCACGACCCCGGATGAAATCAGGAAGCGCCTTGCCGGAAGTGTCTGCGCCTATGTTTTCTGCAATGAACCGCCGGGGCATTTTTTCTCTCCGCAGGATATGAAGATGACTCCGCAGCAGTGGAGCCGCCTCTATTCTTCTCCGGAAGACAATCGTAAGAAAATTTATTTCAGTGTGTATCGTTACAGGCAGAACCCTCAGGAGATACAGGAATGAAACATCGGAGTTCACACATTCATTTTCCGGCAGGCGGCAAACGGCTTCGCGTATGTCTTCTGGCGTTATGCGACATTGCCTGTGTTTCAGGGATCTTTCTGCTGACGGGATACGTTCATTCCCGGTGGGCAGGAAGCGTTTGCGACTTCGGTGCCGTTTGCCGTGAAACTCTGCCGTTTCTGTTCCTGTTCCTGATTTACAATGCTCTTTTCCGTGTCTACCACGGCAGTTTCTTTTATCCCGGAATCTGCCTGAATAAAATTGAGGAAATACGGAGGATTTCCCTGTCCGTTTTCAATGTTTATTTCCTGCTTTTCATCTGCCGCTTTTTCTCCGGGCAGAGAGAGCATCTGCCGTGGAGTGTCCTGTTTTTCAGCATGGGATTTACGATTCTTTTGCTCCCTGTCTGCCGTTTTCTTGTGCGTTTCCTGATGCAGCAGTTGAATTTCGGGCTGATTGACGTCGTGATTGCCGGAGCCGGAAAAACGGGGGAGATCGTCAGCCGGGAACTGACGGGAAGCTGCTATTACGGATTTCGTGTCATCGGGTTTCTGGATGACGACCCGCGGAAACAGAAACAAATGATCGGCGGATACCGGGTTCTCGGACCGTTGTCCATGGCGGGATCAGTGGCGCAGCACAGGCATGTGGAATATGTTGTCTGCTGCCTGCCGCTGCCGCTTGCCAACCGGATTTTCCGTGAATACTCTGGAGTTTTTCAGCATATCATGTTTGTTCCCGACAATCAGATTCTTCCGATTGCCTGGCTTTACCCTGCTTCCATCGGGCTTCGCGGCGGTTTTGAGATACGGAATCAGCTTCGCCTGAAAATGCCGCGTTTCACGAAGAAAATTTTTGAAATCTGTCTGACTGCGGCGGCGGTCGTTGTCCTTCTGCCGCTGTTCCTGATTCTGGCGTTGCTGGTGAAGCTTTCCAGTCCCGGACCCGTTTTTTACCGGGCGCCGCGGCTGGGGGTCAACGGCAAAAAAATTCATGTGCTGAAATTCAGGACCATGTATGAAGACGCGGATGAACGTCTCGGCAGGATTCTTCGGGAAAATCCGCAGCTGGAATCCGAGTGGCATGATTACTTCAAGCTGAAAAATGATCCGCGCATTACCCGCATCGGCAGATTTTTGCGCAATACGTCGCTGGATGAACTTCCCCAGTTCTGGAACGTGCTGACCGGTGAAATGGCTGTGATCGGCCCCCGCCCGATTGTGGAGGAGGAGATTACTTATTATGGGAAGGATTATGAACTGCGCAAGCGGATCAAGCCCGGAATCACCGGCCTGTGGCAGGTCTCCGGGCGCAATGAGGTCGATTACCCCCAGCGTGTCATGATTGATATGTATTATATCATGAACTGGTCTGTCTGGATGGACTATTATATTTTCCTGAAAACCATATTTGTGATTCTTACCCGCCACGGTGCCTGCTGATCCGCCTTTTCCTTTCCCTTTATCTTGTCTGTTCTGTTGTCTCGTGCTATATTACCGGTTTTATGTAAAATGATTCAACCAGGTAAGGACAACCAATGACAACCAGCAAATATCAGATCGATATGTGCCATGGCCCGCTGTTTGGGAAAATCGTGCTTTTCGCAATGCCGCTGATGTTTACCTATATCCTTCAACTGCTTTTCAATGCGGTCGATCTGGTCGTGATCGGGCATTACGCACCTCATGAAGCCATGGCGGCAGTCGGCGCGACAATGAACCTGAATTCTCTTGTCATCAACATCTTCATCGGAATTTCCATCGGCACGAATGTCCTTGCCGCCCGTTTCTTCGGGGCAAAGGATTCCGGCGGAATGAGCCGTACGGTTCATACATCCATGACTGTTGCGATATACGGAGGAATCGCTTTGATGATCGCCGGGCTTGCCGTCGCCAGGCCGCTGCTGGTGCTGATGGATACTCCCGAAGAGATCCTCCCCATGTCCTGCACCTATATCTGGATCTGTTTCTGCGCCATCCCGTTCATTATGCTTTACAACTTCGGCTGCGCCATCCTGAGAGCCGTCGGAGACACCCGCAGGCCGCTCTATTTTCTGATTATTGCGGGAATCGTGAATGTGCTTCTGAATCTCTTTTTCGTGATCGTGTGCGGCATGGACGTCGGCGGCGTCGCGCTGGCGACGGCAATTTCGCACGGTATCTCGGCTTTTCTGATTCTGAAAACCTTGATCTCCGCCCGTGACGTCTACCGCCTTCAGCTCAAAAAATTGTCCGTGGACTTCACGATCTTCAAAGAGATGCTGAAGATCGGCATTCCCGCCGGCGTGCAGAGCTCCTGTTTCGCCGTTTCCAATATGATCATTCAGTCTTCGATCAATTCATTCGGCTCCCTGGCAATGGCGGGAACGACGGCGGTGCTCGGACTGGAGGGAATTGTATATGTCGGCTCCTACGCATTTCACCAGACAGCCATTTCGTTTGTCGCCCAGAACCTCGGCGGCAGGAAATTCAAGCGGATTCTGAAAAGTCTTTACGGCTGTTTTCTCTGCGCCGCCGGCTGCTGCCTGATTATGGGGCTGGGATTTTATTTTGCGGGGGAATTCCTGCTTGCCGTCTTCAACCCGGACCCGAATGTAATCGCGTGGGGAATGCTGCGGATGAAGATCCTCTTTACCACGTATGTTCTCTGCGGAATCATGGATGTGGCGAGCGGCGGACTGCGCGGACTCGGTTACTCGCTCCTGTCCGCTGTCGTCTCGTTTCTCGGCGCCTGCGCATTCCGTGTCTGGTGGGTTTTTGCCGTATTCCCGCACTACCGGACTATGGAAAACCTGATGCTTTCCTATCCGATTTCATGGCTTCTCGTCGCTGTGGTCAGCGGCGGGCTTCTTTACTGGATATGCCGCAGAATGATCCGCAGCCATTGCGCCCGCTCCGTCGCGTGGAGCAAACTGGGGCCGGGTGTTCCCAGAGGCTTCCGGTATCTGGGCGGCCCGAAATAGTTCCGCGTTCGTTGTGTTTACTGCCGTCTTTTCAGATGGAACCATATTCATAAGGCGAAACCGGTCTGAAATGGAACGTTGATTTTTTCCGATTCTTCCGGAAATCAGATTGAAAATCGGAACGGAACGCTTATAATAAAGAAATTCGTTTCAATGTTAATAGAAAAAAGGATTGAAAATGAAAAAGGTGACCATTCTGGGCAGTGCCGCGGCGGAAGGGATTCCTGCAATGTTCTGCAACTGCCGGGTGTGCGTGGAAGCTTGGAAAAACGGCGGAAAAGACATCCGTATGCGTACGGCATACAAATTCAATGAGCATGTCCGTGTGGATTTCGGACCGGATACTCTGGCGCAGGAATTCAAGTATCAGCTCCATTCCGAGAATCTCAGGCATCTTTTCATTACCCACAGCCACGAGGATCATTTCTATCCCTGGCTTCTGAATTACCGTATGCCGGGATTTTCGGTTGTGCCGGAGGGCAATCTCCTGAACATCTACGGCAATCCGGGCGTGGTGGATGCAATGAATGTGCATTTCGCGAAACACCGCTGCGATTACGGGAAATTCCGTCTGAATCCGGTTTTGATCACGGCGTTTGAACCCGTGGAACTGCCGGAGGAGGATATGACGTTCTATCCCATGCACGCAAATCACATGCCGACGGAAAAACCGATGATCTATGCAATCCGCTATGAGGACAAATGGGTTCTGATCGCCAACGATACCGGAGTTTTTCCGGAGGAAGACTGGAAGTTCCTGGAAGAGAAGAAATTCCGTTTCGATCTGGTGATCAGTGACTGCACCGGCGGGCTTCTGGACTACCGTGACGGGCATATGAGCGGGAAATTCGTCCTGGAAACGAAACGGCGTCTGGAAGCTCTGGGCTGTGTCGACGGCAAAACGCGATACGTCATCAACCATTTTTCCCATAACGGCAGGGCGACTCACGCGGAACTCGAAGCACATTATAATCCGTATGGAATCGAGGTCGGTTTCGACGGAATGGAACTGGCACTTTAATCTGACAGGAGAAGGAGATCAATGGAAGAACCTGTACTTATCATGCCGTGTCTTGACATGCGCAACGGGCGCGTCGTCAAAGGCGTACACTTTGTGGATATTGCAGACGCCGGTGATCCGGTGGAATGTGCGCGTGCTTACTGCGCGGCGGGCGCCGACGAACTTGCGCTGCTGGACATTACGGCGACCGTGGAGAACCGCGGAACGCTGCTGGACGTTGTCCGGCGCGTTTCGGAGGTCTGCACTGTCCCGTTTACGGTCGGCGGCGGCATTTCCGACGTAAAATCTGCGGAACTGGTGCTTCGCGCAGGAGCCAACAAGGTTTCGACCAGCAGCGCGGCATTCCGTAAACCTGAAATCATCCCTGCCATGATCCGGGAATTCGGCGCTGCGGCAGTTACCGTGGCAATTGACGTGGATGTCAACAAGGCGATGCCCTCCGGTTATGAGGTGTATATCGACGGCGGGCGCACCGCCACGGGCTGTGACGCTCTGGAATGGGCGAAGCGTGTGGATGGTTACGGCGTTCAGGTGATTCTGCCGACCAGCAAGGCGGGAGACGGCGCCAAGACCGGATACGATCTGCCTGTCATCAGGGCGATGGCGGAAGTCTGCAAGGCGAAAATCGTCGCTTCCGGCGGCGCCGGCAAAATGGAGCACTTCCTTGACGCGGTCAAAGCGGGGGCGCAGATTCTGCTTGCCGCCTCTGTGTTTCATTTCCATATGATTGATATTCCGGAATTAAAGAATTACCTCAAGGAGAACGGGATTTTGGTCAAGCCGTAATCCTGCTCGGGGAAATGACTGTCCGCAGGGGTTCTGGTTGCAGGAACCCCTGCGTTTTTTTATCAAGTGTTTGCCGTTCAATTTTTTCATCAATATGGATAGGGACGGACACAGCCGTCTCCGTGCCGCAACTGTATTTTTTCTTTGACGAAACGACTTGTTCCAATAAGAGACACAGATGTTGACATTCAATGGCAAATGGAATGGGGAGAGAGAGTCGTGGGAGGAAAACCGAACATTTCCTATCAAGGTACAAACGCAGTCGGGATAGATTGGAATTTTCTGGAAAAAATACTATAAAAAAGACTTTTTTTGCTTTTATTTTTTTAAAATAGTAGTAACTTATGTTAAGTTTTTTTAATATTCAGAGTTTTTTAACATACAAACAGGAGGAAATGTATATGTCGCGCAGAATAATCCTTTTTATATTATCTTTATCCTGTTGTCTTCTTATGACATCATGCTTTGGTATGTTACCTGCGGAGGAGCGAAGAAGATACGAGGAGGAGTTAAAACTGTACGGGCTTTCCGATTCAAATGAGGACACACTCTATCAGGACTAAAGAAACGAAGACGTACAGCCGGATACTTTTGACAACAGTAAAGGGTTCCGATGCATGCGGGGATTCCTTTCCCGTTTTCCAGTCAGGCAGTTCATTGTTCCGCTATGCGCTGTCATCTGAAAAGCAGCTTTCCGAATACCTGTAATCCTCCTGTGTCCAAAGGAGATATAGTCTGCATCAAAATGATAAAAACGGAAAATGCTCCTGATGCCTGAAGCGCCTGTATGATATTCCGCTTGCGAGCGAACCGGCATTCGGAGCAGAAAATAAAAAACACACAGCCGTTTTGTTGTCCGGACGACTGTGTGCTCCTGAAAACTGGATTTAAAAATTATTTGGCGGCATCAATTTCCGCTTCGACATCTTCAAATGTAATATCGGAATTCGTTCCGGCAAAGAAAACGATTCTGACTCCCGTCGGCACTGCTTTGACTTTCACGCCGTTTCTGGTAATCTCATATTCATTTTTGACGACATGCTTTCCTTCGACTTCAGTGAAAACATCCGTGGCGGTCACTTTTGCCAGATTGCCGGAAAAGATGTAGCCCTTTGCGTCATACAGATAAACAGCGACTCCGGCAGTTCCTTTCCCTTTGACCTTGGCTTCGATTTTCACGATTTCTCCCGGCTTCACCGGATAGGCGGCAGCCGTATAGAAGGGGGTTTCCCTTGTGGTCGTAGTCACCTGAATGGCATTTTCGCCGGCCTCTCTTGCCGGAACGACCTTGAATGTCCCGACATTCGGCTGGTTTGCATAGTTCTTGACCCAACCGAGCGGAGCCGTCCCTGCCGTATTGAGGCGTTTGAATTCTCCGTTGATATTGAGGTCCCTTGCAAAAAGACTTCCTGCGGCAACGACGGCAACCAATGCAATGACTGCTGTTTTCATGTAACGATCTCCCTGTTTTTGTTGACAGTATCTGTAATTGGAACTGGTTTCAAATTACACCCATATTACAGTTTTGTCAAATCCATATTCTCTTTCCGGCAAGCGTTGACGTAAAATAGTTTCCTGATTTTTTCTGCAAAAAAGATTTTATCTGTCGGAAAAATAATTGTCCCTGCTTGATTTTCCGGCTTTATGCATGTAAATTCTTACGTCTGCCACATGACAGGGCGGATAGAAACGGAGTATCCTTATGTCTCTTGGTCTCACTGAAATTCTTGTTATTTTTGTCGCCATCCTTCTTTTGTTCGGGGCAAAGCGGATTCCGGAAATCGCCCGTGCCCTCGGGCGTGCCAGCCATGAATTCAAAAAGGCAAAAGATGAGATCATCAACGAAACCGAAGAACTGAAAGACGCTGCGGAAAAAAAAGCCGCTCTGGAAGATCAGGCGGGTAAAAAGGATAACGATAAAAAAAATGACTCCGAATAACGGAGGGCTCCCTTTATGAGCGACACAAAGGAACTTTCCTTTCTGGAACATCTGGATGTCCTGCGCGGAGTTCTTTTCAAAATCATCGGAGTTTTCAGTGTTCTCTGCGTTCCGGCATGGTTCTGTGCCCCTTACGTGATGAAACGGTTGCTTGCATATGCGGCTCCCGCAGGGTTCAAGCTGCATTATTTCTCTCTGATGGAACCTTTTTTCATTCAACTGAAAGTCATGCTGACACTGGCTGTTTTCGCCTCCCTGCCGTTCACTGCATATTATTTATGGGGGTTCATTGCGCCGGGACTTACCGAACTGGAACGGAAAAGAATCCGTCCTCCCCTGTTTCTGAGTTTTTTTCTTGCCGTTGCAGGAGCCGTTTTCGCAATTCTGCTGATTGTGCCGGTCATTGTCCGTTTTTCGCTTTCCTTTCAGACGGAAGGCATGGAGCCGGTCATCGGAATCGAGAGTTTTGTATCCATGATGCTGCTGTCCGCGCTTGCCTGTGCAGTCCTGTCCCAGTTTCCGGTATTGCTGCTGATCCTGCTTTCCCTCGGGATCGTCGATCTCGCCTGGGTCCGCAAACAGCGTGCCGTCGTGCTCGTCGCGATCCTGATTATTGCGGCGGTCGTGACGCCGCCGGATGTGGTCAGCCAGCTTATGGTGGCGGTGCCGACCTATCTCCTGTTTGAAGGAAGTCTGCTGTTTTTCCGCTTTTACAGGAAACCGGACGGCAGTATGGATGTCTATGAAGAAGAATCAAAGAAGGAATCATAACCCCAAAGGAGCCGAATATGGACAGACGTGATTTTCTGAAAACCACCGCCGCGCTTGCCGCTCTGGGCGTCGCTGCAAAAGCCGGTAAACTGTTTGCCGCATCCCCTGCAAAACAAAGCGGTGCGCCCAAAACAGGCGTCCCCGACATGGTGGCGGTCAAGGGCGGAGAGCCCGCGCAGATGTTCGACCTCGGAATCAAGGAACTCGGCGGGATGCAGAAGTTCGTCAAAAAAGGGCAGACCGTTGTCATCAAGCCGAATATCGGGTGGGATAAAGCCCCTGAGTACGGAGCCAATACGAATCCTGATCTGGTCCGGCGCATCATCGAGCACTGTAAAGAGGCGGGCGCATCCAGAATCTATGTGTTCGACACGACATGCAGTCCGTGGAACCTGAGCTACAAAAACAGCGGAATCGCGGATGCCGCCGAAAAAGCCGGCGCGGTCGTAGTCGGCGGGGACAGCGCCAAGGACAAGGCATATCTGGAAAACAATTATGCGGAAGTTGAGATCCCCGGCGCAAAACGTCTCAAGAAGATGATGCAGCACCGTCTGATCCGGGAGTGCGATGTCTTCATCAACGTTCCGGTCCTGAAACATCACGGCGGGGCGCATATGACCTGCTGCATGAAAAATCTGATGGGAACGGTCTCCAAACGCACCCAGCAGTATTTTCATGGCAATGACCTGCATCAATGCATTGCGGAATGCTGCGCTTATCGTAAGCCCGACCTGAATGTGGTGGATGCTTACCGCGTCATGACGAAACGCGGTCCGCGCGGTGTGGACCTGAGCGATGTCGTGGTCATGAAATATCAGATGATCGGCACAGATCCCGTTGCGCTCGACACTGCCGCGGCGCGTCTGATCAAATTCAACCTGAACCGGATCGGGCATATCCGCATCGGCGAATCGCTCGGAATCGGCACGACCAGACTCAATACACTGAATATCAGGCGGATCATGGTATGATGCTTTGGAAGAACCTGCCGTGGTGGCGTATTCTGCGAATTCTGGTTGCAGGCGTTGTTCTGCTTGTCCTGATGGGCGGAACCTGGTTCTTCCCCGGATATGAGAAAGTGTTTGTCTCGCAGTTCGGTTCCAGTCTGCTTGCCCTGACTTCCGCTTTTTCGCTGGGGGCGTTCCTTGCCGTTGCCGCAGTCGCGGCAGTGACGCTGCTTGTCGGGAGACTGTATTGTTCGATTCTGTGCCCGCTCGGAATTCTTCAGGACCTCATGATGCTTTTCAAGGGGCGTTTTGCATTTCAGGGAGCATATCGCCGGATCAAATATCCGTTTTTCTTCCTTGTTCTGGGACTGGCGTGTGCCGGACTGATGCTTCCGCTTGCATTCCTGATGCCTTCGGCAAATTTTGTCGCCATCGAGAATCATGTATTCCGGGAAGTCTGTGCGCGAGTTTTCTACTGGCTCGATCTGCCGATCGGGGAGGTGACGGTTCATCCCGTCCTCGGCGGATTCATCAGCGCATGGGCAGTCTTCATTCTGCTTGCCATACTGGTGCGCTGGCGCGGCAGAATTTACTGCAATACGCTTTGTCCGGTCGGCGCTCTGCTCTCGTTGATTGCGAAATTTTCTTATTGGAAAATCACGCTGACGGATCGCTGTGTCCGCTGCGGCGCATGCGAACGCGTCTGTAAAAGCGGATGCATCGACGTGAAAAACAGGCGCGTCATCAATGAGAACTGTGTCATGTGCCTGAATTGCATCGGCAAATGCAAGTTTTCCGCATTGAAATTCGAGCATCGAAAACCGGCGCTTGAAAACAGGGAGCCTGTATCCGGGGCAAGACGTGAGTTCCTGATTGCCGGCGGCGCTCTGGTGGCAGGATTGGCGGCGGGAAAAGCGGCGCATGCACTTGGAGGGAGAAAGATTTCTGCGGAAGATTATGCGCCGGCAATGCCTCCCGGAGCGGTTTCCTACGACCGTTTCGCCTCCCGTTGTGTCTCCTGCGGACTCTGTATCGCCGTATGCAAGGGGCATGTTCTTGCCCATGCGACGGGGCAGTATGGGTTGCGCGGTTTCCTTCAGCCTTATATGCGGTTCTCCAACGGAGCCTGCGAATTCAATTGCAATGAGTGTATCAAGGTGTGCCCCTGCGGTGCGCTGGACAAGCTGGCTCTCGATGAAAAGAAACACTGGCGCGTCGGTCTTGCGCGGTATGTGGAAACCCGCTGCATTTCTTATATCGACGGGACCGACTGCGGGGCATGTGCGGAGCATTGTCCGGTAGGAGCGCTTGAGATGGTTCCCTACAAGGAAACGACAATTCCGAAAGTGCATGAGAATCTCTGTATCGGCTGCGGTGCCTGCGAAAACATCTGTCCCGCCCGCCCGGTCAAGGCGATCCGTGTCAACGGCGTTGCAAAACAACATTTTGTAGAGAAACCAGTCGCGACGAAATCGGCGGTTCTCGATTCGGAAGAGGATTTTCCGTTCTGAATGAATATAAAAAAGATTTTTTTGATCTGTATCATTTGTTTTTTGGTTGTCCTGGCACTCATTCCGCTGGTTGTACCTTTTTTCATTCCGTGGACAATGTTGAACTGCCGGACTCTTTATATCGACATACAGTCCGGCAGGACACGTTTTGTGCGTCACCTGTATTTCATTCCGATCAGGGATGAGATCCATGAGACATCCTGTTCGCGGTCTTTATATCCGAATCGGAATTATCCCCCGCCTGACTGGCGAATAGATACAAGGCTTTCTCCGTATCTCCGTAATTCCCCGCACTACGCACTGCATGGCGCCGTGACAATCATGAGAATGATTGATATGGAAAGTGAACTTACCGAAAAGGAAAAAAACACATTGAGAAAACAGATCCTCCATCTCTGGCAGAGCGGGAAAGGAAAGCATGAGGCGAAAAACCTGCTCTGGAAAACTGCGGAACGGGAAACAAATCAAACCGGACAGGACAGAAAGGATGTTCCGAAATGAAAAACAAGACTTTGAAATGCGGATTTTCAATGCCGGTTCTCGGAATGGGAACATGGCAGATGGGCGGCCGGATGGAACGCGATTCCCGGAATGACGATGCCGGGCAGATTCAGGCTTTGAAAACCGGTCTGGATCTGGGATTCAATCTGATTGACACGGCGGAATCCTATGCTGACGGGAAGGCGGAGGAACTGGTCGGAGAGGCGATCAGAGGCTATGACCGGGGCAAACTGTTTCTGACATCGAAAGTCTGGAAAACCCATGTCGCGTATGATGATGTGCTGCGTGCCGCGGAAAACTCGCTGAAGCGGCTCGGCACGGATTATCTTGATCTGTATCTCTACCATCAGGTCAATAATGAAGTCCCGCTGAAAGAGACGATGCGCGCGTTCGACCGTCTGGTATCGGAAAAACTGGTGCGCCACATCGGAGTCAGCAACTTCGCGCTGGAGCGGTTCAAACGCGCGCAGGCGTGTGCGGAACATAAGATCGTGGTCAATCAGATTCATTACAGTCTGTCGGTGCGTGAACCGGAAAGTGAGCTGCTTCCCTGGCTTCAGGAAAACGACGTGATGATTCAGGCATGGCGTCCTCTGCGCGGTGTTCCGGATTGCGCGCTTTTAAACGAGCTTTGCACCAAGTATGGCAAGACGAAATCGCAGATTGCCCTGAACTGGCTGATCATGCAGAAGAACATTGTCACGATTACAGCTTCCAGTTCCGCGAGGCATATTCAGGATAATCTGGATGCCGCCGCGTTTGAAATGGCGCCTTCCGATGTGGAGCTCCTGATGCGCGATTTCCCGGAAAAGAAATTCATTTCCGATGCCGTTCCCCTGAGCTGATTCATATCGCCCTCCGGTTGAAAACGGAAGATACGATGCTATATTCCTGTCGTTTGCCTGGCGGCGTGATGCCCATGAAAATCCGCTTGTGCATCAAATTCAACAGTATCAAAGAATTACCGGGGGCTGCATGAAAACCAGGATTGACAGAGAACATTGGGAACGCAAAGAATATTTTGATTTTTTCGGTTCTTTCGGCGAACCTTTCTGGGGAATCAATTTTTCCGTGGATATTTCCGGAGTCAGAGAATTTGCCGCCGACAGCCGCATCTCTCTGTTTACATGTCTTCTGTATGGAATCATGAAAGCGGCGAACGCTCAGGAAAACTTCCGGTACCGCATCGAAGAAAATGATATCGTCCTGTACGACCGGATTCATCCGTCCTTTACCGTCGCACGCGAGGACCGCAGTTTCTGTTTCGCTTTCACTGAATACACAGAGAATTTCCAGGTTTTCGCAGAAAATCTTGCAAAAGAGATCGCAAGGGTGAAAAAGATGAAAGGGCTTTTCACTTCGGAAAACGACCGGCGGGCGGATGTCGTTCATTTTTCAGCAATTCCGTGGATTCCGTTTACGGGTCTCACACATGCCAGGAATTTTGCGTTCCGGGACAGTGCCGTAAAGATCTCGACGGGTAAAATCGAGTTCAAGGACGGCGCTTTCCTGATGCCGCTTGCATGTTACGCTCATCACGGTTTCGCAGATGCCTCCCACATCGGTGCGTTTTACGAAAATCTGCATGAACTGTTCCGGACTTTCGGCTCCGGAGAAGATTCCATCCGTTGAGACAGGAAGATTCATTTTGCTGAACTTTCCGGCGGAAGATTGGCGGATTTGCATTTTCCGGAAAATGCATTATACTATTTCCGGCAGAGGGCTTCTGCCTTACGGAAGTCCGTCAACAATAACAAAAGGATCCATTTTGCAAGCTGACAATGTGTTGCTGTATCAAATTCTGATTCTGGTGCTGCTGATTTTCCTCAACGCGTTTTTCGCATCATCGGAAGTCGCCCTGATTTCATTGAAACAATCCGCCGTGCGCAGGCTCGCGGCAAACGGAGGGCGGCGCGGCAGACGGCTCGCACAGCTGCTTTCCAATTCCGGCAGGTTTCTCGCCACGGTTCAGGTCGGAGTGACTTTTGCCGGATTCATGGCAAGTGCGTTTGCCGCGGAATCCTTTGCCGGGCCTCTCACCGGATACCTGATCTCACAAGGGGTTGACTGCGTTTCAGATGCGACGCTGGAAGGGATCATCGTCGTAGTGATTACGATCCTGCTCTCTTACGTTTCTCTGGTCTTCGGCGAACTTGTCCCGAAACAGCTGGGGTTGCGCTATGCGGAAACAGTCGCGCTGAATGTTGCCGGTCCGATCAACTTTCTGGCGAATGTGACGGCGCCGTTTGTCTGGATTCTGAATACATCGGTCAGTATCGTAATGAAACTGTTCGGCAGTGTGAAAGAGGATGAACAGGAGGTTACGGAGGAAGAAATCCGTATGATGGTCGATATCGGCGAGGAAAAAGGCGTTATTGAAAAAACTGAGCGTGAGATGATCCACAACATCCTTTCCTTCAACGATAAAACTGCCGATGAACTTATGATCCACCGTCGTGAAATCACGGCTCTGGACATCGACTCCCCGAGAGACCAGATCGATACGATTCTCATGAATGCAGGGCATCCCCGTATTCCGGTCTACCAGAAAAATATCGACAATATCATCGGGGTCCTGCACCTGCGTGAATACTTCGGCGCCAAACTCCGCGGCAGGGAGAACCGTGATATCCGCACCCTGATGAAGCCGGTCTACCTTGTCCCGGAAAATGTGCGTGCGCATGTCCTGTTCCGCGAAATGCAGGAACGCAAAATCACGCTTGCAGTCCTGCTGGATGAGTTCGGAGGAACCGCCGGCATCATAACCATTGAAGACATGGTGGAGGACATTGTCGGTTCTCTCCGCGATGAATTCGACGTGGAGGAGAAGAAACTTGAGCCTTTGCAGGATGGTGTCTGGCGTGCTGATGGTTCAATCAAACTGGATAAGATCATGCGCCTGACGGGAATCCGGCTTCCCTGCGGTGATTACGACACTCTTGCCGGCATGATTCTTTCGCGTCTGAAAACGGTTCCGGAACGGGAGACGGTTCTGACGCTTCCCGAAAGTTCCGTGGAACTTACGGTGGAATCTCTGGCGGGTTGTCTTCCCGGCCAGGTCATCATCAGAAAGATATAGATTTCCTCTGTCAGCGGATTGCATTATAATCACTTGACGATATTCCAAGTCGAAAATCAATCAAGGACAAGCAGAGAAAAAAGAGATTCTCATCTGCAATTCATCGGAAAAAGTACAAAAAAAATGGAGCGAGCAATGGGACTCGAACCCACGACCATCACGTTGGCAACGTGATGCTCTACCACTGAGCTATGCTCGCTTGCTGGTTGATGCCATGTAATATGCCAGCATTTTTTGTTTTTTCAAGCAGAATTTATAAAAAATCCGTTATTTTGTTTTCAATGCATTGTCAAAGACGCTGCCGAGGCTGCCGAATGTTTTGGGCGCAGGTTTCGGAAGAGCTTCATTTCCAATGGCTTTCCGCTGATCTTCGAATAACTTGTCAAGACCGCGTTTCGCCAGATTCAGCATCGTATCCAGTTCCGCGCGGGTGAACGGTTTTTCCTCCGCGGTTCCCTGCACCTCAACGATCCTGCCGGATTCCGTCATGACGACATTCATATCCACATCCGCGGAGGAATCCTCCTCGTAACAGAGGTCCAGCAGGCATTCGCCGTTTTTCATGCCGACACTGACCGCCGCAACGTTTTCGCGCATCGGGAAAGTCTGGATCAGTTTCTTATTCATCAGGTTGCGGAATGCGAGCTGGAGCGCGACGGATGCTCCCGTGATCGAAGCACAGCGGGTGCCGCCGTTCGCGTCGATCACATCACAGTCAATATAGATTGTATTCGGTCCGAGTGCGATCAGGTCAATCACCGAACGGAAACTCCGTCCGATCAGACGCTGGATTTCCATTGTGCGGCCGTTCTGTTTGCCTTTGGACGCCTCGCGCTGGTTGCGCTGGTGCGTGGAGGAGGGGAGCAGTCCGTATTCACAGGTGACCCAGCCGCCGGGAACTCCTTGTGCGCGCATCCACGGGGGAACGCCGGGCTCGAAAGAGACCGCGCAGATCACTTTGGTGCCGCCGATGTCAATCAGCGCCGAACCTGCGGGATGTGCGAGGTAGTCCGGAATGATTTTTACTTTACGGAGCTGGTCGTTCAGGCGGGAATCGGATCGTTTCATGAAATTTCCTTTCTTTCGAATATCCATACTGTTCATCTTTAAAAAGAAAAGAGCCGCCGACCATAGAATTTCTACAGTACCCGGTCTCCACGTTTATGGCTGCTTGGTTCCCCATCTGACCAGGTTCACGCAATTCCGATACATAGAGTCCACCGTCGGCGGCAAAAATATCAAAATTTATTTGGCTGTCTCTTTTTTCTGAGACCCCTTACTATTAGCACGTGAAGTGAAATATTCAAGGCACAAACTGATTTCTGCGCGTAAATTTCTGCGGTCGATGATCCGGTCGATCAGACCTTTTTTCAAAAGGAACTCGGAAGTCTGGAATCCTTCGGGCAGATTCGCCTGTGTTGTGTCTTTGATGACGCGGGGACCGGCAAAACCGATCAGGGCGTCCGGTTCAGCCACAATCAGGTCACCGAGCGAGGCGAAACTTGCCGTGACTCCGGCTGTCGTCGGATGCGTCATGATGACGATGTAAGGAAGCCCCGCCTCCTGATGACGTTCCAGCGCGCCGCTGGTTTTCGCCATCTGCATGAGGCTGATCATGCCTTCATACATACGTGCTCCGCCGCTGGCGGTCACGATGATCAGCGGAAGTTTCTTCGCGGTTGCAAATTCAATGATGCGTGTGATCTTTTCACCCACAACGGCACCCATGCTGGCGCCGAGAAAACGGAAATCCATTACGCCGAGCGCATAGTGAATGCCGTTGAGTTTTGCGTGCCCGCAGACGACCGCATCGGTCAGCCCGGTCTTCTTTTTGCTGGCGGCAAGTTTGTCTGTATAGGAGGCGACGCCTTCAAATCTGAGGGTATCGACGGACTCGATGTCCGCGTCTATTTCCCTGAATGAGCCTTCATCGGTGAGGAGTGCGATTCTCTGCTGTGCGGTCATGGGATAGTGATAGGAACAGCGTGGGCAGAGATTCAGATTTTCCTCGCGGGTTTTGGTGTAGATGATCTCCTCGCATTTTTTGCATTTTTCCCACAAGCCTTCGGGAATCTCTTTCTTTTTGAGCGGTTCGGCGGTAAGGCCGGCATGGTGCGGTGCCGGAGGTTCCGCATGGATTCCGCTTATCGTCGAATACTTTGATTTTCTGAACAGTGCTGCTGCCATAGTTTTTTTAATCCCTTTGTCTTCTTGCCAATACAAGAACGTCAACCTCCGCAGCGCCGGCGTCGAGAAGCGTTTCCGCTGCCGCCGACAGTGTGGAGCCGGTTGTCATTACGTCGTCCACAAGTAATATACATCTGTTTCGGCAATTAGTCGAGTCAATTATCGAAAAAGCTTGATGTAAATTTCGGATTCGCTGTTTTCTGTCGAGCCGCGCCTGCTGTCTCGTCCACTTTTTCCGCCTCAGAAGATTTCTGACGGGGATTCCCGTTTCCTGCCCGATGACATTGCAGAGAAGCTCTGCCTGATTGTAGCCGCGCTGGAGATGACGGAACCAGTGAAGCGGGGTGGGAACGATGAGATCCGGCTTGATGCCGGCGTTTTCCAGACATCCTGCCGCGAGCCTGCCCAGCGGACGCGCCAGTTCGGGTCCTTTCCGGTATTTATACTGATAGATCACCTCTTTGGCGCTTCCGTCCATTTTGAACAGCGCGGCGGCGCGTTTCCACGGGAACTTCTTTTCGGCGTGCAGGCAATCCGGGCAGACGTCCAGAATTCCGTAAAGTTCTCCGCCGCAGCCGGGACAGACCGGATTTCTGATGAACGGCAGTTTTTCAAAACAGTCTTTGCAGAACATATTCGGCGAGCCGTCGAACGGAATTCCGCCGCACATGGGGCAGTTCAGCGGAACATAAAGTCCGAAAAACCTGAAAAATGAAGATATCTGCTGTTTGAGAAACATTCTTATCCGTCCGCATTTGAATTTTTCCGCTTCAAAAGGTATATTTTACCGGTATGTCTGTATTATATTAATAACCAACAAGGAGTAAATTACAATGGCTGAAAGCTTCCTTCAGAACAATTTTGCCGAAAGAATCGGCGGAAATATGTTCGGCAAAGACACGAAAATCTATAAATTTGAAAAGATCAAACGCGCAAAACGCGAGGCAATGGCAAAGAATCCGGGCGTTGAGATCATCGACATGGGAGTCGGCGAACCGGACGACATGGCGTTTCCGTCCGTTGTCAGCAAGCTCTGTGAAGAGGCGGCGAAATGGGAAAACCGCACTTATGCGGACAACGGCATTGCGGAGTTCAAGCAGGCGGCGGCAAGGTATATGAAAGCGCTTTACGGCGTCGAACTGGATGCGGACAAGGAAATCTGCCATGCCATCGGCAGCAAATCCGCACTGACTCTGCTTCCCGCGTGCTTCATCAATCCCGGCGACATTACGCTGATCACGATTCCCGGCTATCCGGTGCTCGGCACATGGACCGAATACCTCGGCGGAAGTGTCGTCAAGCTCCCGCTTCTTGAGGAAAACGGTTTCCTGCCTGACCTGGACTCCATTACGCCGGAACAGCGCAAGCGGGCGAAGCTGCTCTACCTGAACTATCCGAACAACCCGACCGGCGCATCCGCATCCTTCGAGTTCTTTGAAAAAGTCGTGAAGTTTGCGAAAGAGAATGAGATTCTCGTGGTCAGCGACGCCGCTTATGCGCCGCTGAATTTCGTCGGCAAACCGTTGAGCATCTTCGCCGTTCCCGGCGCAAAGGAGGTTGCGGTCGAGCTCCACAGCATGTCCAAGGGATTCAATATGACCGGCTGGCGCCTGAGCTGGGTCTGCGGCAACGAGCTTGCAGTCAAGGCATTTGCAAACGTCAAGGACAATGCGGACAGCGGTCAGTTCATGGCGATTCAGAAAGCCGCGATCGCCGCGCTGGACGATCAGGCGAACATCACGCCGATGATCAGCGAGAAGTATCAGCGCCGCCTGACCAGCATGGTCAATACGCTGAAAGGACTCGGTTTCAACGCGAAGGTTCCCGCAGGTTCGTTCTACCTTTACGTCAAGGCGCCGAAAGCGGCTTCCGACGGCACCGCGTTTGCAACGGGCGAGGATTTCAGCCAGTGGCTCATCAGAAACAAGCTGATCAGTTCCGTTCCGTGGGACGATGCGGGAAATTATGTCCGTTTCAGTGCGACATTCGTTGCCCGCGGCGGACGCGACGCCGAAGAAAAAGTGCTTGCGGAGTTCGCACGCCGCCTTTCCGACGCGAAGTTCACGTTTTAATTAAGGAAAAAGACTGAAAGGGCCTGAAAGGCAACAACTTCCTGAAATGAAGTTTTGTCCTCCGGTCTTTCAAGTCTTTCCGGTCCTTTTCCCCCTGAAACCGAGGAAAAGAAAATGAGAAAAAATGAGATCAATAAAGAAGCCGGCGTCTCCGATGCCGCGCTGAGCCTGCCGGTGATTGCGATCGTCGGCCGCCCGAACGTCGGCAAATCTTCGCTTTTCAATGCGATTCTGCGCAGACGCCAGGCGATTGTGCATTTCGACAGCGGCGTGACGCGCGACCGCATCTCCGCTTCCGGAGTTTTTGAAGGGCGCCGTTTCAATTTGATCGATACCGGCGGACTGGCGATGTTTTCGGGAGAAAAGCGCAAAGTCGGATTCTGGGATCAGTCGATCGAGGCGCAGGTGGAGGCGGCGATCGAGTCCGCCGTGACCATTCTGTTTGTCGTGGATGTGCTGGCGGGGCTGAGTCCGCTGGACAAGGAAATTGCGGGGCGTCTTCGCGCTTCGTCCAAGAAAGTCATTCTTGTTGCGAACAAGGCGGACAATTATAAGGCGGAGCATCTGGCAGACGAGTTTCATGAGCTCGGATTCGGGAAAATCCATACGGTTTCCTGTCTGCACAGGATTGGGATCGAGCCCCTGATGGCGGATGCGCTTGCCGGAGTGCCGAAAAATACGGAAACGGGTGATGAATCCGGGAACGAGCCCCGTCCTTTGAGAATTGCCGTGCTGGGGCGTCCGAACGTCGGCAAGTCCTCGCTTGTGAACCGTCTTTTGAATGAGGACCGGGTCATAGTCAGCGATGTCGCCGGAACGACGCGCGATGCGATTGACATTCCGTTTACGCTCAAATGCGGCGATGAGGATGTCAGCGCCGTTCTGGTGGATACCGCCGGGCTGCGCAAGAAATCCAAGATTGATGAAGCGGTCGAGCGTTACAGCATGATGCGTGCGGAGGAGGCATTGGAAAACGCCGATATCGTCCTGTTTGTCATCGAAGCGACAACGCTGGTTTCGACCTCGCAGGACAAGACCATTGCCCGCATGATTCAGGATTCCGGCAAAGGCTGTATCATCATTGCGAACAAGTGGGACGCCTGTTCGGGCGTCAAGCAGAAAACGCTGGTTGAGGATTTGCGCGCCTCGCTCCCGAAGATGCTTTACGCGCCGCTGATTCTGCTTTCCGCGAAAAGCGGTTACAATCTGCGGGAGCTGTTCGAGGCGATTGCCGAACTCCGCGCCCAGATGTCCGTGAAGGTTTCCACGGCGATGCTGAACCGTATCCTGACCGATGCGCAGGTGCGCAATGTGCCGCCGATCATCGGGGGACGCCCGTTCAAAATCTATTACGGAACCATGGTCGGGAATTGCCCGCCGCGTTTTTCGCTGTTCGTCAATGACCCGAAACTCTGCGCGGACAATTACAAGGCGTATCTTGAGAATTACATGCGCAAGGCTTTTTCGTTTACGGGATTCCCGATCCGTATCTTCATGAAGGCGCGCCGCCGTGAGGATCTGAATGAAATTCTTGCCAAAAAGAAGATGTTCAAACGGAAACGCGAGGAGGAAAAGCGCAGGAACTTCAAGCCGGTCCGTCAGGAAGATGATGACATGGATTTTGAAGACTGATGAGAAAGGAGCCGAGGGCTCCGCACCCTCGACTCCATACAAAAATTCAGAGTTCCTCCGTCCCGGTGAAAATGCGGTTTTCCGTTACCTGGAACTGTAATGCCCATACAGAATCTGTTTCTTCCGGTCATACAGCATGACCCATCCGCCATAGTTGCGGTAGCGGTAATTGTAAAAATAATAGGATTCCGGCAGTCGTTCCAGCGGCAGCAACGTGCTTGCATCCACTTTTTCGTGATTCGTTTCCGGGTTTGTATTATGATACGGATCATTTTCCGCAAACTGATAACCGTTGCTGCGGGCAAATTCCAGAAAATCCTTTTCTGCGACATGGCACGACCAGGTTGCGGTAATCCAGATGACACAGCTTTTATGTTTTACGGCAACTTCTCTTGCATTGCGCGGCAGGATCTTGTCTGTAAAAGCCGTGCCAAGTGCAAGATCGCACATGAAACGGCTGCGCCAGTGCATTTCGGACGGGATCAGTACAATCAGAAGACTGCTTATCAAATAGAGCAGAGGCAGACACAGCAGTCCGGTGACGATCCAGCTTCGTCTGCACGGTTCCTCCTTCAGCGGAAGACATGCACCGGCGGCTGCGAAAATCACGATAAACGCAAGAATGAACCATAAGAAGTTCAGGCTCAACAGCGAAAACGAAAAAGCATTCAGGGTGAGAACTGAAAAAACGATCTGGAAAGCCAGAGGCAGCGATGCTCCGATGATGATCCCTTTCAACATTCCGGCAATGCGTCCGGACGGGACAGTTGCAGTATCTTCCCTTCCGGGGAACAGCATAGTTCTCAGATATTTGAATTCCCACCAGAAAAATGGAATCATGATCAGCCCGGCAATTCCGAGAGAGCCAAAAAACTGAATGAGTCCGTTTCCGGCTTTGATCGGCATAAGATGGAATGACAGAAACAGAATCAGCAGAAAACTCAATCCGCCCGCAATTGCCGATGCCGCCGCAAAAAGAATGATGAATGCCATGATCCTTGCAATGAGATTGATGCTCTCATTCAGTCTTTTCATTATTGGTATTCCTGTTTGAGTAATGTCATTTTCTGAAAGCTCTTACTTCAGCATCTTTGCCAGATACTGACCGGTGAAGGATTTCGTGTTCTTTGCGACTTCCTCCGGTGTGCCTTCCGCAATCACGCGTCCTCCTGCGTTGCCGCCTTCGGGACCCATGTCGATGATGTGGTCGGCAACCTTGATTACATCAAGATTGTGCTCGATTACCAGAACGGTGTTGCCCTTGTCGCGCAGACGGGTCAGAACTTCCAGAAGCTGCTTGATATCCGCCATGTGAAGCCCCGTCGTGGGTTCGTCGAGGATATAGAAAGTATGCCCGCGCGGGACGCGCGCCAGTTCGGTCGCGAGTTTGACGCGCTGCGCCTCGCCGCCGGAGAGCGTCGTGGCGGGCTGTCCGAGGGTGATGTAGCCGAGCCCGACATCCTGCAAAGTTTTGAGTTTGCGGTAGACGGACGGCACCGCGCTGAAAAAGTCTACCGCCTCATCCACGGTCATGTCGAGGACTTCGGCAATGTTCTTGCGCTTGTAGGCGACGGACAGGGTTTCCTTGTTGAACCGTTTTCCCTGGCACGCCGAGCAGGTTACGTAGACATCCGGCAGGAACTGCATCTCGATTTTCTTGATGCCGTCCCCCTGACACTCTTCACAGCGTCCGCCTTTCACATTGAAACTGAAGCGTCCGGGTCCGAACCCGCGGATTTTGGATTCCGGCAGGGTGGAGAAAATCGTGCGGATCGTGGAGAACAGTTCGGTGTACGTCGCCGGATTCGAGCGCGGGGTGCGCCCGATCGGGCTCTGGTCGATGACGATCGCTTTGCCGATATGCTCCAAGCCGCGGATTTCCTTGTATTTTCCCGGCTCCTGCTCGTCCGCAAGCTGGAAATGTTTTGCCAGGGCGGCGCGCAGGATTCCGTTGACCAGACTGCTTTTGCCGGAGCCGGAGACTCCCGTTACGCAGGTGAAGGTGCCGAGCGGAATCTTCACATTGACGTTTTTCAGGTTGTTGTGACGGGCTCCGATGATTTCGATGAATTCGCCGGTTCCTTTCAGGCGTTTCGCCGGAACTTCGATCTTTTCCTCTCCGGTCATATACTGCGCCGTCAGGGAGCGTTTTACTTTCATGACTTCCTGCGGTGTTCCCGCCGCGACCAGTTCACCGCCGTGGACTCCGGCGCGGGGGCCGAGGTCCAGCAGATAATCCGCCGCAAACATGGTGTCCATGTCGTGTTCAACCACAATGACCGTGTTGCCGATGTCGCGGAGTTTGCGGAGAGTGGCGAGCAGACGGTCGTTGTCACGCTGATGCAGTCCGATGCTGGGTTCGTCGAGAATGTAAAGCACGCCGACGAGTCCGCAGCCGAGCTGAGTCGCCAGACGGATTCGCTGTGCCTCGCCGCCGGACAGCGTTCCGCTCTCGCGGGAAAGGGTCAGATAGGAGAGCCCGACGTCGGAAAGGAAGCGGAGGCGGGAGGCGATCTCGCGGATGACCTCTTTCGCGATTGCGGTTTTCTCCTCGTCGAGCTTCAGCGTCGTAATGAACTCATAAGCTTTTTCCACGGACAACGCATTGTATTCTGCGATGGAGAGTCCGCCGACGGTGACGGCAAGGCTTTCCGGCTTGAGGCGTTTGCCGAGACAGTCCGGGCAGATGCGGTGCGTCATATATTCCTTGAGACGTTCACGCACAGATTCGCTTTCCGAGTCGGACTGTCTGCGCTGCAGATTTGCCAGCACACCTTCGAACGGGGTAAAAGATTTGTACAGTTTGCCGCGAATCCGGAAACTGAAATCAATGCATTCCTCGCCGCTTCCGTAAAGGATTACGTGACGGATGTTTTCCGGCAGGTCTTTGAACGGCTTCTCCAGCATATCGGGCATCTTGAAGTGTTCCGCCAGACAGCGAAGCATGTGGTTGTAATAGAGAATCAACCTGCGGGGACCACGCCGCCAGCCTGGAATTGCCCCTTTGCGGATCGAAAGGGTGTCATCCGGGATTGCAAGTTCCGGGTCCATGACGAGAAGCGAGCCGATGCCGTTGCAGGTCGGGCACGCTCCGTAAGGACTGTTGAACGAAAAATTGCGGGGTTCCAGTTTGCCGAGGCTGATATCGCAGTCGGTACATGCGAGGTATTCGCTGATCCGTTCCTCTTTCCATTGCTTTGCCGCGCCGGCTGCACTTTTGTCTTCGATCATGACGATCAGGTTGCCGCCGCCGAGACGGAGCGCCGTTTCCACGGAGTCGTTCAGGCGCGACGGTTCGAGCCTGCCGCAGATAAGACGGTCGATGACGGCGTCGATGCTGTGGCGCTTTGTTTTTGCCAGCGGTTTCGGGTCGCCGTCCAGAGTCACGATTTCGCCGTCGATGCGTGCGCGGACGAAACCGTCATGCTTGATTTTTTCGATCACATCGCGGTGTTCGCCTTTCTTCCCGTTGATGTAGGGGGCGAGGATCATCATCTGCGGACCTTCCGGCAGCCGCATCAGCCGCTCGCAGATCGCCTGCGCGGACTGTGCGGAGAGCACTTTGCCGCATTTCGGGCAGTGCGGAACTCCGGCATGGGCGTAAAGCAGGCGCAGGTAGTCGTAAATCTCAGTTACGGTCGCCACGGTGGAACGCGGATTGGAACCTGCGGAACGCTGTTCGATTGCGATTGCGGGGGAGAGCCCTTCGATGTGTTCGACCTTGGGCTTCTGCATCCGGTCGAGGAACTGGCGCGCGTAAGCGGAAAGACTCTCGACATAGCGCCGTTGCCCCTCGGCATACAGCGTATCGAAAGCCAGAGAAGATTTCCCGGAGCCGCTGAGCCCGGTGATCACGGTGAGTGTATTCCGCGGAATCCGCACGTCAATCGATTTGAGATTGTGCTCCTCCGCGCCTTTTATGATGATATCGTCTTTCATGATGTGAAAAGCCTTTTGGTTGAACTGATTAATTTACTGCGTCATTGTCCAAAGTGCAAATTGATTTGCCGTTTCCCGCCGTGCGTTGGAAAAGAGAAAACGGCAAAAAGTTCGGAAAAAATATCTGCCGGCGGCGACATGAGCCCGGCAGAAGCATTTCCGTCATGCGATTTCTAAAAGATTCTGCAATATCTTTTCTTGAGAACTTGAAGAAATGCCATAGAAAGTGTATCTTTCCCATCTGATATTGTTTCAGTTTAAAATCAGGAGAAAATGCGATTATGGCAAAATTTTTACCCTTTCATGCTCTGATGCCGGTACCGGAAAAAGTCGCGGCTGTCGCCGCCGTTCCGTATGATGTCGTGAATACCGAAGAAGCCGCCGCGCTTGCGGAAGGCAATCCGCTGAGCTTTCTCAGAGTGTCCCGCCCCGAAATCGAACTTGCTCCGGGAACCGATCTTTACTCCGACGAGGTCTATGCGAAGGCGGCCGCGAACTTCAAGCGTCTTTGCAAGGAAGCGCCGCTGGAAGAAGATCCCGAAGCGAACCTTTATGTCTATTCCCTGAAAATGGGAGAACATACGCAGGTCGGCATCGCAGGAGCCGCCTCCGCCGCGGATTATGACGCGGATATCATCAAGAAGCATGAAAAGACCCGCCGCGACAAGGAAGATGACCGTGCGCGCCACGTGATGGAGCTCCGCAACCATTCCGGGCCCGTTTTCCTGACATACCGTGATTCGGCGGAGATTGACGCTGTTGTGAACGGCATCATGAAAGAGAAACCGTATTTCAGTTTCACCGCGCCGGACGGAATCGAACACAAACTCTGGAAAGCCGGAAAAGAGAGAAGCCTGAAACTTTCCAGAATATTTGATACGGAAGTTCCGCTTTTCTACATTGCCGACGGACATCACCGCGCCGCTTCCGCCTCCCGCGCCGCCGCGACATGCCGCGCCGCGAATCCGAAACATACCGGAAAGGAAGATTATAATTACTTCCTCGCGGTCACGTTCCCCGCGTCCCAGCTCCGCATTCTGCCTTACAACCGCGTCGTCAAAGACCTGAACGGGCTTACCCATGCGGAGTTCATCAACAAAGTCAGCGAGAAATTCATCATCAGCGCCACGACGAACCCGTCCCCGGAGGGAAGCGGCGAGTTCTGCATGTATTTCGACGGCAGATGGAGTCTCCTGCGCCCGCGTTTCGACATTTCGTCCCTGGGCGTGATCGAGCAGCTTGACGTCAGCATTCTTCAGGACAATATCCTTGCCCCGATTCTCGGCATCGACGATCCGCGCACAAGCAAGCGCATCGACTTCATCGGCGGAATCCGCGGTACGAAAGAGCTTGAGAAACTGGTCAATGCCGGCAAGGGCGTTGTCGCATTTTCGATGTATCCCACGACGCTGAACCAGTTGATGGCGATTGCCGATGCAAATGCGATCATGCCGCCGAAATCGACATGGTTCGAACCGAAACTGCGCGACGGTCTGGTGTCCCATAACTTCTGACGGGAGTATTTTGTGATGTCGATGAAAAGTATTGCGGTGATTCCTGCGCGTTATGCCAGCACGAGATTTCCCGGCAAACTGCTGATGAATCTCGGCGGCAAGACGATTATCCAGCATGTCTGGGAACGCACGAAACGCTCCAAAGCGGATGATGTCCTGATTGCAGTGGATGATCAGAGAGTCTTCGACGCCGCCAGGGCATTCGGCGCGGAGGTCGTGATGACTTCCCCGGATCATCCGTCCGGTTCCGACCGGATCTGGGAGGCGGTTCAGGGGCGTGACGCGGAAGCAATCATCAATGTGCAGGGCGACGAACCGTTTGTCAAGCCGCAGGTCATTGACTCGCTGATTGACGCCATTTCCGCGGATGACGCCCCGGATATGGCGACTGTGGTTGTGCCGTGTCCCCGCGCGGAATATGAGAATAACCCGAATATGGTGAAAGTCGTCATGACGGCGGACAATTTCGCGCTTTATTTCAGCCGTTCCATGATTCCGTTCCTGCGGACCGGCGGCGCCGAGATGGAGACTTACCGTCACTGGGGCATTTACGCTTACCGGCGTTCCTCGCTCGCCAGGTTCGTTTCCCTGCCGGAAGGCAACCTGGAGAAATGCGAAAAGCTCGAACAGCTCCGCGCGCTTGAAAACGGAATGCGGATCAAGGTCATCAAAACCGTCTACCAGAGTGTCGGGATCGACACTCCCGAAGAACTCGTAAAAGCGGAACAGTTCCTTGCCGAACTGAAAAGCAGAGGGGAAGTGATATGAAAACTGCAAAAGTTGGAAATTTTGAAATCGGCGGTCCGGAATTCACTCTGATCGGCGGACCGTGTGTTGCGGAGAGCAGGGAGATCTGTTTTGAAATCGCATCTTTCCTGAAAGACCTCTGCGCCTCGCGCGGAGTTTCGTATATTTTCAAGGCGTCGTTCGACAAGGCGAACCGTTCTTCCGGCGGGTCGTTCCGCGGCAACGGCATGGAATACGGACTTGAAATTCTTTCGGAGATCAAATCCGAACTGAATCTTCCTGTCCTGACCGACATTCATGAATCAGTGCAGGCGGAGGCTGTCGCGAAGGTCGTGGATGTGCTCCAGATTCCGGCGTTTCTCTGCCGCCAGACGGATCTGCTGGTTGCCGCCGCGCGGACCGGGCTTCCGGTCAATGTGAAGAAAGGACAGTTCATGGCGCCGGAAGATATGAAAGGCGCGGTTGGCAAACTTGAGGGTGCGGGATGTGAAAACATCATGCTGACGGAGCGCGGTTCGTCGTTCGGATATCACAATCTCGTCGTGGACATGAGGTCGCTTCAGACGATGCGTTCGTTCGGTTATCCGGTGATTTTCGATGCGACGCATTCCGTTCAGCTTCCCGGTGGGCTCGGCAATGCCTCCGGCGGACAGCGTGAATTTATTGCGGCGCTTTCCCGTGCGGCAGCCGCTGTCGGCATCAACGGAATCTTCATGGAGGTGCATCCGCAGCCGGAAAAGGCGCTTTCGGACGGACCGAACAGCCTTGATTTTGCAAATGCGGAAAAAGTTCTTGACCAGGTGCTTGCGATTTATGAACTTACACGGAAAATGCAGTAAAATCAGAGCTGTCGTTCTGGATGTGGACGGCGTGCTGACCGACGGGCGGATCGGATACGGCGGGGAAACGGAAAACGAGATCAAGTTTTTCAATGTCCGCGACGGGCACGGGATCGTGCTTGCCCGCCGTGCAGGGCTTCTGGTCGGAATCCTTTCCGGGCGCAAGTCGGCGGCGAACCGTATCCGCGCGGCGGAATTGAAACTGGATTTTCTGTATGAGAGAATACTGGACAAGGATTCGGGATTCACGGCTCTGCTGGAGGATCACTCCCTTGCTCCGGAGGAGTGCATGTACATCGGGGATGATATCGTGGATGCCCGCCCGATGAGCCGGTGCGGTTTTGCCGTGGCGGTCGGCGACGCCGTCAGCGAACTGGACCGGGTCTGCGACATGCGGACGAAACACGCGGGGGGCAGAGGCGCCGTGCGTGAGGCGATTGAATTTTTACTGAAAGAACAAGGCAAATGGGATTCATTGATGGAAAGATACTTCGGCTGACATTTCTTACGGCGGTGTTTCTGCCGGCGTTTCTGCCGGTTCTGCCGATGGATTTGTCCGCCGCGGATGATACGGGCGCTTCCGTGGCGCTGTCGGATTTCGCTCTGCCGGAATACCGGAAGAAGGACAACCGTCTCCAGTTTATTCTTTACGGCGACAAAGCGACGAATCTGGGCGCGTTCATCAATCTGGAAAATCCGAAAGTGGATATCGTCAATGAGAATATCAGCAACATCAATGAGGTGGTTCCGCTCGGCAGCGTGAAGATGTATCCGTTGAATACGTCTGCGGAGGAGGTCCGGAAATTCTGGGCGGACAAGAAACACTGCCGTGCCCTGATCTCCTCCACTGCCGCGCAGTATGATAAGAATACGAAGGTGCTCAGGGGGGATACTCCCGCATTTTTCCGTTCCCGTGAGATGGACATTGACGGCGTGGGTTTTGATGCCGACTATGAAAACAAGCTGATTCATATCCGCAGCAAGGTCAGGATGGTGATCCGTCCGGAGTACAGACAGCGCGGAATGGGCGGCAGCACGACAACGAATCAAACAAAAACAGAGGATCAAACAAAATGACCGTAAAGTCTTTTACCCTGAAAAAATGTACCATTGCGCTGGTCTTTGCGCTGTCTGCGGTGTTCTGCATGGAGACGCAGGCGCAGTTCGCGAACCTGATGATGAACAAGACCAGAAAAAGCCGTGCGGAAAAATCCAATATTCCGACGACGGTCAAATCCGATTCCATGGATATTGATCTTGCAAAGGACAAGATCATTCTTCTCGGAAATGTGGAGGTCGATGACCCAGAAATGAACATCAAGTGCCAGAAGATGACGATTTTTTTGGAAAATAAGCCAACGGAGCAGCCGGCGGGGGATGCGGGAAAATCCAGGTCCGATGCGGGAAGCGACATGAATCCGGAAGGCAATAAACAGGTGACGCGGATTGAGTGCGTGGGGGATGTGGTGATTACCCGGAACTCCGGTGAAAAGGTTGCCGGAAGCAATGTCCAGAAGGCATTCGCCGGAAAAGCGGTCTATGACCTGCCGGCGGATACGATTACTCTTACGGAGAATAATCCGGTGATTGTCAGCGGCGGCAGCAGGCTTTCCGGTGAACAGATTATCGTCGATATCAAAACAGAGCGCATCAATGTCCTCGGTCGTGTCAGCGTGACAGCCGAAGGCGGGCTTCTCAAGAATTAATACAAGGAGGAACCGGATTATGGCGGAGGATTTACTGCTGGATGCGCAGGGGCTGATGAAGGCTTATTACGGACGGCGCGTCGTCAATAATGTGCATATCAACGTGAGGCGCGGCGAAGTCGTGGGGCTCCTGGGTCCGAACGGAGCGGGCAAAACCACGAGTTTCTATATGATCACGGGGCTGATCAAGCCGGATGCCGGAACGATCTTCTTCAAGGGGATCGACGTTTCCCAGCAGCCGATGTATGTCAGGGCGCGCATGGGAATGGGATATCTTGCGCAGGACCCGTCGATTTTCCGTAAACTGACCGTGGAGCAGAACATCATGGCGATTCTTGAAACGCTGGCGATTTCTTCCAGGGAACGCAAGGAACGTCTTCATCAGCTTCTTAATGAACTGGAGCTTGCGCACCTTGCAAAACAGAAAGCCATGACGCTGAGCGGAGGCGAACGCAGACGCCTTGAGATCACCCGCGCTCTTGTGACCAATCCCGCGTTTATTCTGCTTGACGAGCCTTTCAGCGGTGTTGACCCGATTGCCGTATATGATGTGCAGCAGATCATTTACCAGTTGAAACAGCGCAATATGGGGATTCTGATTACGGACCACAACGTACGCGAGACGCTTTCCTGCGTGGACCGCGCCTACCTGATGGCGCAGGGGACGATCGTCTGCGAAGGAGACAGCAATTTCCTTGTGAATGATCCCAAAGCCAGAGAGGTTTACCTCGGTCCCCAGTTTACCATGTAATCCATCGGATAAAATAGTGCAGGAGTTGTTGAAATGAGTGTAAAACAGGATTTGAAGATTCTGACGATCGGAAACAGTTTCACGGACAGTCTGGTATTTTATTTTGCGGACGTCGTCAAGTCTGCGGGATGCGGGATTCTTTTCGACCGTGCCAACCACGGCGGATGCGAGCTTCGCCGTCACTGGAGTTATATCGACTTCGAGGAAAGAGATTCCACGGCGATGATGTATCAGGTGCCCCGTGTCAAACTGCGCGATATTCTCATGCGCGAACCATGGGACATCGTCACCATCCAGCAGGCGAGCCATGAGAGCTGGAACCCGGAAACCTATCAGCCGTATGCCTCCAATATCCATGCGCATGTGAAGAAATATGCACCGCAGGCGGAGGTCGTGATCCAGCAGACCTGGTCCTACCGTGCGGACGATCCGCGCCTGATGCCCGGCGGAGCCTGGGGTTTCGATCAGGACGGCATGTATGAACGGTTGACCGGAGCCTACCGGAAGCTTGCTTCCGAATTGAACCTCCGCATTATCCCGACCGGATATGCGGTCCAGTTGGCGCGCCGGAACCAGCCGTTCCGCTTTCAGAATTATGATCCCGCAGTTCTTGAAACACTGCATTGGCCGGATCTGCCTTCGCAGGCAGGTTCGATTGTCGGGCAGATGTGGTGGCAGAAAGGGGAGGACGGCGAATTGAAGATTGGGCGCGACACCATTCATCTGAATACGCGCGGACAGTATCTTCAGGCGTGTGTCTGGTTTGCATTCCTGTATGGGCGCAGAACCTCCGAGATTACGTTTGTGCCGAAGGTTATCGGAGATTCCGATGCGGAATTCCTGCGGGAAACGGCGCAGAAAGCCGTCGATGAGTTTGAACAGACCGTAAAATGACAACTCTGTTTTCCTGCTCTCCGGGGCAGGAATTTTTTAATAAAATCAATTTAAACGTTTCAATAAAATCAAGGTGAAACAATGAACAAGGAAGACATCAAAGCGTTTTCTCAGATTCCCCAGCCTCCGCATGAATCGATGGCGTTCATCGATGACCTGAAAAAACCGCTGTCCTATCACTTTGCCAAAGGAACCGGATGTCCCGCGGGCGAGGCGCAGGACTGCATGAAGGACGGTGTGGAACTGCAAATCGGGTTTCCGGACAGCAACGGCAGCCTGGATACTGCGTTCCTGTCACTCCGCCGTGTCCTGAATGCCAAAGGAGTTGCAGAGAAAGCGGGGACTTATCCGATTCATTTCCTGTTCGAGGCTTCTTTGGGGCAGGAGGAGTATTCGGTTGCCATCCGTGCGGATTCCTGCACTGTAAAGGCTGCTGACGTTGACGGAATGCGCCGCGGGATATATTTCCTTGAGGATCGCATCTGCGAGGCGGAGGGTCCCTCCGCGACCGCCGGAGAGTGGAAACGCCGCCCGTTTGTGAAGCACCGCATTTCACGTTGTTTCTTCGGCCCGACCTACCGTCCGCCGTTCTTTATCGACGAATTGACCAACGACATCAACTATTATCCCGACGAATATCTGAACAAGCTTGCGCATGAAGGGATCAACGGATTGTGGCTTACAATGTATTTCCGGGATCTGCCGTCAAGTATTTTTCCCGGGCGCGGCAAAGAGTCGGAAAAACGGCTTGAGAAACTCCGTCTGACCGTGGAACGCTGCGCCCGTTTCGGGATCAGGATCTATGTCTTTTTCAGTGAACCGAAACTGTTCGGAAATACGCATTATTCCATTCCGGCAAAGGATGCGGAAAACCATCCCGAATTGATTGGCGATCATCACGATGGATTCGGTTTCTTCTGCACTTCGACGGAAACGGGGAAGAAATACATCGAAGAGTCGTTGACACGGCTTTTTACCGCGGTTCCCGATCTGGGCGGTGTGATCAATATCATGTTCGGAGAGGACAACGGAGCGTGTGTCAGCCATATGCTTTACGATGAGGTGCACTGCCGCTGTCCGCGCTGTTCCGAACGCGATCCCGCCGATATTTACCGCGAACTTGCCGAAGTCATGACGGATGCAATTCACAAGGTCAGCCCGAAAGCGGAGTTCATCGGCTGGTTTTACGCTCCCGGGCAGCGTGACGGCTCCGGTTTCATGAAGCGTCTGGAGGAGGCCGCCTCCAAATGGCCGGAGGAGAGCGGAATCATGTTCAATTTCGAGTCCGGCGGCGTTGTGGAGCAGCTTGGCAAAGGGCGGCATGTGTTCGATTATTCCCTGGCTTACATCGGGCCTTCCGAACTGTTCCGCCATATCGCCGCACGCAATAAAAAGGTGGGCGCCAAACTTCAGGTCGGCTGTTCGCACGAGAATGCCTCCGTGCCGTTTATCCCGGTTCCGGGCAATCTTTACGAGAAGTATAAGACCATGCATGAGCTCGGCGTCTATGCGGCGATGCAGTGCTGGTATTTCGGAAATTACCCGGGACTCATGAACAAGGCAGCGGGCGAGCTCTCTTTCGAGCCGTTTCCGCAGTCGGAAGACGAGTTCCTGACGATGCTGGCGCGTCCGGAGTGGCGCAGACATACTCCGAAAGTCGTGGAAGCATGGAAGTATTTCTCGGAGGGATATCAGAAGTTTCCCGGAAATATTGCATTCGAGTGGTTCGGACCGCTTCATCATTCGATCGCGTGGCCTCTGCATCTTTTCCCTGTGGATGAGCCCGTTTCCCCGAGCTGGATTCTGAAGAACTTCCCTGAAGTCAGCGGCGACCGCATCGGCGAATGCCTGATCTACCAGCATACGCTGGCGGAGGGGCTGACGCTTTGCCGCGAGATGTATGAACTCTGGCAGAAAGGAACGGATATTCTGGAGTCCCTGCGCGGCGACTATTCGGATGACCCCGCCCGGATCGCGGACATCAATCTTGCGCGTGCGATTTCGCTTCAGATGCGCAGCACCCTGAATCTGCTGGCTTTCTATTCTCTGCGTGAGGAGATGTTCTTCGAGCGTAAAGACAATCTGGAGGCATTGCGCGGGATTGTGCAGGATGAGATCCGGAATTCCAGGAGCATGAAACAGCTTTGCGAACAGGATTCACGTCTGGGATATCACTCCGAAGCGGAAGGCTATCTGTTTTTTCCGGAAAAACTGGAGGCGCGTGTTGCCCTGCTGGAACAGCTTCTCGATGTGGATTTTCCGAAATTCAGGATGGATGCTCCGTTCATTGCGGAATATACGGGCGAGAATCCGGTCGGTGCAAAGTCCGTCTGCCGGAGGGGAACTCCGTCCGGAAATATGGAGAAGGCGGGGGGGACCGGGATAAGCTGGACTTCATATTATGATGAGCAGATGCTTTCAATCGTTGTCGAAGGCAGTGAAGGCAAGGCATTTACTGTGGAGATTGAACCGTGCCGCCTCTGGCCGCCGGTCCGCATTGATTTTGATCAATCGGGCAAACCGGTTCTTTATTCTTTCATCTTCCGCGAGATTCCGTCTGTGGAGTATGTGCGTGAAAACGGCAGACTGACGATTCGGATTCCGATGGAGGTCTTTGATGGATTCCGCAGGAAAAATTTCCCGATGCGGTTCAACCTGTGGAGCGGCACGGACGGCTGGGTCAGACGTGAGCCGTGGACGAGTCGTCTGCTTCATCGTGACTACAATCCGAAGTGTGCCGGCTGGTTGATTTTTGAATAACCTGCAACGGCGCCGGGGAACGTACGGAACTCTTTCCGTGCGTTCTTTTTTTGTCACCGTAAAAATAGACCTGCCGGCAGGAACCGGCAAGTCCTGAGAGTTTCAAGTCGCAGATTTCCTGTGCTTTTTCATTCTTTCCGGGAGAGAATCAGCGGAGTGTGAATCTGTGTTCCGCGGAAACTCCGGTCATCACGTCTGTGACGCGCAGGAGCCAGTCTCCTTCCGGATCATTTTCCGCCATGCGGAAAATAAGTTTTGCTTTGCCGTTTTCCGCCGTGAGATTGCGTTTCATGAAGAAACGCGCTTTCCTGTCCGGAGGAAGAACTTCCACATGGAAAACGTGTTTTCCGGGGATTCCCCTGCTTGCGGTAATTTGCAAATCCGCAGTGAAATCCCTGCCGCCTCCGACCGTTACCGGGGCTTGAATCTCAACCTTGCCGACCTGATAGGGATAGACTCCCCAGACCGATGCTTCTCCATGCGGAACTTCTGCTGTAATCCGGTCCGTTTTCCCGAGATATTTTCCTGCACGCAGATCATAGACATGTCCCTTTACGGGAAACGTGAACGTCTGTTCCAATGTGTCGCTGGAGCGTGTCTGGTTCCGGACGACGGCAAAAATATGCATATTGCCGTCTGCGAAGTGCATGGCTTCGCGTCCCCTGACTTTTACCGCGTTGTGGCTGCCGACGATCTGTTTTGCTCCCGCTTTTGCGAGAAGGCCGAATATCTGCTGTCTTTGCGCCTGATCCTTGTCATTGAATATTTTGCCGAGGACAACCATATTTTTTTCTCCTGCGAAGGGGGAAGCCGCACGTTTCATTCCAAGTTCGTCATGAGTTCCCGGAAGAAAATCTGTTATAGCCACGCCTCCTTTTGCGAGAAATGTTCTGACGGAGGCAATTTCCTGGTCGGACATTGCGCTGATTCCCGGCAGAAAGAGAATCTTGCGGTCATTCAGTCTGCCGTTGCTGATCTGTTCCGGTGCGAGGAAATCATACTGATAAAGAAGTTCCTCCAGCAGGTAGCGGATATTGTGCCGGCTCTGGAAGTAGTCGCGGAGGGGACCGCCTGCATGGATTTCCCCCTCGTTTGTTTCCTTGCCGCGGATGAAAGAGAGCAGCATGCTGTTGTGGGAGTAATAGACTGCAATGTCATTCGGAGCCCACTGATATTCAAGGAAGACTTTGCCGAGTCCGTCCAGCAGTCCGGATCGTTCCAGACTTTCCTGCATATTTTTTGCATCTTCCGTGTAGGCTCCGGTGTAATCAAGCATATTGAGCCATGCGCCGCCGCCCCCTGACCCCATGCCGGAGAATGCCGCGAACCAGGTGAATCCGCCGTAACGGTGCAGGGCGAACCACCACGGCTGAAAGAAGGATTTATCACGGCTGAAATAGTATCCGGTAAATCCCCAGACCCTCATGTCCGGGCGGAAAGAACGGTAAAACTCGTCGAATTCATAAATCGGGCTGCTTCCCTGGTAAACCATGGAGGTGTATTCCTGCGAGAAGCCGAGTCCGGCTTTCGTGAGGAGCTTCCAGTAGTCGTTGCCGCCGAGCGCACCTTGCCCGAAGCTGTTGTAAAGCGAGAGCGCGGAGTTCGGATCGCCTTTTTTTGCCGCTTCGGAAACAGTTCTGATGATTTCGCACCAGCGGTCTGTGTTGAAGTTGCGCCATTCCATGAATTCGGCATATCTGCCGCTTTCGCGTGCCTCTTTCATGCGTGCCGGGCCAATCTCCTCAAAACTTCTGTGAGCTGTTCCCATGCGTTTGTTATAGTTGCCGATCGAACCGTACTTCGCCGTCATGCGTCTGCGGAATTCCGCAACATTGTCCGGATGTTCATCAAGTTCCGCACCTGTTCCGGGACGGACAAGATTCGGTTCATCGCAGAGTGCGTCATGAATCACGCCGAGCTGCCGGTCATTCCGCGCCCATTTTTCCGCTCTGTCGCTGATCGCCTTACGACTCTGCTCCGTATTGAACTGCTGGGCGCGGATATTGTTTTTCTGCGGCCAGCCGCAGAACATGTCGCCGCCTCCGCGGTAATTTCCTCCGACGCCCATTCCGGCTGCCAGATCTCCCATGCGGCGGAACGGCATCAGGTAACAGCGGAAACCGATTTTTTCAAACTGTCTGTCAACCGCTTCCCCGAACTCCTGCGGGATATCCGTGCCGAAGTGCCAGAGTGACGGCGTGAAGTCTTCCACAAGACGTTTCTTGTCACGGTCCTGCGCTATTACCGTGATGCGTTGGGTATCCAGTATTTTTCCCGTCTGCTTCAAAGTCACAGATACGTTGCCGAGATTGGTATAGAGTGATTTCAGCGGAACTTTGAAACTTGTCTGTGGCGCCGCGTCCGCACTGCCGCTTTCGAGGATACGTCCGGAAAAATCTTCCAAACTCCACTCAAGACTCATGCCGGGAGCAAAATCGCTGATGGAAACGGAGAGATCGGCTTCCTCGTCTTCTTTGTAGAAAAGTTTGTTGTCCTTGATACCGGCGAGCACGGGACCTTGTTTCATGAATGTTTTTGCGGTATAATCAAGGGTTCTGCCGTTTCCGTCAAGAGCATGAAGCGCGAGAACATGCCTGCCGTTCATGTGCAGGGCAGGGAGGCTGACCGACACCGAATTGTTCCTGACAACGCTTTTGCCTGCTGCCTCTTTCTGTCCGTTTTTATCTGTAATTTCCCACATCACGGCAGTGCCGTCCGGCATTCCGGAGCACATTGCGTTCGCCATGCCGCCGGAAACAGTGACCGTGCCGAAACTCTGCGGTACTTTGCCCGCCGCGTAGTACATCATACGCGCAAGCCACGCTTTATTGAATGCCGCCCACGGGAAACGGCTGGATGCGTAAACATCGGAATCCTGGCGCATCTGAAAGAGATGATTGACATAAGAGGCCTGCGCCGTGACGACTCTGCCTTTTCCAGTCTTGCCCTCCCGTATATTGCAGAGCGGGTCATGGTTCCAGTTCGACCATGACGGCGGTCTGACATGGAATTCGACGGGAAGTCCCTGTTTCAGATAATGTGCCGGATCGACGGGCTGAGCACCGTCCGCCGGTGCCGCTAGTGTAGCGTCTCTTAAAT